>JAKACZ010000004.1 GCA_021820965.1 Bacillota bacterium | reverse complement strand
AATACCCCCCGCCCAGTCCTCTCGGCGTGCGTCTCACGCTCACCGACCGCACGCGTCGCCAACAGCAAATCCTCGATTACCTCCAGATTCCCGAGCCCATGGCCAAACCCGTTATATAATACGACCCGCAATCCCTTGCGCCGCAAGGGATTGCGTCTTTTGCGGCACGCTAACTAGGAAACTCCCGCTAGCATATTCCGCCCAGCCCAAGACAACGAAACTCAGCTTCCGCAACTCACTTCATGGCAATACCGGAATTTTTTGGACCAGTAGTCGAAGTGGTTAGCCTGAGGGATCCCACACGAATTTCCGGGTCACGGGGACCCTAAGCGCGTCCAAAATGCAGCGGACCGGGTCCGGAATTGCCCCCCAGCGCTACCAGACTCCGGTCTCGTCGTCCTCGCGAATGATCCACAGCGGCCGTAGCGCGTCCAAAATTACCTCATCGGAGGGGTTCTTGACCGTGCGATGGGAAAATGCGAGGGGCGGCTCGTCCTTCAACGCCTCCCGTACCATCGTCCGCATAAAGTGCCTCCCGCCGCCGATGGACGGCAAGAAGTCAATCAAGCGATGGACCATATTCGGCAGGTCGCGGAAGCCATCGGGTTGCCTCTGCAAAAGGTGTCGAAGCGGGGTGATACGCTGGAACTCTTGCGCGTCCTCCTATGTCAGTTTTCGCCCGAATCGAGTAGACGTGTTCGCGGCGATCCCAACCCACAGACCCGTGAGGACAACCGTTGGCAGCACATGTTGCGCGGCAAAGAACACAACAATATGCAAAAGGGGACCGTGTAAGGGAAGAATGACGGTCGGACTGACATGCGCCCACTGGTGTCGCAACCATGACCAATAGACAACTGATCCGATGATGCCTCCCACCAAGGCCGCGCCAGAAACCCACGCACTCGTGAACAAGGGGGGAATATTCCTGCGAGATGCACGACGCCACGCGCTCCAGCCCACGAGCGCTAAGGACAACACAATGGCGAAAATTTTCCACCACAGGGTCGTCTGGTCGAACCGAGATGCACCGAAAATGGGGACGCCCATCCACGCCGGTTGGAGCGCCATAGCGAATCCAATGATGACACCCATGGCCATCGTCATGCTTGGCCGTCTCATCGAAACCGTCACCTCATCTCATCGAGCCCCTGTTGACGCACTGATCCTCCATCACAACGTCCCATTCTCCCAGATCGTTTCCCAGCTTACCGCCGAACGCTGCCGCAAGGCCGCTTGATAGTCCGAATCGGTTTGGCTGGTGCAGAATCGCCCCCCTGAATGTCCGCGATTCGCTGATTCCTGTCGAGCAACAGACATCCATTCTGCTAGAAGGTGTCCGTAATAGACGCCACCCCCATAGACGGCACCAGATAAATGATAACAGAGTGCGCTTGGAAGTGGCCGCGTAATGCGGCCACGCGGATGAGTGTGAAATCTGCCGTAGCCAGGCAGTGGGCCCGATATGACAATGGCCCATCATCACCCGGCTTATCCGAACGGGAAACCCGACGGGGAGTGTAGCATGCCGGGAAAAGGCCCAAGTCCGTCAACCATCAGACGGCGACTGCGGGTCAGATGACCCGGACGATATAAGGATAAAGGCTGATCTGCCTGAACGACAGCGAGAGGGGTTTTATCGTTGACTGCGGCGGAACGATGGTTACCGACGCCGTATGGGTGCGCGGAGGCGTAGAGTTGCTGTTATGCGTCCTCCACCATATCGCACATCCGCCCAGCCGCCATCCGCGGAAAATCGCCAACGTCGTATCCGACAATTGTCCATGCTGGTTCACACCCGTCTAACCAAGGATGACCTAAACCGGAACGCTGACCGTCGGTCGGCTATGCGCAACGGCGCTGAATATCCGGCAGGGTCACGGAGTCCCGTAGTAGTCCGCGGTCGGGAAAGCCGACCACACGGCGAAGGGGGACAGTTTACTCTCTAAGACACCGAAGGAAGGATGCGTGAGGCATCGTGAGAAATCCCCAAGTCGTCTTGAAACAGCTACCACACCAATTTCGTGATGTGGGAATCCTGCTATGTGGGGATTCCCTTGGCGTAGCTGATGAGTAAATGGAGAGCCGTAGACATCGAGAGGTGTACGTACGGTTCGGGGGCGAGCATCCGGAAACCCATCTCCGTAAGGAGGTCTCGGCGCTGGATGCTTAGCCTACAAATTATGCTAGGTCGCTAACCGGCCCGTATGTGCATGAAGGACCCTCAAACCCCGGGCAGTCGTTCAACCGTATTTTGCACAATACAGAGGATGATTCCGAAGGCCCAATCCACCACGTTTTGCACAAAACGAGCCAACTCCGTCGAGATCAAGCAGAAGACCGTCCAACCGTAGATTGCAAATAGCCTTCATCCCAAAAGTGGCAAACTCCTTCTAAACCCGACACTCAATCGCTCGACAAAATTCGACTCCCAAGAATAGGCCCACATAGCCCGCGTGCTGCCTTTGTTGCAATCGGGCAGTGTGTCCTGGCGACAGGCGGCCCAACAAGCCGGCGTGGCCCTGAGTACCCTTCAGCGATTCGTCCAAACTGCCGACCAACCCCAATCCTCGTGATGACATGTCCCCACTGGGTGTACCGAAAAACGGGGGTCCATTTCCGCCGCTAGCCGATGAGGCCCCGTGCGGGTTTGGGCCCCCTATTCTTTTGCGCCCAGGTGTACCGATTAAGGAACTCGTTGGGCGGTACACTGACGGGGACGAATTTTCCCAGAATAGACAGGAATCGGTGAATCGGATGGCGAATGGTTCTCCATGTAGGAGCGAATCGACCAGAGCGATGAGGGGGGAGTCACACGGATCCCGAATTGAAAGCCTATTTGGATGGGATGCGTCAGGATTTAACCCAGCAAATCGTGGAGTCGCGCCAGCACGCGGAGCAGCTGAATCGGGAGACGCGCATCCTCGTGGAAGATCTTCACCATCAGATCCAATTGGTAGCCGAAGGCGTGACGACCGTTAACGAAAAACTAGACCGGTTCCATGACGAGGTGGAGGCGAAAATCCTCGGGATCGACAGCCGTGTCATGCGACTCGAAGCCCAACGCAGGTCAGGTTCCGACGTCTAATATGGTTCGCCCCGAAGAGGCTGGCGCCCCATCGGGCGTGGAACCTTTTGTGATCACAAAGAGAGTGTCAGGTGGTGGGAATTGCCGGTCTCGCTTACGTTGAGGGCGAGGATGCCATGACAATCTGTGCCTTTCCCATCGCCTTGACTCGATACAGGCCGCGATCCGCTGCCTCTGCGAGTTCCCAGGCGCTCAGGGGATGGGTTTCCCGACCTGTCAACCCCGCTACGCCGCCGGAAAAGGTCACTGCGGGAATTTCTTCTTCGAGGGGTGTACCGAGCGCACCTGCGTTAAGAAACGCTCCATAGCGGCCCGTGCTTCGGCAACGGTCGCTTCAGGCAGTAGCCACCCAAATTCTTCTCCTAGCCGTCCCACGATGTCCCCAGCACGGGCTTGCTGGCAAAGGTATTGCCCAAAGATTCGCAGTATGGCATCCCCGGTGGTATGACCATAACGGTCATTAATCTGTTTGAATCCCTCGTGACAGGGTAACTCTGATCACGAAGTCCTGTTCGCTGTCAGCTTAATACACCTGTTTACGAAGTTCCTCAACCTGTACACGCGCCAAATTCGTGACTTCGACAACTTCGTCGATATCCATGCCTTTCATAAGCAGGTTCAGCGCAATCTCCCGCGCCTTGCTTTGAGCAGCCATTGCCTTCACAGGGTCGGTCATTTTCAAAACCTCCTTCAATCGGTTGACATCTTCATCGCTCATTGCGTTTCCGAGGAGTGAGAGCCGATGAGAGCGTGAAGGTATAGGCTTTTAGAACCCCCAGACTTTAGCCGTGGGGAGTGGTTCAGTTGGATGCTCAGAGCACCATTCCCGTTCCGGGTGAGACGAGTGGACAATTCTAGTGCCGTCTCATGACGCGGATCACTCCGATCCGTCGCGTAGACCCACCCGTTGATATCGACGAACTCAACGATCATAGAGATCGTCCCGCTTTTCGTATAGGCGCCGACCATTGAGACCTAAGTCGTATCCAGCTTTAAGTAGTTCAATGAGGCGCTCGCCGGCCGCAGCACGGCGGGGCGTCCAGCGGGCTAATGCCTCTTCGATAGACGGGAGTGCGGCCTCTGGCACCTCATCGATCATGCGCTTGTTGGCGTAAGGTCTTCTAACCTTTTTATCAGAAATTTTTGTCTAAATTAAATCGCTATCCGGCCCTTTAGGCGGAAGGGCAAGGGACAGTCATTTCGCAGCATTTAAGTCTGTCAGTCCGGAGATTATTTTGATTTCACCGGGCCACATTTCAATGCGCGTAATGTATCGCCGAATCAATTCCCGACGCTTATGGACGGAGCCAGCGACTTGAAATTGCTCTCCCGCAGAAGACATTTCGTGTAACAACTGATCCACTTCGACGGCACTCGGAACCAGGGCGGTTTGGCTCGTGACGTCGGCCAAAGTTTGCTCTAGGCGTTGTTGCTCTCCGGTGAGACGGTCTATGGCAGCTTTATATTGACCGATATCGAATACACCGGACAGCAAGGCGTCTTCCGCACGCCGGTGCATGGCGGGAAAATCGGCTAGGCGTCGTTGCAACTGGGATACCTGGCGTAACCGGTCCGATTGCTGCCGATTCCGATTCTGAGTCCGTTCAACCCATGCCCGAACCATTTCCGGAGTCGGCGCCGCAAGGCGTCGCAGCCATTCGTCAACGACCACTTTTTCGACGACATCGACTGGTTGCGCATGGGTGGCGCTACAGAGCCCACTCATTTGATAGCCACGGCAGACATATCGCCGGCGATTACGCGCCTTGACCGGCACCATCGTTCGCCCACACAGTCCGCAATACACGAGCCCGCTCAGCAAATAGGGGCTATCTCCCTGCCGGCCGCTGCGCTGTCCCCGTTCGTTGAGTAGCCGCTGGGCGGCGTCCCATGTGTTCCGATCGACGATAGCGGGATGAGCGTCGCGCACGATCAAGGGGTCGTCTCGGTGACGCTTATGGGTGACACCGGTCCGTTCGGTAGTAAACTCCAGCTCACCGTGCCGCAGATCGCCCACGTTCGCTGGACGACGGATCAGCCGCAGGATCTCGGGCGTAGCCCATGTCCCACGACCGGTTTGAGTCGGCACCCCGGTCTGGTTGAGACGCTGAGCGATAGCGCGCCCACCGAGACCCTCATGAACATACCAGTGATAAATTTGCTGAACGACCAGCGCCTGCTCGGGGTGAGGCGCCAAGTGGTCGCCCTCAAACACAAATCCATACGGTGGCCGTCCCCCATGATGTTTTCCCTGCCGAGCCCTCTCCGTCAATCCCCCCTTTACCTTTCGTGCAAGCTGCTTGCGAAAGTAATGGGCAAACACCGAGAGAATCATCATTTTGAGTTCCCCGTCTGGGGTCGTGAGGTCCATGTCGTCCGCAACCGACGCAAACCGGCAGCTCACTTTTTGTAGATCCTCCAAAAACAACAGGGTGGACACCATGTCGCGGGCCAATCGGTCCAATTCATTGACGACGATCACTTGGATATAGTCTTGTTTCACGCGCTCGAGGATTTGTTGCAATTCCCGATAGTTGGACCCTCCGGAGTGCACATATTCCACAACGTCCATAAGCTCCCAACTGCGTTGTAAGCAATACTGAGTGATTTGTTCCCGTTGATGGGGGATTGAGAACCGATCGCCCTGTGCTTGCTCCTGGGTCGAAACCCGGGCAACGCCCAAGACACGCATGTCGAACATCCTTTCTTGTCGCACGTATGAAACCCAGTACTACCCACATAGGGTGATCCGAAGGAGTGTGACCCACATTGGCCGCCCTGAAAGTGACTTGGATTGGCGAGTGGACCACCGACCAATTGCAGCAACTCACGGAAGATCTGCTACAATTTTTCTACGACCAGCACCAACATCAACGTGCCCGCGTTGCGAACACCTCCGCACACCCTGAATTACCGGTTTCCCGCGCCGAATAAGGCTTTTATCCATTATGACAGATTTTCCCCAGAGTTTCACCACCAGGGTGGGAATCGGCTTTGCCATCCCTAGCGATACGGTGAATTATGTTGTTAAGCAGCTGCTCCTTTTCGGACGCGTCCGCCGCCCGTGGATTGGCGCCGCGCTTCAGCCCGTTCCCGATCACAACTTGGGCATGATGGTGGTCTCGGTGGTTCCCGGGAGTCCTGCCGACAAAGCGGGACTGAAGCCCGGCGATCTGCTAACGGCGATCAATGACCATCCCGTGCGGCAGCTCAGGGATGTGGTGCAAGTACTGGAACACAGTGCGGTCGGCCGCCGCATTCGCCTGGGCGTGCTGCGCGGCAATCAGCGCTTGTCCCTATTAGTGACACTACAGGAAATACCTGTGAAGCCTGCCGGCCCCAAGGCGTCCTAAGAAAGCTTGGGGCTGCCCGCCGCCGTTGGCGGGCGGATTTTCTTGAGTACATATGAGTTCGGGCCCTTGCCGATGAGCGCAGCCTAGAAAAGGCGTCAATGAGGTGGTACGATCTCTGTGCCTAAGAGGGCGATTGTGGGGGGATTAGACGGAGATTCGACTACTGACGGTTGGCCGGCCGCGTGATCGGCGAATGGCCGGGTTGGTGGAGGAATACCTCAAGCGGCTTGGCGCCGGGTTTACCGTGCGGTGGGATCCGGTGGCGGAGGAGCCCTTTAAGAAGGGCAGTGAACAGAGAGCCCTGGACCGTGAAGCAGAACGCATTTTGACGCGGCTGGCGGCTCAGGATTTCGTAGTGCTGCTCGATGTCCAGGGCCATCTGCTTGATTCAGACGCCTTGGCCCAGCGCATGGATGGGTGGAGGTCGCTGGGTAAGCGCTTGGTGGTAGTGACGGGAGGATCGCTTGGTGTCGGCGAAAAGGTGCGGGCCCGGGCCGATTGGGCGTGGTCGCTGTCGCCGTTGACCTTACCTCACGGGCTGGCACAGGTCATTGCGGCCGAACAGCTATATCGCGCCTGGACCATCCTCCAGGGCCATCCGTATCATAAATAACGGGCAGACGAGGTGAAGGAAGTGGCAGGACTATTCGACCCATTTCAAGTGAAGAACTTAAGCGTGAAAAATCGTATCATGATGTCGCCGATGTGCCAGTATTCGGTATGGGAACAAGACGGAGCCCCTAATGATTGGCACAATGTGCATTACGTGTCGCGCGCAGTCGGTGGCACCGGGCTGATTATGATGGAAATGACCGACGTTGTTCCGGATGGACGCATTACCGTGTATGACCTCGGCATTTGGGACGACCGGCACATTCCCGCGTTCCGCCGCATTATCGACCAAGTGCACCAGTACGGCGCCAAGGTCGGCATTCAAATTGCGCACGCGGGCCGAAAGGCGGAGTCGCCCGAGCTCAAGCCCGAGGCCCCTTCTGCTATCGCCTTTTCGGACAAGTACCGGGTGCCCCATGCGCTGACGCGCGATGAGATCGCGCGGCTGGTGGAAGCGTTCCGGCAAGGTGCCCGCCGTGCTGTCGACGCCGGCGTCGACACGTTGGAACTACATGGTGCCCACGGGTATCTGATTCATCAGTTCATGTCGCCTTTATCCAACCGGCGTGACGATGAATATGGTGAACCTACCCGATTTGGTGTCGAGGTCATTGAAGCGGTGAAATCGGTTATGCCCTCGGGAATGCCGCTCTTGATGCGCTTGTCTGCCATCGAGTATACGGACCAGGGTTACCAGTTTGAGCAGCTGATTGAGATGGCTCGCGTATACCGCGAGCATGGTGTCGACATGTTTGACGTGTCGACCGGCGGCAACGCCACAGTTCGGGTGCAGGAATTCCCCGGATATCAGGCCCATTACGCGGCTACCCTGAAAAAGGCTTTGGATGTCCCAGTCGTCGCCGTGGGTCGCTTGGAGTCTTTTGATGTGGCCGCTTCCTACCTGGGTCGCGACGCGGTGGACATGGTAGCCATTGCCCGGGGGATGCTCAAAGATCCGTATTGGGCCAACTCAGCAGCGCTTCACTTTGAGGGGCGGGTGCAAGTGCCGCGCGAGTATTACCGTGCATTTCCGCGCTGGTTTACGACTGGGGAGCCCCGATGACCATCCAAGAAATGCAGGGTCAGGTCGATGGCTGGATTAGCCAGTTCGAGGAGGGATATTTCCCCCCGAACGTGATGATTTTGCGTTTAGCGGAAGAACTCGGCGAGCTTGCCCGCGAAGTGAATCACGAGTATGGGCCCAAGCGCAAAAAGGCCACTGAGCCGGACGGATCGCTGGCGATGGAAATTGGAGACATGCTGTTTGTGCTGGTATCACTTGCAAATAGTTTGGGGCTAGATTTGGAAGCGATTTTTGGTCAGGTGATGGTGAAGTATGAAACCCGTGATGCCAATCGCTGGACACGGAAAAACCCGGGGTCGGAGGACGTCTAAACCTCAGCGCACTTTACGCACGCGTGTGACCAGTACCGATCCCAACAGAAAATATGCGAAGGTCATAACAAACAGGCCGCGGTAGGCCAGCGCATTGCCCCAACGCACCACGGCAAAGGTCAGAAACACCCCGGCCAGGGCCGTCGCGGCGGTCTGTGCCACCGTTTGAGAAATCGACCAAAGCCCCATGTCTTTGGCGGCGTTGTTGGTGGGCGGCAGCACGTCCACCGCCAACGCCCAGTCGGTGGAGAGGTACGTGCCGTAGCCGAGACCAAACATGAGCGCAAATATCGTCACCATAGTCAGGCTTTTCGTGAACACGAAACCGAGCGCCGCCGCTCCCATTACCAGGCCGCCCAGACTAACCATGATTTTGCGACGCTGAAAGCGGTCCGATAGCCAGCCAGCAGTCAAGACCGACAGTAAAGACGCCAGGGTAACGGCAATAAGTGCCTGGTCCAGCATGGGGTTGGGGTTCTTCAGATGCTGAACGAAATGCAGGTAATAATAGAGGTAGTATTCCAGCGTCGAGAAGCCCAGCATAACCAAGAGCCGGGTGAGAAACACCCACCACCAGTCGGCGTGTTGACGGGGCGGGATCCAAAATGCCTTGAGAAACGCCCTAAAATGCCAGGATGGGGAATGGTCGGTCAACGGAACCTCAGGAACGCCGACCAGTGTAACGATGAGTCCTAACAACTGTAGCGCCGCCAGCACGTCAAACGTCAGCCGCACTGAAAAAAACGTGGGCAGTAGCACGCCGCCGATGATGGCGGCCTGGCTCATGAGGCCCATGTAGCCAGAAGCCACCCCCCGTTGTTCAAAGAGCACCACATCGGGGATTAATGCCTGATAGGGGGCCGAGGCCAAATTAGCGAACACCTGCAAAAACAGGTAGAAAAGCAGGAAGAGAGCAAAACCGGGAGCCAGCCCCATCGCCACCAGGGCCGCCATGGTTCCCAGCACACCCACCACCATATAGGGGCGGCGGCGCCCCGATGGGTGAAGACTGCGATCAGACAGGGCGCCGATAACGGGCTGAATCACCGAGGCCAACAGCGCACCCGAAGCGGTCAGCCACGACATGTCGCTACCCGATCGAGATGCTCCCACCATGCCCAGCACCACTTCGGGCACCACAATGATGATCAGCGCAGTCCACTGCATATTGGAGGTAAACCAGAAGAAGCTTAACGCTAAATTTTCTGAAACTGTCAACCTGTGCGGATTGGCCGCTGCCACACGCAGATTGGTTCCCTCCCACGGGTCCGAGTGATGGAATTATTCGACAAACACGAGCGTCTTCCTTTCTCCGTTCCCGGTGACTTTTCCTAACTTGCGAGCAAGCCCTGAAAGCGTTAGGCTCTAGGTAGTCTGAAGGGTGGTCAAAACAGGCAGCCTGCCATATGGCATGAGAGGCGAGCAGGGTAGGCCTGGTACAACGACTCCACCCGTTGGTGTGTCAAGGCGAAGCATTAAGGGGGATCCCGCCGCGGCCATTTTGGCGTGCGACGACCCTGGCGGCAATATTTTTGGCCTGGTTACATATTGACGTAAGACGCCCTGAGCTGCGCTCACGTCTTGCTTTACGGGCAAGACTGCATGCAGCCTCGGTTTCCCCGACAGGCGGCCCCCTCTTGGGGGCGGCTTGGGACTAGCTCTGGCGCCCCCGTTTGGCTTCTGGATTCGGGCGGTCCGGGGACAAGCTCCGGCAGGGGATTGGAATACGAGGGAGGATAAGTAATGGCGGAGACCAGTTTTGATGTCATCATTTTAGGGGGCGGCACCGGAGGTTACGTCGCGGCCATTCGCGCAGCGCAGCTCGGACTAAAAACGGCACTGGTCGACTCCGGACGTGTTGGCGGCACTTGCCTGCATCGCGGCTGCATTCCAACCAAGGCGCTGCTCCATACCGCGGAACTGCTTCATACGTTTCAACACCGGGAAGAATTTGGCCTTACCGCCGAAAACGTAGGTTTGGACTACCCCAAGGCCATGCAAAAAAAGGACAAGGTGGTCACGCAGCTTTGGAAGGGCGTTGAGTTCCTGCTGAAGAAAAACAAGGTAACCGTGGTGGCAGGATGGGGACGCATGGTGGATGCAGCTCATGTGGAGGTAACCGCACAGGCTGGCGAGAAGACCACGCTGACGGCGAAAGATGTGGTGATTGCCACCGGGTCTGTTCCCCGGGAGTTCGCCGATCTACCCTTTGACGGTCAGCAGATTTTGAGCTCGGACCACGTGCTGGAGAAGACAGAGGTGCCGAAATCGATTGTGATCTTAGGTGGCGGCGCCATCGGAGTCGAGTTTGCTTCTATGTATAATGATTTTGGGGCCGAGGTCACGCTAATTGAAATGCTTAATCACATTCTTCCCCAGGACGATGAAGAAGTTGCTCAAGCGCTCGCCAAGATGTTATCCAAACGCGGAATTAAAGTCATGGCGGGCACCACATTTGACCTCAAGAGCGTTAAGAAGAACTCCAAGGGCGTCACGGCCAAAGTGACGATGCCGGATGGTAAAGAGGAGTCGGTCAGCGGTGAGGTGCTCTTGGTTGCTGTCGGCCGTAAGGCCATTACCGAAGACATTGGCCTAGATAAAGTCGGTGTCAAGGTGGAACGCGGGTTTATTACCGTCGATGACCACTACCGCACCAATGTGCCGCACTTCTATGCCATTGGGGATGTCATCGGCGGCTATCTGCTGGCGCACGTCGCGGCGCACGAAGGCATGATTGCGGTCGAGACTATCGCGGGCCAAAATCCGGAGCTGTTGGATGCCACCCGGGTTCCGCGCGTGACCTATTCACGGCCCGAGGTGGCATCGGTCGGGCTAACCGCCGAGGAGGCCCAGAAAAAAGGTCTCGAGGTCAAGATTGGAACATTCCCGTTCCGTGCCAATGGCAAGTCGCTCATCTTAGGCGAGGCGGAAGGGATGGTGAAGCTGGTGGCCGACAAGAAGACCGACGCGCTGATAGGGGCTCACATTGTTGGTCCGCACGCGTCGGACTATATCAACGAAATGGCATTGGCCAAGTTTTTAGAGGCTACCGCCTGGGAAGTTGGCGAAAGCGTGCACGCGCATCCAACCGTGTCGGAGGTGCTGCATGAGGCTGCCCTGGCAGTGGATGGGCACGCGATTCACATTTGAGCAATGTGAGGAGGTCGCCTCATGCCGCGCAAAAAGCCGTCATATGCTCCCGCCCTTGATGCAGAACGTATGCAGACCATGTATTATTACATGGTGCTTAGCCGGGAGCTTGACCGCCGAATCTGGATTCTCAACCGCCAGGGAAAAACGGCGTTTGTGATCTCCGGCCAAGGCCAGGAAGGCGTACAGGTGGGGGCAGCCATGGCGATGAACCCCGAGACGGATTGGCTGGCCCCGTATTACCGGGACATGGCGATGGTGATGGCCTTTGGCATGACGCCGCGCGAAGTGATGCTCGGCCAGTTGGGCCGCGCCGCCGATCCCAGTTCCGGCGGGCGGCAAATGCCGGCCCATTTTGGTCACCGTGCCAAGCGCATTTTGACCGGCTCGTCCCCGGTTGCGACACAGCTGGCACACGCGGTGGGACTGGCCTGGGCGATGAAGCTCAAAGGGGAAACGGGCGCGGTCCTGACTTCTTTGGGCGAGGGCTCAACCAACCAGGGTGAGTTCCATGAAGCCCTAAACTTTGGGGCGGTTCACCGCGTCCCAGCGATTATTTTGGTCGAGAACAACGGGTATGCCATATCAGTGCCCCAGGAACGCGAGATGGCCATCCACGACGTGGCGGCGCGGGCCCAGGGATATGGCATTCCGGGAGTCGTGGTCAAAGGATCGGATCCGTTAGAAGTATACCAGGTAATGGTAGAGGCGCGGGTCCGGGCGTTGGCCGGTGACGGGCCGACCCTGATTGAGGCTAAGACCCATCGCTTTACCGCCCACTCCAGCGATGACGATGATCGGTCTTACCGTGCGCGGGAAAAGTTGGAAGCGGAAATGCGCGATGACCCAATTATTCGTTTTCGCGAGTGGATGGAGCAGGAGAAAATGTGGGACAAAGAGAGAGACGAGACGCTGATGAAGCGTGTGAGGCATGAAGTTGATGATGCAACGGAGTACGCCGAGGCCGCCGAACTACCAGCGGTAGCGAGCCTCTACGACCATGTGTACGGCTCCTCCCCAGCATAAGCGATTTGAACCTCAGAAAGGAGAGGGTCAGGGTGTCTGATAACGGATTAACCCCGGAGCTGATGTTGGACATGTATTATTACATGGCCTTGGCTCGGGCAGTGGATGACCGGATGTGGATTTTGAACCGTCAAGGCCGCGCTCCGGTTGTATATACGTCTAACGGCCATGAAGCGGCGCAGGTGGGTTCCGCGTTTGCGTTAAATCGAGGCGAAGACTGGATCTGCCCTTATTACCGCGATTTAGCGCTGGTGTTGGCTTACGGCATGACCCCGCGCGAGGTGATGTTGCATCTGTTGGGTCGCGCGGACGACCCCAATTCGGGCGGGCGGCAGATGCCGGCACACTGGGGTCACGCGGCTCGTCATATTTTAACCGGAGGCTCGGTGGTGGCGACCCAAGACGTGCATGCCGCCGGATTGGCGCTCGCCTCTAAGGTGCTGAAAGACGGCCGTGTATCGGTTGCATACTTCGGGGAAGGATCGACCAGCCAAGGAGAGTTTCACGAGGCCCTCAACTTTGCGGCGGTTCATAAGCTACCGGTGATTTTCTTCAATGAGAACAACGGTTACGCCATTTCCGTACCGTCACGCAAGCAGATGGCGGTTCAGGATGTTGCGGCCCGCGCGGCGGGGTACGGAATGCCGGGCGTGATCGTTGATGGCAATGATCCCATCAAGGTGTACGAAGTAGTCAAAGAGGCCGCTGATCGGGCGCGGCGCGGTGACGGGCCCACCCTGATTGAAGCCAAGACCTATCGCTTCGTGCCGCACTCGAGCGACGATGACGACCGGGCCTATCGCTCACGCGAAGAAGTGGCCGAGGCGAAAAAACGCGATCCGCTGACCTTGTTTGAAGCCTATCTCAGGGAGCAAGGGATCTTGACTGACGAGAAGCTCAAAGAGATGCAGCAGAAAATCAAGGACGCTGTTAATGATGCGACGGATTATGCGGAAAAAGCGGCATTGCCGGACCCTTCGACACTGGCGGATCACGTCTACGG
The DNA here is from genome assembly GCA_021820965.1 of Bacillota bacterium. Classification (GTDB taxonomy): domain Bacteria; phylum Bacillota; class Sulfobacillia; order Sulfobacillales; family Sulfobacillaceae; genus Sulfobacillus_B. Next base: position 150,757 of record JAKACZ010000004.1, on the reverse strand, counting down.
GTAGAGCGCTTGCGTACACAGCGGAGCGAAACCAAACCGGATAAGGAGGGCAAAGTCCGGCAGGAAGCGACGGGCCGGACGTACGACTATGGCGGTATTGAGCTATTTGGAAGCCATTCGCGAAACGTTGCGCCAGGAATTGAGGCGAGACTCCCGGATTATTATTTACGGTGAGGACGTCGGCGTACGCGGGGGCGTGTTCCGGGTGACCGAAGGTTTGCAAAAAGAGTTTGGCGAGGACCGAGTAATTGACTCCCCGCTAGCCGAGGCGGCCATCGTGGGGACGGCAATTGGGGCGGCCATCAACGGCCTCAGACCGGTCCCGGAAATACAATTTGCGGACTTTATTTTCCCGGCCGTGAACCAAATTGTGCAAGAAGCGGCACGTATTCGCTATCGTTCCAACAACACCTTCAACGTGCCCTTGGTGATCCGTGCGCCGTTCGGGGGTGGCGTGCACGGCGCGCTATATCATTCTCAGAGCGTCGAAGCATTTTTCGCTCATGTCCCGGGCTTGAAGGTTGTCGTGCCGGGGACTCCATACGATGCCAAGGGGTTGTTGGCATCGGCTATTCAGGACGAGGATCCCGTTCTCTACTTTGAGCATAAGGCCGCGTATCGTTCGCTTAAGGGGGAGGTGCCGGAGGATCGGTATTTAATCCCAATCGGCCAGGCTGACTTAAAGCGGGAAGGCAAGGATATCTCCATCATTACTTATGGCCTGATGGTTAGCTATTCCCTGAGGGCGGCGGAGGAGTTGGAGAAAGAGGGCATCTCGGCAGAAGTTCTCGATCTTCGCACCGTCCGGCCCTTAGATGTCGAAGCCATCTTGGAAACCGCCAAGAAGACCGGCAAAGTGTTAATTGTGCACGAAGACAATCTGACTGGCGGCATCGGCGGCGAGATCAGCGCCCTTATTTCGGAGCATGCGCTCTTCTATTTGGATGCTCCCATTGTCCGGTTGGCGGGCCCCGACGTTCCAGCTATGCCCTACAGCGCTCCTCTCGAGCATGCCTTTATGGTGACGCCGGACAAGATCCGCGATAAGGCGCGGGAATTGGCGAAGTTTTAGCGAGACGGGAAGCGAGGAGAAGAGAGAATGGCAACAGAGGTCGTCACGATGCCCCAACTCGGTGAGTCTGTCACCGAAGGGACCATAAGCGAGTGGCTGAAGAAAGTCGGCGACGAGGTGGAAAAGTATGAGTCGCTTTTGGAAGTCGCCACCGATAAAGTGAATGCCGAGGTGCCGTCCCCGGTTGGCGGCAAGCTGTCCAAGATTTTAGTCGATAGCGGCGCCACGGTGGCCATTGGCACCCCTATCTGCGAAATCGAAGTGGCGGGCGAGGGATCCGGCGGTGCCCAGGAAACAACACCGGGTGCCGGCGCCACACCAGAGAGCACACCGGCTCCCGAGCCGGCCCACCCCCAGGCACCACCGCCGCAAGAGCCCGCCCAACCCACTGCCGGGACTGCCGTGTCTGGCCGGGGACGCTATTCGCCGGCAGTGCGCCGCCTGGCGGAAGAGCATGGGATTGATCCCGGTCAGGTTTCCGGAACCGGCGCCGGCGGCCGGGTTACGCGACAGGACATTTTACAAGCGGCCGAACAGAAACCAGCTCAAGCGCAGCCTGCGGCTCAGGGGCCCGGCGCACCGCGAGAAGTGGTAGCGATGGAATCGGCCCCGGCCGTTATCGAAGAGGGCGACACCGTGGAGCCCTTGTCTTCGGTCCGTAAGGTGATTGCCGAGCGGATGGAGCGCTCCAAGCAGACGGTGCCGCATGCCTGGCTCATGGTGGAAGTGGATGTGACCGGTCTCACCGAGCTTCGGGACCGCCTCAAAGAGGAGTTCAAGGCCCGCGAAGGCATTTCGCTCACCTACCTGCCCTTTATGATGCGAGCCGTCGTCGAAGGCTTGCGGCAAGTGCCGCAGATGAATGCGCAATGGAACAACGACAGCATTGTCTACAAAAAGCGCATCAATATCGGCATGGCGGCCGCCACCGACCGCGGGCTGATTGTACCCGTGGTGAAAGACGCCGACCAAAAGAATATTGTGGGTTTGGCCAAAGCTACCCAGGATTTGGTCAAGCGGGCTCGCAGCGGGCGTTTGACCATGGAGGACTTGGCAGACGGCACCTTTACGGTAGACAACACGGGAGCCGTCGGTACGGTGCTGACCTATCCCGTGATCAATGCCCCCGAAGCCGGCATTGTCACGATGGAATCCATTGTCAAACGGTCAGTGGTGGTGGGCAATATGATCGCCATTCGTGCGATGGTGAATCTCTGCCTGTCGTTTGACCACCGGGTCGTCGATGGCGCCGAGGCAGGCCAGTTCCTTCAGGTGATTAAGAAGAACCTGGAAAGCATTGGACCGGATACCTCGATCTACTAAGATAGCGTGCGGAAAGGAGACCGAGATGATGGAGCCATTGCCAATGGCGCACAAGTCCCGTACTGCACCCGGACCCAAGCCGCCGCCGTGGCTGAAGGTGCGGCTAAAGACGGGAGAGAACTATCTCGCAATCAAGGATTTGATGCGTTTGCAGACTCTGCACACAGTCTGTGAGGAGGCGATGTGCCCCAACATCTATGAGTGCTGGGAAGCGCGTACCGCCACCTTCCTCATTCTGGGAGACGTCTGCACGCGAAACTGCGGGTTTTGCGCCATCACGACCGGCCGGCCCACGGGGCTTGATTTATTGGAGCCTAAGCGAGTGGCGCAATCGGTGAAAAACATGGGACTAAAACACGTGGTGATTACATCGGTGACCCGCGATGATTTGCCCGACGGCGGGGCCCAGATCTTTTCCGGCTGCATCGAAGAGATTCGAAAGGAAGTGCCGGGCTGCAGTGTCGAGGTGCTGACTCCCGACTTGATGGGAAACTGGGAGGCGCTCTCGACCATCGTAAAAGCTCGTCCCGACATCTTTAACCATAACACCGAGTCGGTGCCGCGGATGTACTCGTGGGTGCGCCCCAAAGCAAGATATGAACGGACGATGGAGTTTTTACGCCGGATAAAGCAACAGGACCCGACCATGGTGACGAAGTCCGGGATTATGGTGGGCTTGGGAGAAACTCGCGAGGAAATCCACCGGGTGCTGTGCGATATGCGTGAGAATATGGTGGATGTCCTCACCGTGGGGCAGTACCTGAGGCCGGATCAGCAGCATCTGCCGGTAGAGAAATATTACACACCCGAGGAGTTTCGTGAAATACAGATGGAGGCCTTACAGTTGGGATTCCGCCATGTGGAATCGGGCCCGTTGGTACGAAGTTCCTATCACGCGGCGTCGCAAATCCCCCAGGAGGTGTAATGGCGTGGAGACCTATTTGGTTCACCTGGGGCACATGCCTTACCAAGAAGCATGGGATCTTCAGCGCCAGGTGGGAGCCGGAGTGAAAAGCGGGGCTTTGCCTGATACGATGCTTTTGGTGGAGCACCCGCCCGTCTACACCGTGGGCCGTTCGGCCCACGACTCACTGCAAAACCTGTTGTGGGACGATGAAAGGCGCCGGGCGGAGGGGATCGAGCTCTACATGGTGGACCGTGGTGGGGATATTACTTATCACGGACCCGGCCAATTGGTAGGGTACCCCATCATTGATTTGACGCGCCACGGCCGGGACTTACACCGGTATCTGCGTCGCCTGGAGGAGTCCATCATCGCCGCTCTACAGTATTTTGGCATCGATGCGGTGCGCAAGCCGCCACATACCGGCGTGTGGATTGACCAGGAAAAAGTAGCGGCGATTGGAGTCAAGGCCAGCCACTGGATTACCCAGCACGGATTTGCCTTAAACGTTAATCCGCGCTTGGAGCATTTTGCCGGAATTGTGCCATGCGGGATTAGTGACAAAGGGGTAACCTCCATGGCACGGATGCTCGGCCGACCGGTCAATCTCGGCGAGGTGACTCCGGTTGTGGAACGGGAGTTGGCTCGCACATTTGGGTTCGAATACCGCGAGGTGGACTTGGAGGCATTGACGGGCGCCGTACGGGCCAGCGGCTAGCCCCCCTTTCCATACCGACGAGGTGATGAGGCCGATGGCCGAAAATAGGTTAACCCACGCGGAAGACAAGGTGCACACCCCCCGGGCGCGGTCCATCCGGGAAGTCGTGTTTGGCGTCAACGACGGACTGGTCTCAATCACCGGCATTATTGTGGGTGTAACCTCGTCCCGCATGTCTTCGCATCAGATTATCATTTCCGGACTGGCGGCGGTGATTGCGGCAGCGGTGTCGATGGGGCTGGGGCAGTATCTCTCGACGGTCGCACAGAATGAGTACTTTTTGGCCGAGCGCGGGCGTGAGTACCGGGAAGTGGCCGAGATCCCGCATGAGGAGCGGGCCGAGGTCGAACAAATTTTTCGCCGCCAGGGCTTCAACTCAGACGAGACCAAGACGCTGACGGCCCGCATTACCGCAGATCCGGACCGCTGGGTGGACTTTATGATGAAGGAAGAATTAGGCATTCTTTTAGATTCGCTCGACAATCCGTGGACGTCATCTGTTGTCATGGCGCTGGCTGTTATTGCGGGGTCAATTCCCCCCATCTTACCCTACCTGTTAATACCTAACGCACAGTTGGCGGAGATTTGGGCGATTATATCCGCAATTGTGGTGGCATTCGGCCTGGGGGTCTTGAAGGCGAAGGTGGCGAAATCGTTATGGTGGAGAAGCGGGACTCAGTTCCTGCTGGTCACCGCCGCAGCAGTAGTGATCGGGGTCATCGGCGGCGATCTGTTGGGACGGGCGTTCGGTTAGACGGCACAGACGCCCTGTATCATGCGCTGCTGGAAGATCTGGCTGAAGAGGAAGCGGAAGCAGGCGCGCCCTGGTTTGACCCGGAAAGCGCGTGGCGGTCGTGACCTTCCGCAAGAAGCATTGGCGCCATGTCATGGTCTTAGGACTTTTGGTCCTAACCGGCTTTGCCCTGTTTTTGAGCAACTGGCGGCGAGCGGTCGGGCCGTTCTTCCTGGAAGTGCAGTGGGTCCACACCGTAGGTGGAATCTTATATGGAGTGGCCATTATGGGCTGGTCCCGGGCCTTCTTTCCCTGGCTCCCAAGGGACGGCCGGCGATTTGGCCCGGGCTATGCCCGCTGGGGCTACTTTATTCTGCTAATGGTGCTCGTGAGCGGCCTTGGGCTCTTGGCCGGTCCCTCGCCCACGCGTTCCTTGGCTACGATATTACATGGTTTGTCGTCAGCCGCCCTGGTCGTGTGGGCGGTGTGGCATCTATTGACCCGGCTGCCCATTTGGAAAAAGCCATCGGGTGAGTGGCATCTCTCCCGGCGCCGCGCGCTGCGTTGGATGGTGGCCGCGGTGGTGACTGTTCCGGTGGTTGGGGGGATGCCGACCTTGATGAAAATGTTGAGCGGTCGAATGGCGGGGAAAGGGCGCACCAGCGATGCTCTCCCCGGCTTTGTCCCCTACACCGTAGTCAACGGATTTCCCCATATTTCCCGGGATCAATGGCAACTTTCCATGCACGGGCTGGGGGCTGATCTGTTATGGGCGGACTATGCTGCCCTGCCTCGGACAATCATTACCATCAACTTTCGCTGCGTGACCGGCTGGGTAGTCCCCCACGTCGAGTTTTCCGGGGTGGATTTGGAGCAGTTTTTGACGTCGCGCGGATGGAATCCGGCAACGCATCCCTGGGTTATCTTCTACTCGGGTGACGGAGTCTACACCGACACTCTGAATGCGGAGTAAATTCGCCACTATCATCCAATGATGGTGGACAGTATTGACCATCAGCCGCTTCCGGTGGCGCAAGGGTATCCCGTTAGGCTCGTGGTTCCTCACATGTATGGATATAAGTCGGTGAAATGGCTGGTTGGGATTAAAGTCTCCAATGAGGAAATACCGGGGTTCTGGGAGGAGCGGGGCTATCCCGAGAACGCCTATTTTGGATCTTATCTGTAGGCGCCCAAACTCGCTGACTTTGGTGCCGTATTTCGCCTGAAGCCATGATGTGTTTACATGCCTCGGTAAGCACTCCTATCGAGGCAATGGCCGATCAGCGCGTCGCGGTGTCTAAGGAAACGTTGCGCAGGATGTTCGGACAAGCCCCCTCCAATGGAGCCACGGTTTCTCAACCGTGGAAACTAGGGGTGCCCCCATCGTGGCCTCATACGTCATATTCCTTCAATGGAGCCACGGTTTCTCAACCGTGGAAACTTGTGGTTCGACGATGCTGCCGTCGCTCGTCAGGCTTGCCTTCAATGGAGCCACGGTTTCTCAACCGTGGAAACCGACTACTGATGAAAAGGGGATGGCGCACGATGTCAAACCTTCAATGGAGCCACGGTTTCTCAACCGTGGAAACGGGTGACATGCCCGAAATGTGGCCGCGACCACAACGGCCTTCAATGGAGCCACGGTTTCTCAACCGTGGAAACCAGTAGAAACTGTGCATTGTGCATCATGTGTGACCGTCCTTCAATGGAGCCACGGTTTCTCAACCGTGGAAACGCGGCGGCTCGGCCACCGTGGCGGGGACTATGGACGCCCTTCAATGGAGCCACGGTTTCTCAACCGTGGAAACAAAATCTCATGGCGAAGTACTCAGTCGGCGACATGGTCCTTCAATGGAGCCACGGTTTCTCAACCGTGGAAACTGCCGCCGGAGTCGGTAAATTCTTGCGTCGTCGAGGCCCTTCAATGGAGCCACGGTTTCTCAACCGTGGAAACTGAAGAAACTGAGCGCCCAGAGCGGCCACTGCACTTCCCTTCAATGGAGCCACGGTTTCTCAACCGTGGAAACGAGACACTGAAAGCGAGGCAACGAAATGGACATCCTCCTTCAATGGAGCCACGGTTTCTCAACCGTGGAAACGCCCTCCGGGCGGGCCGGTAGTCATCTCATCTTTCCACCTTCAATGGAGCCACGGTTTCTCAACCGTGGAAACGCCATTCTGGTGCAGTACAAACGCGTGCCGGCATGGGCCCTTCAATGGAGCCACGGTTTCTCAACCGTGGAAACTACCGACCCGCAAGGCGGCCGCTGGGTCATTCAAGCCCTTCAATGGAGCCACGGTTTCTCAACCGTGGAAACTTCCCGGAATAGACGTTAAAGGCGGACGCCGATCCCCTTCAATGGAGCCACGGTTTCTCAACCGTGGAAACCGGGGTGGAGCGGGTCCGGATGATTGCGTCCAAATTCCTTCAATGGAGCCACGGTTTCTCAACCGTGGAAACCTGCCGGGCGCCGCGTTGATCTGGCTGGGCATCAACCTTCAATGGAGCCACGGTTTCTCAACCGTGGAAACCCCAGGGATGCGGTCTCGGACCAAGGAATTCTGCCTCCTTCAATGGAGCCACGGTTTCTCAACCGTGGAAACCATACCCGGGATGAATTCGGCGCAGGCGGCCTATGCCCTTCAATGGAGCCACGGTTTCTCAACCGTGGAAACGGGGATTGATCTGGTGCTCAGCGTGCCGGATGTGATCGGCCTTCAATGGAGCCACGGTTTCTCAACCGTGGAAACGCCCATTCGCTATTTGACCCGACTTGTTGCAAAGTATTCCTTCAATGGAGCCACGGTTTCTCAACCGTGGAAACCACCCTCATGGATGAGGCGCCATTCAGCCTCGTTGATCCTTCAATGGAGCCACGGTTTCTCAACCGTGGAAACTTACCAACGTTTGAAAGCCAAACGGCCTTGGTGCGCCTTCAATGGAGCCACGGTTTCTCAACCGTGGAAACTCCCTGTCGATAGCATCATGCAAGGATTTTACATCGCCTTCAATGGAGCCACGGTTTCTCAACCGTGGAAACCCGCAAATCCGGAAACGGGCGAAATCCCAGTCAGTCCGGCCTTCAATGGAGCCACGGTTTCTCAACCGTGGAAACCAAATACTCGTCACGGATATGCCTCCGCAGACCCTGACCTTCAATGGAGCCACGGTTTCTCAACCGTGGAAACATTCGTGACCGAGATTCTGGCCGAGGTTGAAAACGATCCTTCAATGGAGCCACGGTTTCTCAACCGTGGAAACTCGTCGTGCGCGAGATGGCTGCAGCTTTTCGCGAGGACCTTCAATGGAGCCACGGTTTCTCAACCGTGGAAACCAAAAACCCGTACCAGACGCCGGCGACGACCCAGCCCCTTCAATGGAGCCACGGTTTCTCAACCGTGGAAACCGGCATAGCGCCCGACAGGGCAGCTTATCCCGGGTTCCTTCAATGGAGCCACGGTTTCTCAACCGTGGAAACACAATGGGCGAACCCGGTCTGGACCCGGCTGGATGGCCCTTCAATGGAGCCACGGTTTCTCAACCGTGGAAACCGCTCGCCTCGCGAACCTTGTGACACTTGGTCTGCAATGCACTACCGCGAGCGGGTATTGATACGTGTGCGAATACATACCGTCTTGCGCGTCTGTGGCGGTTCTCAAACATCCCTATCCCTCATGACCAGTATAATGCGAGAGACTCCCAGAACTGACGCACAGCGTGACCTCTCGCAATTGTCAACGTCCCACTCTATTTTACACCACCTATAAGATAATTGGACCACGGCGCACGTCCATGATTGGCTTACCGAGGATCGTCATGGCTTTGTCCCCTCGGCCATCTAATGGTCCCAGATCGATAACTAGCACCTTATCCTCGTCTTCATTAATACTGTGCCTCAAGTCGTCAACCAAGCGAAGATGCAACTCCGGAGTAAGAGCACATCGAAACACTGATAGCTGAACTGCATCGCCATAGCCTTTCATTAGGCGGAATATGATTTTCCAGCGTGTGCTGTCGGTTATGTCGTAGCATACGATATATACGTTCTTCATTGCTATCTCGTCCTAAACGATGGGTATTGGGCAATTTCGCCCAACAACAGCCGACCCAGCAAACGTCCCTGGATCTCGAGGATGCGGCGGTAACTAACTCGGTAACCAAATATAGGATGAGTGACTTCTGTATCTAACCGTCGCTCAAATGCTTCTATGAATGTGCGTCGTCCACTCTGTGTCAGAGTTGCTGCGCCGTTGCGTATGATAAAATCGCTCTCCGTGAGCTCACCGGTGTTAATAGTGGTGACGACCACGGAATCTACAATCAGGGGTCTGAACTCTTCAAGCAGGTCGAGAGCCAGAGCCGGTTTCCCATATTTAGGTTGATGCAAGAAGCCCATAAAGGGATCGAAACCAATCGCGTACAATATGATCGTAACTTGTTTAGTAAGCAAGGAATATCCAAGCGACAGCAGTGCGTTAACCGGATCCTTGGGAGGACGGCGGTTGCGTCCAGTCCATTCGAACGGCAGAGCCCGCTTCAGCAGGTGCGGGAAATGTTGGAAGTAGATACGGGCTGCCGCCCCTTCCGTTCCAACCAATTCTGCCAAAGATGACGTTCGCAATGCCTTTGTCGCCAGTGCCTTTAGAGTGCCGAGAACGTCGTCGGGCAGTCGTTGGGCGTCACGGCGCAAGATGGTGCGGCTGTTCGATATTTTTCCGTAAATGATTTCTCTGGCGATGGCCAGCGACTGCGCGGGGTCGTCTGCTGTATGGAACTGTGCTTTCCTCAAGAGCACGTTCTTATGCAGTGCCCCGATGCTGTACCCGTAAAACCAGCCTCCTCCCGAGAAATATGTGACGGGGATTCCCGCCTCCATAAGGGTTTGAAGGGCTTGAGTCGATATCTGAACGTTTCCAAATATTGAGACATGATCGACTTCGTTTATACGGGCTTCAGTCAATACCACCTTACGGTCTCTGACCTGAAGCCTCCCTCCCGACTTTCCAAGACTGGTACCGGGCTGGGTGAGATACAGGGGATGGGCAACGTACAAAGGTGGTATCAGCTGACGCATTTTTGGCTTGGACGCATCAGTAATGGACTCGGATTCTTGCAGCTGCAAGAGATTCGTTTCATCGGGGAGACAAATGCCTACCAGGGAGCATCGCGGACACTTTGGACTGTCGGTAAGAACATCAGGGGGAGTCTCGGCTGAGGAAAGTGTGCGGATCCCCTCGATCGCCTGGCGTGTTTCATTGATCAAATCATCGGTAATTTGCACGTCCACACGACGGTGCGAACCGGCGTAATAAATGGCTGCTCGATCGACTTGGTAGGCATTGTCCTGCAGAATGAGAGCCTGAGCAGCGACCTGGATTTGCTCAGACTTATATGGTCCAGCTTCCGGACAGAAGGCTTTCTTATATTCGATGGGGACTACCCGCCGATCCGATTGTTCCACTAGATCCATGACGGCGGTCAGTCCTAACGAGCCTGACGTCATGTGGACGGCTCGCGACTGAACAATCTGACGGTATTCCTCGTTGGGCTCTTGCAGCGAGCCGGATGCATGGTCAACACGTCGATGCACAATTGCTCCTTCAACGGTGTCAACATTGTCTTGCCATTCCCCCTGAATCCATTCAAGATAGGCTAGCCTGGCGCAATACACATATTCCGCCAACATTCGAACAGGAATCAGGCCGACATCGCCAGACAACGGCTCTTGTACTTTTGACGTAGTTCCCGCCTCCCATGATAGATGGTTCGCGTTTTCAAATTATAAGCTAAAGGTTGACAAGTGGCAAAACTCCTAATACAGTAAACAGGTTGCCATAAAGAGGAATTGTAGGAAACAACGTTACAAAAGGGGGAGTTTAAAGTGGATTTAAGTGAGTTGATGTCTACAGTGGTTGAGGATGCCGCTTTACGTCGGCGCCAACACCTTCAGCCGGTCGGCGGGAAGGGGGATAAAATTTTCCCCCCCACCTATCCCGGCGAACAAAACGGCGAGCCACCTCGTCATGTGTACGAGATCCGCCGCATCGAAGGCAATGACGTGTGGTGCGTCCTGCTTGACAGCGTACAATCGCAAGCCAACCGCCTTGAGCAGTCATTGCTTGGGCTTGCCCAACAGGAGCTGTTGCGGTTGCCCTACCTGGTGGTCGACTTTACGGAGTCCGACTTGCCGGGAGTTGTGCCGGAAATCACTTCACTAGATGCGCCTCATCGTGTGTACGATGCTATTTTTCGAGATAGCCTGCTAGACTCTTCTCCTTTCATGCAGAGCGACCTCGGTGTCCGACTGGCCTCGGCAAGTGCTGTGGATTCCTCAGCGATCTTGGAAGTTTCGCCCACCGCGCTCTTATTTGGCTCCTGGCATTCCACCGGCGCAGGAGGGGGGATGGGGGCCAAATTCGCGCGATGCCTAACGTCCGAGATTGTCGCTGTCGGAGTCCCGGTGGAAAAACACGTTAACTCGCGGACCAGTGAGGTCGTGTATCGAACAGCGGCTCGCCGCACGGGGAGCCGCATCGATCCTCTGGGTGTATTAAAAGGTGTCGAGGTATATAAGAGTGACGCCGGATGGGATGTCGACCAGGACCGCGCTGGTAAGAACGCCAAGAAAGTTCGGCCATCGGAAATTAACCATGGCAACATTGCGCCATCGGTTGAGCCGCTGGGGGTCACGTGCGATTATGCCGAGCACATGTTTGTTTTGAGCTTTGCGGGACTTCGGAGACTGCATTTCGGGTCGGACGCCCGTGATTCAGCGGCGCGCGCCCTACTAGCTTCTCTGGGCATTCTAGCGATTTTAGAACAAGATCTTCAAGGATACGCGCTTCGGTCGCGCTGTGACTTGGTGGCAGAAGGCCGTGCGCCATTTGAAGTGGTGCACCCGGATGGATCGACGGAGGAAGTGTCCGTTGGTCGAGACAATGCCCTCTCCCTCTACCACGCCGCATACGAAGCCGCCCTCGGAAGCGGATTTCATTTGCAGGCAGAACCCATACGGTTATTCCCCCAGTCAAAGCTGGTGGAGATTGTTCGTCAGAGTCAAAGATTGGCTCTGGCGGGCAAGGGCGGCGAGGCGGACGACCAATGACACTGATGTTAGAAATTGAGTACCTAAATGGCATGTCCTATTCGGCCGTGGGTCCCGAAAGCTCGGTTTCGGAATGGCCCCCACAGCCGGACAGAGTTTTTTCCGCCTTAGTCGCGACCTGGGCCTACCGCGGTAAGAATAGCGCGGAAGTTCAGGCATTGGAGTGGCTTGAACAATTACCACCGCCTATGATCCAGGCTTCGCCTGCGCAGCCTCGAACATCGGTAATCAGTTATGTTCCACCCAATGATCCGTCATCATTCACGAGCAGGCGAAGTAAGGGAAAATTAAAAACGGTGTCGCCGATGCTGCGTTGGCGCCAACCGAGACGCTTTCCGGCGGTGCGACCGGAGAGCAGCATCGTCCGGTTGATCTGGCCAGGAGTTTTATGCAACCAGGCCGTCTATTCAGCTCTCATGTCCCTAGGAGCAGACACCTCTTATATTGGCCATTCGGCCAGTTTAACCCGGTGCCGATTCATGTTGGCCGATAACCTGGTCGAGTTGGACGGGCTCGACATGCCTAAGCGGCGCATTTACCCCGGAAGATTTGCCCAACTGCGGGATGCATTCGATTCGGGTCGGCGACCGAGCCGAGGCGACATAGTTAAGGTGGAAGCTGCCTTTGCCGGGCCGATAAAGCCGCGACCAAGCTTTGGGTCCGATTGGCTTTTACTCGAATCCGCAGGTGAGGGCATCTTTGATCTTCGTGCCCATGCGTTGGTGGCGCAAGAACTACGTTCACTCATCATGTCAGCGTACCGGGACGTCGGGTTCGGTAATCGAATCCCCGAAGAAATAAGCGGGCATGGAGAAGGCGGCCTACCAGGTCGAGGGTCCCACATGGCCATTGTGCCTTTGGCATTTGTCGGGTTTCCCCATGCGGATGGTCATCTTTTGGGTCTGGGTCTGGTTCCTTCCCAAGGAAGCGCCATCTTAAAGGACCCCGTCTTTCTGAAAGTCATGCGCGCACTCTCCCACCGCCAAGCGGACGGCCGGAGGATTATAACAATGAGGTTTCCGCTCCACGGCAACGTGAAGGAGTTCAAGTTGGTACTCACCTCATATCCTGGCCGCGCTTCGGTGGATCCTTCCCGCTATACGGTCGGCGGCACCACGTTTGGTACCGTGACTCCGATCGTGTTGGACCGATTCCCCAAGAAACAGGGTGAAGCCCGTCACCAGGAGATCGTCGGGCAAATTGTCGAGGCCTGCAGGTACATTGGATTGCCTGACCCCGACAGCGTAGTGGCCGGTGCTTCGCGCCCATCAGTAATTCCGAGCGTGTACTCGGCCATTGAGGGAGCTCCACCTGCGCGGGCGGGACGTAAGGAACCTGAGTGGACCCGTTGGCAGCTACCCCCTCATCTCGCCCGTCGCCCGTTGACGCATATTGTCGTTCGGTTCTCCCAGCCAGTAGAAGGTCCCGTTATTTTGGGCGCTGGGCGCTTCATGGGCATGGGACTTTGCTTGCCAATTGACGATATCCCGAGGAGGGCCGTTCAATGAGCGGGAGAGAACTGACTCTTGATGACTTCCCGGTTTTTTTCCAAGAGATCTTTGCGCACCCGCCCTTCCCCTGGCAAGAAAGACTGGCCAAGCAGATTGTAGAGACCGGAGAATGGCCTGATGTGCTGAGTCTTCCGACTGGATCGGGGAAGACCGCCACCATGATCATTGCCGTATTTCATCTCGCGTTGGAAGCTGATTTCGGTCCGCGGCGGTCCGCGCCAACTCGCATTATTTTTACCGTGGACCGCCGGCTCATTGTGGATGACGCCTTCACATTGGCGCGCGTGCTGGAATCCAGGCTTCTTGACCCGGCGGGCCGCCCGATATGCCGGTTGGTATCGGAGCGCTTGCGACTTTTATCGTACGATTGCAGGCCTCTTATTGCGCGCCGGCTGAGAGGCGGAGTGCCCCGGGAGGACGATTGGGCCCGCACACCGACACAGCCGACAATTTTGTGCTCCACCGTGGACCAAGTGGGTTCGCGCCTCCTCTTTCGAGGATACGGTATTTCCGATCGTTCCAAACCCGTTCAGGCGGGCCTCCTAGGATCCGATTGTCGCATACTGCTCGATGAGGCACACTTGGCCGAACCATTCCGTCAAACCCTAGAATGGGTGAATCACTATCGTGGGCCTGCGTGGGTTGAGAACCATCAAGCGGCGGGTCCCTGGGGAGTATCAGTGCTTTCTGCGACTCCCCGCGAATCTCTGTCACCCACGTTCAAGCTCGAACGGGAAGACTACGACAATCCGGTTCTAGCTAGGCGATGGAATGCGCGCAAACCCGTGCGTCTAGTCCTGGCCGCGACGTCAGCCAAATCGGACGCGCCAAAGGTTAGAGTCTCACAAAACGATCCGAAGGCGGGCGCCAACCGTATCTCAGCCATTATTGCTGAAGCCATCCGCGGCCTCAAAATTCTTCAGGAGAACGGGATTAAAAACCCGTCCCTGGGCGTAGTATTAAACCGCGTTGCTCGTGCGAGGTCGGTGTTCGACGGCTTGCAGCAAAGGTTAGGCACTAATGCCGAAGTCATTCTCATGGTTGGCCCGGCAAGACCCATTGACCGAGACGAGCTCTCCATGAAACTGGAACCGCTTCGAACCATGCAGAACAAAGACTCTGGGATGTCCAATCGACAAAAACCTTTGATCATTGTCGCTACTCAATGCCTCGAAGCGGGGGTGGACATCGATGTGGATGGCATGATCAGTGACGCCGCTCCCCTAGACTCCCTTCGCCAGCGATTCGGCAGGCTGAACCGTGGGGGGAGGGCCATCGCGTGCTACGGCGCAATCGTGGCGTCTGAGGAAGTTGGCAAGGGCGCAACTCCGGATCCCATATACGGCGATGCTATCGCGGCATGCTGGGAGTATTTGCGACAACTCGCGGAATCTGAGGCGTCCGTTGAGGAGAGTCCGACAGTGGACTTTGGCCTGGCGGCCTTGTCGGCAATGGCCGAGCGGCTGGTACCGCCCGAAGAGGCCCTTTCACCGAAACAAAACGCGCCTGTTTTGTTGCCTAGTCACCTGGATCTGCTGTCACAAACTTCCCCTATTCCATTTCCTGATCCGGAGATCGACTTCTATCTCCACGGGCCGAACAGGCAACCTGCATCGGTATCCGCTATTTGGCGGCAGGACATCGCACAAACAGATCGAGTGAAAAACGACGTTCGGAGGCTTTTATCTATTGTTCCTCCTCGCGCTGCCGAATCGATTCAGCTGCCGGCTTGGGCGATTCAGCGATGGCTACAGATCGATGACGATGCTTTGGAAAATCTTGCTGACATACCAGAAATAGAGTCGCCGAGCCTTGCGGAAGGTAATCACGGCACCAAGAAGCTAGTCTTTCGGTGGGCAGGAGATGACGATCGATCGGCTTGGGTGGAGCCCTCAGCCATTCGACCCGGCGATACCATTGTTATACCGGCAGAGTACGGAGGGGTTGACCAGTTCGGTTGGAATCCTAGCAGTAAAGAACCGGTGGTGGACGTAGCCGACAAGGCCGCGGAACCTTTTGCGGGCAAGTACTTCACCGTGCGCGTTGGCCCTGGGCTCATACCATCACCACAGTTAGACCGTCTTAGCGTGCTTCTCTCGGTAAGCCAAACGCGTAAGTGGCGCGATATGCGCGACGCTATCCTTGGTTTGGATCTTCCCGACGAAATCCGGAACCGTTTGCAGAGCCTGGATCGGGCACGGAAATGGGTCACGATATTCGCCGACCTCTACGGGCATTCCGATGGTGGTGGGCTTCCAAGAGGGGCTGTATTCGTTGCACCATTTGGCCTGAAGGATGCCGCTGTCGATGAGGACGGTCCTCAGATCTCCACAGAAGATGACGTCACCGGATCGATGCAGGGCGTGGCCGTGAAGCTTGAACAGCACTCTGCGGACGTGGCTCAATTGGCGAAGGGCTTCGCGAAGGCTGCTGGGCTAGGGGAGAAGTTAGCCCAGGACTTGGCCATTGCTGGCTACCTTCACGACATCGGGAAGGCGGATCCGCGGTTCCAAGCTTTGTTGGCCTATGGCGATCCGCTGGGACCCGACCCGGATTTGGTGCTGGCAAAGTCCGCCGCCTTTGCATTTCACGCATCCGGTAATCGTGTCGGGCTCCCGCCCAAATGGCGCCATGAAGCTCTTTCAGTCAGGCTCGCGGTCCGCCACCCATCCCTCCGAGACGCAACAGATCCTGAGCTCGTGGTTTGGCTGGTGGGGACTCATCACGGATGGGGACGGCCGTTCTTCCCGCATGTCGACCCCAAGGATGAGGAACTGCGAACCGATTTGCCGCCGGTTTTGGGGGAACCGATCACCCTTGTACCGGGTCCAGGGCCACAATCATTAGCCTACACATATGACGGAACGGATTGGGCCGGCCTCCATCAGAGGCTTAAGTATCGCTATGGCGTCTGGGGACTAGCTCGCTTGGAATCTATCCTTCGGCTCTCGGATCATAGAGCTTCCGAACGGGAACGGACGATGAAGGGAGGTCGCGTTGACTGATGAATATGGTACACCGCCTTGACGGACTAGAACCGGATAACCTGCTTGCCATTCTCGCACTGTTAGGGGTGGCCACTGCCTTGGACGCGGCCGATGCAAAAGACCCGACCACTGATCGGTGGTGTCCCCGCATTGGATGGGATCTTAGTAATCCACCGCTTCGACCGCTGGTTCATCTGCGAGGTTCTGCCGATCAACAGGCCTTGGCCACTCGAATCGACCAAGGCTTGAGGACATTGGCTGCCGCATACTCGTTTGACGGTCGCCAGGATGTTGACTACAGCTTAAAAGAGGCGGGTCGGCTGCTGGCTGAGGCGGCGCGTGCGGCTGGACCTGTGGCGCGTGAGCGCGTCGATCTCCTGAGTTCTCTCATGAACGAATTGGCCGAAAGCGGGAAACCAGGGAGAGTTGCTCCCACGCCATTATGTTTGTTGCATGGAGGAGGCCACCAACATTTTTTGGAACGCCTTAATCATGTTGTTGAAGGACATCGGGGGAGCAATACCAGCGTTGACGACCATGCGGCCCGCATTGAGAATCTCAAAGACACTTTATTCCACCCGTGGCGACGTCAAGACGACTTATCATCGTCGTTTCGTTGGGATCCGAAAGAGGATGTACGTTACGCCCTCATGGCCGGTGATCCAACGGCTAACGCATACAAGGGCCACACCCAGCTCGGGGCAAATGTTTTGGCGGCTATTGGATTGGCTTCCCTAACCGTAGTGCCGCATCCGCGTGGAACTAAGATTCAGGTGATGGTTTTGGGAGGAAGGTACAAATCAGGGGGATTTGAGTTTGCATGGCCCATTTGGAGAGACCCGGCAACCTTGCCAACCATACGCGCATTGTTTTCTCATCCCGATCTTTGGGAAGAACACGGCCTGCAGCACTTGGGGGTTGAACATGTCTTTGTCGCCCGTCGAATTAGCGTCAATAAGCTTATGAATTTCACCAGAGCCGAGCCCCTATTCTCATAGAAGCGGCTCAATTGAACGTGAGGTGCAAGCATGGAGCCAAATAGCCCATCGATTTTTAGGACTGACGGCGATGAGTTCTCAAGCAACGCAATAACGTGCGCGCGGTTTGAGGTGTTGTCTAACTCCCATTTATCTGTTGGGGAGTCGGTGCGGGTATCTGCGAGTTTTCGACGAGCCGTGATGGCCGTTTGTAGTTCCTCAGGAATCTTGCCCAGTGAAATAAGCGGCCATGACGGACCATTTCCAGCTAAAGGGCATCGCCACGCCTATTTTCTCCCCGAAGATGATGATGGTGACGGAGCGATTGACCACATTCTGGTTTTTGTCCGGGGAGGACTGTCGCAACGGATTCAGGAGTCTCTGAAGCGCCTTCGCTACCTTTTCCCACTTGGCATTGAACTCATTTTGCAAACCATGGGGAGCACCTCGGATTTCGCTGGTACTAACGGCCTAATAGGACCATCCAGCGTATGGATGTCTGCCACACCGTACCTGCACCCGTGGCACCGAAAAAAACACGGCACGTTCGGACCCGCCGATCAACTGAACAAAGAGCTGGAATTAATGGGGTTCCTCCCTAGCATTGTAGAGCTTTCAGAAGTCAAGAACATCACAGTACGTGGCCGCACACTAACGGTCGGCGACTTCCGTCGGGACCGTTCCCCGTTAAAACGCTCGGCGCCGGACCGAACGGGAAGCTTTTGGAGGATTACGTTTTCTCATCCGGTAAACGGCCCGCTCAGTTTAGGATCCGGATCACACTTTGGGTTGGGCTTATTCCGAGCCTCCTAATCAAGCAAGAACGGAATGACGGACAATAGTAGAAGATTTCCAACAATTCCTCTTCTGCAATGGAGCCGTTCCTGCATGACCATACTAAAGTATATCAGAAATGCTCGTGGCCATTTATCTGTTTACGGTATGGAATTCAATATCGACTTTAAAATGTTCGATGTTCCTAATCCCGGGTTGGCCGAGCCGCCGGATGAGCCACTTCCACAGCCAGGACTGACTTCCGTAGGTTCGTGGCCTTTGACATAGACTTCTTGGTACGTCGAACAGCACCCGTTATCGAGTAGACCCGTATCCAGGCAGACCGAGCGCCAGACAACGCCGCTGGGTTGTTTAAAGTTGGCAGGCGGTGTATTGACTAAAGCATCCGCCATGAAGTGTGCCCAGATAGGTCCGGCCCCACGATCGCCCGTCAGCCCAATCGGTGTGTTGTTGTCGTTGCCGACCCAGACGGCTGCGGCCAACTGCGGTGTGAATCCCACCAGCCAACTGTCCTTTTGCTGTGATGACGTGCCGGTCTTTGCGGCGGCCGGCCGTCCCCCTAAAATCGGTTCCAGGTCATGGGCGGTTCCTTCCGGGCTCGTAAGCGGCGCATGAAAGAGATCTTGCACCACATACGCAACTTGGGGGGGTATCACCCGGGTGAGCTGTGGCTGGGCATGATAGATGACCCGTCCCTGTGAATCCCGGACTTCTAAGACCCCTAGAGGCTTGACCCGAAAGCCCCCGTTAGCTAGCGGCGATACGGCGCGCGCCATTTCAAACGGAGTAATCGAGGATGAGCCCAGCGCCGTGGTGAGATTGTCGGCTAGCGGACTGGTAATGCCCATGGAATGAGCCATGGCAATCATACGCGGGGGTGTGACCGTGTGCATCCACTTAATCGCCACGATGTTATCGGAAAGCGCAATGGCGCGGCGGATTCGCAGCGGCCCGTTGTACACGTGGCCGAAATTATGGGGGACATACCACTGACCATTGCCGGCCGGATAGCGGACCGGTGCCGAATCTTTGATGGCGGACGTGGAATACCCCATGTTAATGACGGTGGTATAAAGGAAATACTTCATCGCCGATCCGGGCTGCCGCGACGCTTCCACAGCACGGTTATACGTGGAGTTTCGGTAGCTGTCGCTTCCCACCAATGCTTCCACATACCCGTTTTGCGGATTGATGGCCACCAGTGCGGTCTGCGGCTCGTACACACCGTTGACGCGGCCGTTAATCGGTGCGTAAGCGGCCACATCGCTCTGAGCGGCTAATTGGCTTGGCCAGTCCATGGTGGTGGTGACTCGATAACCGCCAGTCTCCAGCGTCGTTCCGATGCCGGGGTCGGCTTGGCTGAGCTGCTGCGCCACGAACTCGGTGAAGAAGGGCGCACGATCCCCCAGCGGCGTCGTGCTGTTGAGCCCCAGCGGCGATGCCTCGGCGGCGCGTGCTTGGGACGGGCTAATGTAATGCAGCTTGGCCATCTGCTGCAGAACGAGATTGCGGCGTGCGAACGCCGCTCGGGGATTCACCAGCGGATCATAATAGCTGGGCGCGTTGACGACGCCTGCCAAGAGGGCGGCTTCGGGAAGCGTCAGTGTGGAAACGGAATGGCCAAAATATCGCTGGGACGCCGCCTCAACGCCGTAGGTACCCTCGCCGAAGTACACGTCGTTGAGGTACATGGTGATAATCTGCTGCTTGGAGTAAATGGTCGAGAGTTTCAGCGCAATAAAGAGTTCTTTAATTTTGCGCGTGAACGTGCGTCGGTCGGAAAGGTATAAGTTCTTGGCCAACTGTTGGGTGATGGTGCTGCCGCCTTGGAGGATTTGATGATGAAGCAGATCAACCGAGGCGGCCCGGACGATGCCCACCGGGTCCAGGGCGGGCTCGACCCAAAAGGTGTCGTCCTCAATCGCGACCAGCGCATTTTGCATGGCTGCCGGGATTTGCTGGTAGCTGACCGGCATGCGGTTGACGGACGAATACAATACACTCACCAGGTGACCGTGCTGATCGTAAATCGTGGTATCTGCGGGAAGGTTGGGTGCAGGAAGAAATACCCAGGCGGTAGGGATTAACACCACTCCCACAACGATGACAAGCGCGGGGAGGCTCACGACCGCCCCGGTGCCGGTGATTTTAGACAAAATCCGGTCCCGGCGCGCCTTGAACCACCCGGAATTCGACTGTTGATGGCGTCCCCGTCGCCTGGCCACAAGCGCCCTCCTTTCCTAACGCTAGTATGCCGGCAAATATAAGAGCTACTCGTGAGCCATATTTATTGATTTGGCGCGCGTCTGCTATAATAGCCAAGGTTATCGGCGGAGTTGACCTTGATGGGAGCTCCGCATCTCCCGCAAGTTGCTATCGGGGAGGGGATTGAAACGGAAACGGTGGTACCGGTACCCCGAAAATTTACCGTTTTGGCGGGCTCGGCCGAAGGGCCCACCCGGCTTAACGCGTTTGACAATGCGCTTTTACACGCGGGGATTGGCAATCTTAACCTGGTCCGGGTAAGTTCTATCTTGCCCCCTGGAGCCCGTGAGGAGGCCGAGTTTTATGCCGAACCCGGCAGTCTCATACCGACCGCTTATGGCACTATCACCTCCGAGGAGCCCGGCCAAACAATTTCCGCCGCTGTAGCCGTAGCGCTGGGTGGACCCGACGAATACGGCGTGATTATGGAGTTTTCCGGCCATTGCTCGCGTGAGGATGCGCAACACACCGTTGAACAAATGGCCCGGGACGCGTTTAAGGCGCGGGGTCGTCAAATTGAGCGCGTGATTGTGCGTGCGGTCGAGCATCGCGTCATCTCAATTGGTTGCGCGCTTGCGGCGGTGGCCCTATGGTACTAGGGCGCACGGGCAAATCGGAGACCTGGTTTACCGAATACCAAACCGACTCGTTAAGTCTGGGCCTTCGCATTCACTCGGTACTACAATCAAAAACCACCGGTTTTCAAGAACTCTTGGTGGTGGAAACGGAAACCTATGGCCGTCTTTTGGCCCTGGACGGTGCCGTGCAAACCACGGCGCGCGATGAATACGTGTATCATGAGATGATTACCCACGTTCCTCTGTTCATGCTGGATGCTCCCAAAAAAGTGGCGGTCATCGGGGGTGGTGACGGCGGAGCGATTCGCGAAATATTAAAGCACCCGACGGTAGAGGAAGCGCATTTGGTGGAGATTGACGCGGAGGTGGTCGATACCGCCCGACAGTACTTTCCCGAGATATCCGTCGCCTTGGGAGACCCTCGTGCGCATGTGCATTATGCTGACGGTATCGAGTGGGTGAAAAATGCGCGGGATCTCGACGTGATTATTGTTGATTCCACTGATCCGGTGGGCGCCGCCCAAGGTTTATTTCAGGCACAGTTCTATCAAACGATTGCCGGCGCGCTGACCCAAGACGGTATTTTGGTAGCCCAGTCGGAATCGCCGTTTTTGCACCAGGACTTGATTCGGCAGATGCGTGACGGCATGCGCACGGCCTTTTCCGAGGTAAGGCTCTATTGCGCAGCCATCCCTACCTACCCCAGCGGTTTCTGGAGCTTTTTAATGGCTTCCAATCATCCGACGGCACCATCCGCTCGCACAATGGGGACGAACATTGAAACCCGCTATTGGACGCCGGACCTGCAGACCGCAGCGTTTGTGCTACCGCGCTTTGTCGAGGAGCTGATGGCGTGAATTGGCTCATCAAGCAGGATCGGTTCTTAGGATTGAATGCCGACCTGGCGCAGGCGAAGTGGCTTTATTTTGGTATTCCCATGGATTTTACCGGGTCGTTTCAGCCGGGAGCGCGGTTTGGCCCGGGCCGGGTACGCGAAGCCTCGTACGGGATCGAAACCTATTCGTTAGCCCTCGACCGTGACCTTGAGGACTTAGCTATCTTCGACGGCGGCGACTTGGAACTCCCATTCGGCAATGTTACCGAGAGTCTCAGCCGCATTGGCGACATCTCGTCCTGGATTTTATCGCAAAACAAGCGATTTTTAGCGGTGGGCGGGGAGCATTTGGTGACCCTGCCGCTAATCCAGTCGGTCGTTCGGACATACCCCGACGTGACCGTGGTGCACTTTGATGCGCATGCCGATCTTCGCGATGAGTACTTAGGCGAGCGCCTCTCCCATGCCACCGTGCTGCGCCGGGTATCGGAGCAGCTAGAGCCCCAACACCTCTATCAATTCGGCATCCGTTCCGCCACCAGAGACGAGGTGCAATACGCCCGGCGGACTTCGCACTTCTATCCCCACCAGGTGCTTCAACCGTTTTTACAATGTTTGCCCGAGTTGAAGGGCCGCCCCATCTATGTCACGATGGACGTTGACGTGATCGATCCGGCTTTTATGCCGGGCACCGGCACCCCGGAGCCGGGCGGCATTTCCGCCGGGGAAGCCCTGCAGGCGGTTCGCCTGTTGTCGGATCTCGATGTGGTAGGCATGGACGTGGTGGAAACGATGCCGGCCAACGATATATCGCAGCGGTCGGCCGTCTTAACCGCTAAGATTGTGCGGGAAGCATTGCTTGCAATTTATCGCTGAGGAGGAGCGCGATGGGGCACGTATCGCGATTGGATGAGGCCCGCCAAGCGATTCGGCGGGTCATTGTTGACTTTTTGGCCAGCCAGGGATTTGAGGACGCGGCCGATGCTGTGAGCTTGGAGGTTCCCACAGAGCCGGGGCACGGAGACCTGACTACAAGTTTTGCGCTTAAAATCAAGGGGCGCACAAAAATTCCGCCGCGAGAGCTCTTGGATCGGTTGTCGCCTCTTTGGGAGGACGTTGCGGCGGTGCAATCGGTTGAAGTAGCGGGCCCCGGCTTCCTCAACTTTGTGCTTCGCACAGCCTGGCTGGCCCAAATTATTCCGGACATTGTCTCCCGCCCCGAAAGCTATGGCAATAGCAACATCGGTGCGGACCAGCGGGTGTTATTGGAATACGTATCCGCCAACCCTACCGGCCCCATGGTGGTGGTTAGCGGTCGGGCCGCAGCCGTCGGTGACACGCTGGCGCGGACGATGCGCGCCGCGGGGTTTCAGGTGTGGCGGGAGTTTTACGTGAATGACGCGGGCAATCAAATTGCCACGCTGGGCCATGCCTTGGCGCTCAGATTGCGAGAACTTGGCGGCGAAGATGTCGAGTCCACCTGGCCGGAAAACGTCTACCCCGGCCAGTATGTGAAAGACTTGGCCAAAGTGTACCGCGTGGAACATCCTGATCTCGACCCCAAGTCCATTAAGACGGACCAATATCCCCGACTCGGGGCGTGGGCGGCTGAGCAAATTCGCCGAGGGCATGAAAAGGCACTCCGAGAGTTCGGTGTCACTTTTGACCGCTGGTATTCGGAACGTGAGCTGCGTGACGCGGGCGCACCCGAAGCGATTATCGAGCGGCTGCGCCAGCGAGGTCTTCTGGTTCAGCGCGACGGAGCCTGGTGGTTCGTCTCGACCAATTTTGGGGACGACAAGGATCGGGTCATGGTGCGCTCTGACGGCACCTTTACCTATTTCGTTCCCGATGCTGCCTATCACGCCGACAAGTTTGATCGCGGCTTTGATTACGTCATCGATTTATTGGGCCCGGACCATCACGGCTACGTTAACCGCATGCGGGCAGTGGTAGAAGCTCTGGGTTACCCGCCCGAACGGCTCGAGATTCTGATGATCCAGTTGGTGCGCCTCTTACGCGGGAAAGAACTAGTACGGATGTCCAAGCGCGGAGGCACGTTCGTGGCGCTGGAGGACCTTATCGAAGAAGCCGGGGTAGATCCGGCGCGGTTTTTTCTGTTAGAACGTGCGCCGCACACGCCGATGGATTTTGATTTAAATTTGGCCGTATTGAAAGGGTCGGACAACCCAGTCTATTACGTGCAATATGCGGGGGCCCGTATCCACAGCATCCTTCGCCAATGGAAGGCGATGGGCGAACCGAATGTGCCGTTTGACGTGAGCTTATTGACTGAGCCCGAAGAACGGGACTTGATTGTGCGCTTAGCCCGTTTTCCGGAGGTGGTCGCCCGGGTTGCCGGTGAGCGGGCACCGCAGCACTTGCCCAAGTACTTAACCGGGTTGGCCGCTGCTTTTCACGCCTATTACCGCCAGCACCGCATTTTGGATGTGGCAGTGGATTTGCGGCAGGCACGGTTGGCGTTGGCTCGGGCGGTGTTGGTCGTCAACACCCGAGGCCTCAATTTGATGGGCATATCCCAGCCTGAGGAAATGTGATGCTAACGGCGGCCGATCTTAAGAACGCCTGGCGGCATGAAGGTATCCGCCTCGTCGGAGTGAAACTTGGGAAACGGTCGGCTTCGTGGCTCCAGTTTTGGCGGTGGAGCCGGGTCGGTTGCGCGACATGCTCTCCGGGCAGCCGACGCTCGATCCCGAAGCGCTTTTACAAAAGCTGCCGGTCATGCGATCTGGCGTCGTGGCAGAGACGAAGGGATGCTTACCGCAATTTTTTCCGGTCGCATCGCGCTCTCCGCTCAGTTTCAGGAGCACATTGGCTACCCGGCCGCCCTGGCCTATCGTCACCAACGGCCCGACGCCTTTGTCCGATTCCAAGGCGATTAATGATCAGCATGGTCATGCGACCGGCGATGCCACACTACAGGTCTTCGGACGTCGCTCCACCAACATGCCCGAGACGGCAACCTCGTGGGGCGGCTGGGGAACGAATGCGTTATTCGTCATGCCAACCGCCCTGGCGAGTGCTGACCATGTAATGTCGATGCACCTCTATGGTTAGAGTGAGAGTTCCATGTCGTTGATTAACTGTAAGCTATGTTCGAGTGTGCTTCGAACTCCTGCGTACGAACCGCCCGGAGCAGCAAACGGCTGCGTGACAGAAATATCATTATGAAATCCCTTAACCATATCAGAAACCTAGCTACTCGACGGCGAACATCAAGTCCGCCGGCGCCCCCGTGACTCGGCTCACTATCCAACATGAGGTCGACATCCGACCGGCCACCTTAGATGGTGGGTTGACATCCGCACCAAACGAAGCCCAAACATAAGAGAGACGCATGTCCGTAGACCGTGGTAGTACCTGTCACGCTGGTAGTGGTAGCTAATACATCCGTCAGGAGGGTCTACTCTTTTTGGCGAACACGAAGAAACTGGCGTCATCGATATCTGCCATCTCTTGGCACACTCTCCGCCGGTACCCTGGCGGATCAAACCAGGTCCGCCATTAAGGCATGCGTCGCTCCAAGCGGGCGATTCGGGTTTCATGATCGGCGATGATACGGCCCAACTGATCACGGACGGTCGTCACGCCTTCAGCTAGCAGTTGGATCTGGTGGTGGAGATCTTCAACCAGAACGCCGGTTTCTCGATTCAGTTGCTCCGCATGGGCCATTAAGTCCCGCCGGGTGTTCTGATTCAGTTGCTCTGCAAGGGTAATTAAGTCCCGGCGGGTATCCTGATTCAGTTGCTCCGCATGCTGGCGCGACTCCGCGATTTGCTGGGTTAAATCTTGACGCACGGCCTCTATTTGGTGTGTCAGATCCTGCCGGGTCGATTGATTCATTCCCTCGGCGTGATCCATTATGTCTTGACGCATATCATCCAAATAGGCCTTCAATTCAGGATCCATGACATCATCTCCTCACAGTATAGGGATTGTCTGAGCAAGTTTCATTTATCTTTCCCGTCATCTGATTGGGGTAAGATTCGCCGTGGACTCCGCCAATCCCTGCCGCTCCCGGCTCTACGGAAAGAATTCGGATCCAAACGGCACTGTTTAGATTCCTTTCGGTCGGCGCCGGGGAATGCTCGCGCGCCGCCCACTGACCACCCGGCACCGAATTGGACAAAATTCGATGACACTGCGGATGCAGTGCGTACGACGGCTAAACTGGGGGGCATTCTGGGCAGCCAGAGCGATGGGGAGCCTGGCGTCCAAATCCTCTTGACAGGGGCATCGACAATTCTAGCTCCTCTGTTGGTGAAATCGACTACCGTCACCGCCCGCATAAGCGTTCGTTAGACACGGCTTGACTGTTGGTTGGCTGGTGCCAACAATGGTCCAACGCGTCTAACTGAGCTTTTGCGTCCCCGGGTCCTTTGACGCGCTCTCCTTCGTCGATTTTCCAAATGCGGCTTGGCGCTACGGAATTGCAGCCATTCACCGAACTGTTCCCTGCGACGAAACAGGATTGGGAGTCTCGAATCGAACGCTCGACCACTATCGGTAGTGTGCCAGGTGTTCCGTCAGGAGGTCAATCCCGGGCGGGAGTTTTGTCGAACGATTATTCCGTCGTGCGGGTCAGAGAAAGTTGCGAATGATGAGCCGCTAGTTTGCAGGGGACGAGGTGAAACCCCGAAGGCTTGGGCTCGTTACCGGTGGTGACCAACCTATCCATCGGAGAAAGAACAAGATACTTTTTGAATTATGTGGAGCTGTAGGTGAGTTCAATCTCGGTGTGACGACTAGCCTCACATGCTCTACATAACGCTGCCATTGGTTCCTCATTAAGTTTCCTCGGTAGACAGGAATTCAGCCGTTCATCGCCAGATTCATGGCCTGTAATCGAACGTCCGGTATGGATATGGATACACATAAGGCCGAAGTGCTTGCCATAGACACTCTCCGACTTGTTATGTTAAGTTCTATGGCCTAGGATCGCGCCGTGTCACGGCCTCGTGGCCCAACCCAATATAAGTTAGAGCTCCACATAACTCATAATGTAGAGCTCTACAGTAGATGAGATATGAACTCTCCCCCCGCCTAATCCTAACGGACCCGGGCGGGGGTTTCCGGGATCGCTCCGCCAGCACTCGCTGTAAAGCTCGCCGAAGGTTCCTGGCTCATTGACCACTGCGCGAGAAGCCGGCCTTCCGTGTCTTATGGGATCTCCCCAGGCGTGGACGACCCTGGGAAGTCCCCGACGGGGGATTCGGACCGCTCCAGCCCTATATCCTTAGTATAAAACAAAAGTTTTGACATGTCTAGCCCTGTCCCCGTGGGACTTGACCCCCTCTTGGCTGCCGCCTAAGAAGGCGCAGTATCCGTAGGATGGGAATGCGCAGGTATTGTGTTCAATTGAACTCTTTTACCAGGCGGGCATGGCTCGCTGCCTGCGGACAAATCCTCTATGCGCCGGCAGTCGAATACGATTGCCTAAGGCACAAAATACTCCCGAAAGGGGCGGGATTCGGGTTTGAACCGGGTCATAGGCGCCTCGGGTGGATTGGGCCGAACCCGTTCAACGGTGTCGGAGTGAAACGCGACCCACACTTGGGCTTCCTCCCGGCTCAGACAGGCCGATAATGGCTTTTCCGACAGCGCTTGTTCTGCCCGTCGGAGTGCTGCCGGCTCGTCCGCCAAAATCCCGCGAATAACAGGGTGTCTGGGGCGAAATCCGGTCCATTTCACAAAGGTGGAGGGTAGCGCATTATTGCGGCTGTGGTTGCACGCGCGGCAGGCAATGACGCAGTTCTCTAATGCCGTTTCACCGCCCCAACAGATGGGAATGACGTGATCGAGCGTAGTTCCGGGACCTCCGCACCAGGCACACAGCCATCCGTCTCGCTTTTGCACCTGTTTATAGATCCGCCGGTGAGCCAGGGGGCGATAGTTGAGACGCAGGATGCCGTCGGCGCTCAAAGTGGCCAAGCCATCTCTGAGGTTTTGGGCCGCCTTTTCTGGACTGCATGGGGTTAGCGGCCGTCCGGCCAGATCGACCACAGGGATTTTGTCCGCTACGCTGCTTTGGGCGATGGTGGGTCCTCCTTCGATGCAAATCGGTTATGGTGATAGTATACCATGCGCGCTAACTTGGCCGTCGAAACGGATGCACTTTGGCGGGGGCGCGCCGGTCGGCGCCTTCCGTCTGAAAGAAGAGGCGGCGCGCGTTGAGGTTGACGATTTTTTGGAAAGCGTCGGCCGAAATCTCCGGTTCGAGCCGCTCCATCTTCTCCCACTCCCGATGAAAGTCTTGGGCCAGACCGCCACTGCCAAAGACGACACGCCCCGCGCCCACGGTTTTAATGGCCTCCTTGATGGCGCCCAGAGGAACGTGTGACGTTTCCAAGAACACTTGAGGGTGACGTTCTGCAAGCGCCAACGCTTCTTCTAGATAGGGCGAGCGTTGGCCCGTGGAATGGACGATTACGGGAAACGGCTGAAACTCCATCAAGAATTCATCCCACAACGCCGGCCCATCAAATCGCAGCGGTGCTGGTCCCGGTCCGCTGTGGATGACCAGTGGTTTGGGATGAGCCGCCAGTACCTGGCCCAACTCGCGGACGGAGTCGTACCAGGGTGCCACCCGCTCCAACCCCGGATAGGCGAAGGCGCCGCCCGCTTCGTCCTCAAGCCAATAGCGCAGCTCTTGCGCCTGCCCCGGACAGGCGGGTGCCAGGGACACCCAACGGGGGTTGTCGCGGGCTACGGCCATGAGCTCGTCGGTAGCTGCGTGCAGATCCCGCGCGGCTAAAATTCCCCAGTCAATCAACACCCGCCTTTCCGCCTCCGGACCAAGAGACCGCTTAACATCCAAGGAGCCGGCAAGTGGCCGGGAAAGCGGGATGTAGGCGGTCGTGTCGGTTACGCCCAACTGAATCAACGGAGCCTCCGGATCGCCGGCGATTAGGATAGCTTCGTCTTCAGTGGCCATACCCAGCATGCGCCCCTGATGGGCGATGAGAGCCCCTCCAACATACGAAGATCCGGAAAACCGGCCTTGCAGCGGGGCTAGGACGACCGTGCCATGGATCTCAAGGCTGCGTTGCACGGCCAGTTCCTGCAACTGGCGCCGCTCGACCAGGGTGTGCGCGTTGGCCGCCATGACGACCAAGTCAGGGGCCAAATCCAGCGTGGCGTTCCAGAGTTCCGACTCCAGTGCGTCGAGTCCCGGTAAGATCACAATGCGGCCCCAGCGCGTGGAAATGGCGCTGACCCCCGGGCCGGGTTCGAACCAGGGACGTTCGGTTGGCTGAAACAGCATTTTGGCGTGCGACCCGGCTAACGTTCCATCGGGCTCGATGACCATGGACCGCTGCTGCTTCTTGCCGCTTTCAGGCTCTAGCGCACGCACGCTCCCGGCAATGACCATGACATTGAGTTCGCGGGCCAATCGGCTGATGCGGTCAGTGTGTCGGCTTGGCAGAACTTCTACGGGATTCAGTCCTAAGAACCACTCAGGAAAGACGACAACGTCCACACCGCGGCTGGCCGCGTGTCGCAGGTGCTCTAGCGATCGCGCCATAGCGGCCTCAACGTCGCGGATATAGGGCGCTTGGGACACAGCAATTCGGGGGCTTGGCACGGCTCTTCATCCCTTTGCCTCAATCTAGCCTAATTCTACCGAAAATAGAATAAATTGGCAACCAGGAATCAATCGCCAAGGTGGAAAATTATGCGGGTTAAACCTATGCCTCTGGGTGGCTCAACTCGTCTGGATTGATCAAAAAGGCGCCGGTCACATTTTGGATTCGGCCGACATCGCAGCGAAATCCCATGTCGTGTGCAGTACCATATCCCCTTCGGGTCCACTCGTTCTATGACTTCTGGCCAACGTCTCGACGGCGGTGCCAGTGCGGGAGATAATGCGGCTTTCGCCGTCAAAGTGGATATCCAGAAATTCCATGAGGAGCTGGGGATTGACGATAATCTCGACATTTCGGCAGCGAGCCAGTGCGGCCAGCGAGCCCTCCTCATCCCACTGCTGGCGTCGCAGGCGCTGAGATCCCGGTGGGTCAAACGGCCACGGCTCGTTCCACCACCAGGGATTCGCCGATGGTTGGGCAACCAGGCGCACGCCAGCTCGGTCCATTAGTTCGAGCACATTGGTAAAATGCGGTTCGTGCTCGGAGTGCGGGCGCCAAAAGGCGTCGTAACAAATGGCGGTGGCCATGGGGATGTCAGTTCCGGGGAGTGTGGTGCCAAAACCGGCAGTCTCCTTCGGCCCCGGCGTCAATTGCAATACGTCCTCCTGGGTTGGGACCAGATTCACCTTGCGTGTCTGATAGATGACGTGGCCGCTCGGATCCGTGGTGAAGCTCATGTTGTAAACCTTGGGGCTTTTGGGCATAAACCGATTGGTATCGTACATCCAACGGCTTTCCGGCAGTAGTGCCGACCCTGCCACCACCGTCATCCTGTAATCGTGCGCCAATCGTACCATGGTGCCGTGCCAAATGTGCCAAAGCCGCGCCGCGGCCCGAGTGAAAAATGCCTGACGCTTGTTGAGGGTGGCGTATTGCGCCATGGTGCGCAGAACTCCCAGGATGTTCTTTTGGCCAATGGCGGCAAACCCCTCCTCCATGGTCCTGACGCCTTTTAACGTCTCTTCTTGTCCTTCCAGCAACAAAAAGGTGGCAATGTCCTCGGGGAATACGATGAGCGCCGGCGTATCCGGTGTCCGCTGAAGATCGGCGGCTTGGAAGTACCGGTCGATGCGGTGATAGAAGGCCTCGCGGGTGAAATAGTCTTGGGCCCGCATATAAGGCTGTACACAGAAAAGGTCAACCTTCATCAAAAGTTCTCTCCCAAACACCACAGAACCAAACACAACACGCCCCTGCTGGTGCGGACCCTAGACCAATGGTATCATCAAGAAAGCCAGAGGAAAAGCTTTTTAGGCTGCCGCGCGTGCCGCGGTAGTTTTTGCCCTTGTTATGCGAATGCCCAAATCACGTCCCGGCGGCAGGGACGCTCACTACGGGACGTCATGTCAACGTAGCGCCAGCGCCCGAAGAATGACGTTTTGCAGTTGCTCGAGCTTAAACGGTTTTTCCAGCACCGCGGTGGGGCGAGCCGGGTTGGCTTGCGATTGGAGTTGGGTAGAGGCGGAAATGAGTACGATGGGGAGCGCCGGCGCGATCCGGCGGATTCGCCCCATCAAGTTGATGCCGTTGATGTCAGGAAGCGTAAGGTCGACAATGACAACATCAATCGACGTGGCATTCAGTTGCTCTAGCGCATGATGGCCCGATTCGGCTTCGCTGACAACCACGTCGATCCGTTCCAGCGCCAGTTTAACAATGTGGCGAATACCAGGTTCATCGTCGACTACGAGAACACGATGCATATAAGTCCCCCGCATGGTTGCAAATATCAGGCTCTTTGCAGGGTGAAATCCGGTATGATTGTATAGGTTTTTATCCGATAGAGGCAAGTCGAAAATGGGATGGTGCTCACCGATGAAGCTGATTGGAGAGACGTGGCGGGAACTATGGCGGGTGAACCGGGGTGGGGGTATTTTGACCTTGGCCTTTTGGTACACTCTCATTACATCGCTGTATCAATATCTTGTGGCCAGCCGGCTTGGTCCGTCGCTTCCGAAAAGCTTGATACAGATGGTGGCCAACCCCGGGGCACAGACGGTAATGCCTCATTTGAGTGCGGCATTGTGGCTCAAACTAGCGTTGGTGTACCTGACGTTTTTGATCATTATCATCCCTTTTGGGGTGGGGGGCCTATACGGGGGAATCGCTTGGGCCCTAAAAGAAAATCCCCGATACACCGGGTTCTTGGCTTTTTTCCGATTCGGCTACCAGAACTTTTGGCGGGCGCTGGAACAAATCCTCTTGGCCATCCTTTGTGGCCTGGTTGCTTTCGGCGTGATAACGGCCCTTATTGCAGCGCTGTCCGCATTTAGCCCTTCTCCGTCGGTTTTGAGCGTGGTGGCGGTATTCGTGGCATTTGGCGTGATGCTTTGGATGATTGGCACACTCTTGTACTGGTTTGGTCGAACTTTTGCCACCCAGGATTCGCCGGCAAGGGGCTTTAAACCGGCATTCAAGTGGAGCGTTACCCACTTGGGGTCTCTTTACGCCAACATATTTCCTCTTATGGGCCTCATTTTCGCCGCCGTTTTAGTCACGCTATTTTTAGCCAGGGTTATTCCCGTACTCGGTGCGGTGTTGCTGGTCTTAGTGCTGGGGATGGTCGCTCCCGCTTTCATGGGCGTGTACGCCCTTGAGCTTTATCAGCAATTTTCGAATCCGTAATGACTGCGCATAGTTGTCCCTCGGGTGGGGAATTTTGACACCGGAGGGATGGCCATGGAACGGCGGTTGACGCGGCGCCAGTTTGTCGGAGCCATAGGGCTGGCGGGTCTTTTGTGGAGAGTTCCTCTGCCAAGATCGGGCACGGCGGCGGCACCTGTGGCGCAAGAGTCCGGGCGCACCCGGCTTGTCAACTTAAGCGACTTTCACTGGGGCTATCGAGGTGAATGGAACCGCAGCATCGATGGAACGTTCCAGCGGGCCCTAGATCAGGCGAAGTCCCTATCCCCGGATCTTTTGGTGGTGACCGGCGACTTGATCCAGGCCTGCCATACCGCCGCGGAGCGCGAGCGACGGCTTGACGCGGTGAAGACTCGGCTAGACGCCATAGAAGTTCCATGGATGGCAGTGCCGGGTGAGCATGACACTTTTGGCGATATGGGGCGCGCGTTTGAGCACCGCATTGGTCCGCTATATTTCCACCGGGTGTTCCGAGGACTGCACGTGTTTGGGTTGGACAACGTCAGCCGCGGATATTACTTGGGCCGCGGGCAATTAAGCTGGCTTTCGGCCGAGACCCGCCGCCTGGGCAATGACGCCCGTCTCTTGGTGCTATCTCATGCTCCGCTTTTTTCCTTATTCGGGCCGTGGAACTGGTCAACGTTTGACGGACCGCAGGCCTATGCACTCATGGCCGGTTTCCGGTTACGGCACTTTCTTTTTGGTCACATCCATCAAGCCCTCAACCGGCGGGCATACGGAACGATGAATTATGCAGGCCTTCCCACATCCTGGCCACTGCCTGAACCCGGGTCGCTGGTGCGGCTCGAACCATGGCCCCAAGGAGGAACCAATCCAGACATGGGGCTCGGACTACGCGTCATCGACATCGATAGTCGGGGGTTTTCGGACGGCCAGGTGCCGCTTGCCCAATCCGCACCGCGGGGGGTGCGGCCATGACCTCAGCCAAGTGGGTCGCGCTTTGGCTTTTAGGTTCCGCCGCTATCTGGCCGTTTCACCGGTCACCGCCCCGTACTCCTGCGCCTCCCCCGTCCTATGCCGAGGGCGCTCGGCTCTACCATGAGGCTTGCATCTCCTGTCATGGTCCCCGCGGGAATGGGGAGGCTTTTGTGCGGATGCCTGACGGTTCGCTGGCTCCGGCGCTAAATCAATTGACCGGGTCATCCGCGTCACTGGACTCCATTGAATCCATTGTACGGGACGGCAAGGAACAAATGCCTGCCTTTAAACAAACGATGACGCCCAGTCAAATCCGCAGTGTGGCGCTTTACGTGGCGTCGCTCAACTCGAAGGTCGGCGTGTCCGCCCCGGCGAGCGATTCCATTCCTTAAGGCTTTCTATGAGGCTCCAAACGCCGGCCAGCACAAGGCTATATGGCAACAGCAAAAATGCCAAACAACCGAACCAGCGTCGTGCCAGCAAGAGACGAAGCCCTAGCCAGGCCACATAGATCAAAACCGCCACCCCGATATAAATCCCAGGTTGATCGAAAGACCGCATGACAACGATTAGCACAATCAGAGGGGCCCATTCCTTCAAAGCTCGTCCACGGGTCTGACGCATGCTCGCGCTTTGTACGTGCCGGTTGCACAGGGATTGGCGAAAGCCTTGACAGCCGAGGCAAATGGGTTGATGGCAGCGCCGGCATTCGCGCAGGCCAGGATGATTGTGGTCCGGGCAGATCGGTCCCGATTCAGGCGGTGGAGCGCCAGGGGAGGTGCCTGGTGCGGTGGGCGGATTCCTCAAAGCCCACTGATACGCCTCGTTTATGGCTTTCATGTGTTCTTCCTGTCGGCGATAGCGCTCCGGGTCGAATCGAAATTGATCCGGATGATGACGGCGCGCTTGCGCTAAGTATGCAGCGCGAATCTGATTGACGTCGGCAGTCGGTGCGATGCCCAGGACCTCCCACGGGTCCCGATGCTGTCCGGCCAGGGGAAGTCCTCCTTTCTGCAGGGCTCCAACGGACGATGGCGTCGAGATCCAGTATAGCTTTTTAGCTGCATGCGCTATGTCGATTGATCTTGGTAAATCACCGTCGAACCGTCGCGACGTATGGGTTTTGTTACACCGGCTCACCAGCATGGATAAATTGTGCGGGTGGCACCTGATCCACAAAGAATAACTGAGATGCCCAGGAAAAGCCCGCCCCAAACGCCACAGACAATAGCCGCTGCCCCGGTTTGATTAGGCGTTGATCCAGCATATCCGACATTGCCAAGCCAATGGATGCCGACCCGGTATTGGCGAATCGGGCAACGTGTGAAAACACGCGCTCGGCGGGGATGCCTACTTGATGCGTGACGGCATCAATAATGCGCTGATTGGCTTGGTGCGGTACGACCCAGTCAATCTGCTCCAGTCCCAGTTGGGCCTCTTGTATCACCCGGCGGCCGATGTCGCTCATCATCGTTACGGCGTGCTTAAACACCTTAGGCCCTTCCATGCGAATGGTATGCAGCCGTCCTTCACGGACCAACTCCGGCGTAATGGCATAACGGGTGCCGCCATAGGGCTTGCCTAAGATGTCGGTTTGACTGCCATCGCTTCGTGAAAGGCCCGGCCCAATCCGTATGCCACCGTGCCCCGCATCGGAAGGCCCCATAAGAAATGCGCTGGAGCCATCGCCGAACAGGACCGCCGTGGAGCGATCGTTCCAGTTCAATGCATGGGTCAACAATTCGGTGCCAATCACTAATAGGCGTTTTCCCGCTTGTGCTAGCGGACTCATAATCTGCAGTGTCTGCAAGAACCCGGCGCAGCCACCCGTGAGGTCAATCGCGGATGCCTGGCGGGCCCCCAGCGCATCTTGCACGAAACACGCAGTGGCGGGTGACCACATCTCTGGCGTGTCGGTACATACAACCACCCAATCCAAATCTTCGGCTTCAAATTCAGAAGCCTCTAGTGCGGCTTTGCCGGATTGGATTGATGCGGTGGCGGTGGTCTCTTCATCGCCGGCGCTTCGGCGCTCACGAATCCCGGTGCGCGTCTGGATCCATTCGTCGCTGGTGTCCATGCGCTCACTCAGCCTCTTATTGGTAATGATATGCGGAGGCGCGTATCCGCCTACCGACCAAATGATTGCGTCTGCCATTCTATGTAAAAACCTCCTCGTTGCTGTTTCGCCTATGATGTGAATTTTTCCTGCATTTATTAGGATAGTGCTTAAAACTTTGGCAACAAAAACTGGCGGATAACCGTCTTGTCTGTAATAGTTGATTTGGTTAAAACGGGCGGCCGATTCGCACTAGGCGAAAAGCTTGCTTGTGAGCCTATGCCATTTGCATTATGATCGCGATTGAGCGGAAAGAAGGGAGGTGTGCGCATGGGCTGGGAAGAATATTTGGATCTGGCCGTTCACGGTGTCTCGGACAAGTATCAGGCGCGGCGCTATAAGGCGCATTTTCGCGCCCA
The DNA here is from genome assembly GCA_021820965.1 of Bacillota bacterium. Lineage (GTDB taxonomy): Bacteria > Bacillota > Sulfobacillia > Sulfobacillales > Sulfobacillaceae > Sulfobacillus_B. Next base: position 115,226 of record JAKACZ010000004.1, on the reverse strand, counting down.
GCTTTTAGAACGCTTTGAATACGCCCGTGGTGAGGGCTTGACGAAAGAGGAAGCCATGGGCGAGGCCATGGCGTGGCTTGGCGCTCCGCTGCAACTGGCGGCGCGGGTGTCGGGCCCCATTACCGAGCAGCGCGGTTGGCTGTGGTTGTTGTCGGTTGCTCAGCTAATTGTTGGCGTCTCGATTGTGGCCTTCAGTCTCCGCACCGAATCTTTTGCCGCGTTGGCACTGGGGCGGATAATGGCGCTATGGGGCGTGGTGTCGACCGGCTTGCAGACTCGCCGCTCGCGCCCGCTGCGCCTTCACCTGAAGATGCTTCGTCTCCGCTTTCACCACGCTGGACATCCCTTGGCCCTGCGCGAATTCGGCCGTATGGCGATAGTCGGATTCGCCACCGGAATTATTTTAGCTCTGGTGGCCAGCCTCCCCTGGTCCGTCGTCAATGCGAACATGTTTCATCCGGTCTTTGTCTCCACCACAAGTTCGTTGGTACTAAGCGGCGTTGTCGTAAGCGTGCCCTGGATCTGGCTGCGCCATTGGCTGGGCCCTGGATTTTACATGGTGGTGCTGCAGGCTTGGGCCGCCTTGAGTGCGGCAGTGGGTGCCACGGCGCTGATTTTATGGCATGAAGCGTTTGCTCCGCCGCCGCTGTTCAACTGGCAGCCGGAGATGCTGGCGGCGGGCGGCTGGCTGTTCAATTTTGCCCTTTTGCGTTTCATTACCGTCCTGACCACATTTAAGGAGCGTGTCCTCGTCGGGCTCGACGAGGAGCATCCGCCGCTCTTTTAAATGACGCGGGTTCTTGTTGTCGGGGGCGGTCCGGCCGGATTGGCCGCCGCCTTGTGGGCCCGCCGATTGGGCATTGAGGTGTTGGTGGTTGAACGTCAACCGAAGCCAGGCGGCCAACTATTAAGCTACTCGATGCCCATTGTCGATTTGCCCGGATTTTCTCCTGCTCCGGCACACGTCCTGATTGAGCGTCTCACACAAGAGCTTGGACGTGTCGGTGCTGCCATCGAGTATGGGCGGCAGGCGATGTCGTGGAACGGCTCAGAGTTAAGTTTGAGTGATGGCTCGGCTCTTGAAGCGGGCTGGCTCTTTTACGCACCCGGGCTACGCACGCGGCGCCTTCACATTCCGGGCGAGGACCAGGCTTTCCGTGGATCTGTGAGTGAATTGGCAGGTTGTGCACCAAAGCGGCGTGTCCTTATAATCGGAGGCGGCGATCGGAGCGTCGAAGGAGCCATTCGGTTGGCTCGGGCGGGTCACGCGGTGACGCTGGCGGTGCGTTCGCCCCGTCTTTATGCTCGCCTCCCGTATCAAACTGAGTTGAGTGACACGTCGGCGACCGTCTTTTACCGGACCGAAGCAGTGCGGATTGAGGGAAAACCGGGGTACCTTCGCGTGCCCTTCACCGGCGCCGGGGCACCGGATGCGGCCTGGGAGGGCTCGGACGTATTGGTGCGCATTGGCATGGAGCCCGATATCGTATGGCAAATTGCTCGGGTGCGAGGCGACCAGGCCTATGGTCGGCATCTTCGCATGACGGTCATCGGGGACGCGGCTATGGACCCGTGGGAGCGAAGTCTGGTTACCGCATTTGCATCGGCCATGCGGGCAGTCAAGGCATACGTCAACGGGATGGATAGCTAAAGCAGGTTCCGAATACTTAAGGCAACCTACGGATATTGTTCGTTGGTTGCACTCCCAGGCGGAAATCCGCGAATGCCAGCCATCATTTTGCGGTGGATTCCAGCCTGACTCCCACTGTCTTTCGTAGCGTCAGCATGCGGCGCTTCTCCGGAAAGATACCGGCATCATCAACTCGTTTGATAGGCCTACACCCGATACACGGATGCGGATCCGCAATGCGGCTCATTTTCTCGAAAATCTCCGGCAAATGTGCGCGCCAAATGCGGAGTTGGGTTGCCGCCGCCTCTTCACGGGCTTGCTCTTCCTCGGCGACGGAGGCATACGGCGCTTTGGTGTTTGTCTCAATGTCACCACCCGTCTGAAGGGGCGGGCGCCCTCCGCCCTCATGCGTCCACCTCCGGGTCTACCGGTGCCGGCCAGGGCGCCATCAGCGCGGTGCGCCAGTGGCGCATCAAGGGATACACCCACACACTTTTGCGCGGGAGCGTCGGGCGGGCGGTCCCGGTCCGCCCCCGGCCGGTGGTGTGCCCCAGCCGCTGCCAATTCGCTGCGGCATAACAGGTGCCCACCCAGGGTTCTTCGACAAACGTCTCGAGCAGTACCGGGGCAAAGCCATGTGAAGGCATGCACACTGCAACTCATGAACTACGCGCAGCGTCGAAAAACTTCAGCTTTTCCTTTTGGTCATCGGAACGCCTATACTAAGAGAAAGGAACCGTCCGTCCGATGAAAGAAGGTCTTTTCATTCCGGAGAATGAATCGCCGACCTTACCAGGTGGGGATATTCCCGCTTCGTGGGGATTTCACCTTCTTCAAGAATTACGCCGCATCGAAGATCGGCTCGAAAATAAAATCGACGCAACCAATGCTCGGATCGACGCGTTGGAAACGAAGATGAATGCCAAGTTTGATATGGTGGATGCTAAGTTTGGGGCAATGGAGGCTAAGTTCGGTACAATGGATGTCAAGTTCGATAACAAGATTGACAAGCTCCGGTACGAAATGGACCAAAAGTTAGATAATTTGCGTTATTGGAGTTGGGCTAGCTCGTTGCAGTCATTGTCGCTGCGGCCTCCATCATTCTTCTGCACGCCTAACATCTCTTCCAGCGCGCGGTCATCCATCATGATCGATTCGCGACATGGGGCTTGACCCGTCAGTCGGCCTATCGGTTTTGCTCCCTTCAGTGGCATGGGGATATGCATCGCCTGCCCAAGGTCGACGAACCGGTGGGCTATTGCGAACTTGGGGCGGCTGCAAGCCGAGGGAGCGGCGCTCAGAACGATGGACGCGGCATTTTTTAGTCAACGCCGGTTACGGACTGATAAACCAGGTGATTGTCGGGAGCCTGAGCGAGTTAACGCCTGACGACATGGCCCGCTTAGCCCGCCAGGCCCGGGAGCTCTGTGAGGCGGTGCTCTCAGCGTAAAATTCTTACCTATAGACGGCCGACCATTCGGGCACATGAAAGGGGTTATGACAAACGAAAACGGTAGTATTGGGAGCGTCTGGCCGGCTCGGCCAACATGTCGTCCGCGAGTTTATGAAAGCTGGACATCCGGTGATTGCGGTGACCCGAGCGGCCGAACCATCGCACCGACAACCGGCGGTACGCTGGATGACATTAGATCCTCAGGATGTCGTTGGACACCATCGCTTGTTTGCCGAGACGGATTGCGTTGTAGATGCGCGCAACCAACGCTACGACGACTGGAGTGCCTACCCAGCGATGATTGAAGCCACGCTGGCGGCGTTGGATGGTACTGCAGCCCGCTATGTTTATGTCGGCAATGTCTATTCCTACGGATATCCGCCCTCTTCGGATGCAATAGACGAAACGGCGCCACGGAATCCCGTCAGCCAGAAGGGCTGGATCCGTCATGGCATTGAAGCCCAGCTTGAGACCGCCATGTCTGCACGCCCCATTGGTATCGTCCGATTTCCCGATTTTTACGGGATTTCGACGGATCTGCTTCCGCACGCCATCCGTTGGTTTGGGCCTGCCTCGCTACATCACCAGTTTGTTCACCTTCCCGATGCCGCTCGTGCCCTTCGCTTGATTGCGGAAGCCTCCGCCTATGGGGAGGTTTGGCATATCGCCGGCGCCGAGCCTCTCACCGGCTATCAGTTACGGGAAATCGCTTGCCAGGCCACAGGTCGAAGGACGCGGCTTCTGGTGATGGGACCCGCTTTGGTCCGGTTGGTGGGCCTGGCATTTGCACCTGCACGGGGTCTCATCGAAACCCAATATCTGTGGCAGAAACCAGTTACCTTGGACATGACTAAGTTCGCGCGTCGATTCGGGACCGATTTTATCCATGACCATGCACAAGCTCTACAAGAAATTCTAGCTGGTGCACGGTAACAACTTTTCGGCAGGCTCGGCCGTGGGGAGCCAAAACCGGAGCGCCTGGGATCCGGCTCCGGGCCGCAACACTAGAGGCGAACGGGCAAGTTATATACCCGGGCAAAAAGATTTTGAATCGGATTTGGAAGCTTTTGTATGAACGTAGTCGGCTGCATTCGCTATCGTTCGTACATTCATCCTCTTGACGTGGGAGGAACGTACCATGTGCATACCGGGTCGCCAAGTCTCCACCATCATTCCCCACTGCGGGAGGTGGCATGCCCTCTCGTGAACGCTATACTAACGGTCTCATCATGTGGTGACGCGTAAACACTTGTACCGTTTTCAACCTCTTTTTTGCCGGGTATATCCATGCGCGAATCTGCAGTCTGATCGACAAAGCCCGCATCAGGCCCGAGAACTGTTTACAGACCGTTACCGCCGCGGGAGAGCCGCTTGTGACGACGAGGGAATGGCAGCTCTGGACGGCGTTGTCGGGGTATGGGGACACAGTGGCCGAAGCGGCAGAGAAGAACGAGCCCTTTCTCATGACCCGACGCCTGCTGGGCATCGCCCAGAGTTTTAACAGCTTGTACAACACCCAGCGCATTCTGAGCGAGGACAACCGTGAGCGGGAAAATTATTGGCCCTGCGTATCACACCGGTGCAGTGCTCAAACACGGCCTGCGTCTCCTGGGCATTGGAGCCCCCGATAGGATGTGCGCGGCGTGACGGTATATGCTTTATGGTGCTAATAAGGTAACGGGGGTGCACACAACAACCCGATTAAGCAATTTGAACGGCTGGTTAGCCGGGCAAAGTCAACCATCACTCCGAGCACCGTGCCACGTTTCGGTTACTGTGTCAAAGACCAATCAGGAAATACCAATGCCCCTTCAATGCCGGGCATGGCAGGAAGCGTCTGTCGGGGCAACAGCCGCCCGTAGCCTGAGCGCCCGACGGATTTATCAAGCGGTATGATGCCATTTTGGTAGAATGAGGGTGAGACGACGAAGGCAAGGTGATGCCCATCGCGATCCAACCCGTTCAAAATTGTCTAATGGTTATCCTGGGGGCGGAGGGAGACAAGGATTACAGCGATGAGACCGAGGGCCACCTCGACGCCTAAACGAATCCAATCATCCATTGGTAGTTTAAGCGCGGCGATTCCGCCGGCTATCGGTGCGATGGAGAGCAGTCGGAACATATTTATCGCCTCCGGAAGAAAATCGGTGAACAAACACGGTCTGAACACTCTATGGAGATAACGCCACATACTTGCCGGAGGTTTCAGACCGGAGAAAATTATTGATGGAGGATACTTATGCGCTTAAACGCTATTCAGGATCAACTTGCTCGTAACGGCCTCGCCTTGGCTCTGGCCCCCGGAGACGATTTTCGGTACGCGGTCGGCTGGTCTCCACTGGCTGATGAGCGGCTTACATTTCTTCTCATTGGGCCACACGAGGCGCGGCTTGTGATTGCATCGGTAAATGCCGAAGAGGCGGTGGCCCACTTGGGAGATGCACTGCCCATTGACCGGTTTACGGATGATGCGGGTCCTTTCGGGGTTCTTCAAGCCGCGGTGGAGGCGCAGGGCTCAAAAACCTGGCTGCTATCGGACGACTCCCGGTTTGACCATAGCCGTATCCTGGCCACGATCATCCACACCACGCCGGGGCTTTCGTCCGAGGTCATGGCGCCCCTGCGCATGCGTAAGGATGAGGAGGAATGCCGCCTGTTGGCGGAGTGTCAGCGCATCAATGACAATGCCATGAGGGCAGGGTATGAAGCCATGCGTCCGGGTATGACCGAGTTGGAGCTGGCCGACGTTATTCGTCGCGCGTTTATCGCCAATGGCACTGACAAAGAGGCATTCATCATTGTCGCCTACGGGGAGCATAGCGCTCTACCGCATCACAGCCCGAGTGATACGGTATTGCGCGAGGGACCGGTATTATTGGATATCGGTTGCTACTATCACGGTTATGCGTCAGACATGACGCGGGTGGCGTATTTGGGCGAGCCCACCCCGAAATTCATCGAAATTCACGGGTTGGTCGAGCGCGCCGTACGAGCCGCCAAAGCGGTAGCTAAACCCGGTGTGGCAGCGGAAAACGTTGACCACGCGGCACGCGAGGTTATCACCCAGGGGGGCTATGGCCCGTACTTCGTCCACCGGGTTGGCCACGGCATTGGCCTTTCCGTGCACGAGCCGCCATCCGTCGCCGATGGCAACACGTTAAAGCTCCCCGAGAATGCAGCCTTCTCCATCGAGCCCGGTATCTATCTCCCCGGGGAATTTGGCGTGCGGCTTGAGGAGGTTGTCATCAACCGAGCCCGGGGCGCGGAAATTCTGTCCCAGATTCCCCGTGATATTTACGTCAAACCCGTTTAAGCATTGCTCGTCTTAGGGGCTCGTGGTATGGTGCTGTGGGATGGGACAGTTCGCCGGAAAAGAGGAGGTAGCCAACATGGAGGACGCAATGATAGGGGCGGAAGCTCCCGACTTTACTCTGCCCGGGACTGATGGCGCGGTTCATTTGAAGGATTTGCGCGGACGCGTGGTGGTACTTTACTTCTACCCGCGAGACAACACGCCGGGCTGCACAACGGAAGCCTGTGACTTCCGCGATGCGTACAAAGAGCTGAACCAGGAGGGCGTGGTCGTCCTGGGCGTGAGTACCGATTCCTTAGCCAGTCACCAAAAGTTTCGGGCTAAGCACCAACTACCGTTTCCCCTGCTGTCGGATGAGGATGCCGAAGTGGCTAAGAAGTACGGGGTATACAAGCAAAAGAACATGTATGGCAAGGTAACCTGGGGCATTGAGCGCAGTACCTTTGTAATTGATCCTGATGGGATTGTACGCAAGGTGTACCGCAAGGTCCGGGTGCCCGGCCACGTAGATGATGTCCGAGCCCAGATACAGCAGGTACGACTGTGAACGCAAAAGTTCTGCGCATACTGTCACGGCTGGCCGCGCTATATCCCGACGCGTCGACCGAACTTCATTTTGGTACGCCGTTTCAATTGCTGGTGGCCACGATGCTGTCGGCTCAATGTACGGATCGGCGAGTCAATATGATTACGCCCCGTTTGTTCGCGCAGTACCCCGACGCTCCGGCATTGGCGGAGGCACCGGTCGAACAGGTGGAACAGCTGATTCGCGATTGCGGCTTGTTTCATACCAAGGCACGTAACATTTGCCGCACGGCGCAAATTCTCACTCAACAGTTTGGAGGATCGGTGCCGTCTAACCGCGATCTGTTGATGAGCCTGCCGGGGGTCGGTCGAAAAACGGCCAATGTCGTGGTGTCGAATGCGTTTGGGCAGGACGCCATTGCGGTGGACACGCACGTCTTCCGAGTGGCGCACCGTCTAGGGTGGGCTACGGCCAAGGATGCTGATGGCACGGAACAGCAGTTGATGCAAATCATCCCCAAACATCAGTGGTCCCGTGCGCACCACTGGATGATTTTGCATGGGCGGCAGGTGTGCGTCGCCCGGAATCCACATTGTGCAGAATGCGTCTTGGCCGACGACTGCCCGCGGATAGGTGTCGAGCCGGCCTTGCCCAAGGCGAAAGCGGTGCGGCTATGACGGTTTTGCTGTTGGAAGATAACGTGATGTTCACTATGCCGGTCGTAGAGGCAGCAGGGGCGCTTGGGCACACCGTCATTCCGGTGGCGTCGCCCGAAGAAGCCATGGCCCGCTTGAGCCCGGGGGCTCTGGATGCGGTCCTGATGGACATGCGGCTAGTAACCCGGGAATTGGTAGGTGCGATTCCTTCGAGTACTGCCGTTGCTGCGTTTGGTCCGCACGTTGAAGGGCAGTTGTTCATGGAGCTAAGACAGCTAGGCGTTAAAGATGTATGGCCCAACTCCAAACTTCGCGAAAAGCTCCCACGGTGGCTGGAGCGCGTCGCCGCTGACTAGCCCAGAGTCCGAAAGTTCGTTCTGTGGGTGACAAGAATGGTTTCCGTTCCGGTGGAGAGGGCTAAGAGTGGAAATCAGATCGTACCCACCACCGCGATGGCGCTGCTGAAGCAGCGCGGCCAAACCGTAAGCGCCTGGAACGCGGCCAGCATCCCGGCCGGGATACCCGGTTTCGGTTCATTGCGCAGCGATCCACACCGAAAAACAGCGGGGATGCCGACCATCTCAGTTGACGCCACGAAATCTGGGTGGCTGGATTGTGTGCTTGACCGCTGCCCTCGGGGGCTATCGGCCTGTGGCGGCAAAATCTGGCTTTGGTGATGACAGGCAGTCCTTAGCACTTCCGGCCTGAATACTAAGTTCGCCGAATTTTCTCGATAAAGCTTGCGGTGAGTCCGAAAGCGGGCCATGTTTGGTAGGCCCACCCTTAAACGGCGAAGACAGTAGGTTGTTACTGCACAATGTAGGCGGATCACATATTTCATTAACCACGCGATCTGGGAAATGGGCGATTGATTGTGCGCGCGTTTTCTCTTGAATCACAGATTAAATTCGGAGGGCATCAGGCAGAACCAGATGCCCGGGTTTAATCTACGGCCCTAGCCGATATACCACCTTCAGCGTTACCGATTCTTGCTGCTGTCCGGGAAACACCGTGGTTCTACCGGAAGCTGACGCTGCGAAAGGGATGGGACTTGAGCCGGCATTGCTCTGAACGGTGACCGATTTGATGCCTCTGATTTTCTCACCCATGGCTGATGCCATCGTCGCGGCTTGACTACGTGCATTTTTCAATGCGTCACTATACGCTCTGTTATACGCCGACATGCCGGGAGTCGTGAAGTTGATGCCGTTCACTTGATTGGCTCCTTGGGCGACTCCTCGGTCAATCACTTTCCCGGCCAGGGCGACGCTGGTATTAACCGTCACATTGTCGCTTACTTGATATCCGACGACGGTGGGCGGATTTCCTTGGCCATATTGGGGATTGATATTAAGGCCTGTGGTCTGAATAGCTGTCTCGGGGATGCCCAGCTTTTCGATGGCGTCAATAATCCGCGTCATGGCTATGTTGTTGCTGTTCAGCGCCGATGCGGCAGAACTTGCTTGGGTATTGACGCCTAGCATCACTTCAACCGTGGTCGGGGTCACTAGGGTGGCGCTAGTTCCGTATACGGTCACCAGCGTGGTTGACCCAATGTTGGTCTGGGTTGCTGCCGACGGTGAGCCGGCACCCATAATAAGCGCGGTGGCGCCCAATCCGGCGACGAGAATGCCCAGTCCCGCATAAACAGAGGACTTCATCGTACTACCTCCTCCATTATTTCTTGCGGTGAGCATAACGGTTGCGGCGGGTGATCTGTTTCATAGCCGGGCAACTACGTAAAACCCCTGCGGTGGCAAAGGGCAGGAGCGAGAGATTTGAGCGCCTGGTTGTTCAGCCGCCACACGAGGGAAGGGGTAATGGTGCATCTCGCATGGCGCGGTGATGACCACGGCGGAGAACTCGCTCCTGACATCCTTCGAATGTATAACGCGGGAAATCTTTTTGAGGTTTCGCTGTCCTTCCTAATCGTGCCAAGCGATCCATAAGAAATCACTTGAGACTCACCTCGAACTTGTCGAATCATAAAAGAAATGCGTGAGCATGGTCTTATAATCCAGACCGTGTGTCATTTCCTCTTAATAGGGAGGCGGACCGCGTGCTGGTTTTACGCGATATCAGTAAAGAGTATACAGAACGGATAAAGAGCCTGGCCTTGCGATCGGTGAACCTCGTCGTTGACCGCGGCGAATTTCTCGCGGTGGTTGGCCCCTCGGGATCGGGAAAAACTACACTAATGAACATTATGGGCCTGTTGGACCGTCCAACTTCGGGCCAATACTGGCTTGACGGGCAGGAAGTAACCCGGTGGTCAGACCGTCGGCTGGCCCACATCCGCAATCGATCCATCGGATTTGTTCATCAGTCGTTTAATCTCATTCCCACATTGTCGGCCCGTGAAAATGTCGAACTGCCGTTGGTGTATCGACAGATCGCGCCGCAAAAGCGCCGTCGTGCTGCTGAACAGTGGTTGGAGCGTTTAGGGTTGTCTGACCGGATGGCCCATCGGCCGGGTGAACTATCCGGAGGTCAGCAGCAGCGGGTGGCAATGGCCCGGGCGCTCATCGGAAATCCGAAAGTGTTGCTGGCGGATGAACCTACCGGTAATCTGGATGACCCCAGTGCCGCTGAAATTATGAAGATTCTTGAGGAACTGTGCCACCGCGGACAAACTGTCGTTCTCATTACCCACGATAGCCGGTTTGCCAAGGCGGCCGACCGCATTGTGGCCTTGCGGGAGGGGACTTTGCAATGCGGGGAGGCCGAAAGTTTTGCGAATTGATGATATACTGCGTCAGTCGGTCCGACCATTAGTCGTATATAAACTGAGAACCACGTTGAGCTTGCTAGGCATTCTTATCGGAGTCGCTGCCGTCATTACATTGACCACGTTAATGCAGTCGGCTTCCCACAGCGTCACCGGGCGCGTCGAAAATTTGGGAACCAATTTGGTCATTGTGACCATGAACCCGCTAATGCGAGCCTCGAACGGGATCCATGACCTCTCGTTGCAGCAAGCGGAAGAGTTGGGGCAGCTCCCTGGATTTTCGCTGGCCTCCCCGGTTGACTATGAAACGACATCGATCCGATGGGGCAGAGCACAGGCAGGGGTTACGGTATATGGTGCATCGCCGAAATTGACCACCATATTGCGATACCGTATCGCCCGGGGTCATGCCCTCACGCCGAGAGACCTGGTCTGGCACCGTCGGGTGACGCTGCTCGGAGCGCAGACTAGCCGCGAGTTGTTTGGTGGGAAGAACCCGGTTGGAAAGAGTGTCACCTTAAATGGGCAGGCGTATGAAGTCTTGGGGATTTTGGCCCCCAAGGGAGCGTTCCTTAACATCAACCAAGACGCCATCGCTATTGTGCCGATTGCCACCTACCAGCAGCAGTCTCATATTCATGCGGTTGACTCCGTATATTTGCGTGCACGGGGCGCGTCGGTAAGCAGAGCGGATATCCGTGTGTTGGATCGGCAATTGAGCCACATGCTGGGCAGCGCTAATCGGTATACGGTGATGACCCAATCGGCCATTTTAGGTGTAACTCATAAAATTACTCGGCTCTTGACTCAGGTGTTGGCGGGGGTCGCGGCCATTTCCATTTTAGTGGGCGGAATTGGTATGCTCAATGTACTTTTCATCTCCGTTTCCGAACGCATCCGCGAAATTGGCGTGCGGAAAAGTCTGGGTGCCCGCCGTATAGACATTTTGTGGCAATTTTTGATGGAAGCCGTGTCCATCGCTTTGTTGGGCGGGCTTTTCGGTGCGACACTGGGAATTTTCGCAAGTTGGCTGTTGGCTCGCGACCTTCATATTGTGATGGTGCTAAAGCCCGAGATTCCGGCCTTGGGACTGGTCGCGAGTGTGATACTGGGCGTACTATTCGGGATTGTGCCCGCGTTGCGCGCGGCTGGATTGGCGCCGGCCCAGGCGCTGCGAAGCGACTGAACGAGAACCTCGGGGGAGTTTTTTGCACTCGCCGAGGAAATAGGCTATGGTAAACGATGCAATGAGTTTGCTGGGCAGCGCGCCGGCTGGCCGGTGGGAGGGATATGGTGGCTGACGAACGTTCACACCGTTTGCCGCGGACCGTTATTCCGCGGCGTTATCAGTTGGAAATTTCACCCGATTTAGACGAGGGAACGTTTTCGGGGACCGTTGCAGTCGAAGTCGACGTTTTGGACGAAGTGCGAGAATTTATCTTGAATAGCGTCAACTTAACATTGGACCAGGTTGAGCTAAGGATTCAGGAAGCGCCGCTCGCCGGCTCGGTGACCTATCGCCCTGAGGATGAACAGGTGGTGCTGAACTGGCCCGAGGCAATCAAACCTGGACCTGCGCTGTTAAGCATCCATTTTACGGGAACAATGTCCGTCGACCTGCGTGGCCTGTACCGAACGGAGGTTAAAGATTCTCATGACGCCCAGTCGGCGATCGCGTCGACCCAGATGGAACCGACCGATGCGCGGCGTGTGTTTCCATGTTGGGATGAACCGGACCTCAAAGCGGTATTTCAAGTGGCACTAGTAGTCGATGAAGAACTCCAGGCTCTTTCCAATGCACGGCAGGTATCGACTGAAGATCTAGAAAATGGAAAGAAGCGGGTCACGTTTGCCGAAACCATTCCCATGTCGACCTACCTGGTTGCTTTAGTGGTGGGCCCACTCGAACTCAGCGAAGCCAAGCAGGTCGGTGAGGTGCCGATCCGGATTGCGGCACGCCACGGTTTTTCCGATTTGACCCAGTGGCCCCTTGAAGAAGCGGCACGGATCCTTTCGTATTTTGAGGATTATTTCGGCATTTCTTATCCCGGAGACAAATTGGACCATGTTGGAATCCCCGACTTTGCCGCCGGAGCTATGGAAAACCTAGGATGCATTACCTACCGTGAGGAATTGCTCTTGGCTCATCCCACCAAGGCGTCTCCGGCAGAGCAACTAAATGTGACTAATACTATTGCCCATGAGACGGCTCATATGTGGTTTGGGGACATGGTGACAATGCGGTGGTGGAACGGCCTTTGGCTGAACGAAGCGTTCGCCACGTTTATGTCCAATGTGGCGACGGATGCCCTGCACCCTGCGTGGGACATCTGGACGCAATTTGGACGCGGCCGCGACTTTGCGCTCACTGTAGACGCCTTGGAAACCACCCGGGCAGTTGAATTTCCGGTGCGTTCTCCGGCTGAAGTCTCGAGCATGTTTGATGTTTTGACCTATCAAAAAGGCGGCTCGATTTTGCGCATGATGGAGCAGTACCTCAGTCCGGAAGTATTTCGGCAGGGAATCCAGCGATATTTGCAAAAGCATCGCTATGCCAACACCGACACCAGCGATCTCTGGGACGCCTTGGAAGCGGCATCGGGGCAGCCGGTGCGGTCGGTAATGGACTCATGGGTATTTCAAGGAGGGTTTCCCTTGATTCGCGCCGAGATGGGCGCGGACGGCCGAACCTTCAGCTTGAGCCAAAAACAGTTTCGCTATCGCGGTGAGGGCCACGGGCGCTGGAAGGTACCGGTCGTGATGGGTATTCGCACAGCCAACGGAGAAACCGAAAGCCGTCCGACCCTTATTGAGAGCCGACCAGTTTCCGTCGAGTTACCTGACGACGCAGTTTGTGTGGTCGTCAATCAGGGCGGCTGGGGATTTTTTCGCGTAGCTTATGACGCCGCATTGTGGGATCGTCTCATGCGGTATCTTTCGCGATTAAGCCCGCTTGAGCGTTTGGCCATTGTTGACGACGTATGGGCGTCCGTTGTCGCTGGCGAAGTCTCGCTTACCCAGGCGGTGGCGCTGTGGCGTCAGCTCGGCGATGAACGCGACCCCGACGTATGGGGATCGGTGGGGACCAGCTTGGCCGTCTTAAAACGGATGGGAAATGCGCAGGATGAAAAAGCTCTCGCCCGCCTGGTGAATGAAATTGCCCGGCCTGTATTCGAGCGGCTTGGGTGGACGGCAGGGGAAGACGAGGACGTACGGATCAGCCGAACCCGTGCCGTGCTGGTTCGTATCTTGGGAACTGTTGGACAAGACGCCGAAGTGCAGATTCGTGCCCACCAGCTCTTAATCGCCCACATCAACGGCGAGTCGGAGCTGTCTGCGGACCTCCTGAGTGACGTGGTGCGCGTGGTGGCTGAGTCGGGTGGGGAGACTGAATGGAACCTTATTCATCAGCAGTATCAAGACCCGAAAATACCCCAGGATGAGTCACGTTACCTGTATGCTCTCAGCCGGTTTAAGCATCCGGACTTGATTAAGCGGACCATGGACTTCTATCTGTCGCCAAAGGTCAAGACTCAAGACCGACCATACGCCATTGGGTCAAGCTTGATGAATCGGGATGCCGCACCGTCCGCCTGGGTGTTGGTGGAAAATAACTGGGATGACCTGCTAAAGAAGTGCTCCCCCTTTATGATGGAGCAGATTGTTAGGCCCCTGGCCTATTTCTCTGATCGGGACCTCGCGTCTCGCGCTATAGCGTGGGTGAACGAACACCCGGTGCCGGAGATTGCCCGGGCCATAGCCCAGACGATCGAGTTCCAGGGTATAAACCAGTCCATGGCTGACCGTCTGATAGGGCGAATGTCTGAGCTGTTCACTGGATAATTCGCCTTGTGCCATAGGTATCTGCCATTGCGCGCTCTCTCCTCTATGCCCGGGCACGGCGGCCTGCATTTTTCTGGTTCGGTGTTGGTGAAAAAAGCCGCACACCGTACGAATCTTCTATCATCACTCGATGAAGGGAGGGCGCGACGATGTCTCTAGGCCTGTATGCCAGTTAGAGAGATCGGAAACTCGCGACAACCACCCTTTGCCGCAAGATTCGCGGTCCATCGACTGGCATGTTGGCTGGGCACCATCGCCGCGCTCTTAGTCATCGTGGTGATCTTGGAGGTACTCGGGCGCGCCTGCTGAATCGAGCCAATCAAGCGTTAATTCATCTGGCCCGCGTGAGTGCGGAGGAGTTCCATTGGGCGGTTCTAAAATGGGCGCTGGATGATCTGGTCCAGGCGTTGATTCGGTCCGTGAGTCACTCTGGATAATGGCCCGCTGCTTCGAAAACGGGATGCCCTCGTAAAACCGGCGTCCCGTTTTTCGTCTGTTGGGTCGACCCCTATACCCTCGGGATTAAATTATCGGATATTGACCGAGGCAAGACATCAACATAGTCAATCGGGCGAGGGTTGGGGGAACACCCAATTCTGCGTCGACGGCACAACCCATCCGCCCCCGTGAACAAAATTGAGCCGGCAAGCGGATGGGATGGCTGTTTTGCTCTGCCAATCTTAATCAAGCCATGGCATGCCGCTGGTGTTGGTGATGGTTGATGACGCCATGGAGGACGCCTTGCTAGCGTGTCCTAATGCAACAGCACCGGCTCCGAGAAGAACCAGGCTGAGTGCGGTGAACAGCCACAGACGAAAAGTTCTCATTTTTCCACCTCCTTTTTTCTGAGTATGTCGGAGTATTCGTCATTATGTAGCAAAATAAGGCCTGAATAGGCAGAATCGAAGAAGGTTCGGGCCACTGATGTAATTGGGGAGCATCTGAGCGCTGCGTAAGAGCCGGCCCGTCGATGTGGGCCCGCCGCCAGGGGCGCCGACCGACTGGCCGTTGCAGTCGTGTCGGGCCAACACTGGGGTCAAGTCAAGGGAAAGACCAGGCGTCTGTGACCTGGATGGGCTTCTGGTGGCTTTTGGGACATGGGGCGAGTTGCCACCGTCCTACGCGGCGGGCGGGGATTCATCGCAGAGTTGCCGCTCTCCCATAGATGCCGCGGCCGCCGATGGGGGGGGCCGCGTTGGGCTTCCCTGCATCAGCGGCAGCCTTGACCCAATGCCAGCAGTTGCTCGGCGTTATGCCTCGACTCGTGGCTCCCGCCAGGCAATCACGGGGAATTCCTTGATCATGGTGGCAGCAGATGCCTATGGTGTAGTGTGGCAAATTTGTGACTCAGCCGCCGTGCAGGTTTTGGTCCTTACGTGCCGGTCGCTGGATGGCGCCACATAGTGGATATCAGCAATTAGACCCCTCTGCCCATCATCGGCGGAGTAGTGACGGACTTGGGCCGAGAGGTGTTATCCCGTATTATTTATTTATACCAGGGCAGCTTGGCTGCCGAGGCACTCGGCCGGGTTGTGGGTGTGCACGATTTTGCAGTGTGCCCAGGTAATCCGCGGCCCGATGTTGGCGGCACGGGTGGGTCCTGCATCGAGGCTTTTTACTCGGCGCGCCGCTTAGGATGAGGTTCTTGCACATACTCGTGTGTACCGCTACCTCAGAGAGTGGCACCAATATCATTCCTGGGTCGTGGCACCGTCGAATAGGAGGAGATGCGGCAACGCCGACCGCCGTCCTTGCACCCTGTTGCTATGCTCGGGAGGGCGATATGAGTGGCCGTGTTAGATTCAATACCGTTGGCGGCGGGATCCCGGATAGTTCGATTCGAACCATAAGAGGCGTAGACGGGTGGGAGCCGACGGGTTATTACATTATGGAAGGAACGGCGATGGAATGTTTGAACTCAATGCTGGCGCCCTGAGCTATCCTTACGGATCGAGGCGCACTGTTGTCTATGGCCGGCGCGGCATGGTTGCTACTTCCCATCCGTTGGCCGCCCAGGCCGGGCTCACGATCATGCAGCAGGGCGGCAATGCCATCGATGCGGCGGTAGCGGCAGCCACTATGCTCACCGTGGTGGAACCCACCTCCAATGGCATTGGATCGGATGCGTTTGCTATTGTGTGGGCACAGGATAGGATGTGGGGCCTTAATGCCAGTGGCCCCGCTCCCCGCGGGCTGACCGCGGAATGGGTGAAAAGCCAAGGGTTTGAAACGGTTCCTGCGTACGGATGGCCGTCAGTCACCGTGCCGGGAGCTCCCGCGGCCTGGGCGGCCTTGTCATCGCGTTTTGGGCGGATGCCACTGTCTCGTACGGTGGCCCCGGCGGTCGATATCGCCAGAAATGGGCATCCGGTGGCGCCGTTGGTATCAGACAGCTGGGTTCGCGCGGTTGAACGGTTTTCCACACTCCTGACCGACCCGCTCTATGGAGAATGGTTTCGGGTGTTTGCTCCTGCGGGGCGAGGTCCCCGTCCAGGGGAGATATGGCACCTGCCTGACCACGCTGACACGCTGGAAGCGATCGGCGATTCGGGCGCAGACGCCTTTTACCGAGGTCAGGTGGCCGACCGCATTGTGCAATTTGCCCGCGAGACAGGCGGTGTGATAGCCCCGGAGGACTTGTCGGACTTTCAGCCGGAGTGGGTATCGCCCATCGCGGTCCGGTTTCGCGGGTATGACATTTGGGAGCTTCCACCTAACGGTCAAGGGCTTGTGGCGCTAATGGCACTGGGGATGCTGGAGGGACTCAATCCCGCATCCGAAGAAGAGCGGATTCATTACCAGATCGAGGCTTTAAAGCTGGGGTTTGCCGATGCGGCTGCCTATCTGGCCGATCCCCGCACCATGCCCTGGCCTGCACGAGCGTGGTTAACGGACAAGTACACACGAGAGCGCCGGGCACTGATTGGGCCCCGCGCACGTGTTCCAACAGCAGGCCGGCCCATTTCCGGGGGCACCGTGTATCTCGCGGCAGCCGACGGTGACGGCAATATGATTTCGTATATCCAGAGCAATTTCCGTGGGTTTGGATCGGGCCTGGTCGTGCCGGGAACCGGTGTTGCCCTGCAAAATCGGGGCGAATTGTTCTCTTTGGCCAATGAGCATCCTAACCGGCTGGAATCCGGCAAGCGGCCTTTTCATACGATTATTCCCGGATTTGTCACCAGGGGTACCAGGCCGGTGGGCCCGTTTGGGGTGATGGGGGGGTTTATGCAGCCTCAGGGTCACGTGCAGCTGATCTCCCGCGTCCTGGAACTCGGCTTCAATCCCCAGGCGGCGCTAGATGCGCCCCGTTTTTATTGGAAGGAGGGAAACCGCGTGGCGGTCGAGGCGAGCATGCCCGTCTCCATTCAGGATGCTCTTCGCCACCGCGGCCACGAGGTGGAGATGGAGCTGGGCCCAGGGTTGTTCGGCCGGGGGCAAATTATCTGGCGAGATGACCAGGGCGTACTTATGGGCGGGACCGATCCCCGCGCGGACGGTCAAGTCGCGGTCTGGTAAGGCGGCTGCGCCCACAGGCTTTACCCACGCTGTCCACGGCCGCCCAAATTTTTGCGCGGGTTTCAGAACAATGTGGCCAGCGGCTCATGTACGTCAGGGCATACTTGATGCGGGCATTGGTCCCGGACCCCGCGTTGGTGTTGCTCGATGGCGACTTTTTGCCGTGGGAACTTCCGGGGATGCGGATCAAGGATAGCATGAGGTCCGACCGGGCTGGAAGGTCTAGGCCAGCAGCGGACGTCGGATCTGGACGCGGAGGCGGAACGCGCGATGGTTAAGCTGAGCCAGCAACCGACCATTCAGACGGAAACCTTTGCCGTGGCGATGGCAATTTGGTGGGCGTGGCAGCCGAGGATGCGGTGATCGAAACCGTGCCCATCCTCCCCATTACTGGCGGGACGGCGGACTGGGCCGACAGTTTTCTCTTATCCCGGGTGCGTTTCATCAGATTCGGGAAGCGGCCCTAGATTGATTAGCTGAAGAACCGGCCCGAACAGTGCTGCAGATTCCCGCCATGAGTCACCGTACATATTCGGTGAACCCGGTTTTTGAACGGCAAATTCAGCATGAAATGCCCGACGAAAATTGGGGCTGGCTACTTTTGTCCATTCCTGCTACACCGGTCCTATGAAGACAAACAATTGGGTCGAATTACCCCACACCATCCTCCTGTGCCACGCTCGTATTCAGGAATTGTCGACCGAATTGAATGCGGCGCAAGCCCTCATCGAAGACTTGCGCGGAGAAAATCGCGCCTTGCTGGAAAAGGTTCGTGATCTAGTCCATCGGGTGTTTGGGCGGAAATCAGAACGATCGGTCCTCAGGACATTTTCCCAGACCCCGAGGCCTCGGATGATCCTTCCGGCAATGTCCTTGAGTTGGCTGCGGAACCGATGCCAGCGGAGACGGTCTCTGCCGACCCGGAGGTCAGGTCTGTCCCGAACCCCGTAGAATCTCCCAAACGGAATAGGCAGCGGCCTTGGCTGTGGAACGTTTGTACGGGTATGGCGACCGCCTGGTGCCGCTCCATGGGGATTTGGCCGCGCTGTCAACCATCGATTTTCCGGTGCCCGAATTTGGAGGCGTCATCGCCATTCAGTCTCTGCATCACTTATCCGGGCCGGTCCTACAGAGTGCATACCGTCGCATCCACTCACTGTTGCGGCCCGGCGGCGTGTTTCTGCTGCTGGAAAGACTTAAAGTCGAAAACGCCGTCGTGTTTCCGCTTCTACGGTCTGTTTGGCAGCGGTTGGATCGGCAGCACGGTTCGGGCACGACTCCGCAAGAAGGCGACACCTTTGCACGGCACCAGATGGCGCAGAAGGAAGAGGAGGACGTCCCCGTTACGTTGGAAACGCATCTCGCGTGGTTGCGGGAGTGCCAATTTGACGTGGCGACGTTGCACGTGCATGGGAATCGGGGTCTCATTATGGCCATAAAATAATGGCGGCTGCCCCGTGGACAGGACGGCACGCCTTACAAATCGCTTAATGGGGAGGGATGCGCCTCAAGCGTTCGCGATGCCCAGCAACGGTTGTCCCAGGAATCGAGGAACGTGGGAATTTCTCATGGTTGGGTGTAGCCTACCGCACGTCTTGGGCCCATGCGGTAATGCGTAGGGCCGCTTGACGCACGGCGCTTGTTAACTCGACGGGCTCTATCGCGCGAACGTCAGGTGTAAAGCTGACGATGTGACGCGCCGCAGTCTCCAAATGCTCAAATACCATGGTCACGCGATAGTCGGGATGGTGGCCATTGGGATCCTCGATCTGTTCCACCGACCAGGCCGACGATTGAAGGAAGTCACGATAGATGGCCGGGGACACGGCCAGTCTGGCAATTATGCGCGGCCGACTGGCTTCAAATGCGTGTGTCCAATCCAGCCAAAAACGTTGGAGATCAAATGCAGCCGGACGGTCAAAGGGCTCGTCAAGCACGGTGATGTCCCCCATGCGATCCGCCCGATAGACCCGCACCGCCCCCTCCCGCTCGGCGATGACATACCACACGCCCGCTTTCGCCACCAGCGCATACGGCGCCAAACAACGGTGCACCGTGGTGCCATCCGGGTGGGTGTAGGTGACCGCGACCTGCCGGTTCTGCCAGATGGCGGATAACAGCCGGGCAATGGCGGTTCTTGGGCGCCTGGTCGCGAACCACGGGCCATCATCAATCAGGATGCGCTGGCTTACACTGTTGGCTTGGGCGGCCATGTCCGGTGGCAGCGCGTGTCGGAGCTTGTCCTGGGCGGCGGCGTCGTCTTGGGCCCATCCCAAATCGTGCCATAGGGCCGTGCGTCTACCCAACAGCAGCGTGCGTAATTCCGGCATACGGAGTCCCGACAGATCCAGGCGATACCCATCGACGAGGCGAAATCCCCCGGACGCTCCCCGCTCCGCATAGACGGGGACCCCCGCGGCGCTGAGCGCCTCGATGTCGCGGAGGATGGTCCGCTCCGAGACCTCCAAACGCTGGGCGAGATCGTGTGCGGCCAACTGCGGATGCCGTTGCAACAACAAAATGATCCGGACCAAGCGGTCGGCGCGCATGACGCATCCCTCCTTACGGATGAATCATGACATAAGATGTCGTCTTTGGCACGCCATAATGTCTCATGGCGGTGGCACGGACAGCGGCCGCAAGGGGGGACGTCGATGGGTACGAAGCCCGGAACGGCGAAACACGCGGGAAAAACGATCGCAAAGCAGAGAATGTGGGTCACACGGATCTTGGGAATCGAGGTTCCCGGGTCGCTCATGCGGCTATTGGGAGTCTCGCTACTGAGCAGTGGGGCCTTCTCAGCACTCTGGAGTTTCGTGGGGATTTGGGCCATTCATGTCTTGGGCGCATCCCCGACGGCGATTGGCGTCATGTACGCGGGCGATTCGGCCGCGTCGGCGCTCTGCGGATACTACGGAGGCCGCCTATCCGACCGGGTGGGACGACGCGCGGTCATGGGAGGGGCGTGGGCTCTGGAAGCGTTGGCGGCATGTGCGCTGGCCCTCGTCGGGCATCACGTGATCCTGGGTGTGGTCCTGGTGATGGTCGCCGGGGCTGCATCCGGACCGGGCCTGGCCGCCGCCAATGCCTTCGTGGCCGACCTCGGGGATGCGCAAGACCCCACCGCGCCATTTGGGGCGTTTCGCGTGGCCAGCAATCTGGGGGCGATGGCGGGCCCGGCCCTCGGAGGCTGGGTCTTGATCAGCGACCACTGGCCCCTCTTCTTTGGCGGCATTGCCGCCATGGGACTCACCAGCGCGGGCCTGGCATGGTGGTGGCTTCCGATCGCGAGCGCAAACCCAATCCGGGTCAGGACACCGGAGCACCAGGCACCGCGGCCCGCTGTGTGGCGTGACCTGCCCTTCGTGCTCCTGTTGGTGAGCACCTGGGGAGGGTATCTCGTCTACGTCGGATTTGATGTGGTGCTGCCCATCGCCGCAGTGCAGGATTATGGGCTGAAACCGGTGGTCTGGGGGTTCTTGGCCGCCGCCAACCCGCTGATGGTGGTCGCCCTGCAAGGCCGCTTGAGCCGCTGGGTGGCGCACTATCGGGTCGACGCCGTGTTGTTGGCCAGTGTATCGTTGATGGGAGCGAGTTTTCTTTTGCTCCTGGCCCGGCATGGTGCGGCGTTTGTGCTGATGAGTGTGCTCGTGTTTGCCCTGGGAGAGATAACATGGTCTCCCACGACCCAGGCTTTCGCGGCCGGGTTGGCCTCGGACGACCGCCGGGGAGCCTACATGGGCGCCTTGGGATCGGCCGGTTCCGCAGCATGGGTCGTGGGTCCCCTGGTGGATTTGCGATTGGCTACCACAGGCGTGGGTGGTGTCTGGATCCTGTTGGCGGGCTGCGGCGTCGGTGCAGGGGCTCTGGGGTGGATTTCGGCCCGACTGCGCACCCGTTCGGCCTAATGCCGAGCGGGCATGGTCCGGCGAAGACCCAACGTAGCCGCTGGCACACCGCCGACAGGGGTTGGGCAATCGTGCCAACCAATTGCTCAAAGTGATTAATAATCGGCTGTTGGGAGGGAAGCGTCGTAGAACGTTAAATCCTATGGTACGATTTAGAAGTTGGTAGGTCCGGACGGTGCGTACTAAGAAAGGTAGTATAGACTATGATGGGTTTTCGGTCATGGAAGCAGTTGCAGCGGGTGCGTTGGCGTCAGCTGTCCTTGCAACAGCAATCTGGTTGGTTGACAGGACTCATTGCACTGGGCGCTACGATGGCTGCGGTATCTGCCACTCAACTGGAGCCAGCCTTCTGGCAGGGATTCATGACGGGGGTCTGGGGTACAGGAACTGTGGTGCTGATTGGATTACTGGTTGCCATTCAGGTCTCAGCTCGAAACCGCTGACTCCTCTGCATGCGGTTCGCGCTTGGCGTATAGGCTACTGGCAGTAGTCCCGCAAGGAAATTGGTCCGTGAGTATGGAATGTGGGCCTGCAAGCAAAAAGGGGCGAAATGGACCGTGGCCCCGTCCCTAACAATGAAAGTCGACATGCTAGTGCTACGCCGAAGAGGCCCACGGAGGTTTAAGTTGCTTGCTGCCAATCTCTGATGACCTCTGATAATATGTTATAATATAATTGGGTGACTGTATTATGGATGAGCAGTTTGTCCGCATCGGCAAGGCGGCCAAGATGCTCGGCATGAGCATCGACGGACTCCGGAAGTGGGAACGCGAAGGGCGCCTGATTCCGGTACGTACCGTGACGAATCATCGACGCTATCGGGTCGCGGACTTACGCGCCCTGATGCACGAGGATGCGTCTGATGTTGCTAGGGATACTCGTTGTCTCCTCTATGCCCGAGTCTCGACCAAAAAACAACAAGACGCGGGGAACTTGGATCGTCAACTCGGGCGGTTAACCGCGTCCGCTGCGGAGCAGCGATGGCCTGTGGTGGCTGCTCTTACCGATGTCGCGAGCGGCTTGAATGAAAAACGGCGGGGTCTCCATCGGTTGCTGGATCTTGCGCAGCAACACCAAGCGGGCATCGTGGCTGTGGAGTGCCAGGATCGATTGGCGCGCTTCGGGTTTACTTATCTGGACAGTTACCTGCACGCCTTGGGCGTGTTGTCGTCATGGAACACGCGGTGAAAGACGATCCGGACCCCCGTCTCTTCGATGTCCGATCCACCCAACGCGACCGCGTTGGTGGGAGGTCTCGCGGTCGAGACCGTTCAGTGGGCTAAGGCTCGTGGAGCGGGACTGGTCGTGGAAGACTTGCAGTTCATCCATGATCGGGATGTGAGCGCCACAGTGTGGACCCGAAATTGGAATAAGTATCGGACACAGTTCGTTGCGGTTCGACTGCATTTTCAATGGTGAGTTGGCCCGGTCTTGCGGAATTCCGAAGTGGGCCATCCGAGACTCCCATCAGCGGCGCCTCAATTGTTTATCGAACGGGCATGAGATTGAAGCCAATCCACGATCGTCTCCACGTCCAGATGCGTGTCCGCTACGTTTACGACCAAGTTCTCTGCGTCCGTTCTTGAGCCCTCAAGCGCTATGCCGTTGAAATGGAGGAACAAACCCAACGCGGTAAAGGCGGTCCGCTTATTACCGTCTTGAAACGGGTGGTTCAGAACTAACGAGTGCAGGAGTACGGCGGCTTTTTCGAGTACGGAGGCATAGAGATCGTCCCCCTCCATCGTCGCCTGTGGTCGGGCGACCGCTGATTCGAGTCCCGCCAGATTCAAGACACCATGCATGCCCCCGAATCGTTCAATCACTTGGAAGTGAATGAAGAGGACTTCCTCGATGGTCAGGTACCTCATCGGTCAGCCAATCGACGTAAAACATCGGCATATTCGGCCATAAAGCTATCGACGGCCCGCACGAAGTCCGGCGTAATATCTGGCGACATCTCCCGCAAGGGTTTCACAATAATTTCTCCCCGGTCGTTTCGCAGCAGCTCCACGGGCTGATCTTCGAGGTTCATCTGGCGTACCCATTCAGAAGGAATCGACACGGCAAAACTATTGCCGGCCTTAAACACTTTGCGGACTAGCATGCACGTCACGTCCCTTGACTTTGTTATAACGATTATAACGATAGGAGTCGTACATGGCAACGTGACTGGTTGGTGGGGCACGTTCGTCCTTGCCGAACATTCGGGCACAGCGGTGGGCTATGTTCGAGTCACAGGTTGGTGCTTTTAAGGGCCAGTTAGCGATTTAGACAAATTTTCTGATATTGTTATTCATGGAATCCTCCGATACGCCTGAAACGTATTGGCGCAAAGCGCCGTAAATATGGGTAGAGAAATTTATTGATCCCGAACGATTGTGGTTTTGGGGGGTGGACCGCACGACGCCGAGACCTCGGGTTTTTGAGGTGAACTCAGACTGGAACCCATCTCGGGGCCGTAGGGTTGAACAAGAGGAGGGACATGACGTGCCAGATTCGAAAGAGAGCATGCGGCAGATCGCCAGCGGTGTTTCGATACCGGCCATCCTCATATCAGCAGTAGGCCTGTTTGTGCCGTTTTTCTCGGTTTGTCATCGTTCATTCAACATCTGGCAGGTTCATCACGGTTGTTCCTTGGTCAATGCAGCCCTTAGCCACGGGCCCACCACGATGACGATACTGATGCCACCGTCGTTCGGCTCGATTCAGCGAACCTGTCCCACAATGGCGATCGCGTGGCCCACGCTTGTGGTTTTGGGACTGCTTGGGGTGATGGCGGGAGCGGTTGCCCTGTTGTGGAGGTATGGAAGTACCAAGGCGGCATAACGGTGTGTCGCTCGGCCAACCGTGTCCGCGCGTTAATCGGGAAAAAGGACAGGTTGCCTGCCACGCATTTGCAGGGTGAGAGTGCACTAGCCAAGTCGATTCGGATTATCAACCGGTCGACTTTGCGCGAGTTGGGCCGTTCGGCAGTAAGCCGCAACCATCTGTGGTGAATGGGACGTTTAATGGATCAGTGCGACAATCGGGACTAGATGAGTTGAGGTGACCGTTGCTATGAGACGACCAACCATGACCATGGCCATTAGTGGCATCATTGGATTCGCCATTGCGCTCCAACCGGCGTGGATGGGCATTCCCATTTTCGGTGCACCCCAGTTCGACCAGACGACGCTGTGGTGGAAAATTTTCGCCATCGTGTTGTCTGTCCTTAGCTTTCGTGGGCTGGGTCGTGTGGCGTCGGGCATCTCGCAGCGAAATTTCGCCATTTGCCACGGGTAGGTGGGTGTCTGGTGCGGCTTTAGTTGGAGGCACTGTCGGGTCAGTCGTCTATTGGTCATGGTTGCGGCACCAGTGGGCGCATGTCAATTCGACGGCCATTCTCATTCTACCCTACCACGGTCCGCTTTGGCACATTGTCTTGTTCTTTGCCGCGCAACATGTGCTTCCAACGGTTGTCCTCACGGGCCTATGGGGAGCGATTGTCGCGAGCACGTCTACTCGGTTGAGGCGAAAACTGACATAGGAGGACGCCCGATGGGATGCGAAAGTCTACCGGACATCAGGGCCTGTCCTCTTTAGGAATAACGATATGCGAAGCCCAGGACTCACCAAAAGAACATCAAAAACTGCAGGTATTAGGAAACGGGTTAGTGAAGTGAATCATCTGTATACGGGGGCGAGAGCGACTTAAGCCACGCCGTTTTCGGGAGCCATTCTCGAACACGACTCTTCCGGAAATTTCTTCGGTGTCTGTAGAGGGTCAAGTTGGTCAGAAGTCGAATTCGTGAACAAGCATCCAGAATCGATGAGGAGAATGTCATGAACGGTCAGGCCTGGGGCTTTTATCAGCCGTGGTGGCATTATACCGCGGGCGCGGTCATTATGGGAGGGTGCGTTGCCGCGTATCGCTGGGTTCCCCTGGGCCATACCTGGTACTGGATGGGACTGCTAATCGGGGTGATCCTCGGGACGGGGACGGTTCTCCTGTACAAGGACACTACCAATCTAGGTGCGCCCCGTCCCGTCTTACGGGGCCGAGAGCGGTGGGCGACCTGGTGTGGGCTACGTCGTGACCCGACCCGTGAGCGAGACCAATGGCAGCGGCTACAGGCGGCTGGGCGCCGGGCCTTTGTGATGCGCAACTGGGTCTTTGGCTGGGGCGTGATGACCGGCCTCGCCGCGCCGATGTTCATCGGTCCGGAGGCGACGCAACCGTTATTGGCGTGGGGCGTGGGGCTGCTACTTTTCATGGGTGGCGGGTATATCGGGGGGCGGCTGTTCTGGCGCTGGATGGCATGGAGCATGGCCAAGACTGCCAACTAGCGCGAGGGGTTTAGATGAAGGCTTCTCTGTCTATTTCCGATCAGGCCATCGAAGCCGTCCGTGGTTCAAGTGCGACATGGCGAACATGTGGCTGTTATCGGACGACCTCGACAACTTGCATCATGCAATAGTTCTTAGAATCAATAGCCGAGTAATGGGGGCGAAAGTTCCTTAAGCAAGCGGTTTTCGAGCCAATGCGTGAGCATAGTTCGAGTTGCCATGGTCTGTCGAGGGAACGACACAAGAATCTGCCATTCTGACGGGCAGACATTGGTGGCATTGTGAAGCAACGACGGAAGTCGCCGGACGGTTGGAATCCGAGGTGCAGGGAGTGCCCGTACATACGGTGTCGCAATCGGCGATACAGAGGCAAAACGCGGCGCGGAGTCGCGTTGATGTAGGTGTAGCTCCCGTCCAATTCAGGTTTCGCGGGGAGGACTATTATGGATGTCAAACTGCTACAAAGGCTCATGATTATTTGGATGACCGGGCAATACCCGGGCTGGCCTCACGAACGTCCCCCTGAGGAGGAATTGCGGCGGGTAGGTCAGATTCTACGTGAGGTAGACCCGGTGTCCGATGCGGAGTTCGATGAGATTATTGGGAAATTCATGCGGACGGCACACCAGAGGCGCCCCCCATTACTGGAAGGGTTGGCGATGGTCTGGGTGCGGAGCGTCGTGACGGGATGGCCGACCAATCGCCCGGCGGAACCTGAGGTACGGGATGTCCTCGCCACATTGCGCCGCGTCACGCTGGCGACCGACGACGAGGTGGAAGACGTGGTCCGTCGCGTCCTGAACGGCATCATTGAATGACCGCTCTGGACACCACATACTATCACGCCAATCCGTCGGTAAGCCGCAGCGGTTGTTTATAGGCTAGAGCCGGTGATGGCAATGACCAAGAACACGTTTTACATTGTGGTGTTGATCGTTGTTGTCGTGGGTGTCGATTTGCTGTTCTTTCGGCATCACGTCTGGGAACGGCTTATCGTGAACATCGGCATTGACTGCCGCTGTCTGGGCTCCTTTGTTTTCTCCATGGGGGGCTGGCCGCTGGCTATCCGATGTATGCGGTGGTGACGGCGAAATTCCGCAAACGTTATGTTGCCACCCGAGGCTATACGGTCGCTGAGACTGAGCGCGGGAGAGCTGGTGGATGTCTCCATCGATTCTGTAGGACGCGTTACGCTCACCCGGCCGGTGGAAGCGCGTATCGCGGCGATCCGAGGAAGTCTTAAAGTCTCAGATGTGCCAATAGCAGTTGAAGGGCGCGAGACGTTTGAGACGGGAGTTGCGCGTGACAACGCCTAATCGCCGAGGGGACTCGTGGTGATAGACACCAACGTGATTCTCCGTTAGGTTCTGGATGATATTCCCGAGCAGTCGCTCGCCGCGGAGCGCGTGTGGAACACTGGAGCGTCTGGGGCCTTCAATATTTTTGTTCCCCTGTTGGTGCTGTTCGAGGTAATTTTTACCCTGGAACGTTCTTATCATCATACGCCCGAACGCGTGGCCGCGACAGTTCGGGAAATTGCTGGTCTTCCCCATGTGACCATCGAATCGTGGGCGACCATCGACGTTGCGTTAAGGCGGCACACGACCACAGCGTTAGGATTCGCGGATTGTTTTATCATTGCGATCACTGAACACCATCAGCCCGCCACATTGCTCACCTTCGATCAACAATTGCGCCGTCAATCACTGACTGATACGGCGGATCCGTAGGAGATTCTCGACGACGCCGACTCCTCAGAGGACCATTAGGTGACGCATAGGTGACATACTTGCCCTAAGGATCAACGCCATGACCTCCATCTATATATTGGTGTCGATTATTCTCAACATGGTCCGCAAAACTACCCAAGTGGATTCCTCCAATGCTGGCCCCATGCTTCGACAAAACTTAGTTTGGGCCGTGGTGACGGCAAAGGCGCATCCACATCTACGAAACACCGTGGTTTGCCCCGACTCGCCGGCAGACCGCGCGCGCCTGCGTTACGTCCAAACCCACCATGTGGAGGGGAAGCCCGCTTGACATGACGTAATCTGCCGCCTCGGGGTCCACGTATATGTTGAACTCGGCGTGTGCCGTAATGCTTCCTCCGCTAACCGCCCGTCCATCAAGATCAGCGACGTGGTCGTGAAGATGCAGGTCACCCGTAACGCCATATTTGTTAACGGCCCAGTGACAATCCATGGGATGGGCCCGCCCGACTCCGCAAACGTGCGGGCTAAATATTCTATCGCATGCGGAGTCCGCCCGGGTGCTGGAAGCAGCCGTCAAGGCCGGACACACCGTGCACAGAGGCTGCCGTCACGAGTTCGCGCAACAGCGGCTTATGGTAGCCGGGTACCACCGGCACAGCGGCATCCGCCGCCCAGCTCACTCGGCGTGCGTTTAACCACGTCTTGTCCAATGTTTGGTTCCCAGCCACGATGGTTACGGCCCTAACCTTCATCAAAGGCAGCGCCGTCAAAAGTGCCAACGCGTCGTCGTGGCCAGGATCCATATCTAACAGCACATCCAGCAACCCGTCTACATCCTCTCTGGATTGTCAACTTTTCTATGAGCGCACAATCCCGGTCGAGCCGGTTTCAAGCAAGTGCATTAGCATCTTTTTAAACTTAACGGCGTCCGCCTGTAGACACACGTGAGCGTTCGGCGTCTTATGCCAAACATTGAGGTGATCAACCACCGCGGTGCCTCGCGTCAGCGTCCCTTGCGTCTCGATGCCCACGTAATAATCGCCCCCATCCCTCCAAACGGACTCATCTAACGCCATAGCCATTGTCAAGGAGTCTGGATGGGTGGTGCCAAGAATCCCCTGGGTTTCATTAAACTCAATGACCTTCTTTTGTGTTAGCAAAAAGAATCGGCTCAATGGCGTGTCCATCTCCTCGACGCGACGCAAATCAGCCTGATCCAAAATGCTCGCCTCGAGAGTCAAGTCCCAGCCAACCATATAGAGATTGAAACCAGCCTCAAACACGATTGCGGCGGCTTCCGGGTCAACGTAGAAATTATACTCCGACAGCGGCTCAACGTTTCCGAGCCCGTTGGCACTGCCGCCCATAACCCAGAGCTTTTTTACGCGCTGGGCAAATGCAGGATCCTGACGCACCGCCAGCGCCAGATTGGTCAGCGGTGCCTGCGCGACGACCACTAGGTCGCCTGCCCACCTCCGCGATGCCTCCAGCAAAAATTCAACCGCGTGCTGCTTCTCAGGCCGCTGACCAACCGGCGCGAAATATGACTCGCCCATGCCGTCCTTGCCGTGCACGTAGTCCGCACTCACCCAAGGACGTATAAGCGGCTGGCGGGCACCGGGGTAGACAGGCACCTTGCCTGCCTGACCTGACACTTCGACCGTCTTCAACGCGTTTTCCACTTGATAATCAAACCCGACATTGCCCACATTAATGGTAATACCGTGACACTCAATCCATGGCGTATGCAGTGCTATCAATAAGGAAATAACATCGTCTCCGGCGGTATCCGTATCGACTACTAAATGCAACGAAAACACCTCCTAGATCCGTTGTTGTACGGTGACCCGAGCACGGAGATTGAGAGTGTCGGCTCGACGCGGGATGGCTTCAATCACTCCGAGGTTTTGCACGCTGAGCGAAGCGCCTGCCGAGGCAAGCACCGACGCAGGGATGAGCGCCTGGCCCCGAGCCAGTTCCGCCGCTAAAATTCCGTTGAAGGTATCACCTGCACCGATGCTGTCTACCGCCGCCACCGGCACGGCGCTGACTTCCCAGAGCCGCGCGTTCTCCCAAACCATCGATCCTTTCTCTCCCAACGTCACAACAATCGACGCCTGAGGCCCTGTCTTTTTTACCAGCGCCTCAATCAGATCGACGGCCTCGACCTCCTGGCCCACGCCAAAGCCAGCGATGAGTCTGGCTTCAGTTTCGTTCGGCGTCAGCACGTCGACCCAGTCCCAAGACTCGCTGGCTAGACCCGGGTACGCCGGGGCGGGATTCACCACACAGATACCGCGGCTCTGCTGGCAGCAGTGACGGACGGTATCTACCGGCACCTCCAATTGTGCCAACACGACGTCGGCCGTACGCCAAGGTTTCTTAGCCAAGCCATCAATTCGGTCGACAGTCAAACTGCTGTTGGCGCCAGCGCCAATGACAATGGCATTCGCGCCGTCAGCGTTCAAAAAGATGCTGCCGACCCCAGTGGCGGCACTATCGACGGTTATCAACGCCTCGACATCAATTCCTTCCCCCTCCGGCATGGCGCGAGCCGCCCGGCCAGAGCTGTCCTGGCCCACCGCCCCCACAAAAGCGGTTCTGGCGCCAAAGCGTTGCGCGGCCACGGCTTGGTTGGAGCCCTTGCCACCGTGACTAAAAATAGCTCCGTCGCTGGCGACGGTTTGGCCCCATACGGGAAGCTGGGACAACTGATAGGTGATACCGAGATTGTAGCTGCCAATCACTGCCACGCTGCCCATCTTTGTCCCCCTAATACTGGTCGCGAGCCGTGCCCGAACTACCCACAATGCCGACACCACCGCTTGTACCGAGAAGTTCTGCCCCGGCGTTCAACAGGGCTAGTGCCTGTTCGTGGGTGCGAATGCCCCCCGACGCTTTTGCCTTGGCCGGCCCGCGAGCCACCTCATGCAGCAACTCAATATCAGGCACGGTGGCCCTTCCACCCTGACCCCAGCCACTGGAGTTCTTAAGGTAGGTAGCACCCGCCTCGATCGCCAGCTCGGCCGCCGTGCGCTTTTCTACGTCCGTCAGCATGCCAAACTCAAGCATTACCTTGATGGGAACGCCATCAGCCGCCTGTACAACAGTCTCAATGTCGCGTCGGTATTCATCGTACATACCAGACTTCAAGTACCCAACAGGCGGCATAAAGTCGATTTGTCTTGCCCCGCGAGCAATGACATCGCGCACCTCGAAGGCCTTGGCCAAGGCGCTCATGCCGCCCATGGGATAGCCCAAGGCGGTACAGATCATAACGGGCGTTCCGGCCAAGCGTTCGTTCACCAGCTTCAGCCACAGCGGCGAGACCATGGCGCCCTGAAATTGATACTGCAGACACTCATGACAGAACTGCTCTATTTCGGTCCTGGTGGCGTCAGGCCTGACCAGCGTTTGTTGAATGTACTGTGCTAACGAATCGCTCATAAACATCGCCCCACCATGGAGCGAGGCTTTGCGAGGCCGGGGCGTCCGCGCTTGAGACAGCGTCCACAACCTCCTCAACCACGGCGATGCCCGGGAGCCCGCCAGCGTAAAGAGGCAAACGCGCGGTCGCCATCGTCCTTATTCCGCCTGAAACACTTCCGGGAAATAGACTTTCGGGGCGTCAATATAGAGCATCCGCGAGGATACGACGCCAAAGCGGAGTTGATCCCCTACGGCGAAGGGTCTTTCCAACCGGTCCAACTCCAAGACGGCGTCTCGCAGTCGTTGCTGCCACGGGCGGTCGTCCGGTTTGGGCGACCGGAGCAACGTACGAATCACGGTGATCAGATGGCCTTTACGGACGATATTCTCTGGGGTGACTTCCTGTAAGCACACCGCATAATCGCCGCTAAGATAATCGTTCCAAGCATCGTTAAGTTCCGCGGGATCGGGCGTCTCGCCGTCAAACATTTGCCGGGCCTGGCCATAGTGATGGCGAAACAGTTGCGGGATCGACGTCCCTTGGGCACCTGCCATCTCCCACAGCGACAAATAGTCGACCGGCACCCAGGCGATGCCGTCGAGGACATAAGGCGGGCGGGGCAAAATTTCGGCGGCGATGGCTTCTTGCACCTGCTCCAGGGCGAAGCCCCGCTCCGCGACCAGTTGTCCGAGTGGCTGATAATTCGTGCGAATGTACCGCCGATCCACCGCGCCATACCATTGCTCCATCTCAATCCTACCTCCCATTTTTTACGGCCAGACGTGGGGTCTGGTACGATTATCGTAGCATCTGAATAGTTTAGGAGAATCTAAAGCATGGCACACGACGTGAATATCGCGACGATAGCCGCGAAGATCGGCCATCCCGCCCGAGCGGCGATGCTTGATCAACTCCTGGCCACACCCGTCTGCACGGCGGGGCAGTTGGCGCAAGCGGCCGTCGTCAGCCGATCCGTAGCCAGTCAACATCTGGGCATTCTGGTAGAGGGTGGCCTGGTCACGGTAACCGCAGTCGGGCGGCATCGCTGGTACCGCCTCGCCAGCGCCGAGGTGGCCGACGTGCTCGAAGCGCTCGCCGCATTGCTCCGGCACACCGTCCGACCTCTCTGCGTCAAGTCACGCAAGGGGAGGCCTTGCGGGCCGCCAGGACCTGCTATGATCACCTCGCGGGCCGGTTGGGCGTGGTCCTTGCCGACACCTTGGTGCGGCGCGGCGTGGTGACGATTCAACCGCATGATGAGACCTGGACACTGTCCGAACCGGGCATGGCCTGGCTGGAGGCGATCGGTTGTGAGATCCCACCGCTGGCACGCACCCGCCGTCCGATCATTCGCCCCTGTCTGGATTGGAGCGAGCGGCGGCCCCATCTCGCCGGGACACTCGGCCGCGCTTTGCTCGATCAATTGCTCGTCAGTGAATGGGTCGTACGCGTGCCGGGACAACGGGCGGTCCGCATCAATCCCGAAAAATCGGTCCATCCGGCATGGGACCCGATATTAGCCGAGGTTTTCACGGAGCACGTGGATCAGCACGGTTAGTCCTGGCCTCGCCGAAGACCGGATTTGTCTTGAGGTTCCGTGTTCCCACCGTATCCATGCGCTCTCATCCGGACCAAGTGGGCCGGCTTCTTACGGCGTGTTCGCCCCCGAACATGCGTCATGAGTCGCGAGCAGAGGTGCCACGCCCGGCCTGCTCGTCCGAGTACATCCGGTGGAAACGACACCAGCCGTCGTCCCGCCTCACTCCTTCAATACGTACTGCCCGATCGCTCTACGGCGCTGAAGCAGTGCCATGGTCCCCACCGATGCCATGAAGAGACCCAGCGAAATCCCAAGGAGAACATGATAAATATCCACGGGATAAAACGCCCCGTCCATGAGCGTAAACAGCGCCGTTGTTGGCATCGCTAACAGATCTTCATAGAATTGGGCCACTCGGGCGTAGGTCCAAGGATCGGCGAACGTGGCGCCGATGAGAACCCAGTAGCCCAAGACCCAAGACGGCAAGCACGCGAACGGGCAGCGTCCAGTGGCGGCTCAATTGACGCCCCAGGGCACTGAATGCCACCCAAGCCACCCCCATGGCCACCGTGGCCACGATGGCTACCGTGAAATGTGCCAGGGGATGAACGGGGGGATGAACGGGGAGCGTATCCCGAAAAAACAGGCCGCCGGCGCTCACAATGGCCGTGATCCAACTGGTTGCGAGCAAGACCGCCGTGATCATGCCCACCATCCTAACGGTGCTGGCCTTCCAAAGCATGCTCGCAACCGGAACTGCCAGGCACGCGACGCCGAGTGACCACCAGAATAGTTGTTGCGAACAAAGTCCGTCCCTGTACCCCGACGCCCGCGGCAGCAATCGCAAACAAGATTGCCGCCGCCACGATGACCGTGAGTATGTAACGACGCATCTCCCGCGCCTTCTCAACACCTGCCGTCTCCATTGGAACAGGCATTCGCATGTTGGCATTACAGATGGTGTGCCTCTAAATACCGAAAACGTCGGCACGGCGGAAGATGTTTCAGTGAGCTCTGGCGGAGCCGTGCGGGGCTTGCCGCGTCGCTCGGGCTTAGTGCATCTTCGCCCCCAAGAGCTCGTCTGGGGGTTCTAATGTGGGTCGCCGGCCAGTGTCCGCCTTATGGGGTACCGTTCAGCCAGCGGGCAACGCTCAAGACATGGACCCCATACTCGTCAAGTCGCGTACGGACCGCCCGATCTTCCAGTAGGTCCTTGTCACCGGTGACCAAGTGGGTGATCTGGTGCCAGACACACGCCGCTACAATCGGTGCATCCTGCGGGTCCCGCACGACTTCGACCCACTCGGCTATCGTGGCATCCGGCGGGTCTGCGAGTACCAGAAACCGCGATCGCACGCCGGGCCATACCTCCGCGACATGAAACTTGGTCTCCAGAATGTGGGCCGCGCTTCCGCATCGATCCATTGGGTAATCAACAGTTGGGGCCAGCGTTCCCATCCGCTATAGAGGGCCTGTGCCGCCTGTCCTCGCGCAAATACCAAACCCGCCACCACGACATTGGTATCCCACAGCACGCGCATTATTTAGGATCCTTGGGATCCTTCTGCCGTTCTATCCATTGCTCTGCCCGGACCTCGCGGGCCCAGCGGTAGACATCTTCCTCGATAATGCCTTCGGCGGCCGCGATGGCCCCCAGGCGACCTTGCGCGCCCTCCACATCGGGCAGGTTCAGCTTCTGCAATCGCAAGGTCCCGTCCTCTGCGCTAGCAAACGCCAGCACATCACCGGCGTGAATATCGAACCGCTCGCGAATCTTTTTGGGAATCGTGACTTGTCCTTTGGTGGTCACTCGAGACGTCTCCATGGTTCCGGCCTCCCGTAAGGAATTCTTACAAGAAGCATACCAGACCCCCGCTGACTCCTATATACTTAACGATACGAATGGCGGACTAACCGGCCCATTAACGCACTAAGGACTTGCCACGAATGTAACCTGCGGCCCGCTGATTCGAGTCCCGCCAGATTCAAGACACCATGCATGCCCCCGAATCGTTCAATCACTTGGAAGTAGGAGGACTTCCTCGATGGTCAGGTACCTCATCGGTCAGCTAAATCGCCGTAAAACATCGGCATATTCGGCCATAAAGCTATCGACGGCCTGCACGAAGTCCGGCACAATATCTGGCGCCGCCTCCCGCAAGGGTTTCACAATAATTTCTCCCCGGTCGTTTCGCAGCAGTTCCACAGGATGATCTTCGAGGTTCATCTGGCGTATCCATTCAGAAGGAATCGACACGGCAAAACTATTGCCAGCCTTAAATACTTTGCGAACTTGCTATGGGGGAGGCGCATACGTTCGACAGTCATCCCCAGAATCTTAACATAGCGCGCGGTCACAACGGACGCCATGAAGCCAACCTAATGAGTCAAACCCATGACAAAATAAGTTAGTCTCAACACCTGTCTCGTCGACTGACACCGTTTGCCTCCCACAAGGCGCAACTTTCTGGAAGGAACCTCAAGCGTTCCGATTCCGCGTGACCTATAGAGAAGGAGGTGAGGGGGGATGGTAGCGACGGATACCGAGGACGTTTTACACGCGATGATCGCGCGCGACCGCCAGAAGGTGCTACACATGGGTCTCGCAGCGTTCGGCAATGCAGCCGATGCTGAGGACATGGCCCAAGACGTCTTTATTCGTATGTGGCAACGGATGGAACAAGGACACACGATCGACGACACGCCTTCCGCGTGGGTCATGCGTGTGACCATCAATGTGATTCGTGACAAGATGCGGACCCCCTGGCACCGGTGCGTCACGGTGGACGCGGAAGCGGGGGATTCGCTGTCGGTGCCCAGTGCGGAAGACCAGATCCTCGAGGGGCAGGCGCCGTACAACAACATCGTCGTTCAGGAGGCCGGTACGGCCAGTGCCTTAGCGGGCGGCGGAGACAAACAATCCTTCAAGGTCACCCTCACGATTCCCGGGACAGGGTCAAACGCGCCAGAGACCGGCACGTGGACGGAGGTGTACGGGACCCAAGGCAGCGGCAATAGTGGCGTACTCCAGTTCACGATCGATGGTGTGACCATTCAAGTCGGATCGTCGACCCTGTCGAAGAGCCAAGTGGTGCGGACTGCGGAATCGTTTGCTCAAATTTAACTTAACGCTCGGCACGGCCCCATGGAGGTCGGAAATATTTCGCGATCCTAATGAGCGAGTTTCGGGGGCGAGAGTGCAGCAGACAATCTCCCGCATCAGTTGATTTCACGTGCCTCCGGGGTGTGTATACTAGGAAGCATAGGGGGTGAACCGAAATTGCTTCCACGAGAGATTGCGGACCGCCGCGCCGAAATCCTGGACTTGGCCAACCGGTTCGGGATGATGGATGTCCGGGTGTTTGGGTCGCAGGCGCGCGGCACCGCGTCCGAGGGCAGCGATGTCGACTTCGTCGTACATGTGCGCCCGGGGCGCAGTCTGCTGGATCTCCTCGGTTTCGAGGCTGCTGTGGAGGCCTTGCTCGGTTGCCCGGTGGACGTGGTGTCCGAACGGGGACTGCCCCCGGCGATTTACCAAGAAATTCGGCGGGAGTGCATTCCGTTATGATGGCGCGACCTCTGGCTTATCTGGAGCAGATTCTCCAGAGTCTTGATCGAATCGCCTCGTACGCTGCGGAAGGGTCTCGCGCATTTTTCGAGTCACCACTGCTACAGGATGGCATTGTGCACAATCTCGAACTCATCGGGGCCTCCGTGAAGGAGCTTCCGGCGGATTTGTTGGCGGGGTATCCGGACATCCCCTGGTCTTCGATGGCTCGAATGAGAGACCGCTTGGCTCACCACTATCTCGGTCTCGACTTGGAGATTGTGTGGGAAGTCGTGGGCCATGACTTGCCGCCCCTTAAAGATGCTGTCGTCGCTCTCTTGCGGACGATGGGCCAAGCGCCCGAGTAGGACGTACCTCGTTTCCGGCTGCATCGCGATCGGGAATTTACTTTCCGTCATCAATCACCAACTCTCGGGGGCGAATGTGCATCAAGAGACCCACCCGATAAATTGGTTCCGCAAGGTCTCCATGCGGCCATGAGTCTCGCCCGTGCGCTTAGATAACTCCCTGCAACTTCCTACCGACAAAACTGGCCCTCTGATCAAAAATGTTGTAGAAAACGGCACTAAAGAAGGGACTTCTGTGGGTGGGCATTATGTCGCCACAATACTCATCGGTTTAGGGGCACTCTTCTTTATGGGTGCTGCCCAGAGACTGTGTGCGACCTATTATTGCAAGCTATCGCCGGAGGAGTATGTGTGGTGGTGGCGCGTGATTTTGGGGCTTGAGGCGGTCATTTGGGTCATCGGTATTTGGCCGATAGGCTGGCTTTCCCTCCTCATCTGGATAGCACTTTATATTCGACTCCCCGATGAAATGAAAAGTACCTTTCGCATCACTGAAAGAACGTGCGTTCCGAGGCAGATGGATAGAACATTTCTTCCGGATATGGAAGAGCCAGCTTCGGCCTCGATGAGATGGGAAAGTACTGCAAATCGGCAGATTCTCCGTCGATAGCCGCTAAGTTCCCGCCTTCAATCACACATTCAAACACGAATATGACCGACTCAACCTGATTGCCATCGGGATAGGCATACCGAAATTTCTCGCCCCCAAACACCGCCAAGAGTTTCTCCGGTCGCACCTGCAACCCAGTTTCCTCATAGACTTCTCGTTTCGTGGCCTCAGCCGGTGTTTCTCCCGGTTCGATCGACCCGGCCGGCAGGCTCCATATATCGCTTTCTAGAGATGGCTGTTGAAAGAGGATTTCACCATGCTCGTTACGGACGATTGCCGCGACCCCAGGGCTCAATATGAGTTGAGTTCCGATTTTCTTTCGGAGTTCTTGATAGTATACGGACATCGGCACGAGATTCACCTCGGTAGTGAAACGAATAACGCCTGGCGACCGTTACCAACACCCATTACTTGAGCCCTTTCACGTACCATTCGGAGGCAATTTCTAAGCCTTGATCGCGCAACATGGTGCGTTTGGCCGCGTCCTGATGCCCGCACACGACTAAGACTTGAGCCGCACCAAATTCCGATCGCGCTCGGACACACACCGCGTCCAGCAAATCCTGACCGATGGTCTCCCACCGCTCGCCCCCGCGTACCCAATAGTCATCCACCATACACGTGGGACCCCCGGGCTCATATGCCGGAGGCGCTGCAATGATGTTGGCAATAATGAACCCTTCCACGGTCCCTGGGGTTTCCTCCCAGACCCAGGCAATCGTCCGTTCGTTGGCTAGCACCTTCGCCAGAAATCCGCGGTGGTTGTCCCGCGCGGATGGTGCCACCCGCCAAAATATCGGCTGGTAGTGTTCGTATTGGAGGCGCTTTTCTTGAATGAGGTCTGCAATCACATCCACATCGTCTTGAGTGGCCACACGAAGAGGGTTCATCGAGATTCCTCCACACACTGGGATTTTTAGACACATGCATCATATCCCAGTTTCCAGCGGGTGGGAGGTTCCATGTACGCGATCCGGTATCAGAAGCACTTGGGTCATGCTACGTTCTCGCCCCCGAAACCTCCGGAAGTCACTGAGGGCCACTGGTAACATGGAGCCGACCGCCCACGTTAAAATCGTAAGGGAGGCACGATGCCCTTCCGATGGGGACGGACCATTATTTCCCAGCGTCATGGGGCCATGGCAGACCTAAGGATTCACCGGACACGACGGAGAATTGGGGGAACGGTCTCACGATTAGTGTGAGGCTCCATCTTCCTTTCGCCGCATCTCTCGGTGGCAGGCGCACGGTTCCCTGCCAGTGAATCTGGCCATCGACCACAGGCATTCGTGCGATCAGGATCGAGCCGGCTGGAGCCGTTTCCTTCCCGCCTCCACCATTCGAGGGGCTCATATAGAGCAGGGCGCGGAGTCCCGGCAGGTTGCCCACGATCACCGTCGCCCGGCCATTCGGTCCGGATGTGACACGAGAACGCGGCGTGTTGGAAAAGGTGGACCGCGGGTTGCGCAACACCCGAGCAAGGAATGCGGATTTCAGCAGTTGCCACCGACCATCCGGGAGCTGTATCGCGACCGTGCTTCCCGCATCCCACGTCAGGGGGACCACCCGTCCGTTCCCGTAGCCGAGTTGCACGAGGGGCCAAAAGCTATCCTGAAGTCCGGCGATGCTTTTCACGGTGCCGAGCCGCCTCGCCTGACCGATGGCCCGGGCTAGCATCCGTAGCCGGGGACTGTCGCCGGGCCATCCGCCCCAGAGCGGATCACCAAAGTTGGGGGCGAAGTCGGGCTCCGCCAGTATGAGGGAAACCGTAGACCTCGCGGGCGAGAAATTGGCACGTCCGATGCTTTTAACCTGTCCCAACGACAACAGGTTCGGGGAACGATCACCGATGCCAAAATCCATGATGTGATGACTCTGCTTGTTGATGGTAAATGAGATAATACTTCCCGTCGGTATTGGATCGCCAGACGGCAAAGAGGCCCCGGGGTCTTGGAAATGTCCGTGCAATACGACGAGCCAGACCCGAGTCCCTGGGCTGCCGACCCCCGCGCCGGCTACTACAACCTGCTCTGCGGGACCTCGGGTAGTGCTCACAGCCATGGCGCTGGTCGGTGTCGCATCGCCGTGGTCCTTCGCTAGCCGTTCGGCAATCTTGGCGACATACGCGGGAGGCGCATTGGTAGTAGACCCAGCCTTCGTCTTAGCGGCATATACTGCAAAACCCACTGCCACCATGGCTACAGTTGCTCCGATCCAG
Source organism: Bacillota bacterium (assembly GCA_021820965.1). Classification (GTDB taxonomy): domain Bacteria; phylum Bacillota; class Sulfobacillia; order Sulfobacillales; family Sulfobacillaceae; genus Sulfobacillus_B. The sequence goes on along the minus strand of JAKACZ010000004.1, from coordinate 75,899 downwards.
TATATCTTGCGGTGCATCCGTGCCCCTCCCCACCACGACAGCCTGACTAACCTCTACCGCGACCACTTAGTCATCAGAACGTCGTTGGGTACCGATAAGTTTCAGACGCATCGTCGGAGGCTTCGACATGCGCTTTTATGCAGCGCGGTTGACCGCCCGCACGTACCGCGCTTAAGGAATATTCGCCCCCAAGAGCCCCGTAAGGATTGCAACGAACGAGCCCAATACCCCCTCGTAAATTTTCTGCGAGGCTCAATGCAAACCGTGTCACTCCATCGCATCTGACTGAATGGCCTGACCCGCTTTCCCGGCTTTCTGCGTTTCCCATAGCGTGTCACGCTGGCCGTTGCCACGCGCAGCCATCCCCCGCGCGGCGTTCATGGCAGTCAGCGCCAACGGCTGCCCAGCTGGGCGTTTTCGTAGGTGCCAGTGACCCTCATCGAGAAGCGCCACGTCATGGCCCCCACCATCTAGCCGGATGTCCCACGGCACTCGGCCGCCGGCCTTTGCCCGATGACGGTCGTAGAAAAAGGCTGGGAATTCAGCCAGAAGTCGTCGCTCATTGACGGCGAGTTGATACATGGACATCGTGCCGTCCTCCCTAGTCATGAGAATAGTGGTGCGCTCGACCTTACCAACTTGTGGCGTGCATTCCGTGGCCTGTGTCGTTCTCGCGGTCGCTGGTGGCCCGTGCCTTTTCTCGGGACGCGGCGTATAATGGTTATGTCAGACATCGGCAGACACGAGGCGAATATCTTTTGTTGAATACGGCTTAGATTGGGATGATGACCAGGAGGGAGGGTAATATCCGTCACATCGCTCGACACAAGGTCAGTGTCGGAGAAGTGACCGAAGTAATGACCAGCGCCCCCGTTTTTGTGCGCGTCGAAGCAGAGGGCGACAATCCGTATTTTGTCGCCATCGGCCACACTGCCAGTGGTCGACTCTTGGAGGTTTGGGGCGTCTATTACGAATCCCCGCCAAAGGCGGGATGGTGGCGGACGGTGACGGCCATGAAAGCGCGGCCGGCCCAACGTGCGTTGTGGAACAAGGAGAGAGGTGGGGGACGATGACAGAACAGGAATTTCGCCGATTGGCTGAATCGGGCGAACTTAAGCTAGAGGCCGACCCCAGCGAGGTCCATGTGGACCTGCGAGAAGAACGGGTGACCATTCGCTTGACGGAAGAGGAAATGCGCGCGATCGATCGGGAAGCGGTTCGCCGCGGACTGGGGCGTTCGTCGCTTATCCGGATGTTCGTGCGGGAATCCCTTGAGCAATTGAATGACCCATTGCGTCACGCGCAGCGTGTGCGCATCGTACAGAGTTGGGACGGGCGGGTACGGACTATGCCGCTAACCAAACGAGGTGAGGTTGTATGAAGTCGTCAGATATCCGGTGCCCGTATTGCCAAGGTCAAAATTTGACGCCTACCCAACCTGTTTCAGTGGTTGCGCTGCCCATTGAGAAGAATGCCACGGAATTCGATGGTATTCCGCTTAAAATTGCGCGGTGCCGCGACTGTCAGGGCGTTTTATGGTTTGCAGTCATTGAGGAGATCCCGGAGTAGGACTGAGACCCCACTCCGATTTGCTCTCTGACCACTTTTGCCTAATATGTCCGCAAAACGTCGCTGCCCCCGTAAATGCTTGTAAAATCCGCGAAGGGGCCGTCGTCGTGTGCGTCCCGCATTTGAGGTTTACGCGCACTCCGGGAGGACGTCGGCGAGCAATTCTGTCTCCTCGGGAAGAGGTTCGGCGGTCAACTACTTTACGTAACGAATAATGCACTATCCGGCCCTTTAACGCACTAAGGACTTGCCACGAATGAAACCTGCAGTGGGCGACCATAATGGGTGGTTCGGGTCCAGACAGCCCGCATATCGGACATTTGCATACGGACTCGTCACGGCAGGGGGCATTCGCTCCCGCCCGTCATACCCCTCTTTTCTGGGACATAGCATGAAGGGAAGTCCCAGGATCGAGGTGGCGGAATGGACGAGAAACAGCCGAATCGCACGGCGACGATGATCACCGGGTTTACCATGCTGCTGTTGACCATCATGCTGATTGTCTTTTCGGCGCATGGCTATCACGCCACAGTCGGGGCGTTGAAGCTGTTTTTTGAAGTGGTGTTCCCCTCATTGCTTCCCTTCTTTATTTTGTCTGACGTATTACTGTCGACAGGCATGGTGCATTACCTGGGCGTCTGGTTTGAACCCCTGATGCGATCCATCTTCAATGTTCCGGGGGTGGGCTCCTTCGTCTTTTCGATGGGGCTGGCCGCGGGGTACCCGATGGATGCGGTGCTAACGGCCAAGTTCCGCAAGCAAGAGCTCTGCACCAAGACCGAGGGTGAGCGACTTCTAGCGTTTTCTAACAGCGCGGATCCTCTCTTTTGATTATTAACGCTATCCCGATCCCCTGGATGGCATTTTTGGGGCTTTATCCCAAGCGGTTTTTTGTCTTAGTGCGGTCGGCGGCAATCGGGGAAGCTTTCTGATAGACCGGGCGATGCCTGAGAGCGAGTTGTCCCGACCCAACGCGACAACATGCTCTCACGCTGCCCATATTCCATACGTTACCACTGCTCCAAATACCGTAGCAACTGTATTCGGGGGAATAAGCGCCGGTGTGCGAATGGCCGCGGAATTGCGGAGTGTGATTGAAAAAAAGGGAACTAGGGATACTGTAACACACGCTGGATTGGCGGCTCGATCGGACGCCGTTTTAACGGAAAGGACCTCTCGGCGTTTTTTGATCTTAGCGCTTGGGTTCAACAACACTAAGTTGTGTAAGGGGGTGTGCGGAAAATTACATGTTTCATTGTCGTCCCCGCAGGAAAACCTTGTCTTGCTACCGAAATTTATCCTCCATGACAGGACTCTGGTGTGGAATCACGAGGTATTAAACCAGATCAAGGATGGGAGAAAGAAGTGGAGCTGCTCGAGATTTTGAAAGAGCGCATGTCCTCGGACGAGTTGTTACAGATAGCACGAGCCATTCGCGATTCTTATAGTCCTTTTATGCCGGATAGGGAGTTGAGGGGCTTGTTGCGTCAGGCGTTGCCTGCTGGGGCGGTGACAGATGAAAGCTTTCGTCTGCCTAGCCACGACATGGTCAATACCATTTTGATGAATTTTTATCCTGGGGAGGAAGTCGTCAAATACCACCTCGTTAAGACTCGGGTGCATCGACGCGACGAGATTACGGCTTTTGAGATTGGAATATTAAACAGTCGGCTAGACCTAGGAACGATAAACGGACGATCCTATGCATACGAAATCAAGACTGAACTGGACACTCTGGCAAAGCTCGAGCGGCAACTTGTCGACTATAGTGCAGTGTTTGAGTTCGTAACAGTTGTCGCCCATGAGGCGCACTGTCCAAAAGTTCTCTCGATGATTCCCATGCATTGTGGCGTGCGTTCGTACCGACGTACGGCAACAGGAATGAAATTTCGTACTGTACGCACAGCGACAAGAAGCCCGCTTCTAAACTCGATTTCCCAAGTTTCTTGTTTGAATTCAGAAGAGCTTCAGTGGCTATTGAAAGAAAATGGTGTAAAGAACGTGGGGAATACGCGAAAGCAACGCGTCGAGGCGTTGCTTTCGCGTATTCCCGAGCGACGTATAAATGCTCTTTTCAAGTATGCCCTCAAACGTCGGTTCAAGACGAGATGGCAGTTCGTGACAGAGCACTTTGCTGAAATCAATCCGGTTGATTTGCAGACGTTTTTTAGTTCGCGAATCGATCCCCGAATACTGTACTACAGAGATTCTTCCATCGTGTATAAGTAATGTGCGCATGAAATCTGTTTCCATGTGGCTTGGTTTCCACTGGGAGTGCTACCGGTCGCCACTCCTGCAATTCGAAGACATCCTGGACAGGTGTTTCGGTGGGTGGCGCTGAGCGAAATCCATGGTTGCGACTGAACGATGTTCGGAGCAATGGTCCGAGCGAACTGCTCGACCGATTTCACGGAGGAGTTGAACCCGTAGTAATTGTTACCTTTCCACGAGTAAAAGATCACTCCCGGACTTATGGTCCCTCCTTCCGATAAGTCCGTCTTTTTGATTCCTGCAAAGTCTCCGAATGCGCCGAAGTTATAGTTTTGGAAATCGGACAAAAGGCTATTATCGGCCTGCGCGACAACGGCGTTATTGGTCAAGCCAGTATTTTTTGTGGAAGCGGGGATGGCGGACCGCACAAGAACGAGGTCGCAATTCACTTGGGTTTTTAGCGCAACCACTTGAGGGTACACTGTGCTTTTCAGATAAGGTTGCGTGTGCGGCGCTTCGTCGATATCCATCACGACAATATCGCCACCCTTAATTACCTGTTTTATCTCGTTAATCGCAATCAAAGCATGTTGAACGAATATCCTAAAAGCCAGCCGAGGGAATAGGTCGCGCAGGCGCCAGGCCTCTAGTTGAATATTCCCGCTGTAGGTAGATAACTGAGGGTTGTATGTGACCACAGGGATGACCCTCGAATCCTGAAGACGTTGGTAATATGCCAGGCGAGACTCCGGATTAACCTGAATTTCTTGCAAAAACGCCCCAATGGACTGCTCTGTCCGGGTAGTGACTGGAAGATACGTGGGCAGGTCAATCATTACCGTGGATTTAAGAACTGGAAGATCGCTTAAAACTTGATCAATCTGACGATTGGCGACGACCTCTAGCAGTGGCAGGTTCTTTGAAATGGGGGCCACACTTTTAAGGGCATTGCGCTCGGCTTGTCGATACCGCAAGACCGACACGTATTTCATTTATGGATCTCCCCTTAATATGGTATTGGGAAACAATTCCATACTATCAAAAGTCGAAATAATTAGGAAGCGGTCGAATAGCGGAGATGTTCCTCGGCACGGGTGATTCCCGCCTCGTCATACCCCTCTTTTCTGGGACATAGCATGAAGGGAAGTCCCAGGATCGAGGTGGCATGAATGGAAGAAAGACAGCCGAGCCGCACAGCAACCATGATTACCGGGTTTACCATGTTGCTGCTCACCATCATGTTGATTGTCTTTTCGGAACATGGCTATCAAGCCACCGTGGGAGCCCTCAAACTCTTTTTCGAAGTGGTGTTTCCCTCCCTCCTCCCGTTTTTCATCCTGTCCGAGGTCTTGCTCTCGACGGGCATGGTGCACTACTTGGGGGTGTGGTTTGAGCCCCTGATGCGCCCCATTTTCAATGTGCCGGGCGTGGGTTCGTTTGTGTTTTCGATGGGGCTGGCGGCCGGATATCCCATGGATGCTGTGCTAACGGCCAAGTTCCGCAAGCAGGACCTCTGTACCAAGACCGAGGGCGAGCGACTTTTGGCATTTTCTAACAGCGCGGATCCCTTATTTATATTTGGGGCCGTGGCAGTCGGCATGTTTGGGCAGCCTGCTCTGGGTGCTGTGTTGGCGATGGCTCACTATGCCTCCGTCCTGATGGTTGGGCTGACCTTCCGCTTCTATAAGCGAAAAGACAGAACCCAGGACCGTGAAGGAGTGGTTGTGCGCGGTATTCACCGCCGGGCAATGGATGCAATGATGTATGGCCGCGCGGAAGACGGACGGCAGATGGGGAAGGTGCTGAATGAGGCTATCTCGGACTCCGTGTCGACGCTCTTTATGATTATGAGCTTTATGGTGCTCTTCGCTGTAATCATTCGCATACTGTCCGCCACGGGACTTATTCAATTGTTAGAAATTCCTTTTGGGGCGCTGATGCAGATTTTGGGGATGAGCCCGCATCTTGTAAACGCCGCCATCCAGGGGTTCTTTGAAATCGATTTGGGATCTGCGGCCGCAGCCCATAGTGCGGCTCCGTTAGTGCAACGGCTGGTGCTGGTGTCAGGAATCATTGCCTGGTCGGGTTTGTCGGTACATGGGCAGGTGGCCTCGGTTCTGGCGGATACCGATATTTCGATGAAACCGTACTTTGCTGCACGGGCTCTGCACGCACTATATGCGGGCATCATGACGGTGGTCTTTTTTCATCCGATCGAAGCGGTGTTCGGAGGCACTGCCCTGCCAGCATTCTCTTCGCGCGATTTTCTCGTTCAAGGGGGAACCGGCGGTATGGTTGTGGATGGGTTTCATCTCAGCCTGCTATTGGCGGTCATGTCACTGGTGAGTCTGGCCGGAGGCGCCCTGTTAACGGGATTGGTCAGAGAAATCCGGCGAGGATGGCTTGCGTTACGCTATCGATGACGGCGACAATGAAGAGAACGACCATTGGGGGTGTTGGGAATCGCACTTGACCTCGGCATCACTGCGCCGGGCCGCCTGCTGAACTTCGGGCCCGATGTCGTTCACGGATCCGTGCGCCAATGGCATCTGGAGCAAATTCGCCCCTTCCTCGAAGACCCCGATGCGACCGGACCCTCTGTTGTTGCCCGCTACTACCCTCGGGTGTCTCGCGAAAAGGATTTGGCCCGGTGGCGGTCACGGCACGTAGAGTATGGGATCTTGGAGCTTATGCCGGGTATGCTCGGGGCTGAATGGGTTACATTCCCGGGTCATATTCACCGCGGCCCCGCACGCGAACTGTTTCCCGCCGTGTTTGAGGTCATTCACGGCGATGGTGCGCTCTACCTTCAACGTTCCGGGCCTTTTGATCGTAATCTGAACGCCAGTATCGTCTGGCTGAGTGTCGGAGATCGAGTACTCCTGCCGCCCGGCTATGTCCACACCCTTGTGAATCGTGGAGCCCAGCCCCTGATAGTGGCCGAGGTGCACTCGGAGGCCACCCGAGCGGACTTTACGGACGTGGCGCGCCATCGCGGTGCAGGCTACTATCTTGGGCCTGCTGGCATTCGGAAAAACCGCCATTACCGCTCGTCTACGCCGGCCCGCGAAATTGCCAAGGCGTCAATGGCACCTCCAGCCGCCCCGGGCCGCGATTTGTACCATGCGGTACTGGGAAATCCGGAACGTTTCCGCTTTCTTCATCCCCACTGACTGGTTGCTTTCAACCGTCTAAAGGGCAGGGAGCTAGTCTAGTGGGGGGAACTACCGTAACGACGTCGGGGGTCGTGAGACCCTCGGAGTGAACCTCCGGACTCGCCACCACTTATCCCCCGTCCAGCAACGACGCCTTGACGTCACTTGGGGCGGAAATTGAACCGCGATACGTTGGGCCGAAAAGTGCCCCGGGGCGAATCTCCCCAAGCAATCCCTGGTTTTTGAGGATGCCTTCGGCCGCATGGCCACCATTCCAGTGCGCCCGATAGCCACCAGCGCGACAGCGATAGGTCCGACCCGCCACCTGGTTAAGATGGCTGCGTGATCGCCATAAGTGTGTGGTCATGGCGTCAAGCGAAACCGTGCGACGATCTCCGACAGCACCTTCACCCCTACAGGGTCAGCGCCTGATCACCGACATAGAGGAGGAAACTCTACAACCCAGACTTACCCCAGAGCCGTGAGCAAGCCATGACAGACGTGACTTTCTCCGTCGAAATCCGACTCTTTGAGACCCCCCTAAACAGTTAGGGCCTTTTCGGTGGACCTCTTAATGCTGATCATCGACTGCTTTTCTACGGCCCCCACATTATGTGTCGATCCGCCGTGCCGCACGTGGATAGCTAAGACGAAACTCCATGAAGTCCCTGAATGGCAGTATTCTTTATTCTCCAGTCACACCAAGACATCGTGAGCATGCAACTCACCTAAGGTGCGGAATGTGCCGTCGTCAGGCGTGTCAATACAGACGACGGCGCCGCCGCGAGCCAGCACGCGGGTATAGTGTTCGGCAATCGCCTTTTTCAATCCGAATCGCCGAATTTGGTGACGCACGTCGAGAAATGGATAGCAAGCCATCTCGCGGGTGATTGGGCCAATCACAATCACATCCTCTTGCTCTTCAGGATCACGGAACAGTACCGAAATGCGGTTCTCGTCTCCCAGTTCTTGAACCAAGGACAAGACCGCCGACGGTTTATAAAACCAAGCCCAAGCTCGCGCCACGGCCTTCACCTCCGAGACTATTCTCCCTCAATCGAGGCGGGAACAAACCGGCATTGAATGGAAAGAAGGGCCACCTCGTCCACAGGAGAGGAGACATTTTCGACCGAGGGCGACGTCCGGGCTTAATCAAGAAAATCTCGATGCCGCGCGGCACACGCAACAACGGAGTAGTCAGTAGGTCATTGGGCCCGTTAAAGCGCCAACAGCCAACCATCTTTCTTGATCGGAATGTGAGGCGGAGTAGAGCAACGCGGGGTTCTATTTGTCTGAGGAGGGGTCCGTGTGGCGACTCCCACACAGGCTCAAGACGTTCTGGTGTCACGTGTAGAGGACGCGGCGACGACCACCATTACTACTAGTAGCAGCCTGCCGGAACTCTACAGTGATTCCAGAACGATTTTTAGGCGCAGCACATACTGATGGAAGAAGGTGCGAATGCCCAGCCAGTCCTGCCCGAAGCTACGGGCTGCCGCCAGGGAGGCCTGATGTTTGGCCACCGGCGGCCTAACCGACACAAGCGGCAGTTTTACGTGCCGTGATTCTGACGGGCTTTGTTCGGTGACAAAGTGATAATGGTAGCTAATAGCAATGTAGGGCGACGCCTGTGTCGATGTTTTGACGTATTGCCAGTCGACAGAAATGTCCGGGCGGATCCCGTCATACAGGGGGATGTGCCAGTCATCCTGTAATGCGGCAAAGTACCCATAGCGTCCCCAAGTGGGGTCGGCCACCACCCACCCGGTGTGGGGCAAGTAAAATTCGACCCATTGATGAAATCCGCTTTGTCCAGCGCCGTTGCTAGTGACATATCCGTCAATCAGGCGGGCAGGAATGTGGTCGGTGCGCAGCATGCCAACATAGAGCTCGGCGATGTTGCTGCAGATGCCTTCTCTGGAATTAAGTGTGGCCAGTGCGGACCCCGATGACTTAAGGCTATAGTTGTATCGGATATGGTAGACAACCCAATTAAACAGATCTAGGGCTCGTTGATATGGGGAAGAGGCGCCGCCAGCCACCCGGTTATCCAGGGCTGTGATCGCAGGTGCTCCGGTGTCGACTTTGCTGGCTTCCAGTTTGGGGTTGGTGTAGCGCTGATAGGTGCGGGAATTTTCATTATACGGCGGATACGTCCGTGGCAACTTGTACGAAATGTCCGACGATGTTGCCTGGTAATGGAGCTTAATGGTGACAGACCGGCCGGGCTTTAAGCTGGACCAAGTATATAGAGCGATAAGGTTGCCGTATTTGTCTCGGTGCGTCGACCGAGGTTTTTTCGAATAGCCGACCAAATTTACATGGGCGTAGGCGCTTGTTGGAGCCAGCAGAACCACTCGAGCCTGCACGTTCAGCGCCGCATTTCGTCCTTTATTGGTCAACGTAACCGTCTTGGTAAAACCGTAATAGGCGGGCCGTGACGTGAGAATCAACGGCTGCGACTCCGTTCTCAAAGACGCAGCCGATACCGCTTGGGGCCACGCGATGCAAAGAGCGGCTGCCAATGCCAAAGGCACGGCGCGGCGCTTACGCATGACGCCCCTCCTTCCTCATGGTTGCATCCCATTATAACGATAATGTTCCTCTAGAGGGAATCCGGGAATAGCATACCCGCGAAACGGCGCGAAGGTGCACCACGGCGCGCCAGCAATCACCGGATCTTCTCAACCTCGTCCCGAATGTCCTCGAGCTTCACATAACGGTCACAGGCGTTTTCGAGCTCGGAGGAAATCATACCGCGGGTTCCCACGCCGACGATTTCTTTACCTTTTGAACGAATGAGCTCAACAGCCCGCTCAAAATCCCCGTCACCGCTCATAAGTATCGCGACGTCGTAGCGTGTTACCGTGTTGAACATGTCAACAACGATTTCGATATCTAAATTGGCGCGGCGGATGACCGCATTTGAGCTTTGATCGAGCGTTTCTTTGATGGATTTTTCGCGGATGGTAAAGCCTAGATGGCGAAGCGCTGTCAAAAAATCGCGTTGGCTGTTGTCGGGTGGCACTTGCACGCCCGTGTAATAAAACGCGTTGTACAGTTGGCGGCCGCGGGTAAAATATTCGATGACACGGGCGAAGTCAAGGTGCCAACCCAGGACTCGCTGGGCATAAAACATGTTTGCCCCGTCAACAAAAATGGCGACACGTTCATTGTGATAATCCACGTTCTCCCACCTATCGCACGGATTTTAATTGAGGTCTTGAATCTGCGTCTCCGAACCGAGGAGACCGCAGGATTTGGTATCATTATGACGTATTTCTCGGTTAATCGAAAGGGACAAAACGAAAGGTCTATAAGAAGTATTCCACAGTGAGGAGTGGCTATAAAATGCCCACGGGTCTCAAATTGGTCGTTGTCGGTGGCGGAAGTTCCTACACTCCGGAATTGCTTTCCGGCATTATACGCCACGCGGCAGAGGTTCCCGTGGAACGTGTGGTGCTGGTCGATGTGCCAGAAGGAGCTGAGCGGCTGCGCATTGTCCGCGATCTGGCCGAACGCATGATTAGCGCGAGGTCTCTGAAGATTGTGGTGGAGGGGACACTAGATCGCAGAAAGGCTTTACAGGGTGCGGATATCGTGTTCAGTCAAATCCGGGTGGGCGGCATGAAAGCGCGCGCCCGCGACGAGCGGGTTCCTGTGAAGTACGGCCTCTTAGGTCAAGAGACGGTTGGTGCCGGGGGCTTTGCCAGTGCGCTGCGAACGATTCCGGTGGTGTTGGACATTGCCCGGGACATGGAGGAGGTCTGCCCCGAAGCGTGGTGTCTAAACTTCACGAACCCGTCTGGGATAATGACCGAAGCGCTGCTCCGCCACAGCTCCATTCGAACGATTGGCCTGTGCAATGTCCCCATTAATATGCAACGAGCCATTGCAGAGGGGTTAGAGACCGATCCTGACCGGGTACACCTGGAGATGTACGGCCTAAACCATCTGTCTTTTGTTAAAAGCGTACGCATTGACGATCAGGACGTCACCAATCTGGTGCTGTCATTTCTATCGGGACGGCACTCCACCGTCGCCAATATTGCAGACATTCCCTTCAGTGGTCGCCTTATCGAAGCACTGGGTCTCATTCCCAACGACTATCTGCGCTATTATTGGTTAAGCCGCGAGATGGTCCGTCGTCAGCGCGAAGACTTGGAGGCAGGCCGCGGAACCCGCGCCATACAGGTCATGGCGGTCGAGGCTCAACTTTTTAAGAAATACCAAGATCCGGCCTTGTCTGAACCACCGCCCGAACTGGCTAAACGCGGCGGCGCACACTACAGCGATGTAGCCGCCGAGGTGATGGCGGCATTGGCCGGGGGGCACCCGCGGGAAATGGTGATTAACGTGCTGAACGGTGAAGCCCTTTACGATTTGCCGCCCAACGCTGGGGTTGAAATTACGGCGGACATCGACGCCTCCGGGGCTCATCCGCATCTCATCGGATCGATGGATTTAGCCGTCCGCGGGCTAATCCAGCATGTCAAGGCCTACGAGCAGTTGACTATCGAAGCCGCCATCTCCCAAGACAAACGGGTGGCATTAATGGCGCTGTTGGCGAACCCGCTCATTCCCAGCGCCGATGTTGCGGCCGATCTGCTCGACGACATTTTGGCGGAAAACCAAGGTGCCTTGGGCTGGGGTGAACTCTGATGTGGCTAGGTGTTGACGGAGGCGGCACCAAGACCGAGGCTTTGCTGGTTGACCGGACGCGTGTACTCGGATTTCAGAAAACCGGTCCGTCTAACCATCAAGGTGTGGGCATGGATGCCGCCGTTGCGGCCATACAAGACGCGGTCAATGGCGTGCTAGTACACGGTGGATACCGATTGCATCAGGTTGAGGGGGTGGTTTTGGGGCTGGCTGGGGCCGACTTTCCTGAGGACGTCGACGAGCTCTCCCAGCGACTGACGCTTGTGTTTGGCCAGGTGCCCTTCCGCGTTGTCAACGACGCCGTCATTGCCCTTCACGCGGGGACAGACAAGGGGTGGGGAATTGCCGCCATCGCGGGAACCGGAGGCAACGTATTTGGTTTGAGCCCTGACGGCAGAGGCCGCCAAGTGGGCGGCCTGGGCTACGAATATGGGGACTATGGTAGCGGCATCGATATTGCGCGGGATGTCCTCCATTATGCCTTCCGCAGCGCGGAACGCCGGGGCCCAAAAACAGCCTTGGAAAATGCGGTTCTGGGCATGCTGGGATTTCCCAGCTATTCCGCGCTAAGCCATGCCATGTACCGCAAGCAAATTGCGCCAGAGGTGTTCTTGGTATTGGCGCCCGTTTGCTTCTCGGCTGCCTGTGACCAGGATCCGGTTGCCATTAATATTCTCCAACGGCAAGGTCGTGCCATCGCCGAGAGCGTTGTCGGCTGTGCGCGCCTTCTCGACATGGAGACAGAGCTGATCGACGTGGTGCTGGCAGGAAGCTTGTGGTTGGGTCAGGCGCCTCATATGAAAGACGCATTGGTCCAGACGCTGGCACGGGACTTGCCCAAGGCGCAGGTGGCATTGACCGACCTAAAGCCGGTAGCCGGAGCAGCCCTCCTGGCCATGAGAGAAAAAGAGGGAACCCGGCCGCTTCGGGAGACGTTGCGCCGGGACGTGCGCTTTACCGGCGTGGAGTAGCCTGGCAGTCGGGACACAGCCCGTGGACTTCCATTTGATGAAAATCGATCTTGAATCCACGGTCGTCGCTGATGGACTTCAGTGTTTCCTCCAGCCGGCAGTCGTAGAGGTCTACCGTCCGGCCGCATTGGCGGCAAACAAGATGGTCATGATGGCGAGCGAATGGCTCTAAGAGTTCATAAGCTACGTTCTGATGATCTTGCAGCACGGGATGCACCACTTCGAGCTCCGTTAAGGTTTCGATAATTCGGTAGAGAGTTGCGGGATTCAGGCCGGAATCCTCGACCTGGGCAGCTAAATCGGGGACAGTGAGGGGCCGGGCGCTTTGCTGCATTGCGCGGAAGACGGTCAAGCGGTTTGGGGTCACACGGGCCCGATGGTCTCGAAGAAACTGTGCAAATTCTTTTTCTCCTGCAGTCGGCATGTGACCACCTCCCCGATATAACCTAGCCTAGCCAGATAACGACGTGAATCGCATCTGCATCATATGTCAAAACTGAGCTAATCTCAAGTTTTGGCGGCTTGCCGGATGCATTGAGGAGCGCTAGGATCGATGTATGAAAAACCGGGCGCTTTGGGCCGCAGCCCTGGCAACAGGATTTTTGGCGGGCTGTGGAACGGTACACGGGACGCACCCCATTTCTCATGGGATGACGCCGCAGGAAGTGAAAAATGAGGTTTTGGCCCGCATCCGCGATTGGCATGCGGTCACTGAATCTGCCACAGAAGTTGTCAAGGGCATTCATCACGGTCGCCAGACATACCGTGTGACATTGACGAGCCAGCTCCCATCGGGTAGTTTTCGTCTCACCGTCGTGCCACGCCAGGGTGCTCCTTATGTCGTGGTGAATAATGGGTTGAACGCTGTGGAATATCGTCAGGGGGCGAGACATTACGCAGTTCTTACAGCTAGTGCGACCCAGTGGGACCGGTTCCGTTTATTAGGTACCAACCTGGTCAAAACCATTGAGTCAAGCCACGCGGTCGGCGTCTCGGTCAAGGCCAAGCAGGTGGTCTTGCATATGACTACCCCGATTGCCAAGGGAACCCAGGCCAAGACAACCCTATGGTTTAATCTTGATACCAATATGCCTACTCAGTGGCAGGAAACCTGGAGCGGCGGTTCCATTACGGAGACCCTGACCGATATTCATGTGAACCCCACCATTTCATCTTCGGCCTTTGTGTTTAAGCCGCCGCCTGGGGTCACGCCCGAGGTGGCGCTAACCGCACAGGGAACAGAGCTGGATCTGGCGCAGGCCCGGGTTCCCTTTCCGATCGTTCTTCCACCTTCGTCACAAAGCCTTCAGTTAAATAACGTTAACGTGAGTACGCAGGGCAAAAACGGTCGCGTCGTGCTGCTGACCTATCAAAGCGCCACGCAAAGTCCCGTACTGATTACCGAATCTAAAACCCTCGCATTTAAGCCGCCGTCTGGCATGTCGATGGTGAGGGAAACGGTAGGGGCTCTGCGCGTTCGCGTCGGGTCCATGCCGGATGGCGGCGAACTTGCCCAATTGATGGTGAACAAGACCCTGGTGGTTGTCGAGGGCCCGACCACAGTTGTCGACGCTTTGGTTACGGCATGGGGAAACCCTACCAGCTCTAGCACTTCCCCATCTTCACCGTAGCATATGTGGACACCAGATCGGGGGGAGGGATGACCATCGACGATGCGAAAGTCGGGTGGGGCTTTGCAGCCGGCACATTTGGGGAATTGGTTCATGGGGAGATTGACGGTGTGCCATTCTTGATTACCCTGCCCATTCCCTGGGGCACCCGCGCCACCTACGCGGCGGTACCCGGCCAGCCGCTGACAGTCTGGCCGGCCCATCGGAAAAAGGTCAAAAAAGCCGCCGAGGTGTTATTGTCGTCCTGGGGACAGCCCTTGGAAGGGACTCTAGTGATCCAATCGGCCTTGCCGGTGGGCAAAGGCATGGCTTCCAGCTCAGCCGACATTGTTGCCAGTCTCCGGGCGGTGGCTGCAGCGTTCGACCGGGAGCTTTCGCCGCACCTGCTGGCCGCGGTGTCAGCCGCAGTGGAACCGACAGACGGCATTATGTTTTCCACAGTGGTCGCTTTCGATCCCCTGGGCGGCCGGTTATTGGAACGGTTGGGTCCGCCCCCGCCCGCGTTGATTATGGGTGTGCTGGGTCGTGGGCGGATTAACACTGAAAACCATCATCGGCAGTGGAAGCCCTACCATCAACGTCATCAGCAACGGATTCAAGACGCGCTGAGTCTTGCGCGCGAGGGTGTGCGACGGCGTGATGCGGCATTAATTGGGCAGGCTGGCCGGATTTCGGCTGAAGTCGAGGCCGAGCGCGAACCGGACGCATCGCTCGACGCATTGCTGGCCATCAGCGACCAAGAAAAGGCCGGCGCGATTATTGCCCACAGCGGAACCGTTCGCGGCGTAGTGCTGCCATTTTCCACTCCGCGTGCTCATCTTCGCCGCATCGAACAGCGCTTGTGGGCACTTCAAGCCGGCCCCGTTTACCGAATCCCCGTCGCCACTTCCCCAGCCAAAACCCTGTCGGGGTCTTGTGCGTGGGTTGTGAGAGCGGGATCTCCCCCGCAAAATTAACGGCGGGACAGTGTTAGTCGCCCGTCCATGACATAACCGACCGTTGAGCCGAACACCATGGAAGCGGCCAGCCAGAGGATGGGCGCCGCAAGGCCAAGGCGCCAGAGAAACGCACCCGGGCCTAACATAAGGCCATGCCGAACCAATGGGCTGATCCTATCGAACAGGGGAATTCCGAACGCCATAAACACCGCCCACAAGAGCGCCCCGTAGAGCACGCCTCCAATCAGAGGATTGTCGGCGCGGTACCGCCAGTATTTGTGGTATGCCGCAGCCAGGCCGACGCCGATGAGAAACTCCAAAACATATCCCACGATGATGGCTACGCGGAGATTCAGGGTGACGAAAGTTCCGTCCCACAACGCGATATTCAGGCGGGGTCCGTGGATAGCGGGCGCCAGGTCCATGATCAGAGCAAAGACAGCCGTGCCAATTAACCCAGCAATCCAAATGCGGCGTGAACTAGACATCAAATTATCACCTCGCTTTCTAAACCGAACTACCAAAGTGTACGTGCGGGTCTTCATGGCAATGTTTGTCCGCCTCCTGGCAAATGTTGGACCGGTCTCATTATTGCTGACTCAGGGATGTTGCCACCTTGCGACCTTCCGTGTCACAAGCGGTTGACACGAATCCCTATATTTTTCCTCAATAAAGCAGGATTTTTGACCGAGGCCGTCGAATTGAAGCCGTCGGCGCAGGTTGTGAGTAATGTTTGTTCCACTGAAGGAGTTGTGGTCTAAGGAGGGGAATCGTTGAGGCGAGGTTCACTCATTGCGTTGTCGGCGGCATTGGTTTTGGTGACAGCAGGCCCTGTGGCCTATGCAGCTACTTTGTCGCAACTGCAGCAGCAAGAGCGGTACGCGCAGCAGCAGTTGGCAAAAGAACAGCAGCAATACAGCCAGACCCAGCTGGCGATAACGAAGACGATGAACGAGATGAGCCAACTGAATCAAGATTTGGCTTCCGCCCGGGCGCAGATCGGCTCGACTACCGCCCAGATCCAGGCAACCCAGCTTCACATTCGGGTCACGGAAAATCTCTTGGCAACGACCATGGCGCAATTAACGCAGACCGAACGGCAACTAGCTACCACCACCCGCGAGTACCAAAAGACCACCCTTTTGCTGGCAAAGACAAAAAAGCATTTAATTCATCAGGGACACGTGTTGTCCAGTCAACTGCAGCTGATTGAGGAGCGCGGATCGGTAGGCTATCTTGATGTGATCCTGGGAGCTCATTCGTTTGCCGACTTTATCAGCCGGGCGCAGATTCTGGGTCAGGTGGCTTCGTCCGCTGCCGAGGAAGTGCAGGTTATCAAGCATGAAGAGGCGGCATACAAGGTGCAACAGGCCAACCTGAAGCGGGAACAAGTTTTCCTAAGCAACGCCAAGTCCTCGATCGCGCAGCATAAGGCTTTGCTGCAAAACGAGACAGCTCTCTTGGCGCGCGAAAGGCAGCATGAGATGGTCTTGAAGGCAGACGCGATTTCACAGGCCAATACCGTATCTCAGGGGCTCTCGCAACGCCAGCTGTTGATGGCGCAGTTGCAGCAGCAGCGCGGCCAACTAGCTGCGGGAATGAACGCGCTCCAGTCGCGAATCGCAGGCCTGGTGGCCCAAATCCAGGCCCTGATAGGAAAATTTAACGCCGGCGGACTAAGCCGCCGCCAACTATATGCCGCGCTAGTCCCATTAGTTAGCCCCATCGCCCAGCAATGGGGCGTGCCCGTACCCTTGGTCATCGCCGTCATCACCGTTGAGTCGGGAGGTAACTCCCAAATCGTCAGCAGTGCCGGTGCCATCGGTTTGATGCAGGTCGAGCCTGGAACAGCCCAGGACATCGCGAAGTTTGTGGGCCTGTCTCCGTCCACGGTGATGCAGGAGTTGTACAATCCCTCCGACAATGTGGAGCTGGGCACATATTACCTGCACCACTGCCTCGGCCTGTTCGGGGGCAACCTGGCACTGGCGGCGGCCGCCTACAACGCGGGTCCGGGCGCGGTTCAGCAATACGGCGGGGTTCCCCCCTATCCCCAAACTCAGCAATACGTCGCCGACGTGATGGCGCTATACCGCCTCTATTCCACGTATTAATCCATCGAGTCAGTTCGTCTATGAACCAGGATGAGGCTTAGGGCCAAAAGACTTAGCGCACAGAATAGTGCTAGCGGCGCGCGGGCGATAAAGGCCAGCAGCAGCACCGCGCCCGCACTAATCTCAAGTGCGGGGAGGGCTTCGCCGCCGCGGGATTTCATGAGCACCGTCAGTGCAGCCAAAGCGGAGGCGGCGGCCAACCATCGCTCCACCACGGCCGGCGCTGCGGGCGGGGGAAGGTGATGCCACAGGTAAAAGGTGTCGTACCCCAATCCCCCCAGTAAGACACCTACCGTGACGCCTGACCGGCGGGTTCCCAAATCGTGAGCCAAGGCGGTTAAAGAGACAATCGCCGGGAGCAGCGCCATGGCCCAGACTTTATTCCACACGAAATGCTGAGCGAAGGGCGCGGGAAGTGAAAGCTCGGTGGCAAGCCACGGCAATGCAAGCCAAGCTTGAATCCAGAGCAGAGCAAAAAGCGGCGTGCGGACGTCCCAAACCCTCATTCGGCTCACCTCAGGAGGGGGAATAATATTTCCTCGTAGCTTGCCCGAAGAATCGGCTCTTGAGACGTAGTGGTTCTTTTTTGAGATTTTACGTTACACTAACGGGAGAGGGAATAGAGAGGACGGTCGGTTAATGCAGAATCGATGGCTTCGCGGACTCCTGACCATTGTCTTTGTGGTATTGGTCGTTTCGTTGCTGATGGAGTTTTTCAACGCGCCAAGCCAACCCGTGAGCCAGACGCCATACAGCACACTGGTCCACGCGATCGACAGACATCAGGTGGCATCGGCGACGGTGAATCCGTCGACGTATAGCGTGGCGTGGGTGTCTACGTCTCATAATCACTATCTTACGGTGTACGCGCCGGGTTCGACCAACGGACTCAGCGAGCAGCTCGATGCTGGCGGTGCCAATGTGACAATAAATAAGCCGGCGGGCTCTGGAATCTGGTTAACCGTTCTGGGGGACATTCTGCCGCTGGCCATTGTTGTTGCCTTGGTGTTCTTCCTAATGCGGCAAAGTCAAGGCGGCAACCGGATGATGTCATTTGGGAAATCCCAGGCGCGGCTTGTTTCCGATAATCAGCCTGGCGTCACGTTTAAAGACGTTGCGGGTGTGGAAGAGGAAAAGCAGGAACTGGAGGAAGTGGTCGACTTTCTCCGCAATCCCAAACGCTATCTCGAAATGGGAGCCCGCATCCCTAAGGGCATTCTGCTGTTCGGGCCGCCGGGAACCGGGAAAACGCTCTTGGCCCGGGCAGTCGCGGGTGAGGCCGGCGTTCCCTTCTTCTCGGAAAGCGGCTCGGGTTTCGTGGAAATGTTCGTGGGCGTGGGCGCATCGCGCGTCCGCGACTTGTTCGATCAAGCTAAAAAGAATGCGCCGTGCATTGTTTTCATCGATGAGTTGGACGCGGTGGGCCGCATGCGTGGAGCCGGGTATGGCGGAGGCAACGACGAGCGCGAACAAACGTTGAACCAGCTGTTGGTGGAGATGGACGGATTTGGCGTGAACGAGGGCATTATTCTCATGGCGGCCACCAACCGGCCCGACGTGCTCGACCCCGCGCTATTACGGCCGGGTCGTTTTGACCGCCAGATTGTTGTGCATCCGCCCGACTTGGCGGGACGTGAGCAGATTCTTAAGGTGCATGTCGAGAACAAACCGTTGGCTGACAATGTGGACCTGGCCGTGATTGCCAAGCGTACCCCTGGTTTCACCGGCGCAGACTTGGCCAATTTGGCCAACGAGGCCGCGCTTTTAGCGGCACGCAACCGCCAGCGCCGGATTAGCATGGAAAACTTCATTGAAGCGACGGAACGGGTGATGGCGGGCCCGCAAAAAAAGAGCCGCGTCATTACCGACTTTGAAAAGCGCGTGGTAGCCTTCCACGAGTCGGGTCACACATTGGTCGGCATGCTCGTGCCGCACGGCGACCCGATTCATAAAGTGACCATCGTGCCGCGGGGCATGGCGATGGGCTACACATTGCCGGTGCCGGAGGAAGATCGCTACCGAATTACCCGCGAGCAGTTTCTCGACAAGGTCGCCATGTCATTGGGCGGCCGCGCGGCCGAGCAAATCGTCTTCGGGGAGATTTCCACCGGAGCCAGTGATGATTTGGAGAAATCCACCAAAATGGTGCGTCAGATGATTATGGAGTATGGGATGAGCGAAGAACTTGGACCGCTGACCTACGGTCGGCGCCAGGAGGCTGTGTTTTTGGGACGAGACTTGATGCGGTCGCGCGATTATAGCGATGAGGTGGCCTCGAAGATTGATCGGGCCATCCGCCATGTCATCATGGAACAGTACGAGCGTGCCAAGACCATCCTGTTGCAGCACCGGCATGCATTGAATCGCATCGCGCTGACGCTGATGGAAAAGGAAACACTGGAGTCGGAAGAACTCAAGACCATTCTTTCGGGGGCAATATAGAACTCTAGGGAACGTCACGAGACGGCCCCGGCTGGGGCCGTCTCTCTATTTGGGCCAGACCAAACTTAAGTTGTACGGCGTAATGAGGCGTACCCCATCCACGCTGTTGGGTACTGGCATCCGTTTGCAGGCACGCTCACACAGGAGATCCAGGATCATTTCGGGCGGCCGGGGATCGTCTTGAATGATGGACTCTAATGCCTCCCGATTGACAGCAACAACTATGCCGTTCTCACCGCTGTGTTCCACGTTCACCATGATCCATTCGGTATCGGGCGGAGACGGCTGAACACGAATTGCCACGGGCATCCTCCTGAGAAGTGCTCAAATATCCGCTAATAGACTATGCCCATTCTGAACGTCTGGCAATGGGATTGGCGAAAAATTGGCTGAAGTCTTTGCGACGCAGGCCCCACAGACTGAGACTAGACAAGCATGGTATAATCGGAAAGCCGAGAGGACGCGAAATGAGGGGTTCGATTGGTCAAGCGGCTTTTTGTGTACCTCAAAATGTTATTGTCCATGGTGGCGGACGCGGCTCTCATTAATGTTTCAGTCTATCTGGCGCTGTACCTCCGGTTCAATACGCCTCACATTCCGCAACACGATTTGTCTGCTTATTTCCACGTGGCGTTTTGGTTTACCGTCTTCAGTATCGCCATTTTTTGGGTCACGCGCATCTATCATCGCATGTGGCGTTATGCGTCGGCGCGCGACGCCCAGGTTTTGATTTTTGCGGTATTTGGCTCCACATTAGTGCTGGGGCTGTTGTTTTTTGCGACCCGCACCGCCCATTATGCCCGTGCCGTTTATCTTCTTTACACACTTTTTGCCATAGCTTTGGTAGGCGGATGGCGATTTTTGCTTCGCTCGTTTTATGACGTACACTGGACCAACCATCCTCGTGCGCATGAGCGCGTCCTGATTGTGGGAGCGGGCAAGGCAGGTCAGATGGTGGCGGAGGAGTTGGGCCGCCATCCCGAAGTCGGACTGGCGGTCGGGTTTTTGGATGACGATGTCGAAAAGGTTGGCATGCGCATTGCCTCGCTAAAGGTCCAGGGGACTACACGCGAAATTCGCACCGTCGTCCGCGACCTAGAGGTCGACCAGGTTCTCTTGGCCATGCCCTCGGCGTCTGGGCGCGTCATTCGTCCATTGGTTGAGCAGTGCCGCACCATGGGGATTAAGGTGAGAACGCTCCCGGCGTTAAACCAAATGATTGGCGGACAAGTGTCGGTCCACCAAATCCGCGATGTCCAAATTCAAGACTTGCTGCAACGAGAACCAGCCGTTATCGACTTAGGGGAAATTGCCGGCTATTTGACCGGCCGGGTGGTGATGGTGACGGGCGCGGGAGGCACGATTGGTTCCGAGCTCGCGCGCCAAGTCGCCCCGTTTGCACCGGACGGACTGTTGTTAGTTGGGTTGGACGAAACCGATATCTTCAAAATTGACCGGGAGCTGCGCCAGCTTTTCCCCGACATCCCGACGGTGCCCCTGGTTGCTGATTTGCGCGACCGGGGGCGTATGGAGCGGATTTTTTCCCAATATCAGCCTCAAGTCGTCTTTCACGCAGGAGCCCACAAGCACGTGCCACTGATGGAGATTCAGCCTGACGAGGTCATTTACAACAACGTGGCCGCCTTGTGGCAGTTATTGGACCTCTGCCGACGCAGCGAAGTCGAAACCTTTGTGTTCATCTCAACCGACAAGGCGGTTAACCCGACCAGTGTCTATGGAGCGACCAAGCGGGCGGGTGAACTATTGGTGGGTGTTTATGCTGCCCAGTCGCGCACCCGTTTCGTCACTGTCCGTTTCGGCAACGTACTAGGAAGCCGCGGCAGTGTCATCCCCATTTTCCAGCAGCAGATTCGTAATGGAGGCCCGGTTACGGTCACACATCCGGATATGGTGCGATATTTTATGACGGAGACGGAAGCCTGCCAATTGGTGATCCAGGCAGGGTCGATGGGGCGCGGCGGCGAAATATTTGCCTTAGACATGGGAGAGCCGATCCGTATCCTGGATTTAGCCAACAATTTGATTCGCCTGTCGGGACTGAGGCCGGGACTGGACATCGATATCGTATTCACTGGGGTGCGTCCCGGCGAAAAGTTGTACGAAGAATTATTGACGGCGGAAGACCGCACGCGCGCCACGCATCACGAACGGATTTTTGTGCATAACGAGGGCGCTCATGACGCGCGAACAGTTCTTCAGGGGATTGAACAATTAATTCGGCAGGTGGGCCGAGCATCCGCCTCCGAGCTCAAAATATACCTGAAGGCGGTGGTGCCGGAATACCAGCCGGATACCTCGGCGGCTCCCGTCGTTCGTCCCGAGCGTTGGTCTTCGGATAACCATTCACGAGTGGCGCCGAATTAGCGGGGTTCGTGGTCCTTCATCCTATGGCGGCGCTTCAAGGGCCGAAGCAATTCTCCAAGGAGGGCATACATTGGCCAACCTTAACGTGGCACTGGTGGGGTGTGGACGCATGGGACAGCGCTACCTGCAGGCGCTGGTGCATTGTTCCGAGGTGGACTTGATTGCCACGGCAGATTCCGACCCGGAAAAGGCGGCTGCGGCTGCCGTGCCATTTGATGCCGCGTCGTACAGCGATATGGATTCATTATTGGCGGCCCAGCGTAATTTGGATGGCGTGATTATCGCGACGCCCTCGAGCACGCACCGCCAGTTGGCGGTTGAGGCGCTCACCCGCGGCCTCAACGTACTGGTCGAACGCCCAATGGCCTTGACCGGGGAGGATGCGCGGGTCATGATCCGGGTTGCCGCCGAACAGAGCCGGATTCTCGCGGTTACGCAAGTCAACCGGCTTTTGCCCACGGTGTCCGAGGCATTGGATGTGTTCCGGCAAGGCCGCCTGGGCCGTTTGATTGAAGGTGGCGTTTCGGTGCGATGGGCGCGCTCCCAAGCGTATTACGATTCCTCCCCCTGGCGACTTACCGAAGGTGGGGTGTTATTTAACCAAGCTATTGCCGCATTGGATGTGTTGTTGCAATTTAGTGGTCGGATCAAAGAAGTGTTCGCCTACACCGCCACGTTGACCCACCAATTGGACTGTGAGGATACCGTAGTCGGTGTCCTTCGGGCGGAAGACGGTGCCCTCTTAACCCTGAACGCTACCACCTCAGCCTTTGACAGCGACCTGGAGGAGCGGTTGGTGGTCTTGGGCGAATCAGGCAGCATCGTATTAGGTCCCGCCATGCAGCAAGTCGAGTTTTGGCGGGTGCGGGGTGATGATGAAGACCAAATCAAAGAGGGGGTTAACGGCAGGCCCGCGCGGCCCAGTTGGCAGACCCACCTTGATGCCATTAATGACTTTCAGCTTACGGTGGCCGGCAATAAGCCGGCGCGGCTATCTGGCGAGAGTGCGCTACATGTGGTTGAGGTTCTTGAGGCTCTGGCGTACTCGGCGCAAACTGGTCAGCCGGTCCGGGTGGATCACCGCTAGCCCCGGTATTTCCCAATTGCGGCCAACTCCAGCAAAAGCGGTCTTTACTGACCAGGAAGTGGATACGTTTAAAATGGATCCGGCTTTGGCATCCAGCCTATGTCACCCCCCGGCACGGGCGGATGCTGCCGGTCCACTATTTTTTATATGAAGCGGCGCAAAAGACGCCTTGGAGCAGATGTGATAGGGTCTAGTTGGAGGGACGCGTGGTGGGGCGAAAGCATTTTTTGCCATACAATCAGCCGGAGGTTGGCGACGATGAGGTCCGTGCGGTGACCGAGGTGCTCTTGTCCCGATGGCTGACGCGTGGTGCGGTTACGCAGGCGTTTGAGGCGGCTCTGGCGCAATACCTTGGTGTGCCGGAAGTGGTTGCCGTCTCCTCTGCAACAGCGGCACTGCACTTGGCATTGATGTCCGTAGGGGCGGGTCCGGGCGATGAGGTCATCACCACTCCCATGACCTTTGCCGCATCGGTCAATGCGATAATTCAGACGGGGGCAGCACCGGTGCTGGTGGATATCGATCCCGACACCGGCAATATTGACCTGGATGCGGCGGAGCGAGCGATAACCGAGAGGACACGAGCCATTTTGCCGGTACATTACGGCGGCTGTCCCGTCGACATTCGCCGCTTGAACCGGCTTCGCGACGGTCGGAACGTGCGGATCGTGGAGGACGCGGCACACGCACTGGCCGCGTGTCATGACGGAGCACTGGTGGGAGCCCACGGCAATCTCACCGCGTTTTCGTTTTATGCGACCAAGAACCTCACCACGGGGGAAGGTGGGGCATTGGCAGTACCGACGGCGGACGCCGCCGGGGCCATCCGCGCGATGGCGCTTCACGGTCTGTCGCGGCACGCCTGGAATCGCTGCCAACGGGGAGGGTCGTGGGAATATGACGTCATCATGCTGGGCTACAAATACAATATGACCGATATTCAGGCCGCGATGGGGTTGGCTCAGCTTGACAAACTGAGCGCGATGCAGCAAAAGCGTGCTGAATTAGCGGACCGCTACCGTACCCGATTACAAGGCCTTCCGCTGCGTGTGCCGCCGGAGCCTGACGGCGTACAGCACGCCTGGCACCTGTATTCGGTGCATCTCGATCTCGATGCGATCCGGGGAGACCGAGCCGACGTCATTGAAGACCTGGCCAAAGCCAACATCGGCACTTCAGTGCATTTTATCCCCATCTACCGCCACACCTTTTACCGCGAGAAGTTTGGATGGCAGAATAAAGACTTTCCCGCCACTGAAGCGTTTTTTGCCGGTCAGATTTCTCTCCCGCTCTACCCCTCGATGAGCACCCAGGACGTGGACGATGTGGCCTCTGCCTTAACAGACAGCCTTAAACGGCGCCGGGCTTAAGGTCGTGACGGTATCCCGCCTGATTAAACGGCTCATCGACGTGATCGGCGCCTTATTGCTTTTGGTGCTGACATCGCCCATCGTGGCTCTCGCTGCCATTGCCATACGGTGCGATTCCCCCGGCCCCGCGATCTTCCGTCAGACGCGGGTGGGACTTCACGGAAAGCGGTTTATGATGTGTAAGCTGCGCACCATGCGGACGGGCGCGGAGTCTGAATGGGTTGCTCCCCCCGCTGACCAGTTTTCCGCGTATATCTTTCAAGATCCCGGCGATGCCCGCGTAACCCCGGTCGGCAGGTTTCTCCGGCGCACGTCAATCGACGAACTGCCGCAACTGGTGAATGTGCTAAAAGGCGAGATGTCGCTGGTCGGCCCTCGCCCCGAAATTCCTGAAATGGTGGCGTTGTACAAGCCCGAGATGCACCGCCGCCACGACGTGCTCCCCGGAATCACCGGGCTGGCTCAGGTGTCTGGGCGGGGATCGCTGACATGTGGGGAGATGATGGCCTATGATTTGACCTACCGCGACAGCTGGTCGCTTAAGCTTGATTGGTGGATCCTCTTAGAAACGCTACGGCAGTTCATTCGGGGCGTTTAGAAAAGAGGCGTCTTAGGCTTTACGCCATGCACTCAGGTCGCGGTTGATAAGGCGCTCCGCCTTTTCCATGTCGCCGAGGTAGTACTCAATGAGGGATCTTCGGGTCCTTTGGGACAACTCCGGAGGCCGGTCAGTTAGCCAGTTCCGAAGTCGCTTTCGCATTGGTCTGGGCAGCAAATGAAAGCCAATGAGCTT
The DNA here is from genome assembly GCA_021820965.1 of Bacillota bacterium. Classification (GTDB taxonomy): domain Bacteria; phylum Bacillota; class Sulfobacillia; order Sulfobacillales; family Sulfobacillaceae; genus Sulfobacillus_B. The sequence goes on along the minus strand of JAKACZ010000004.1, from coordinate 50,571 downwards.
AATCGGGTTGCGATTTTGTAAAAGCCACGATGACAGGGAACCCTTGCTCACGCCCGATTGATTGACCTTTCCCTCTAAATTAGTGGTAACGTCCGCCTCGATGCCCAAGTGCGTAAACACCCGGCCAAGGACAGCCGGTACGTCCGCGAAGTCTTCGTGCAGCAGAACAAGCAGACGATCGGGCCCAAACATGTTCAAATAGCGTTTAAGGTGTTCGCCGTACAATCCTGTTTCGCGATACCGCCATTGCATGTTCCAATGATGCTGCTGACGGTTGGGCTCATCCAATAGCGCCCGCTCGAAGGTTTCGGCAGGCTCGACATTCAGCATGCGGTGGTACAGATAGTGGGAATAGGCACGGTCGGCGGGATTTCTTAAGATCGCCACCAGATACGGCGTTTCATCCAGCCGCGCGCGTATGCGCTGAGCAGCGTGATCGTCGGCCAAATAGCCGGTTGACGCTTCCCCCCGGATGGGATAGGATTCGCTGTCATCAAATAAGTGCAGATACTCTTCCCAAGTGGCAATTTTCTTGGGCGCGGCAATGGGAGTTACCCACTCGGGGTCGCGCCCGTCGTGCGAAAAGAAGGCGGGCTCCTTGACTGCGCTCATGAAAATTTGCGGATGCTGTGTCACCGCGCGGTATAAGAAGGTGGTAGCCGAGCGCGGTGCTCCCAGTATGAAGAAGTTGGGTACCGTCATGAACCGAAGGACTCCTTTACCGACGAGATTCGTTTCATGGGATAGCGGCGCATGCTAGCCGCCCGTCCCCAGTGTAACACAATACCTGGCCGGGCACTCCCAAATCGCGAAGGCCTGGCGCTGACTATCCGCCAGGCGCGTGTTGGCTCCCCAGGTCTCCTAGTGCCACAGCCAGCAAAATGAGGCAGCCGCCCAAAGCTAGCGGCCAGGTGATACGAGATTGGCCGAGCACCCAGGACAAAAGAGAACCCAACAGTGGCTGCGTGTACAAGAACAAGGCGGCCACCGCGATGGATCTTTTGCCGACGGCATAAAGCCAGAGAAAATATGCCGCGGCGGTGGCCCCCAGCGCCAAGAAGACCAGCGACCATACAAGCGACGGCGTCACGTGGGTGGGCAGGGAGGCGCCGCCCAAAAGCCAGGCAGCGGTGCTGCCTAAGGCGCCAAATCCAAACACTAGGGCGGAGGCGGGGCCGGCATCGACCCATCGGGACAGCTTGGGCGAATAGACGTTGTAAACGGCAAAACAGCCTACCGCCAAAAAGAGCGCAACATCTCCGTAGAGATGAGGCGCATGGCCGGGCCGCGGTTCCCCGGTGAGTATCCAGCTTCCGGTCAGGGCAATGATTAAAGCGACCTTTTGCCGGCCCGAGGTCCGGGTGCGAGTGAGAATGGCAGCCAATAAGATGGTAAATAATGGCTCAGCCGAGATGGAGATGGCGGCGATCGCCGGATCGGTGCGATAGAGCCCTACGATTTGCAGCCAGAGCGGCAAAGAAAACCCTACCAATCCCATGGCCGCGCCGGCCCCCAAAAGCTTCCAGGACCAGTGGCGAACACGCCATAAAAGCGGCACGAATACCAAAAAAGCCACGGTCAGTCGGACCGCTGCCACCAGGCCGGGACTAGCCCCGGCTCTCAGCGCAATCGCCGTTACCGGGTAGCCGACGGCCCACAGAGCGTTCATGAGAAAGAGCCACAGCAGATGAAGCGATGAGCGGTTCGTGAGGGATCCCTCAGCTTTCCAAGATGTCGCGGTTGCGCAAACGGGGCGTACTATTTCTTTCGGGAGCGATGAGAAAAATCCTTCTTGGGCGGGGTCCGAGGACGGTAACAATTCTATGGTCGTCTCCGTCTCGTTTATGCTCTGGCAAGCGCATGGTTATTTGACGGAGGTGCCCTAAATCCTTAACGTAAATAGGGATTGGGGGACAGGGACACGTGCTTTCGGTTAGTGTGGTCATCCCGGTATACAACCAGGCCGACTTGATTGGGCGGGCCATTAAAGCGGTCTGTGAAGGTAGCCGTCCGCCGCTGGAGATTATTGTGGTGGACGACGGGTCGACCGACGGCGTGAGGCAGGCGGTAGAGGCGGCGGGGTCTAATTATTCCGTCCAGGTACGGCTATTAACCGTTCCGCACGGAGGCCCCGGACGGGCTCGCGATGCCGGGTGGCGGAGTGCGCGCGGCGACCTGGTGGCATTTACCGACGCCGATGCGGTCCCGGAACCCGATTGGATAAGGTCGGCAGTCGAGGCATTCTCTCATGACCAGGTTGGTGCCGTTGAAGGGAAAGTGGTGGCTGACGGCGTCCCCACCATCTTTACGCATCAAGTTAAGAATCTTTCCGGCGGGCGGTTTATGACGGCTAATATGTTTTACCGCCGTTCCGTGATTGATGAGGTGGGCGGCTTCAAGTCGCGGTACCGGGAAGACTCCGACTTGGCCTTTTCAGTCATCGAGCACGGTTACGAGATTTTGTTCGTGCCGGAGTCGGTGGTCATTCACCCACCGCGTGAGGAGGGATGGGACTTTTACTTTGAAAAGGCTAACCGCAAGCGGTTTGAAGCGCTGTTGTTTCGCAACCACCCGGAAGTGGCACCCCGCTATCTTCCTCGGTTTCAGCCGACGGAGCTTTTAGTGTTGGGCGGGGAATTGTTCGTGGTCTTGGCGCTCGTTTTCGGGGTATGGAGTGTGGTTTTTGGGCTGACCATGTTAACACTGGGGCTTCCCAAGCGTATTGCAGCATGGTTGGACGGCAGGACCTACAGCGGCCGCGACTATCTTCTCGTATGGGTTTTGACGCTGGCCTTAGTGCCCGTCGAGGCTTACTATCATTGGCTGGGCGTCCTTAAACCGCCTCGCTGACATCCAACGTGATGGAGGATACCATGACGAAATCGGTTGCGGTAACGATACCGACAATGGGCGCTAGTCATCTGGTGGACACACTGAGCAGTATTCCGGGTGGAACGCCACTGTACCTGCGCGACAACCGCAGCGATAACTGGGGCGTAGCTAAGAGCTGGAATTGGGGGATTAAGAAGGCATTGGCCGACGGGGCCGAGTATGTTCTGGTGTTAAATGACGACGTGCGGCTGGATGTGCCGGACTTCATCGATCGGCTCATCGCCGACCTTCACCGAGAGGGAGTCATCTTAGCCGGCGGACGGCCCGACCATATCGAACCCAAGCCCGACGATACTCGGCTGGCGATGAGCGCGTTTATGTGCGATGCTCGTCTGTTTCGAGAACTAGGCGAGTTTGACGAAATCTTTTGGCCGGCATATTTTGAAGATGCGGACATGTTGCATCGGATTCAGATTAGTGGGACCTGGCGCACCTATTTTGACAGCGACGCCCTCTTCCATCACTGGGTGAGTTCGACCCGCAACGAGCTGCGCGGGGTCCGCTGGACGGTTCGCTTGCATTACAAGACGAACCGCGAGCGTTTTTTTCAAAAGTGGGGCTTTTACCCGGACGCCAGCAACAAAAAATAGCGGGTTTGCGAATGCGGGAGGAGAGGGAGTGTGCCGCTGCGTATTTGGGTTGACGCCTTGGTTCTGGAATCCGAGGCGGCCGGCATTGGGCAATACATCCGCTCGCTATTCGAGACCTATTGCGTGTTATATCCCGACGACAGGGTAACGGGCATCTTTCAGCCGGGGGTCCGAATCGCCGGGGTTTCTGCACAAACTGTGCCGGCGGCGATGGGAAGCGTGCGCCGTCTTTGGTATGAGCAATGGGCGCTTGCCGCCCGCATCCGTCCGGCACAATTCGACGTAATCCACTTTCCCGACTATCAGGTTCCGCTTTTGCGAAGGGTTGCACATACGGTTATGACCGTTCATGATCTTGCTGCCTTTGTCATGCCCGGCGTATTTCCGCGGGCCAAGACGGCCACCAAACGGTTCCTGATGCGGAAATCGGTCCAGACTTGTGATCAGATTATCGTGCCCTCTCAAGCTACCAAGCGAGACTTAGTCAATATTTTGTCAGTGCCGCCCGAAAAAATTCACGTGGTTCCCCACGGAGTACGCCGGACCGGGGCGCCGTTCGCTCAGCCGCTCTTTGCCGCACCGTATTTTTTGGCAGTCGGCACGGTAGAGCCGCGGAAAAATTTTTCTGGTTTGATTCGCGCTTACCATCTCTTATGTCAGCGCCGGCAGGACGTGCCGGATTTAGTCATCGCCGGAAGACTCGGCTGGATGTATGACGAGACGCTGGAACTTCCGGAAAAACTTGGGGTTGCAGAGCGGGTCAAGTTTCTTCAATATGTTTCCGAGGATACCTTGGCCACATTATACCGGGATGCGGTAGGGTTTGTGTATCCTAGCTTTTATGAAGGATTTGGATTGCCGGTGATTGAGGCAATGCAGGTGAAGATTCCCGTCGTAACCTCGTCCGCAGGCGCATTGGGCGAATTGGGCGGAGAATTTTTGTGGCGTGTCGATCCAAACGATATTGATTCGATTGCAGAGCAAATGGCCCGCGTGCTGAATGGTGGTCCCGAGGTCCAGTCCCGGTGTGAGGGAGCGCGCGAATGGGCCAATCGGTTAACATGGGAGGCGGCGGCCAAAAAGACCCGGGATGTATACGAAAAAGCCGCCTTGGGAGGGTGAACGGTGCAACCTCAACAGAGAATACGGCCCGGCGCGGTTGGAACCCAATGGCAGACCTTTCTGTGGCCTGTCCTCATTATCGCAGTGGGTACGGCGCTGACCTTTGTTTCGACACTTCTTGGGGCAGCGGTGATTCTGATCGGCTATATCTGGCTAGCCGTGCGCTCATTGCCGACGGCGCTAGCCGTATACGTCATCTTTTCCCCGTTTCTGCTGGGACTTACCGTGCACCATCATCATTTTGACGTATCCGACTTGATGGCCGTGGTGATGGCCATCCGACTGTTGGCGCTCTCCCGTCGCGAGGGCAGGATGTCGCTTTGGCAGCGGTTTATGGGCAGTCCTTCGTGGCGGCCGTTGGCTCTTTTATTGATTTTGTCAATATTGTCGCTAGCCACTGCGCTGTCGCACGGAACGACCCTGGTAAAGATTTTGGAGTATATTGAGTTCTTCGTAGTGGTTGTCGCGGTCGCCCGCCAGGCCGGCTTGGCGGAGAATGCCTGGAAGCCGGTGGTGGGGGCCCTCTTCTTGGTGGCCGACGCCCTGGCACTCTATGGGCTTTACCAATTCCTGTTCGAAGTGGGTCCGCATGCCAATATCGTTGATGGTTACCATATCCGGGCTGATGCCGTGTTTGGCCAGCCTAACGCTTTTGGCGGATTTGAGGCGATGGTTTTCCCCATTGCCCTGGCGCTGTTGGCGTACGGTCCCGCGTGGGCTAAGAGATGGTGGACTTGGGTCACCACGGTTTTGGTGGCGCTGTCTGTGGTTGACTCGTTTTCCCGTGGGGCGTGGGTGGCCTCAGTGGCCGCGGTATTCTTCATGGCGGTGGTGGCCTGGGCTGGGCGCGACCGTACCGTCATTAATCGGCGTTTTGTCTTCCCCGGCGTCATTATCCCCATTCTCGCCTTCGTTGCTATCGACTTGTTGGGGAAGACCAATCTCTCCAATTCCATCTTTGTGGCCGGCCATACCACCACCAGTGAAATTACTTCGACGGTTACGTCTAGCGTAAACCCCGGAAGTAACTTTGACACGCATCAGCGGCTGAGGATTTGGAAAGAAGCGTTGCAGGCCTTAAAGACGCACCCCATTTTGGGGGTAGGGCTGGGAGGCTTTCATCGATATTCGATGCTGCATCCCGAGCCGAACCTAAAGGCCGCGCCGATGGCCCACAACTTGTATCTAGAGTGGGGCGCTGATCTGGGGATTTTGGGGGTTTTCACCGGTCTGTGGATTGAGTTTTCCTGGGTCAAGAGCGCCATCCAAGGCTTGGTGTCCAAAGTGCGCGCTCTGAGCCCATTTGAATTTGCCATCGGGCTCGGTGCCTTTGGCACCATTGTCTCGTTCATTGTTCACGACTGGGTGGACCTCCTAATTGCTCATGGAGTGGTCGTGCCGCTGCTATTGGCGTTGGCTGCAGTGTGGGCGCTGGCCGACCGCAAGAAGACGCGGATTGGATGATGCGGGTTGCGCTGGTGCATGACTGGCTTGTGACGATGGGCGGGGCCGAACGCGTGCTGGAGGAAATTGCCGGCCTATTTCCCGAGGCACCAATCTACACCGGCGTTGTGGACCACCAAAAACTCTCGCCGTTTTTGCAGCAGCGTACCATTATTCCGTCGTTTGTGCAGGCATTTCCGTTTTCCCATCGCTGGTATAATCGCTACTTGCTTTTTCTCATGTATGGGATGGAGCAGTTTGACTTGTCATCGTACGATTTAGTCATTTCGTCGTCATCTGCGGTGGCCAAAGGGGTTTTGACCCCCGCCGGCACGCGACATGTATCTTATATTCACTCGCCCATGCGCTATGCCTGGGATTTGTACCATGAGTACCGCACGCGAGAAGCGCGTGGGCTAACGCGGCATCTGATGGGGCCGGTGTTTCATTACGTGCGCATGTGGGACCGGCTGAGTGCCGACCGGGCGGATACGCTGGTTGCCAATTCCACCACGGTCAAGCGCCGGATCGAAAAACACTACCGCCGTCTGGCGGAGGTGATTTATCCGCCGGTCGCGGTGGATCGGTTTGAGGTGGCTTCCGGGCCCGGTTCCTATTATCTTGTGTTATCGCGGTTAGTCTCGTACAAGCGCTGCGACTTGGCCATTGAAGCTGCCAATCGCCTCAAAGTGCCATTGGTAGTCGCGGGCGAAGGGCCGGAGCGGCAGGCGCTGGAGCAGATGGCCGGTCCCACCGTGACCTTTACCGGTCATGTGGCCGACCACGAAGTTGCTCGTTTGATGCGCCAGGCCAAGGCTCTTCTCTTTCCGGGAGAAGAAGATTTCGGTATCGTTCCGGTCGAGGCACAGGCGTCCGGACGTCCCGTGATTGCCTATGGCCGGGGCGGGGCGCTGGATACTGTAGTGCACCAAGAGACCGGATGGCTCTTTGGCGAACAAACGGTGGATGCGGTTGTGGCTGCCATGGAAAAAGCCGAGGCGGTCGACTGGGATCCGGCGCACATTCGCCAAAACGCGGAGCGGTTTCGCCCGGACATCTTTCGCGAGCGCTTTCGTACGGTCGCACTCGCCCCAACATAGGATTTACGATAGAATGGGCGCTAGAAGGTCAGGGGAGGCCTGGTAGCGTCCAATGAACATCGCGGTCGACGTCTCCAACACGGCCGGGTTTCGTACGGGAACCGAGGAATACATTGAGGGTTTGGTGTACGGTCTGCGTCGTGCGGGAGCTCAAGTTGTCGGTGTCGGCCGCGAAACCCAAGCTCTTCTTCCGGATAAGCCCCGATTGGGGCTTGACTTACGTCGCCATCCCTCGCCGTTGGCGAGGTGGTGGTGGGAGTATTACGGCGTGCGCCGTGTGCCCAAAGACGTGGAAATCGTGCATGTCCCCTTCATGGCCCACCCGGAAGCGCGGCTTGCCGTGCCGTCAGTGGTGACCGTACACGATCTCATTCCCTGGCGTCTGGACGCGTATCGGCGTTCGGTCAAGGAACGACGGTATTTTGCCCATGTCGAACGGGCATTACTGTTCGCGGACCGGTTAGTGGCGATTTCTAAGGCAACCTATGACGATCTATCCGAATTTTTTCCTAATCTGGTGGCGAAGACGGCAGTGATCCATAACGGGGTTCATCCAGACTTTTTCGAGGAAGTCGACGTTGATCGCATTGGACAGGCGTTGCGCCGCTTTGGTCTTCGCCGCCGTCCGCGCGTGCTCTACGCAGGCGGTTTCGACGAAAGAAAGAATGTCGGCACGGTGATTGCGGCCATGCGCGAGGTGTTCCGCCACCGCAAGGATGGCGAGTTAGTGCTGATCGGCGCCAAAGACAACCTCAGTGTGCGCCGTGCGGTGGTAGAAAATGAGCTGGAATCCCGGGTTGTGGTCACCCCATTCGTGTCGCGGGCTGATTTAGTGGCTCTGTACCACAGCGCCGATCTGTTTGTGTATCCGTCCCGCTATGAGGGGTTTGGCATGCCGCCCGCGCAAGCGCTCGCGGTCGGTGTGCCCATCGTTGCCAGTGACATTCCGCCGATTCGCGAAGTGGTACAGGATTACGGCGTGCTAATTGATGCCGGTTCGATCGACGCCTGGGTTGAAGCTATCGGGCGGGTTCTCGACACGCCGGCGACCTTACAGCGCATGGTGACCGAGGGGCAAATCTATGCGGAGACCTTTTCGTGGCCGCGTATTGCCCAAAGCTACCTGGATGTCTATCACGATGCAATAAGGGGGCGTCGCGTCTAAGTGCGAATATTGGTCACCGGCGGAGCCGGCTTCATCGGGTCACACGTCGTTGACCTTTTAGTGCGGTGTGGCCATGACGTGGTGGTGGTCGACAACTTGTCCCATGGGGACCGCGCCAATGTGTCCCCCCGTGCACGTTTCATTCAAGGCGACGTGCTTGATCCGGGCGCGTGGCTAGGTCAAGTCTGCACAGCCGACGCGGTTGTGCATTTGGCCGCTCAAATTTCGGTTCCAATCTCCGAGAAAAACCCGCCCGAGGACGTTCGCGCCAATGTGCTGGGAACAGTCGAGATGCTCCAGGCCGCGCGCTGGCTTAAAGTCCGGGAATTTCGACTGGCCAGTTCCGCTGCTGTCTATGGAGACAATCCCCACATGCCACTTAAGGAAAATGATGCCGGAATCCCCCTGTCGTATTACGGGTTGAACAAATGGGCAGCGGAACTGTATGTGGGCCACGAAAGCCGGTTAGGACGAATGACCGGTACCGTGCTCCGGATGGCCAATGTTTATGGACCCCGGCAGCGTACCCAAGGCGAAGGCGGGGTGGTTGCCATCTTCTGCGAGGCCCTGGCTGGCGGAAAAACTCCAACCATTGATGGGGACGGCGGGCAAACCCGCGACTTTATCGCCGTCGGCGATGTGGCCCGTGCTTTCCTTCATCGTCTGGGCGAGAAGCATGCCGGCGGCACCTTCAATATTGGTACCGGACGTGCCACCAGTGTGATGGATCTATGGATGGCGGTGGCCAATCTGGCCGGTGTGCCGTCGGGCCTCACCCGCCATGGACCACCCCGGCCCGGTGACATTCGCGAGAGCGTCCTAGATGTCTCAAGCGCCTCCCGATGGGGATTTCGTGCCGCTGTGCCGCTTGCCGAGGGTCTTTCGGACACCTATCGCTGGTTTTTGGATGTGAACCGGTGAAACCTTCTTTTCTTTGGATCATTGGGGATGCCGGCTGGAACGAGGGTAGCTTGGCATGCCGCTGGGCATGTGAGGTGTTGCGGAACGCTGGATATCCCGTGACGGTGCAGCCGCTTAAGCCCCCTGCCGGCCCCCCGATTCCGTGGCCCTCCTCTATCAGCGTGGCCCCGCCTCTGATGGCGGGCCGTCAGTGGTTGCGCCCGCGTCAGCGTACCCTTGCGCGACTCATGAGCTCTTTCGATCGGATTGTCTCGGATATGGACTTACGTACAGAGTTTCAGGTGCTGGAGTGCTTGGATCCCTCCGCACGCGCCTACTTGTTTGCTCGCCAAGCCGATATCCCGGGTGTGGTTGACGTGTCTGCCTATGCGCGCTTTGACGGTGTTTTGACCATAAGCCGCACGGGATACCGCGCCGTGTTCAGCCGCCGCCCGGTGCTGGAAAGCCGCTTGTGGCTGCTTCCCCCGCTTGTCGATTGGGGACTCTTGAGGGCGCTTGAGCGGGTGCCGATCTTTGATACCACGGGCCCGGTGCTGGCGGTGGCGGGTGTCCTTAATGCCCCCAAAGGCCTGGACGCGCTAATAAACGCGGTCACCGTGCTGCGCGATCGAGGACGGGAATTCTCACTGATGGTGCTGGGAGACGGGCCGGATGGCCCGCGTTTGCGAGCGTATGCCCAGACACTGGGGATGAACGCCCACTTCGTGTCGCAGCCTAGCGGCTGGGGCGCCTGGATCAAGCGGGCGAACCTTTTAGTCGCCCCTCAGTTCCAGGACGGGATGGCATTTGACGTGGACGCGGCCCTGGCGGTGGGGACCCCGATTGTTGCGACCGCATTACCCGTAATCGAGGAGCGATTGCCCGACTTGGCCCGAGATCGACTCATGAAAGAACCCACCGTCATGAATCTAGTCGAACTTCTAGAGACTCCCAGTGTGTATGAAAGAATGCCTCCCATCGTCGGACCGGAGCGGCTTAACGCGTGGCTCTCCGCCTTCTCGGTTGCAACCTAAGCCGTATCGCTGCTATCGTTTGGGTCTTTCACGCTAATTCCGCCGACCAAGCCGGCAATAAGGGTGATGATGCCAAATGCGATCATCGCGGTGGCTAAGGCTGCGAGGTGTCCGTCCGGGGAATTGGCCCAAGCCAGAAGCTTAAGCCGGACCGCAGTATGGGCGGGAACATCGATGTCGCGTAAGGAATCCCGTATTAGAAATGAGCCCAATCCCGCGACCACCCCGAATAACACGCCAATGGAGGCACCGTACCAGCCCGGCGCCCGCTTGAGCAGGCGCGCCCGGCGGCCGCCGAAAAAGGCCAGTAAAAATACCAATAAGTACAAGACGATGGCGATTGCGGTTGAGATGGCATAATGCCGAAGCCAGGCCACATTTAATAGCGCCAGCACCCCCAGTGCCACAGCTGTCGGGCGATAGGGCAAGACTCTCTGCCGCACCGCTATCCCTCCCGTCCTCTGCTACCATGATGAAGCCTGGGTCAGACCGTTGTCAAATAGGCATGGGCTACCAGGACACCGTTCGCGCGGCTGAAAATTTGAGGCGTCGTGACGGCGTGTCGCACGCTTTTGGCTGAAACTTTGCTGAACGATGGTCTAAAAATCGAAAGTGTTGCGCACGCGGTATAGTATGGTTTTTGGGCAAATACCGAGGGGTGACGAGAAAATTCCCCGCCGAGGCGGAAAAAGGAAATATTCTTACCCTTACGCAAAACTTTAAGGACGATTATAATAGGAATGGCAAGGAGGGAAATGGATGTTTCGGGGTCGGACCAATCGGTGGGACGAACTTGCGGTTTTTGTCGACACAGCTGCGGCGTACGTTGCCTATCTCTTTGTTATTCACGCCTATCTCGCTTGGTTTAATCCGCGGGTCGCCACTGTTCATCTCGTGTCAGCCTATTTTTCCTTCTCAATATTTGTGCTGGCCGTTGCTTGGCTGGCATTAAAACTTAATTTTCGGGGGTATTCCCGGCGGTGGAATCAGCTTCCCGCCGAAGTCGGTATGCTGGCGGTCTCCTGTGTGGAGATTGGCATCGCCATGGCCCTTCTCATTTTTGTTCTGAAGGCTACGTGGTTTTCACGGGCAATTTTTTTGATGTTTCCGCTGGTGGCGTTAGTCTTTCAAACCGTAGTGCACTCCGTCATTAAGTTATCGGTGGGCCACTTCCGTCTCAGCGGACGCGATCAGCGCCGGTTGGTGGTGGTGGGATACCCACGCCGAGTGCGTATCTTTAGTGAAACTGTGGCCAGCGTTCCCGAGGCAGGAATGCAGGTGGTTGATGAACTGCCGGTGGAACAGGGGGAAGACACAGCCGCGCGTGCCGCGGTGGAACGATTAGGTCAGCTGTTTTCCTCCACCATTGTGGACACGCTGGTAATCGCCATGCCGGCGACCGAGGAGCTCTTGATGCCCGCGATTCAAATGGCGCGACAGCAGGGCAAGGAAGTTCGGCTGGTGCTGGATGAGATGGGCGCGTTGGCACATCGGTCCCGTTTGTACGATTTTTACGGCAACTCGGTCTTAGTGGTAGACTCATCGCTCGCACATGAGACATCTCGTTCACTGGTGAAGCGCACCGTGGATATTGTTGTCTCCTTCATTGGAATTATTCTCACCTTGCCCGTCATGCTTGCGGTAGCAGTGGCATTGAAGATTGACGATCCCAAAGGACCGGTGCTGTTTGTGCAACAGCGGGTTGGCCTGAATGGCCGCCAATTTCCTTGCCTGAAGTTCCGCACGATGGTGCCCAACGCGGAAGAACTTCGGGAGGATCTGCGCCATCTGAATATCATGTCGGGGCCGGTATTCAAGATTCCCGACGACCCCCGGGTAACCCGCGTGGGCAAGTGGCTGCGAAAGACCAGTCTTGATGAATTGCCCCAGCTTTTTAATGTGTTTGTCGGACACATGAGCATGGTGGGTCCCAGGCCCGCCTTGCCGAGCGAAGTGAAGCTCTATGGTCCCGACTATCGCAAGCGGCTTTCCGTACGGCCTGGTATTACCTGCCTGTGGCAAATTTCGGGCCGCAATGACATCGATTTTCAAGATTGGATGCGACTCGACATGGAGTATATTGACGGCTGGTCACTAGCGCTCGATTTGAAGATTCTGGCCAAGACGATACCCGCCGTTTTTCAACAGCGCGGCGCTCATTGAAAAATCGTGTCGCATCCGTGATTGCCAAATAGGGGCTGGCTCGTCTGCGCTGAACCGCGACGAGAATCCCCATGCGTTATCCGGGCGTTCTATAGCGAAGTCTCAGTCCTGTCCGTTCGCATCCTGATGACTTAATTCCGCAAGAGTTCCGTGGGGGCGGTCGGATCCCTTCCCTGATTCCATTTTCTCTTTCAGGCGAGACCATAGCAGCGATAATCGTGGCCCTTTTCGGAGCATCTCCGCTATACTCGTGGAAAAAGGAGATGGAATGAAATGGCTTTTGGATTCATTGTGTTTGTGATTCTATTTATCTTCGTAGTTCCGGGGATTTTTCGGTGGTTGTGGAACATCACCCGCCCGCAAGTCTTTCATCTGCCGGAAATTGAGTATTGGCAGGCATTTCGCATCATCGTTATGGCTGGTATCCTATTCGGCGGATGGCACTACACCGCGAACAGTACCGGTGGCTGGGGTATGCACCTGTAGTCTTTAACGGCTGACCGTCGAATTTGATGCGGAAGTCTGCAATACGAGGGGCGCACCTGTGGAGCTCAGAATCTGATCGTACTTACAGTTTACACGTTGGGCGTCATACTCGTTAGAGGGATTGCCGGTGGGAAGCCGGCAGCACCTCTCTGAGCGGGCGAAAAACCCTTTCCAGCCTCCAATCTCCGCCGTCGTAACGTTAGCCAAAGGCTTTTGGAGCGCAGTGCGAAACTCATTTTGAGGACTCTGGGAAGACTTTTATGTAAACAGTTTAGGTTGCGCTCGTGGTACCTATCCTGAGTACCATACGGCGCGTGGGCTGAGGTGCAGCAGGAGTGTGTAGGTCGGGCCCAATTGCCGCCGACCCGTGCTACTGGTTTGGCAATCCTTGGGTTTTCGTGCTAAGCCAATATTGATAAACTAAATCTAAGCATTTGGTCAAAAGACAGGAGGGGCGGTTTTGCCGCGTATTGACTTATTGCACCTGCTCGGCGATGCCCCGGAGGGGCCGTGGGCTATTTTTTCGCTGCCGGGCGGCGACGGAACGGATATGATTTCGGCCGTTGTACCCCGAACGCTGTGGCTTCTGTTGACCCGGGCACATCCGTTCGACAGCGAGATCTCATTGATGGAAAAGGTGGGACGGGCTGCGATTCAGCGCGCACTCGACCAAGGTGACCGGTCAGGCCCGGTCTTTGTGTTGCACCAGGATATTGGTGAAACCTTAGCCGACGAAGCAATTCCATGGTTTCGGGCGCTCCGGATTTGCGGCCGCTGCAGACAAGAGGTTCCGCCTGGTGAAGTGTCGGAGGGGTTGTCGAACGCACTGCCGCCCGATTCTCGAGGCTATATTGAGTTAAGAGTCTTATGTCCGGGCTGCCAGGTGCAAACACCTCATCAGTTGACACCGTGGGGCATTCCTCGATAGTTGGAACATTATGGGATATATCGCCATAGGATGGATCGCGAAAGGAGGCGGAAGTGTTGCGGATATCGGGGCATTTGATTCCTTCGAGCAATGACGATGCATGGACCCAGTCGCTGGTGGGTTCGGACCACATCGAACTGGCCGTGACCCTTAGGCTCCGCGACGAAGATGGGGCTTTTCGCACCATGCGGGAACGTGAGCGTTCTTGGACGGCGGATGATCTTCATCAGCAACACGGCATTCCGCGCGATGTGCGCGAAAAGATGCGCGATTGGTTAAGCGGCGGGGGGCTGACCATCACGCGTGAAAGCCCATTAATTTTGTGGGTCGAAGGCACGTTTGAGGCCGTAGCGGCCACCTTTCAAATAGGGTTTGACTTTCGCCAGGAGTCCGACCAACGACTTTATCGCCCCAACCAGGAACCAGCGGTGCCTGACTGGGTAGCTCCGTGGGTTGTTGGCATTGTCGGGTTGGAAAATGTGGTACGGCTGATTCCCCAATTTCGAAAGCCCCATCGGACCGAGCAGCTGGCCAACCAAGGGCAGGGATTCTTCCCGGCGGACTTGAAAACTGCGTACCAATTTCCCGGCCAATTTGACGGAACCGGCCAGACCATTGGCCTGCTCGAGTTCTCCAACGGGTACAGCACCAACGACGTGCAACAGTTCTGGCAATCGATGAATATCATGCCGCCGCCACTGGAGTTTGTGTCGGTAGATGGCACGGCCAACGATGGTGGTATCAGTTCCCAGGACATGGAGGCGACCTTGGACGTGGAGTGGGCCGGAGCGATGGCTCCGGGTGCAACACTGGTAGTTTATGAGGCCAGCGCCGGCTCCAGCGACCAGTCGTTCGGTCTGTCGGTGCTGAAAGCGCTTGACTATGCCGTGCACGATAGTGCCCACAAACCCTCCGTCCTGTCCATCAGCTATGGAGACGGCGAAACCCGGTTTCCCGCCACGGAAATGCACGCATGGGATTCGGTGATAGGCGAAGGCGGGCTGTCGGGGATTACCGTCTTCGTGGCCTCAGGCGATGAAGGGGCTTATGGCCTGCATGGTCCAGGACAGCCGATCCCCCATGTGGATGCGCCCGCCAATTGCCCACACGCGGTGGCGGTCGGGGGCACTCACCTTGAGTTGAATCCGGACGGCACCATTAAGAGTGAGACTGGATGGACCGACACGAATAATAATGGGGCGTCTGGCGGAGGTATTAGTCAAGTGTTTCCCCAACCGGGCTATCAGAGTTCACTGAGCCTCCCGGTGAAAGCGGGCGACAAGCCGGGACGGGGCGTGCCGGATGTCGCGGCTAACGCCGACCCCGATACAGGCTATGCCGTGGTTTTTCAGGGATCGCCGACAGTGGTCGGGGGCACTTCGGCCGCCTCTCCCCTCTGGGCAGCGCTGTGGGCCGTGCTCAATCAAGCTCGGTCGCAAGCGCAAAAGGGGGCCATTGGCTACAGCAACCCCGATTTATATAACTTGGGCCCAACGTCGGCGTTTCACGACATTACCCAGGGAAACAACAGCTACGGAGGGGTTACGGGATATTCCTGCGGCCCCGGGTGGGACGCCGTCACGGGATGGGGCAGCCCCAACGCGTCTACGCTGGTGGGGGAACTCAGCTGACCGTGGAGCCCCCGACCAGTGCCGAAAAACGGCGGGAAGCGATGCCAGCTTCCCGCCATCTTTATGCAAAGTTTATGCTACGGCAACGCGAATTTCACACTGTTTCGCCACAATGACGGTGGAATGCACTCTTAGTGCCTGCTATCAAAGGGAGGTATTACATGGACACCCACGTCGCGAAAACAGTTAGTGACGAACTGAACGACGCGCCGCTCAGTCTCTTTCATCTTCGGGCAGTGCTCACGTCGGGTATGGGGTTTTTTACCGACGCCTATGATTTATTCATTATCGGAGCGGCTTTGGTCCTGATCAAAGCCCAATGGCATCCAACCACCGTTCAGCTGGGCCTTTTGGGATCCACATCCTTGATTGCCGCCTTTGTCGGAGCCTTCGTCTTCGGCCGGCTGGCGGATGTGGTGGGTCGCAAGCGAATTTACGGCATGCTGGCGATAATTATGGCCTTCGGAGCCATTGCTTCCGCCCTTTCGCCGAACATTACCTGGCTATTGATTTTCCGCTTCATTTTGGGAATAGGCATCGGTGGGGACTATCCGGTCAGCGCCGTGCTGATGAGTGAATACGCCAATCGGAAGGACCGGGGCAAGTTGGTCGGCTTGGTGTTTTCGATGCAAGCCGCGGGGTTAGTGCTGGGACCGATCGTAGCCATCACGCTCCTAGGGTCGGGAATTCCGGGCAACATTGCGTGGCGGTTGATGTTAGGTCTGGGCGCCATTCCGGCGGCGGCCGTGATCTATATGCGGCTAGGCATGCCCGAGTCACCCCGCTACGTCGCTCGGGTGCAAGGCAACGTGGAGGAAGCGCATCGGAGTCTGATGGATTATGCTGGGCGTGAGCTGCAGCCGGCCACCGTGCGCAACTCCCGAACCCCGCGCATCAACTTCTGGCAATTCATCGGTAACCCGAAGTATCTCTTGTATCTATTGGGTACGGCGGGTTCGTGGTTTGTCTTTGACTATGCCTACTACGGCAACTCAATTTCCATGCCGCTGGTGTTGGGGACCGTGTCCCCGAGTTCTTCTCCCATTGCCACATACGCATGGACGCTCATCATATTCGCGGTGGCAGCGGTCCCGGGCTACGCGCTGGCCGTGGCAAAGATGGACAAGATTGGCCACAAACGACTGCAGCTCATTGGCTTTATCTGTATGGGACTCGCGTTTGGCATTATTGGCATCGTCCCGCATATGACAACCTTGGTGCTGCCTTTCCTCATCATCTTCGGCGCCAGTTATTTCTTTGCCGAATTTGGACCGAACACGACCACGTTTGTCATGGCGGCCGAAGTCTATCCGACCAGCATGCGGACTACCGGGCACGGATTGTCTGCCGGTTTTGCCAAAGTGGGTGCGTTCATTGGCGTGTTTGTGTTCCCGCTCCTTGAGGCTCGGTTGGGGTTGAACGGGACGCTCTTAATCACCTTCGTCTTTGCCATTGTCGGCGTTCTTTTGACCTTGGTATTGCCGGAGCCCAGCCAACACTCGTTGGAGGAAATCTCGGGAGAGGAACAGCATGAGATTACCGAGGCGGTGAACGCGTAATCGCTATCCGCTCATGATACCGAAAAAGGAGCCCTCTTCGCAGTGAAGGGGGCTCGTTTTGTTGGGTCGCGCACATGTATCAGACGTTTTCCCCAGGCCAGGGCGCCTTCAGCCACGATTCATAAAGCACCTTTTGCTCTACGGTCGGGTTGGTGACGGGGACAACTTTGACCTCGTCCTCCGGCGCTGCCGCTAGGGTCACCGATGTAGTCATTAGTTCTCCGCGGCGAAAGACGGCGACCTGCACCGTATCGCCAACGCGGGCGTCGACGGCGATGCGCTCCTTCAGCTGCTCGTCGGTGGCCACCTCAAATCCGTTGATGGCTAGAAGTTGATCGTCCGGGTTGAGCTGGCCAAGGGCCGGCCCGCTGGTGTAGACGTATTGAACTGTGAGCTTATGTCCGTCTCTAACCACGGTGTCGAGGCCCAGCCAGGCCGTAGGCTCGGAACGCTCGGCTTTCTTTTCATCGTGCTCCTCGTCAAAGTCGGGATTTTTATACTTGCGCTCCAGGGACAATCCCGCATATCGGAGGAAATGGTCAAAGGGAACGGGAGTCACCCCGTCAATGTAGTTGTGGAAGAACTCTTCAAACGAGGAGACCGTCACTTCTTCTATCGTCTCTTGGTAGACCGATTCGGGGAATCCGGTGCCATGCGCTCCGTAGCGGTCATATAACCGCCGCAGCACTTCGTCTAGCCCATATTGGTTGTTCGTGCGGTGTCGGATTTCAAGGTCGAGGCAGGTACCGACCAAGTCACCCTTGAGATAGTAGGAGATTGTGCGGTTGGGTGAGTCTGCGTCGGGTTTGTATAGCTTAATCCAGGTGTCGAAACTGGATTCGGACAGGCTTTGCACCAGCCGCCCCGGTTTTTTCTCGTAGGCTTTAATATTATCAGCTATATTATCGAGATATTCTTTGGAACTGAAGAGCGAGGCATGGCGCAGGGACAGGGTGGCAAAGTAATCCGTGAAACCTTCCATTGCCCACAGCAGGCGGGTATACACTTCCCGATTGTAATCAAAAGGACCCAGCACATCAGGGTGGATGCGCTTAACGTTCCATAGGTGAAAGAACTCATGGGAAATTAGTTGCAGTACCCGTCGGTACTTTTTGCGAGACTTAAAGGCGAATCGTTGAGTCCCGCACGTGGTGGAATTAAGATGCTCCAGCCCTCCGGTTCCCCGATCTGACAGATGCAGGATGAACGTGTAGTGCTCATACGGCAGTCCTCCAAAGATATCCCGCTGAGCTTCGACAATGGCTTTGACGTCGCTCAGCAATATTTCGAGATCCTCGTTCCCATGGCCCCAAACCGCCAATTCATGCCGTTTTCCGTCTACCTCAAAGGTCAGGACGCGATGGGTGCCGATTTCCGCCGGAGAGTCGATGAGGATGTCATAGTCCTGGGCTCGGAAGCGAAACGGGTCATCTTCGATCCGGTCGAGGCCGGTCGATACATGCCACTCTGGGGGCGCCTGTAAACGTGTTGGGAACTGTTAAAACCCTATTAGCCCCAATTGAAGAAGGAGTCGGGATACCATCTTCCGAGCCGATTTTGGGGCTTCTTCGCCATTCTTTGTATTATCCTCTTATACCTAATTCCACGACATGCCTGTCCGCAACATCAGCCATCCAGACCAATCCCCGCATTGGTTTCAGATGCCTGTGCGTCAAGTATCGATCAGAACGTTGTCTAAGGCACTACCCTTAAGAACATTTGTGGGCCCTAACGAGCCAACGGGCTTATGACCGACGGAAATCCCCAGATCCACGCCAGAGAAGGGGAACGATCCCCAGGCGTGAACCCCGGGGCTTTAAGCTCGTTTGGCAATGAGAGGTTGGCCGAGGTCAGCTACATTCCAGCCTCGCTCCGGTAAGTGTCTTTCCTGCCTGAATCAGCTGGTTCTCAGTCATTGTTTATCACCTCCGTGACCGTAAACAAATCGCTTAAGATATCGTCAAATGTGTCAAACTGGGTGTATCCGACCCCGTCTTGCCCGAGCATTTGCGCCAATAGGCCGCGTGCGTAAATCCGATCGGCGTGCTTAGCACCATTGACATCGGTAATGTCGTCGCCAACGTAGACCACAGGCGCTGCGTGCCGCTCCCTAAGCTCCGTCACCACTTGGTATTTGCAAAGACCACAGCCGCCAGGGCATGGGTCCTGGCAGGGATACTGCCACTCAATGGTGATGGAGGGCTGATCAAACCGCGCCTTATTACAGATACGCCAGGGCCCGTCCTCCGGTGTGGGCCCTAACACGGCGTCCAACATAAAGTCGAGACCGTTTGACACGATGTAAAACGGGATGTGGGAGTCCTTGAGCACGGCGGAAAACCGATGATACCCCGAACGAAATCGGGCCAGATGGCGAAGATATTCCTCGTATAACTGGCGATCACGGCTGGGAAGATGCGAGAAAAGGATGTTGAGCCCGGTTCTTGGTTCCAACTCCCGGCGATTGACTTTGTTTACGATATCCCGGTTGGCGTCATGCACGCGGGTTGTCAGGGCCACCACCAAATCACTGGTGGTTATGGTGCCGTCAAAGTCCAATATGACAACAAACGGAACGCTCATGAGACTTGCACCTCCTCGTGCGGGATAGCTGTGCCAACCGGAACGCGGGCACCCGTCCGGGTTCTGATCGGATGCCTGCAAATCGGCCTGCCGGCGCTGGCAATGACGTCGTGGCCGAAATGGCGGAACAGCTCCGTCAGCATGCCACGCGCAATGCTCACGGATGGTCCCCGTAACGCGCACGGCACGCCCCATGACCGTTTCAAAGCGTGGGATACTGCGAGGGATTCCCTCTGTCTGGGGGCGACCGACGGTAGGAGGAAGTCCCCAGCCGGGCTCCAATATCTGGGGGCGACCGACGGTAGGAGGAAGTCCCCGGCCGGGCCCCAATATCTGGGGGCGACCGACGGTAGGAGGAAGTCCCCGGCCGGGCCCCAATATCTGGGGGCGACCGACGGTAGGAGGAAGTCCCCGGCCGGGCCCCAATATCTGGGGGCGACCGACGGTTGAAAACGTCCGGTTGGTCCATTTCTAGCCACGCCCCCCTCGCCGAAGTCCTGGGATGCATCGGGCTTTCGGCTGCCCAGGACATCGACCCAAGACCCTGCGGTCATGCCAACCGCTGTTGCTCCGGCTCGTTGCCGTAGGTTGTCGGCCCAGGGTACGCAATATCGGGCGACAATGTAGTCCAAATACAAAACCCCTTTCACACTGGATGAAAGAGGGCGCAACGGCTCTCTCTCATCTGTCGGCGAACCCGCCGTCGGAATTGGCACCGCATCTTCGGGGGAAGACCGGTTGCCCAGGTGTCATCGGGCCGATCCCTCTGCCTGTCTCGATAAGAGGAGAAATGTTTAATTGAGGAATAGATTACTGGGGTTTACGCGCTATGTCAATCGTGGGACATGCGCTGTGGGCGCTCAACGGGAATGATATCCGTCTCAACCGAGTCGCGACACGAGCGGGTGCATCCGTCGACTTCGGAACCGCGACACCTCCCCGTGTACATTGGGCCGCCGCCAATTCTGGACAACGACACCGGCATATGGAATCGCGGGACAGCCGCCATTTCGTACTGCCCCTGTACAGTACCGGATTTCTTATCAAATTCAGGAGTAGTGGGGACCGCCGGCACACGGTTGGTGGGATGTGATGATCCGTCTGAAGGACCAGCGATTGGCCATCGTTCAGGATGCCGTCGGATTGACGACCATCACGGCACCGCAGATTATCAAGGTGACGGAACGCGAGATCGTGCGGCGATAGGATTTCGGGCAACTCAGCAGGAGACCGCTCTCCCTGATTTTTGTCAGGATCCTACGGATGATTGGTGTTCTGTGGGTCGCGCTCACGGGCTGGAATGGAATTGGTGGACCACCCGTGGCCCCGTGCGTTCTCGATACGAGCAAGAGCCCTAACTCGCGTGGATGGAAGACGCGTACAATACGCTCCGGATGATGCGCACGGGGTGGAGGAGCGCTGGGATCCCATTCCGACCTAACCCAGGCCGCCTAGCGGCGAGCCGCGACTGGCTGATGACTCATCATGTCGGTTGGATTCTCTGGTTGTCGAACGATTTTTACCATGCTCAGGCGCCCGATTCCAAGGCTTTACCTATTCCGAGGGTTTCGAACGCGCGAACTAACCGCGAGGAATTTCTATTAGAACCCGCAGTAAAAGTGCGGTTTCGAGCATTTCGCGCGTATTATATAGCTTAGGGCCGTTGTTGGCGGCATCAGTCGATCCTGCCGATGACTTGACGAGGTCCTTAAGCGACCGTCTCACGGGGGATTCGGTGATTTCGCCAATAGGGGACGGAACACAATTTGCCATAAGTGAGTAGGGAATCCTGCTAGCATTTATCCACTAAGCAAGGGGGCATTGACTATGGCCGAATCGGACTTGCCTGCCCATCCGTTTGTCAAGTGGGCCGGCGGGAAATCGCAACTCCTCGGCGAATTTCAACGGTGCTATCCCGAAGAATTGCGTACCGGGGTTATTCGGCGATACGTGGAGCCATTTATCGGCAGCGGAGCCGTAATGTTTGATGTTCTGCGGCGCTTTCCCCTCGATCATGTAGTCATCATTGACCAGAATGACCGGCTGATGCAGGTCTATCGGGTCATTCAAACGTCGGTCGAGCACCTGGTCGATGTCTTGGCATCGATGCAGGCCCAGTTCTGGGCCCTCGACGACGAAGCCCGCCGCACGTTTTACTACACGGTGCGCGATGACTTCAACCAGCACCGCGGAACGGCCGTTGACCAGGCTGCCGACTTCATCTTCCTCAACCGGACCTGCTTTAACGGACTATTTAGGGTCAATCGCCGTAACGAGTTCAATGTGCCAATGGGGAGGTACCGAAAACCGTTAATTTGTGACGCAGAAAATCTTCGCTACGTACACGAGGCACTTCAGCCGGTGACAATTGTCACAGGGGACTATCATGAGGCCGCAGTGTACGCGGGGCCGGACACCTTTGTGTACCTGGACCCGCCTTACCGACCGCTATCGGCTACCGCCTCGTTCACCGCTTACAGTGCGGACGCCTTCAACGACGACAATCAGAGGGAGTTGGCACAGTTTGTTCGATGGCTCGATGAGCAAGGGGCTCGCGTGATGTTGAGCAATTCAGATCCCCACAATGTCGATCCGAATGATGACTTCTTCGACGAATTGTATGACGGGTTTGTACTGACACGTCTTCCCGCACGCCGTTCCATCAATTCGCGTAGTGATCGGCGGGGCGTGATCAACGAGTTGGTTGTGACCAACTATCCCCCGGCGGCGGAGATTCGCTCCAGCCCAACCACGGCAACAAGTTTCGTAACCTCCTCATAGAAGGAAATTGGAGCTGTTCCCGGATCTCGCTATCATGAAGAGCCTAGGGCAGGGCCCAGATTTATTGGTGTCGGTTGCTCCCTGGGCGTTGTGGTGCAGTATAGTTCCCGCGCTATGGCCATTTTTGGCCAAAGTTCAGATCAGTGGTGGCAGTGTCGAGTCGTTGACTAATGCGGGTTAGCCAGCTGCCGTTTGAGAGAGGGGACGTCGCTCGCGGTTTGGCTTCCCGCGTTATACTAGTTATTGAGGTGAGGATTGGGTGGCCGTATTTGCTATTTCAAACAATCTCTTTGGTATTGACCTGTTTGAGGAAGGAAGGCCGGGGCGCTCATCCGCTTATTTCATTCGAGGTCTCGAGCCTATTTTGGTGGAAACCGGCTCGGCTCGCAGCCATGCGGCGTTGGTGGAGGGGTTGGCAGAGCTGGGCGCAAGACCGAGTGACTTGCGTCATATTGTCATTACCCATGTGCATCTGGATCACGCCGGGGGCGTGGGGCAAATGATGGAGGCAGCACCGGAGGCGATTTTGCACTGCCATCCGAGAGCGGCGCGCCATGTGATTGATCCGAGCCGTCTGGAGGCAGGGGCCAGGGCCGTCTATGGGGAACAGATGAGCAGCCTGTTTGGGCCACTGAAGCCGGTGCCGCAAGAGCGCGTAGCCGTTCATGAGGACGAAACCGTACTCGATACCAAAGATCGTGAGTTGGTGTTTTATGATACTCCGGGTCATGCTAAGCACCACACCTGCGTCGTGGATACGGCGACTCGGGGGTTATTCTCGGGAGACACGGTAGGTATTCGTTACTCGAAGGTCTATACCGGCTGGGATTTCGATTACGGATTTCCTACCACGACGCCCTCGGATTTTGATCCGGATGTGATGTTGGCGACACTCGACCGGTTAGAAGCGTTGGATGTGGAGCGGGTGTACCATACCCACTACGGCGTTACCGATCCCGCATCCGAGGCCTTTGCGTTCTCTCGCCGGGGGATTCGAGCCATTCAAGGCATATTGCCCGGCCTAAATCCTGAGTCCCCACTATCGCAGGTCCAGCAAGCCTTGGAGCGCGCCGTGGCCGAGGATCTCGAGTCGATCGGTCATCCGGTGTCCAACGTTTCGCCAGTCGGGATGGATATTGTGTTGAACAGCCAGGGAATACTTGTGTACCTTCAGAAGAAGGCTGCGGGCAAACTCTAAAAGGAGGCTCAACAATGGTTATTGCGATGCCGGTCACGAGCGATGGGCAGGTGGGCGGCGGCTGGGGTCGAGCGCACCAGGTTGCCGTATGGCAGACTGATATATCAGGCGAGATCGTGAGTCAGGAAGAGTTTCTGGTTAATTGGGATACGCTGCATGACCAAGATGGGGAGGGCAAACATCATGCCCGGATTGCCCAGTTCTTGATGGACCATCATGTGGAACGGGTCGTGACCGGTCATATGGGCCCTGGCATGGTGCATATGCTGGAACGAATGAAGATCGGCGTTGTCCAAGACGTCACCGGACCGGCGCGCGAGGCGGCGGCACGGTACGGAAAGCCCGAGACCACCGCGTGAAGCACCTGATTGTGGGAGCGTCTGGCCAAGTGGGCGGTGCTTTAACGCGCGAACTGGAGCATCGCGGTGAGGCGGTTGCCGGCACTTATATGTCCCGCCCGCAAGCCGGCATGGTGCCCCTCGACATGCGTGATGCGGCTTCTACCCAGCGGCTGGTTGACGACGTCACACCCGACGTGATTTGGATTCCGGGTGCCATGCCAGACGTGGACCGTTGTGAGCGGGAGCCGGACCTTAGCCACGCCATCAACGTCGACGGCCCGAAAATCTTGCTGGAACTTGCCGCAAGCCGCCGAATCCCTCTGGTCTACTTTTCGACCGATTACGTTTTTGACGGCACTGGTGGACCGTATCGTGAAAACCATGCGCCGCGGCCGCTTCAGGTTTACGGAAGCCACAAGCTGGAAGCGGAAACCGCGCTGCTTCAATATGATGGCACGCTCATTATCCGTCCCGCCTGGATCTACAGCGACGAAATGAATCCTCGTAACTTCGTTTTTCGCGTCCTGACCGACTTGAAGGCAAAACGGCCAATCAAGGCGGCGGTGGACCAATTCAACACGCCCACGCCTGCCGCGCCCTTGGCGCAACACGCCATGGATGCATTAATTGCTGGACACCGGGGAATCTTGCACTTGGCGGGACCAGAGCGGATGAGCCGCAAGGAACTGGTGGAGCGCATCGCGGCTCTGGCAGGTTATGGTGATGTCGTCGTGGAGTCGGTAACATTGGGAAATCTGCCTTTGCCTGCCCAAAGACCGGCCAACGGCGGCCTGGCCACCAACTTTCCGCGTTTTGCGATTTTGGCCCGTCTGGAAGACTTGAATTTCCGACAAATTTTAACCGGAATTTAACATAATCGTAACCCGACCTTCATGAATCCTTCATTGTTCCTTAACACGCACTCGCCATAATCGGAATCGGAGATCGTTGGCAACTAGGAACAGGAGGATAACCGTGGCTACGAAAACAGCCGGTATCAGTGACGCTTTGAATGACGCACAGCTCGGCCTCTTCCATCTTCGTGCGGTCATCGTGTCCGGCATGGGGTTTTTTACCGATGCCTATGACCTGTTTATTATCAGCGCAGCACTGGTTTTGATTACGCCCGAGTGGGGCCTTAACAAGTCCATGGTGGGGCTGTTGGGGTCAACCGCGTTAATCGCCGCATTTGTTGGCGCCTTCTTATTCGGGCGCTTAGCCGACGTTTATGGCCGGAAAAAGATTTATGGATTGGTTGCCGGAATGATGGCCTTTGGTGCCCTAGCATCGGCATTCTCTCCCAATATTTGGTGGCTTTTAGCGTTCCGCTTCATTATGGGTATGGGCATTGGCGGGGATTATCCCGTTAGTGCAGTGTTGATGAGCGAGTACGCCAACACAAAAGACCGTGGGAAACTGGTTGGTTTGGTCTTTTCGATGCAGGCAGTCGGTCTGGTGACCGGCCCGATTGTGGCCTTGGCCCTCTTGGGCGCCGGTATTCCAAGTGACCTCGCCTGGCGCCTGATGCTAGGACTCGGTGCTATTCCTGCCGGAGCGGTCATTTACCTGCGAAGCCGCATGCCTGAGTCGCCGCGTTATGTGGCCCGCGTTCAAGGAAAGGTTAAAGAGGCACAGGAAAGCTTGGCTCAGTTTTCGGGGGTCGCGAGCCTGAAGCAGGTCGAAATTGACCAGTCGACCCGGGCACAGCGTATGACTTTTAGTGAGTTCATTCGCAACCCCAAGTTTCTCCGGTATCTTGTTGGGACGGCAGGCGCATGGTTCGTGTTCGACTATGCCTACTATGGCAACTCGATTTCGATGCCGCTGGTGCTGAGCACGGTGTCTCCTTCGTTGACACCTATCGCTAAAATGGCATGGACGCTCATCATCTTCGCGGTGGCTGCGGTACCCGGCTACATTCTAGCGTTGACCAAGATGGACAAAATCGGGCATAGGAAACTGCAGCTTATCGGGTTCATCTTCATGGGGCTCGCCTTCGGGATTATTGGCATCGTGCCCCATATGACCACTCTTGTGCTGCCGTTCCTGATTGTATTCGGTGCCAGTTATTTCTTCGCGGAGTTCGGGCCCAACACCACCACATTTGTGATGGCGGCCGAGGTATATCCTACCAGCATGCGGACGACCGGTCACGGGATTTCCGCCGGTGTCGCCAAGGTCGGCGCGTTCATCGGCGTGTTCGTCTTCCCAATTTTGCAAAAGGCGCTTGGTGTGCGGGGCACGCTGTTTATCACCTTCGTGTTCTCGATAGTCGGGGTCTTGGTCACACTGCTCCTACCGGAGCCCAGCCAGAAATCTCTGGAAGAGCTTTCGGGCGAAGAGCAAGTGACTCCAAAGGCATCGCACGATGTGGTAAACGGGTAACCTATCCCAGCTTCTAATACCTTAAGAAGCCCCGGCCAAAAAATGCCGGGGCTTTGGCGATTAATAGGCAAGGCGCTTGGGAAAAGCCGGGCGCCTTCCTCTGCAATGGCGCACCTTATTGATCGGTGCCCGCGTCGCTCGCGTCGTAGACGACTTGACCTAAAATGATGGTCTTCGCCACTTTGCTTTTGTACTCGAAGGGATGACCGTCCCAGATCACGACGTCACCGTCCTTTCCCGGTTCGATGGATCCCAGACGGTCGCCCACTCCGCACAGTTCCGCTGGCGTTTGGGTGATGGCGCGGACGGCGTCTTGCTCTTCCATGCCCTCACGCACGGCGAGTGCCGCGCTAATGACGAGATATTGCTCGGGTACCACCGGATGATCGGTGATGATGGAAACCTTCACTCCGTTTTTCGCCAAGATGCCGGGAGTCTTAAAGGACCGACCGCGAACCTCCACCTTCACGCGGGCGACCAATGCCGGACCGCATGACACGGGTACGTTATAGCGGAGAAGTTCGTCTACGACTTTATAGGCTTCGGTGCCGTGTTCGATAATTTGGTTTACACCAAATTCCCGGCCGATTCGCATTGCGGTCAGAATGTCGTCGGCGGTGTGTGAATGGGTGCGGAAGGGAATTTCGCGGTTCAGCACCATTAAGAGCCCGTCCATGTCCAGTTCGCGCTTATGGTGTGGGTCCTTCTCCAATTCGCGTTGGTAATCCTGAGCATCCAAGAAAGCCTGTCGCATCACCTTGGCTACACCCAGGCGGGTAGACGGCATTCTCTCTTTATTCCCATGGACGCGTTTGGGATTTTCGCCCATGGCGCTCTTCATCCCCGATGGCGATTTCAAAATCATATCATCAATGTGCTTTCCCCATAGACGAAGGGTGGATCCTTGCCCTCCAATGACGTTGCCGCTGCCGGGTGTGATCCACGCGGCGGTGATTCCGCCGCGGATGGCGTCGGATAAGGCCACGTCCGTGGTGTTGAAGGCATCCACCACCCGAACCCCGGCCGTAACCGGGGTCGTCATTTCATTTCCGTCCGACGCCACTTCCCCGTCGGGAAACACGCCGAGATGCGAATGGGAGTCAATAAATCCGGGGAAGACGTACTGCCCAGCTGCATCGATAACCGTTGTCCCGGCAGGAACTTTGACGTGTGTGCCGACTTCCTTAATCTTTCCATCGTCGGCGATAAGGATGGTACCATTGGGAATAGCACCATGTGAGACTGTTTCGATGCGTCCGTTGACAATTGCAAGCATAGTTACCCTCCGGTTAAGTGTTATTGGCCTCAGTAGACATCTATGTTTAGAGAATGATTCGCCTTAGAACCTCGTTGGCGCGTTCCGAACTATATAACGTCAAGCAGGTGGCCCACGCCTTGCGGGATATGGACTTCCAAAAAGGGGGGTCAAGCAACTTGTTGACTGCAGTTACCCATCCGTTAGGGTCGGATATCGGCGCAATGAGGACGGCTTCATTTTCGATGACGGCCTCCATGCCTGTCAAGGCTTCTGGCGTGGCGATTACGGGGACTGCCATAGACAAAGCCTCCGTGATTTTGCCCTTGATTCCCGCGCCGTAGCGCAAGGGCGCCACCGCAGCTAAAATATTTCTATAAATCGGGTTGAGGTCCGGTACCCATCCAAGGACTTCAACGCCGGGAATCGAAGCGAGTTGAGCAATCTCTTCTGTGGGGTTGTTGCCTGCAATTAATAGTCTGACCCCCAATTGACGATAGAGTTCCGGAAAGATGTCGTGTGCGAAGGTGAGAATTGCATCGCGATTGGGCGCATGATTAAAGTTGCCAACGAACAGAATCTGGCGCGATCGCGATGTGCGGTCTTCACTAAGGTCAGGAACAGCAACGTCATGGATATTGGGGATTACTTCGATAGGTTTTGAGACACCAGTTTTTCGGAGTATGTCCCGCTCTAACTCCGTAACGGTGATGACGGTATCAGATGCTTGGTAAACCGCGATTTCACGCAAACTTCGTTCCCGGTCAAACGATTCAATTCCGGTACCCACGGTCTCGGAGGCCATCCGGACGAATTCCAAGTCCACAGAATCAACCACGAACTTTGCGTCTTTGCTTAGCTTGCGTAAGCGACCGAGATAATATGCTGCCACGTCCCAGAATGTGAGCCAGACATAATCATACCTACGGTTCTGGAACAGCTCCTCCCAAGGGACGGCCCCTACTTCTGGCATTCCTATCCCTAAACCGTCATTGACAAACACCTCGATCCCCATTCTCTGCAGTTCTCTCGCATACGCTTCCTGATTGCGCCCTTCTATAGCAACAAACGTCACGTGGCAGCCGGATTTCTTTAGCAATCGCAGAATTTCCATTGTGCGTTTAGCTCCGGACGCGCGATCATGCCAAGGCAGTACCTTGTCGACTACCAGCACTGAGACGCGTGACCAAGCGATGGCGGCCCTTAACGGCAGCAGGGATGGGTCTGGGTAGTTGCTGGCTAAGTAGGGGCGCCATTTCTCCGCAAAGACTTGTCGGTTCTTGTCCATCAAGGCAGCTTTTTGGTTACCGAATGACGAGCTTTCCTGGTGCAAAATGCATGCCAAAGGGGTGTACATCACGTGGCCGCCGATCTGATGGGCTCGCGTGCATAAATCTGTGTCCTCGAAATAACCGGCACCGTACCGCGGGTCGAAGCCGCCCGTGGTGATGAAGAAGTTACGATCGACCAGCACACACGCGGTCGAGACGTAGTGGGACTCGCGGACGAAATTGAAAAACGGCGATCGACTGTCGTTTCCGCGTCCCAGTGCCCAGGGGGTGCCGTCATTGAACACTACGGACCCTGCTTCGAGGAGCGTGCCGTCAAGCGTGAGATACTTTGGGCCTACTATAAGGGTTCCGGGGTTGGCGACCTTGACGCGATGTAACTCGTCAAGCCATCCAGGTGTAACAATGATGTCATTGGACAAAAGGACCAATTCATCGCCGTTGGCAAACTCGGCGGCAAAATTGTATCCGCCACCATATCCTCGGTTGAATTCACTGTGAACAATGCGAATCCCTGGAAGCATGGAAGGATAGTAGTCTGGCATCGGGGCTTCGGAACCGTTATCAACTAGAATGACTTCATATTCCCTTTCAACTGGTGCGGACAAGAGTGACGCCAGGCACCGGGTGGTTATATCCCAGTGATTATAGGCCAAAATGATAATGGAGGTTTTGCTCATGACTCCTCCTCCCTCAATGGGCCGGATGGACGACTTATGCATGACGAGGAGCCAACAATAGAGTCCAACACCATTTCTTCGCGCCGCGCAGCTAGGTAGGAATCCATTTTAGATGCGAGAGCGTCCCGCAAGGATTGATGGGCAACCATGTTCCGGCAGACATCTTCTAGTTCGTCATAGTGCGCAAAGCGGACAACCTCTTCTATACCTCTTTCAAAGGCGGTGAGAACGCTCGACTCCGAAACCACAGCCTTTTTATTGGCCAAAAGATATAGAACTCGTACCCACTCAAAGATTCCGCTTTCATAAAAGTGTATGTTTAGGACCACCTTGGAACGGGCGATTAGCTTGTCGCGCTCTTTTCCATACAAATCGAACTTATACACCACGTTAAGGCCGGAAGCCCGCAGATCGTCAAGCACGCGGGCTCGACGCTCATTCAGTGAACCATAGAAGAGAATGTCAATGTCTTCCGCAGCCTGGGGTATTCGAGTGAGCTCGGGAACGTAGCCGATGGGTGCCCATAACAATTTCCTGGCGAATTGCAAGGTATGAAGCCGCCGAACGTTAGTCTCATTGAAATCCCATACCTCGTGCAAGCGCATGGCACGCGCATAGGGGCCGGCTATCCACGGGGCCCCGGGATCGACCTGTTCGAGATTATAGAGAATGGTGTTGGAGGGCAGGCGATTTAAGATAGGCTCCGCTAATAGATGGGCACCAAAAAGGATCGTAGGAATTTCGCTCGAAACGAAATTATCCGCTCGTTGAACAGCAAAACCCAGCCGCGCGAATCCGATCGCTATCGTCTCCGTCACTTCATCGAAGGCGCCAACGTGATTGTATCCGGGCGGCTTGACGGTGCTGATAATGATGGGCGGTGCTGACATGATGACGCTCCTCGTGGAAAACTTCTCTAAGAAAAGAGTAGCACGAAGAACCACTAATCTTTTGCAATTAGGCTGCTATATTTTGACTCGGGGTTGATGAAGGAGTTACCTTTCAGATGTACCACTATCGACAGGACGTCGGAGCAAACAAATCAAGGAGGATACATCGATGTACATCAACACGAACGTTGCAGCGCTTTTTGCGCAGAATTCGCTGAACAACACGCAAAACTCTCTGAACACCCTTCAACAGGAAATGTCTACCGGCTATCAGATTAACTCGCCTGCGGACAACCCTTCCGGTCTCGCGATTGCCAATATGATGCAAGGTGAAATTGGCGGCATTAACGCGGCGGTCAACAACGCTAACCAGGCCAGCAACTTGCTGAACGTAGCCAACGGCGGCATGCAGACCAATGTCCAAATCGTGCAGGAGATTCAGCAGCTGGCTGTACAAGCATCTAACAGCACCAACAACTCTTCGGACACTCAGGACATCCAAAACCAGATTAATTCGCTTTTGCAGTCACTGGACAATGTCGGGGCAACCTTGAACTACAATAACCAGGCCGTACTTAACGAGGGACCGACTGTCTCGCCCAGCGGTAGCATCGGCTTGTCCCAGGCCGTTACTCAAATCGCGGTTGGAGCCGATTCCGGCTCTACCGGCGCGGGAAGTTACACAGTAAGCGTCCAATACAGTACAGCCCTTTCGGCCGATGTGGTGTCCATTGTCAATGCATCGGGAACCGTTGCCAGTGGAGATGTGTCTGGTCTTCCCTCGACAGGCGACGTCACGCTGCAACTGGTGTCCGGTTCAAACACCAACGCCGACAGTTTTGCCGTCACTGTGAACCAAGGAACGATCGCGGCCAATTACTCCGCAACGGCTTACACGGCACAATTTACGATCGCGCCAGGAACGAACTACACGTTTCAGACGGGCCCGAATCAAGGAAGCGGGAACAACACCACTCTGGCGTTCGGAACGTTTAACAGCGTGACCTTAGGACTGTCAACGATTAATGTTCAGGCCAGCACCAGCGCCCAGTATGCTATCACTCAGGCACAAAACGCGCTGTCTATGCTCAGCAATGCCCAAGGGCAGGTCGGCGCTCAAGTGGATCAGTTGAACTACACCATCAGCAACCTGCAAACGGAGAATACCAACCTGCAATCCTCGCAAGCGACCATTATGGACGCCAACATGGCCACCGTAACGAGTCAGTTCGCCCAACAGCAGATATTGATGCAAACGGGGATTCAGGCGCTGCAGACGTCACAACAATTGCCGTCCTTGGTGCTGAAACTTCTCGGATAACTGGCATGAGGTGATGAGGAGGCCGGGATAACCTCCGGCCTCTCATCCGCTTTGGAGAAGGGGGCGCGGTACCATGAGCAGTTCAATCAACTGGAGCCAGGTGTACAACACACCGATTGGCCAAATTTTGCAGGACTTAAGCCCGAACACGTTCGCGCAGCTGGCGACTCAGGAGAATAATCTTCAAATATCCAACTATCAAAAGCAAGAGCAGACCGACCAAACGGACATCAGTGCCTGGTCCACGCTGCAATCCGATGCCCAAACGTTTGGAGGGGATCTGGCCAATCTGTCGCAATCCTCCACATATGGTCAGTTGCAGTCGTCCTCAAGCGACAGTAACGTCGCCACTGCCATAGATCAAAGCGCGCAGCAAGGCAGCTACACGATTTCTGTCAACAGCGTTGCACAAGCCGAGATCGACTCGGGCACGACGGCCAACATGACGGTCACTGATCCAAACGCCACTTTGATGGTTCCGGGAACCACAACGCCGTTGCAGGGGAGCTTTAGCATTGCCGTCGGCAATGGGTCCGCCGTCACCGTCAACTTGCCTTCCGCCGGCGAGAGCCTCAACGGCTTAGCCAGCCTGATCAACAGTACAGCGGGAATTGGTGCGACCGCATCCGTCGTACAAAACAGCAGTGGCGATTGGCTGTTGGAAATTCAGGCCAACCAGACCGGGCAGGCGATCACATATGGCGACAACGGGCTGGGCAGCACCTCGTCTCAACCTAATGGTCCTCTATACTACCTGGGCGTTGTCGGTACGGGCACGAGCGGCCTTTCCGCCGCCGACCGTCTTCAGGCACCGAGTGATGCGACGGTTAGCTTCGGATCAACCTACAACTCGTCAAACGCCATCACGTCGTCCTCAAACACCTTTACTAATCTCATTCCCGGGATGACCGTCACGGTGAATGCTCCGGGGACCACCACAATAACCGTGTCGCCAAACACCTCGGCGATGGTGTCGTCGGTTAAGCAATTCGTGTCGGATTGGAATCAATGGGTCAAAGATACACAGAATTTGGCTCAATCCGGTCAGGTTGTTGCGTCGGGCACAGGGAGCTCCGCGACCTACGCCTATCAGTCGAATCCTAATCAGGTTTTGACCTCCGGGCTTCCGTCCGCCGTGTTGGATCAAGTGGGCCAGCTTTTGGCAGAGACCACTAGTGGTCAAGGCGGACAATATCAATCATTGGCCGACATCGGCATTACGCTGGGGACCAACGGGCAAATGACCCTAAACTCTACCACGCTTTCGCAGGCCTTGATATCCAATCCGACTGCGGTGCAGGCGATTTTTCAACAACTGAACGGCACGATTGGCGCTGGCGGATCGACGCCCGGCATTATTAACGGTTTCTCCCAAG
Source organism: Bacillota bacterium (assembly GCA_021820965.1). Classification (GTDB taxonomy): domain Bacteria; phylum Bacillota; class Sulfobacillia; order Sulfobacillales; family Sulfobacillaceae; genus Sulfobacillus_B. The sequence goes on along the minus strand of JAKACZ010000004.1, from coordinate 17,459 downwards.
GTTCCACGAGCACGGTGGGCGAGGCTATTGCTACCTTGAATCAGCAGAGTGCCCAAGACAAGAGTCAGGCCAGACTCTTGCAGCAACAGTTGAACAGTGAGGAGCAGCAAGCGATTCTCAAGTACGGGCAGTGGGTGAACCAAGTCTCCCGGTACTCGGAGCAGTATTCCTTACTCCAAGCGTTGTTCAATCCACAAGGTTCCAATAACAGTAATGGGGGGTAATAGGCGATGGACGTTCACGAACAAGTTAACCAATACAAGCACGACTCCGTAAATACAGCAAGTCCGGAGCAGCTTGCCCTCATGCTCTACCGTGCGGCTTTGGCAGGCGTCGAGGAGTTCCAGGCAAAGATTGCCCAGGAGCCGGAAAGGGGACTGGATTTGTCCAAGTCTGCTCGCGATATCTTGGCGGCCTTGGCCGACAACGTGAATCTCGGGCACGCTCATGGGCAGAAAATGCGTGACCTGTATCTTTTTTGTTGGCGAACTTTGCTCAGGGCATCAACCGACGTTACTACAGAGGGTGTTGATTCGGTGGAAGCGATTCTCCGGAACCTTATTGCCGGGCTAGAAGGGTATCAGCGGGCCAATCGGGTAAAACCTCTTAAGGCGGACGAGCCCCTGTCGATTAACTTTGCCGGCTAGCCTGGGCGCGAAGCTGAGCGGTCCGCAGGAGTTTTTCCTCGTCGTCGCTGCGGTTTTCCCATGCGCTAATCGTCGTGATGACAACGTCAAGGGGTACCGTCAAGAGGATTGTGTCCAGCACCGCGTCAAAGGTCGATCCGGCCAGAAGTGCAAAGATTGCGCCCCACCCATCGCGAAACGGCGGATTGTTTTTAATTGCCGTTAGGAGATAGGCTAAGGCTTCTTTGTGCCGATTTTGTTGAATCAACACCTGCGACAATTTCCAGAGGGGTTTAAAGCCCCCTACGCCGGTGTCGGTCATAAGAAACCCGCGCGCCTCCCCAATTTCGACGCATTTATGGAAAGCTTGCTCCGCTTGCGCCCATTGAGCCAGGCCCATGCGAAATAGACCTTCAAGGTAGTAGAAGTCCGTATACGCGGGATAGGCTTGTTGTCCGTTTTGCAAGGCGTTGATGGCGCGCTTAGGCTCACCGTTGGCGTGGAGCAGCTTGGCATATGTTGTTTGAGCCAAGACCCAAATCGGGTGCTGAACCGGTATGTTGTGAAGAGCCTTGCGACTAGCGGTAACAGCCGCTGGATATTTCCCTTCGGCCATCAGTGTCTGAGCCAGCTGCCACAGCATATACCCGTCGTTGGGCTCTTGTTCCAACTGTTTTTCCAGAAGCATACGATTGCGCTCGTTTTTTGACCGACCCTCAACAACCGCGTTTAGGTATCCCTTGTGCAACAAGCGCACGTTTAATGGACCCACTGTCATGTTTTCGCGCTTCAACGCCTGAAAAACTTGCTCGTGCACCTTACCCTCAAACCGCACCTGGGGATGGGATCGAAACATCCTGAGAACGTAGCTCTCGGATATGTCCTGCGCCCGGTCCATTACCGACACAATGCGCACGTTGTACGCGTCGGCGATGGGCGTCCTTATAGCGGCGGTAAGAGCCGGCAAATCATCGCGGACGAACTCTTCGTCAGCATCCAGCACCAGCACCCAGGGCGTTCTCACCGCATCAAGGCCAACGTTTCGCGCTTTGGCGAAGTCATCCGGCCATTCAATTTGAATGAGCCGGGCTCCGAACGATTTGGCGATATCGACAGTACGATCGGTTGATCCGGTGTCAACCACAATAATTTCGTCGGCGATATCCCTGATGGAGGTGAGACATTCGGGAAGAAATCGTTCTTCGTTTTTCACGATCATTGAGACGGTTAAGAGACCATCCATGGCGAGTGACCTCCACTTGCGAACTTCAAGTTTCAGTGTAGCGGAGTAAGGCCGGCGACAAAAGATTCAGTGGGCTTAAGGGAAGATTAACATCGGCCGATGCGTTCGCGGGTGGGCCAGCGTCACTAAATCGATATCGTAGATCTTGCGAAGCAAGGGGTTAGCTAGCACCTGGTTAGGCGTTCCGGTCAAGACCAGCTGCCCCTCGGACACGACCCAAAGAATATCGGCGTACAGCCCGACCGTGGTTAAATCGTGATAGGCCATCACCACCGTAAGCTCGCCGGAATCAACCTGGGAACGCACCATATCGAGAAATTTCATCGCGTGGCCCGGGTCCAGGTGGGCGGTGGGCTCATCCAGTAGCAGCAGAGGCGCTTCTTGGATTAAGGCCGCTGCCAGCAACGTGCGTTTGGCTTCTCCACCGGATAGAGTGGCAAAGGCTCTGTCCGCCAAATCGAGTACTTCCGTTTTCCGCATCATCGCCTCTATCCGCTCCTTTAAGGGGGCCTGGCGAAACCCGATGCGATCACGCCAACATAGCTGGCTCAACCTGCCCAGCTCAACCACCTCACGGGCGGTCAGATCAAAGCTTGTTTCCAGGGCCTGCGGAACAAACGCCAGGCGGCGGGCGCGCATGGCTGCGGGCATCCGGGCGACATCCTCGCCATCAAGCAGAATTCGACCTTGGTCGGCCTTCCAAAAGGCGGCAATGAGGCGGAGCAAAGTGGATTTGCCGGCACCGTTAGGTCCAATCAGGCCCACCCATTGAGCCTTTGGCACCGACCCGGAAACCGGGCCCAGCCGGCCCCTTCTCCCCGGCCAGGCGTAGCACACATTTTCCAGGGCCAGCATAGGTTCAGACGTCATTGTGACCACCCTCGGTGCCAGCGACTCTGACGGACTAGCAGGTAGAGAAAGTAGGGGCCGCCGAGAAAAGCGGTAACTAGGCCCACCGGGATCGGCCCGACCACGGGAATCGACTGAGCGACAATATTCGCCAGGGCTAAAAACGTGGCGCCCACAAGAAAGGCGAGCGGCAACAGTTGTCGATGATTGGGTCCGTTCAGGCGACGAACAATGTGGGGGATGACCAGTCCGACAAATCCGATGAGGCCGCTAATGTACACGGAGGCCGCGGTTAAGAGGCTAGCAGCTGCCAACAACACGAACTGGACGCGACGCACCGAGACGCCGAGATGGTGTGCCTGTTCTTCGCCTAACAAAAGGGCGTTCATGTCAGGAGCCAAGGGCCAAATCACTAGCATGGCGGCAGCCATCAGACTAAGGCTGATAAACACTTGGCTCCAGCCAACGCCGTCAATGCCGCCAACCTCCCAAGCAAAAATGGTGGACAGGTTCTGTTGATTTAAGAGCATGAGGAACATGGTGACCGAACTTAGAATGACGCCTATGGCATAGCCCGCCAGGATGAGGGTCAGCATGCTGCTGGCTCCTCGACCGCGGGACATGAGATAGGAGACAAAGACCGCCGCCAGTGCCCCTACAAAGGCCCCCGGCGCCATAAGGTTCATCAGCGGTAGCAATTCTTGTGCCAAGGTGGCTCCCAGACTCGCTCCTGCCGAGGCACCAACGATGTACGGATCGGCGAGGGGGTTTTTTAACAAGGCCTGCATGACACCGCCCGCTATCGCCAGCCCCCCGCCTACTGCACCAGCGGCCACCACTGCGGGGAGCCTGATTTGCCACACAATGGTGCTATCGATGGAACCGTTAGGCGACACCACCCGAGCAAACACTGTCTTAAAGGGAATCGGCGTGGGTCCGTGCATGACCCCTAAAACGAGGGTGAAGGCCAGCACAACGACGGCGCCCGTTAGATTTATGGCAAATCGGCGACGAGCCATCTCAGCGTCTAACCTTCAAGGACGGGTGAAGGAGACGGACTAATTCTTTGAGGCCCATGACCAAGGCCAGCGACGGTTTTTCCCCATAGGAAAGTTGGGAAACGACTAGGACCCGGCCCGACTTCACTGCCGTTGTCGCCATTCGATTCATCGATCGTCCCTCTCTCATCTCAGCTGAACCTTTGGCGAGAAGGGCCGCATAAAAAGCAGGCGGTGCCCGACAACCCGCAGGCTCGCCCGAATATTGCAGGTAGGTCTCCTGACTCTCGGATCATCGCTTGTGACGGGCCTTCCAGCTTTGTGGCTGTGGCCGGCCTGCTCCCCGTAAACAGTGGCGGGTGCCGCTCAGGATTTTCACCTGATTCCCTGTTATACACCGGCAATTCGGTTGCTTTCAGTGTATCCTCGAAGCTTGTCCGCTGCAAGCGGGCGTGGCCGAGACAGCTATGAGCCTTCGAGGCAGTTTAACCCGAACGCCCTCGGGAACCACAGGGTGTACCTCTTCGGAGAGCAGAATCGAGATGCATCTTACTGATCTTGTACCAGCTGGTAAGTTTCGGTATCGAGCGTGGGGGGACGCTGAATGGCCGCAATGCCGCGGTCATGCGGGGTGGATGGCGAGGTTTCGACGGGCGCGACCTGTGGTTTGATATGCCCTCCCACGTCGTCCTACCGACATCCACCACAACATGTGGGCATTGCGGTCTTTTCCGAGCAGAAGACGTCCGTGGTGAGTACGTCCGCCTGTGAGTGACCCACGGGTTGCACCCGGGTCTGACCGTGGTGTATTCATATCAAGAGCGCAGGCCCTCCCTGTTTGCGCCCGTCGCGATCCCGCAACGTAAGGAGCCCCGGACCTTCGGGGTAACGCAAGGGCTTGCAGGTGATCGCGACCTGTTTTTATTCCCCAACCGTGATAGCACCCATATAAGAAAGAATGGGGGGCGATGATCCCAAATCGAACCCTCGTTGACATGGCCTGTCAAGGATCGCCGCACTGTTCCCACCAGTAAGCCAGCCAGCTGGAGTGGCTTGCCCTGCCCGAGTTGCCAAACCAGGCGGCTCCCGAAAAGCGCGTATCGTGAATGGTATGGAGTGCGGCGGCCACAGTTTATCTTGCTTTCCCAAAAGGCGGATCAGTCGAGTCATTGAGGTTGATGTCATGTCTGTTGGAAGACAAGGATGTCCTCATATTGGGGGAATCCTTGGCATTAGGCTTCTCCCACAAAATTGCGATACTCCGGTTTCCACTAGCCAGCCGTGGCATGATACAATTAACCATAATTCGAGCACATTCCCAGCTTCTGGGCGCTTAGCGTCAGGATGGCGTCTAGCAAGCGCGGGATTCCTTGGCAATGGCTGATCAGGTGTTGTTACTTAGTTTGTAGACGTCTGTTGCTCAGTAGCAACTCGTGGTTAGCTGGCGAGAGAGTTCAGTGATCTTAATGAGCAATAACGGCACTATCCCCCACGGAGGTCTATGCTGATGTCGAAGCGGCGCACCAAACGGCCCGGTGTGACGGCGTCCCTTCCCAAGCGCCGAGTGCTCCGGGGATTAAACGCCAACGACCGTTCATCTTCTAAACCCATTGGTTCCATCATTCCCTACGGGGAGTTAGATCCTACAACTTTTGTCCGCACCCTGGTCCTCCAGGGACACCCCGAGGTTCCTGATGGGGCGTATGACATCGTTGATGCATATTGCACGGATCCCGGTTGCGACTGTCGAGTTGCGTACCTCTATATTATGCCGCCATCGCATGCTGACCAGGCGTTAGCGTATATCAATGTGGGCTGGGAACCTTTATCTTTTTATCGTCAGTGGGGCCCCTGGATGGATGATTCCGACGCTGTGCAACTTAAAGGGCCAAGTTTAATGGCAATGATGCCGCAAAGCGCACTTGCTCCGGCCTGGTTGGAGATCGTCCGCAGGGGGCTTAACGACCCGGAGTATCTTAACTTTTTTAAAACGCGGTATTTTCAGTTCAAAGCCTTGTTAGACCATCGAGGATAGCCTCTAGTGGCACTTTCCAGTTATTCGACGCCGTTTTTGAGACACGAAGCCCCCCTACGGGTTTCGCGACAGCCGGTTGTATTATCTAAGCGTGAGGGCCGTGTGGTACGCCGCCAAGTCAAAATGCTGAAAGAGCGTATCTTGATCGGCCGTGTTTGATTTCGCCGATTCCGGCCACCGGCTGACCGGGTGCAATCGCCAAGAGTTTCCGAGGCGTCTCGTCGAACATCTGCGCCTCCGGGTGGAAGCTAAATCCGACGAGGGGCTGCAATTGTGGAATGCGGCCATCCTGCCGGATAATCAGCAGCGTGTCTTGTTTTTCTTCAACGCGGCCTCGAACCTGTTCGCGATTGACGAAGAGTCGTTCGACCAACGACGCCCGTCATTGTCGCGAAACGTCGTGACGGTTCCCTGATTACCGGGTTCCCCCACGCGGCTCTGTTGATAGATCAGTCCACCCCGCCAGAATTCCGACACGCCGGGTTAGAAGTAGGCCATGAGCATCTCCGCTCCACCATAGGGCCGAATGGCCACGTGAGCATCGGAAATGTCCGTAATCACGCCTTTGATGAATTGGTACTGCGCCCGATGACCGTCGTGGCGAATGCACAATAGTTGGGCACCCTGTTGAGGCCGTCTCTGTTGAGGCCGATTCGTTGAACAACCGGTTACGCAGCCTGTTGGCCCGGGTGTATGACCACGTGGGCCATGTCTATCGCAACGGGTTTAGACTGCAAAGGTTGGGGTCGTCGGATGGGACCACGTTTCTGTCGGCGGTTTTCTCGCTCCTTGTTCGGCCTCGAGTCGCCTGCAATCCGTCGACACGTGGGTGGGCAAGCGGACCGTGGGCTGTCGGCCGCGTCGACAAAGTTCCAGAAGTCTCCAGACGTCTTGCAGTTACTCGCTAAAGCCGAGGCTATGGGCATGAAGGCCCGCCATTTTCATCTCCCCGTCATTTCAAAATCGGACTACCGCACGCCGTCATTGGAGGGTTTTACTATCGCTGGAAAAGGAGCACTATATGGACCGCCGTCGGCGACGCCGCCCACGCGGGCCCGCACGACAATCCGCGACACGCCTTGGCGCTGGTGGCGGAAGTCCCCACCCGTTGGGGTATACAGCGTCTTCGCATATGCGGAAGAAGGAGAGACAAGGTTTTGCGCGGATTAGCCGAAGTAACCTTGAGTTAGGACCAAGACCCAGCGGTGGAAGTTAGGCAGGTAGCGCATCATTAATTGACCGCAATTAGGAACAAACAGCGAACGCGCCGCAGGACCGGCGGACTTGGTAATGACTAGTACGGTCCCTTTGATACAATCGGCGTGGGTAGCCGCCACCGTGAGCCCTGGCTCCCGTGAGGTGACAAATTTCTCAAGCCCAGCGAGTACGCGTCGACCGACGGTGAGAATGGACTCTCCACCGGGCGGGGGATTGGCCTCCGGATCCCGGCGCCACGCTTGAAATTCGCTGTTGTTAGCCTGTTCGAGGTCGACCAGCCGTACCCCATCCCACTGACCCAGATTGACTTCCGCCAATTCGGGAATCACGACTGCCTCAATTTTGAGAGCATCGGCCAAGGGCCGGATGGTTTCCTGTGCCCGAGTTAGAGGACTGGTTGCAAGATAGCTGATGGGTGCCTGTTGAAGCCGGCCTGCAAGCTGACGGGCTTGCTCAAGGCCTTTTTGGGTCAACCGGGGATCCCATGACTGGTAAGCAAAACGGCCGGTCGCATTGGATTCGCTTTCGCCATGGCGCACCAATAGCACATCGTACGCTTGCGCCATTAAGAACCTCCCCAAAATAAACGTTAGCTCTCCTATCGTACTCGTTTTGGCGCTCCAATGCGAATTGCGCGGCCCAATTTTTGCCCGCCGAGTGTCCATTGGCGTCCTTCCCGAAAAGGGGTAATGTTAAAGCTGGGGTGGAGTCGTATGGCTCGGGAGACGGATATTTTCGATCGGCTATTCGAATTGATCCGCGACTTCGAACGACAATTCCGCGATCAAGGCGATAAGGACTTGTCCACTACACAATTCCAAGCGCTTACCATTCTTTCTCAGGCTGAACCGATGACCGCTATGGGGATGGCTACCAAGCTTCGGATTGCCGGTCCAACCGCCACCCGCACCTTAGACTCATTGGAGCGACGTGAGCTCATCATTAAGGAGCGCGATCCCCAAGATCGCCGTATGGTGTGGCTGCGCCTCACTGATAGCGGCCGGGACGCCTGGCAAAACGAACGCAACCGCCAGCGCGATTGGATGGCGGATCTGCTGGGAGACCTTAGCGCCGACGAGCAGACCACTTTGTTCGAACTGATGACGAAACTTACAGCAAGGGCGGCATCGCGCAGATGAGTGGACAAAAAAAGGCCATTGGCCTAATTGTTAACCCCATGGCGGGTCGGGATATCCGCCGTCTGGTTGCTCATGCCTCCTTGCAGTCGCAGCCGGAAAAGGCGCTGGTAGCTCACCGAATTTTAGCTGGGGTGGCCGCCGTGCCCGACATTGAGGTGCTGTTGCCCGAAGACCGCTCGGGATTTTTTGCCTGGCTTCAAGGAGAACTGGGCCTCGATGTGCCGGTTCGGCTGGTGCACCGCCCACGTACTATCGACGATACGACGCCGCTTTGGGTAGAAATGTTGGTAAACGCGGGAGCCGACGCGTTAATTGTAGTCGGCGGTGATGGAACGCAGCGAAATGTGGCGCAGGCGGCCCCGGCTGTCCCGGTTCTTCCGGTTGCGGGAGGCACCAACAATGTGGCTTGTTATCTCGGCGATCAGACGGCTGGCGGGTATGCCACGGCGCGGTTTTTAAAGGACGGCCTGACGCTGTCGCAGGCGGCATCGCGGGCCAAGCTCCTGCATTTGAGCCTTCCCGACGGCGGTGAAGAGCTGGCACTAATCGATGTAGCACTGACCCGGCAGAATTACACGGGCGCCATGGCTATATGGGACCCGGATGACGTGGAGACATTGGTATTGGCGGTCGCCGATCCCATACGCCCGGGCCTGTCCAACGTCGCCGGCTACCAAACGCCAGTGTCGTTTGCCGACGATTTTGGGCTCTATGTGCGACTAGGTGACGACGGGACCGACGTTCCCTCGGTATTGGCGCCTGGATTGATGGCGACATTTCGGATTCATCAGGAACGGCGCCTAGCGTTTGACGAGCCCATCGTGTTGACCCGAGGAGATCGCGGCGGCAGCTTGGCGCTTGACGGGGAACGGACGGTGGTGCTCGCTCCCGGGCGGTCAGTGACAGTGACGCTTCACCGAGATGGCCCCTGGATCTTGGACCCGGCCAAGATTTTGGCGCACCTGAACGGCAGAATTTAAGCATATTTTATTTTCCCTCCCCTATTTATTAGCAGGGGGGATTGTAATGGGCGGACACGCGGGACCGCGGGTGACCGCGGAATTGGCTCAAGCGGTCAACCGGCTCGGATATCTTCGCCGGCAGCTGAAGGAACTCGAGACTGAAGAAAGTCTTCTTCGCGACAGCATCCTCTCCGAGATTCAGGACTGGCCGCGAGATTCCTTTCCCGTAAAGGTGGGGAGTTTTGAAGTGCGGTTGGGACAGCGCCAGGGGCGGCTTAAAACGGCCGTTGCGATGAGTTTGTTGGCTGATGACCACCTGCTGGCGGAGTTGCCGCTTGAGCCAGCCATCCGCGATGCGGCTCACATCGACAAGCTCGGTCAGGCTTTGAGCCGGCTAGCCATGCCCGACGCGACCCGTTCGCTTCTTGTTGACCACTATAAAGCATCGGTCGAATGGCGGCCGGTGATTACCCAGGAGACGCTCAAAGAGCTCGCTGATCGGGCTCGCATTACCCCCGAGCAATATCGTTCCTGCTTTAAGGATGGGCAGCCGGTAGCGTTGACGCTGGTGGTACGCTGACGGGGAACGTGTTTTCGTTGGCTTGAATAATATCACGGTAACGGTATCCGGCAGGGCGGATGCTGCGTGCTAAGGTGTCGTAGTTCACTTCGACGAGGCCAAAACGAGGACCATAACCCTCCGCCCATTCAAAGTTATCCAGCAACGACCAATGGAAATATCCGCGTACGTCGATCCCGGCCTTTTGCGCCGCGGACACGGCGGCCAGGTGTTGCTCCAGATACCGCGTGCGAAGTGCTTCATCCCGCGTAGCGATACCATTTTCGGTGACTAATACGGGCTTGTGAAATGACTGAACGCGCTTAAGCACGGCGGTCAGGCCATGCGGGTAAATCTCCCATCCCAAGTCGCTGACATTCACTCCTGGCCGATTTTGGATTGGGTGCAGCCCTGATGTCCAATGAGCGTATTGGCGCGTGTAATAGTTGAGCCCGATGAAATCCTGGTACTCACCCACCATGCGCACCAAACGGTCGTTCATGAGATAGTGCAAGAGCCGGGTGTTAGCGTAATCCAAGAGGCCTGGGCGCCAGGGCTCAAACTGGATCATGTGGTGGGCGAGCCCGACCCAGGCATTGGGTTTGATGCGCTTAATGGTGTGATAGGCGTCGGCGTGGATAGAGACCAGACGGCGGATCAGCTTCAGTGCGCGGCCGAACCCTCGGCCGCCCGGCGGCCACGCCGCAATGAGATAGCCCATTACGACCAGCACCATGGGCTCGTTAATAGTAATGAAAAGGTCCACCAGGTCGCCCACTTCTTCAACCACTATGCGCACGTAGCGCGAAAACCACCGAGACGCTTGGGAATTGAGAAATCCACCTCGGGTGGAGACCCACAGAGGTAGGGTAAAATGATGAAGCGTCATCAGGGGGATGAGGCCAATCTCACGCATGCGGACAATCATAGCACGGTAGCACTGGAGCGCCTCCCTATCGAAGATGCCGGGCTTGGGCTCGATACGGCTCCATTCCAAGGAGAAGCGATAGCTATTGAGCCCCAGTTTTTTAGCTAGTTCCAGGTCTTCGGGCCACCGATTCCAGGAGTCGGCCGCCCGACCGGACGGCTCGGCTACGTGTCCGCTGTTTTCCCATTCCGTCCAGTCGTTGGACTGGTTTCCCTCAACTTGGTGGCTGGATGTGGAGGCTCCCCATAAAAAGGGAGGCCAATGGGCGGGCCATCGGACCATCACGATGCTCCGGTGCGGACGCGAATGGCGTCGGGGACAATAGTTATGGTGACCGGAAGGTGGCCAACAATCTCGCCATCCGCATGAACCAGCATATTTGGCGGACCTTCGACCGAGAGCTCCTCCGTCTGAAACGATTGCACCGCCGGATGCTGTACGTGCGTGCCGCGAAACACCCGAGACAACAGCGGAAGAACACTTAACCGTGGCAAATCCCGCACCCAGATGACATCAAACAGCCCGTCATCGGCCAGCGCTTCCGGACAAATGCGCATGCCACCGGCATAATATGGGCTGTTGCCTACGGCGATGAGAAATGTTTTTTCGGAGCGAGCGGCGCCGCCCACATGCACTGTCATATCGGCCGAATGATAGCGAACTAGATGGTGGAGGATACCGCGAATGAAGATCCACGTGCCATTGCCGGTCTTATCACGCCGGTTGACCCAACCGGCGACCTCCGCGTCAAAGCCTACACCCGATACCGTCAGAAAATATTGATCATTAACTTTGCCAATATCCATGGGCATGACTTTGCCTCGAAGAGCGATTTCGAGAATGTCTCGTGGAGCTTTGGGGTACGACAATATCCGTACAAAGTCATTGCCGGTTCCGGCCGGAATCACGGCAAACACAGTTTTGCCGCCCGGCATCAGTCCGTTGAGAACTTCATGATGGGTGCCATCGCCTCCCAAGGAAATGACAGTCATGTCGTCCTGATCAGCCACTTCTCGGGCTAGTTCGGTGGCATGACCGGGCCGCTCGGTTCTGACGACCTCCACGTCTTCACCCGACAAATATGGAACAATGGCATCAAATAGTTTTTGCGCTTTGCCACTTCCGGCGGCCGGATTGACAATGAGTCGCGCCTTCATGGGAAACCTCCCGTGTTACGGTGCTGGCTTAATCAGATCCTTGACCGCCTGAATTTCGTCGGCATACTGTTTTTCAGTATTGACCGGGGTCTCAAGATAAAAGGGAATATTAGTTAGTCTTGGGTCGTTAACCAGACCGGCAATGCCGGGAATGCCCAATTGCCCTTGCCCAATCAATTCGTGTCGGTCTTTATGAGCCCCGAACTCGACTTTGCTGTCATTGAGGTGAATTGCTTTGAGTCGTTGCATAAAGGCCGGGTTATCAAATCCGGCAAATGCCGACGGGTTGTCGCGGGAAATCATGCCGGCCGCAAACGCGTGTTGTGTGTCAAAGCAAATTCCCACTTCTTCGAATGAAAACGGTTCGACAATCGCCAGCAGTTCTTCCATCGTCGTGCCGATTTCTGATCCTTGGCCAGCGGTATTTTCGACCAGAATTTGTACGCCCTCGGTTTGATTGCGTTCCAGAACGGTTCTTAGAGCTTTTTGCATGCGCTCCACGCCCCAACTGCGTCCCTGATCTTTGGGCTTTCCGCAATGAACTACGACGCCATAAGTGCCACGAGCTTGTGCAATGACTAGATCCTGCACCAAGGCATCGATCGATGCATTGTACAGGCCCTCGTCTGACGCTGCCAGGTTAATGAGATATGGGGTATGCCCGACCGCAATTAAATCCAGTTCTCGCATCAGTTCGCGGCCCCGCTCGGCGTCGACCCGATCCAACGGTTTAGCGTTTCGAAACCCGCGAGGGTTCTTGGTGAAATATTGAAAGGCGTTGGCGCCCAACGTGGGGGCAACTTTGACGGCGGCGGCAAAGCCCTTGGCGATGCTCAAATGGCATCCTAGTCGCATGCGTCCAGCTCCTTAGCTTAAGTCGATCACGCGATTTCCTTTTGTATCATGCCCGTCCGCCCGTCGAGAGTCAACTTTAAAGGTATCTTCCATAAATCGGCTGATTAGACGCGTCAGGATCAAGCCGTCCCGTCCCGGTGGGATACCCCTTGTGGCCAGAATCTTCTACCGTGAAGGCCACCTTGGGTGCGGAATACGCTATATCAGATATGTCTATCAGATTTTCTGATAGGACTGCTGTTTCCTCTAGGCGCTATGGGAGCTCAACGTACGACTGGGGAAACCACCAGTCTTTGTTATTTTCCGTTGGAAAAATCTGATACGGACTCGATGGAATGGACACGTCTAAGTAGAATCCAACGAGAAAAAGGTGTCACGAGCACCTCCGCGATCTTCTATCTGTTAAAAGAGCAAGGCGGCAATGCCATAGAGGAGACGGGCCGACGTGCGCTTCGAGGCACCTATTGATCCGGGAGGTGCGCACCCAGCAAAATCTTTCGGGAGTCGACGGCCTTCGACCTTATTCGCTAGCCCTCGAGGCGTACTCTCACAATACAATAGTGACTAGCGAAAGGAGTGAACCTATGAAAGGGCAGGAACGTGCAATGTGGGATGCTATGGCAGCGTTATCTGATCAAATCACCCAACTATATGACGAGCACACCTCACTGACTGACCCGATTATCGTCGAACGTTCCCGCCAGTTAGACAACCTTGTCATTACATGGTATCGCCATCACACATCGGAAAGGAGTCGGCGGCATGATTAGTGAAATTCCCGTGTTCTTTCATTACGCGGTGAGTTTGGTGCATCGTAAGGTCGCCATTGCCTCATTTCTGCTAGGTGCCCAGGCCTTGGGTCATCATGTTTACTACAGAGAGCAGGATCCAGCAGCAATAATCATCACAGAAGTATCAACGCTGGTCGGCGTTGGGGTGCTGGGATTAACGGCGCGCGCGTCTCCGCGCCTGTTCGAACCGTGGGTCTTGATTAAAAGCCATCGGTCTGACATGTTGCCAGACTTAAATGCACCGCGTGCACCGCGAGCCATCTTGTGTTTGGGGCCCGCCTCATGGAGCAATGAGACCCCAATTCTGCCCGACAAACATAAGCCCTTCATTACCGGCATGCGATGGCGGTGACGAGATAAGAGCCAAGGGCCCTCTCCAGGAACCATAAAAGAGCAAGCTAGCCTCGTACCTTGTGCGCCTTTGCCATCAGAGTACAGGTGCCTGTTGCATCGCGCTAGTAATGCTCTTTTGAAGCGAGGGCCTCTTTTTTTGAATGTTGGGCATTCATACGTTAGAAGCACTATACTGCGGTTCGGCTGCTCTCGTGGAGATGGTCGTTTAGAGCGTGTACTTTAGGGTGAAAGTCCCAAATGGGGGATGACCGTTCCAACCATAGCTCAAGCAAGGGTGTCCACCGCGAGGTGGAATCTGAAGGAAGCCGTCGCCGTCATTCACATGGATGCAAAGCCTTACGGCTACACCAGCGGCACGTCCCGGAACGGCTCATGTCGATTGTTGACTTCTCGATATATCCGGACGCTCGTGACCTCAAACGTCGGGAAGGGCTTCAGAAACCCGGTGGCCTCCCGCCCCATCTCCTCTAACTGGGATGGCGTCAGGCCCATCGCGGTTTGCCCTAGCGTCAAATGCGGCATGTATCGGGCTCCCTCAAAATATCGCTCAACTAATCCGGCATCGGGCGAGGTGGCCTCAATGAGCTGTTGGTGGAGCTCTCTGATCGAACCGGATGCGATCCCGAGATAAACCACCGCATCACCAAAGTACCCCGGTCCCGTGATGACGACTACGAAGCGCGGAAACGCGGCACACACCGCAGTAACGGGATCCATCCACGCCAAGTCTGGCGTCAGGCCACCCTGGGCTTTAACAGTAATGGGGGTTTCTGTAGCAACTGTGCGAAAAACTGGACTAAGCCCAGACCTAGCGAACCACAACGCTTTCGACGAAGTGTTGGAGAAATCGCGGAGGCCCGAGTTCAGAGATAACACCGCGAAATAGCCTCCCCGATTCGCCTCAATGCCCTGTCATCGCGTTGGTATACGTCGATTGACCTCTTATTCCGGTTTTTGGTTCCAATGCTACACAGACCCCCACATCTGGTCTCCTAATACGCCCGGTATCTCTTCTAAATCCGGCCTCCGGTCGTACTGTTGCCTAGCGGAATCACCTCGCGTGCGTGCTTTCCCTCATACCAGCGGCGGCCGCCCGGGCGGAAGTTTACGACGCCGGCGCCCCATGACGAGCGCCCCCAGTACCAACACACACCCACCCACGACTTCGATGGTGTGCCACGGCAGACCCCACCGGACCCAAAAAGCGCCCCACCAGCGCATGACGGTCGGCCAGAGCCCTCGCGCCACCAAATACCCTCCAATAATGACCACCAGTCAGCGTTTCCAGTTCATGTCCGATCCCCTGCCCTTCTGGATCTAGTGTATCCAGGGGTTGCTGTAGCAAACGACCGAAAATGGCAATGGCCATACCGAAAGCCATGCTTTCGCCCGAAAATAGTCCCGCGCGGCCCCATTTCTCGCCTGAACGAATCACGGAAACTTCTTGATGAAGGTGCTTGTGCCCAACCTCACGAATGGCGAATTCATTGCATATCAACGAACGGCAGACTTATTGCCATTTTTGTTCCAATGATACAGGAACCCCGACAGTTACTTTCAGGAGGAGGTGGGAAGATGGCTCCGATTACCCAACACCGGGGCATTCAAGGTGCGTACCGCAAAGGGTGGGATGCAGCCATGTCGGGGCAGCTTCAGGCGGCCTGTCCCTATCGCGACTATCGGACATCCCGTGGTCGCATCACATTCAGCCGGGTGTTTCGACGAGCGTGGGTGGAGGGCTACCGGGATGCCCAAGCCGTGTTTGTTGGACCAAAGCGTGAGTCCCGAGCAATAATCGCCTCTTCCGGAGGCATTTCGGGCCTCGCTAATTGACTCTCGAAAGGAGCGAAAATCATGACGATGACCCTCGATAAGATCCTCGTCGCGTTGGCTCGGCTCCAAGAAGCCCAGGCCACTCTACGCCAGCTGGCGAGGGCGGCCTGGCTATTACTTACTAAAATAAAGAGCCCCAGCGAACGGGGCTCTTTAGCAACACTCATTACACCGACTGATGTCGTGGTCTTCCAAACAACGCCGCGCCGATAGCCACGGCTCCAAGCGGCCATAACAACGGAGTGGGTGAAAGAATAGTCCCTACGACGATGGCTGCCGTCGCACCAAGAAACACGTTGCGCCGCTGACGGACAAACGCCCATAGCATGGTGCCCAGCACCGCCAGAATCAGGACAAACCATAGGCGTCCATCGGTAATTGGGGGAGGGGCAGCGTTGGCGAAGAGAAACATGCGGACGGCCTCGAGCACACCCACGACCATCGTGGCACTAATCCAGAAATTCCACTGTTTCATCTTACATCCACCCTTCACCAAAGGCTTAATGCCGAAGCTGATGTTCGTATTATATCAGAAAGTTTGGATAGCACCGGCGTGGATTTTAGCCCCAATCCGGCTCAACAATGTCATTCGAGTACGTGGTGGTGCCAGTGTATATGCCGGTCCACCAATTCATCCACGATGCACTAATGGTGCGAGTGTATACAAAGTCGCCATAAGTGTTAGTCATTTGCCATCCCGGAATCGGATCGTACGTCGTTTCAGATGTATTGGAGTAGGGACTGATGGCCACATTCTCTTTAGCCATGCTGGTGTCCGACTCATTAGTCCACGCACTCTGATTCGTGGGGAATGACCACGACACACCAATATTATCCGTACTCAGGCTAACAATAGCAGTCGAATTAGTGTTCGTATCATTTGGGCCGGAGGCGGTAACGTCCTCGCCCGATGCGTCGTAGTAACTGACCAACACGTTGTGGCTATTCATGTCCCCATTGAACGATGTCTGTCCGTCAGAATACAACTGAGAACCCGGCATAATCATCCACGAGGCTTTATCGGTCCAAACACTCAACGTATCGTTGTTCACGCGTTGCATGGTGAGATTGTCGGTAACTTGCACTTCGCCGTTTGTTCCGAACGTGTAGAGCGTTTTTGCAGTGTAACTTGGGTCTTGCCCATTGGCCTGTGGACCCTTCACCGGGCCACTCGCGCCTTCGGTCGTCTTGGCGTTGTTGAGCAAGGACCACATTCCGCTTTCCGCGCACGTAATCTGCGCGGAAGACGTCACGGGAGCCGAATTGACTAAGGTCAAGTACTCCCATTGTCCATTTGCACCCTTCGTAATTCCTGCCGCGTAAATGTTGCCTAGGCCAGGCTGTGTTGTTTTCGGGCTTACGGGTGGGCTTGAGCCCGGATCTCCATCACATGGCCTTACAGAACATGGGCATTATTCATGCGAGCCTGGGCCAGCGGGTCGATGCGGAACGGAGCTTACTTGAGGTATTGGAGTTTTGGAGCAAACAGGAAAGACACCAGCAGGTCTTAAGCGTCCAAGAGACCATCGCGGAACATTTACCACACCTTATCTGAATCGAACAACATTCGTGAAGGGAAAGGAGCAGAATCCTCGACCCCCACGAGTTCAGCACAACCATGCCGTTCTGAGTTCCTGATGTAGCTTCCGGCGGTTTTTGCCTTAAGTAAGGCGGGCCGCTGACCCTTTGCACAACCGATACGTCGCCGGTGAATCGGTGGCTTTTTTCATGCCCGTCCCGCTGGACCGAGCTCAGTTCAGGGTGTTTTATATAACAATATGCAAAGATGTCAAACGTCATTTAATTCAACCGGGGTGCGTCAAACAATTCACCCACCTGGAATCCCGTCTCCCTCATCATAGCATGTTGTCCATCGAGGGCAACCGTTGGTCCCCATCAATTCGCTCAGATT
>JAKACZ010000028.1 GCA_021820965.1 Bacillota bacterium | reverse complement strand
GACTTCATCGTCCTGTTTCGTGATGCACGGGGGATTCCCTGCCCGGGTGAATTATGTGACGCGGGGGTGGGTGAATTATTTGGCGTTTTTCGCGCTTATGCGGGTGAATTATTTGGCGTTCGACACCATTGGTGACAGTTGGAGAATTACTCGACAAACGATGTCCCGAAGCTCTTCGGCCATCATGAAGATTCCATATGCCTCAAACATCAAAAATTCAGGTGCATAATCTGCACTTGAACCTTCATTGCGAAACATCGGTCCGATTTCATAGGCTTTGCTGATACCAGATGATACAACGGATTTAAGAGCTAATTCAGCCGTGACCCGGAGATAGTGGACTTTCTGGTTATGCCACATCTTGGTTTGAAATGGACGACTCTTGCCGCCAAAGTAGCCGCGTGTCAAGACCGGAGTCATGGTCTCGATAAAGCCCGAGGCCCCAAAGGTCTTCCTAAAAGTGCTCAGCACTTTGTCTTGCACCAAAATATTGTGGGGCGTGGGTAAACGTAAGGGAACCTTGTCCATGTCGATCTGCGAGGGAATGTGTTCGAGCAACTGGGACCGTTCTCCAGTCACGCGAAACCGAACCCAATCGCGCCGCGACAAGCGGATCGGTTCACCCGATGGGAAGGCCATTTCAGAACGAGGAATTTTTGCCTGCCGCGTTGTACCGTCGAGTTCAACGTCGACGAACACGAAGTGTGCATGTTTTCGAATGCCCGAAATTCTTCCCTCAATCGTTGCGACCGGGGCCACCGCGACAGCTCTAGAAAAAGAACTGCGTGAGCGTGTCATCGGTACGTCGGTCTTAATCCAAGAAGGCCGTCCGTGAAACAAATCCTTTAGAAAATGCAAGATGGGCACATCCAACGTTTCGAGGAAGTACATCCCCATTTTCTTCTGAAAATCATTGCCACCATCTAACAACCGACGTGATAAGAAATATCCCAGTAGCGTTTGGTCCCAAGACAATGAAGACAGCACCTCTTGGGCTGCCTTTAGAGCATCCGAATTACTACTGCCGTATCGTGCGAGAATCAAAACAACGAGATTCGCCACATCCTCTTCGGGCCAACCGTACGCGTTGCCTATCAATGTCACCTGCCCGGCTCGAAGAAACAACTCCATGATCGAAAAACCCAAGATCTGTGTCCTTGGTGTCTTCCGCAGTTTATTGTATAGAACACTAAAATTCTGAAGAAATGCCTCCCCGTGACGTTGGCCGTGTTTATTCAATGACATCGCACATTCGACGATCTGGCATAATATTTCGGCGTCTGATTCCTCTGCGTGTCTCGCCTCCACTTGGCGAGTTTGGAGTATCGTGCAAAGCTCGCCGATCCGTTCGTCGAACTCGCGAGTTGCGTTCATTATTGTTGGGACCTCCCCTCGTCGCTGTTGTGGATTGCCCTCGCAAGTCGAACGCCGGCCTGGTGATTAAGAATCTCCTGGAATGCCTGTTCTGCTTCGTATTGCTCTTGTGGGGAGAGCGGGTGTGCTTCGTCCCATTGGACGAGTTTCAAGAAGAGATCGCGAGTGGACACCGGCATTCTATCGAGATGGGCGAGGTCGCTCATCCATGGCCGCGAGGCATGGCCACCGAATGGTTCATCGGCTGGCTGCAAATTGATGTGTAGAGTCATGCGCGGGGTCCTTGTGGAGCACGTTCCGCGATGTAACACCCATGCATTGGTGAACAAAACATCTCCTGGCTCGCAAGCCACTTCAATTTGGCCCGTTAGCGTCGAAGCGTTATCTTTCCGTTGAACGGCGTTCGCTTCCTCAGGAGTCAAGGGGCGTTTATGGGAGCCGGGAATGAGAATGAAGGAGCGGTCTTCGTACAAGGGTACATTAAATTGGACATGATTCGGCTTGCCCGACGGTTCAAATACGTCCATATCATAACCATCTCGATGCCAATACAGTTCGTAATTGAAGAATTGTGGAGACCAAAGGAGTGATCCGGCCCAAAATCGTAGCTCTTTAGTGTTTAAAAGCTCCTGGATGATTTGCAACAACCCCGATTGGGAGAGCAACTGTCCATATTCAGGTTCATAGAGTGGTGGTGCAAATAGGTCATGTACTCCCCATGTGTCGACCATTCCCTCGGTGCGATGGGTGTACCGCGTCATGAAGTTCCCCGGTTGCGCCAAAACCTTCCGCTTCGTACGAGCGGCTGCATTGCGAAGCCGCGCCACTACGTCAGCATGGAAGTAGTTTTTGAAAATCACGTATCCCTCGTTCTCGAGGGCTCGAACGGGACTCTGGTTCATTTTGCTGATTCCTCCCTCGTTTAGCCAGTTAGTCGTTTCGTCGACGAGATCTGTGTTGGAACGCTACACGTCCGACACGTTGGCGGAGGCCCCCGGGCCGCCATCGGTTGAAAGCGCAGGAGAACCTTGCCCAGACGCTGTAACGCTTGGCTCACCGCGCCTGCCGGTTGCACCCGAAAGAGCGGGACGCCCGACAGCAAAGTTTGGTGCTGCACCTGGATATCATCCGGGCCTTCCAGCAGACCGTGACCACCGTGCCTGGCGTTGGTGCGGGGGCCTGCTGGCCGAAATTGGCCCCGTGCAACGGTTCGCCTCGGAAAATTCCTTGGCTAAATATGCCGGACTCACGTGGCGTCCCCATCAATCGGGGAACTTTGATGCCGACATCCGACCGCTGACGCGGTCGGGCAACGTCTACTTGCGGTATTACTTCGTCGAAGCGGCCGAGAGGATCCGTGTGCGGGACCCGCACTTCAAAGCCTTTTACGAGAAGAAGTACCGTGATGCCCCGAACCACGCACACAAGCGGGCGCTGATCTTGACGGCACGCAAGTTGGTCGGCGTGGTCTACGGGATGCTGACCCGAGGCCAAATCTACGACGAAAGGAAGTTGATGCCGCACTAAGGGGACCGACAACCGGTGTACCATTATCTACCACCTCTTTTCACGGTCTATTTCAACCTGGCTTTCGCCAAGTGCCCCGGGAACAAACAGGGTCTCGACACTTAACCGCGGGACTCCTTACACCTCTCCTTACACCTCTTGCGAGGGGAGCCATTCACTGGCTAACATGGAAAATACGTAGCTGTCCACGAAGTGGTCGTACAGCCATTCGTCATGGCGAATGATGCCGTCTTCATGAAATCCAAGACGGCGCGGAATGGCGGAACTCTTGGTGTTACCGGTGGCCACTCTGACTTCCATTTTGTTGAGTCCGTAGTGTTGAAACCCGATATCAATAACCGCTTTGACAGCCTGCGTCATAATGCCACGGCCTTGAAACGTATCGCCAAGCCAATACCCCACGACTCCCGCGCGGTTGGACCAATCGATGGTATTGATTCCGACACATCCAACCATCGCGTCTTTCCACCAGATGCCCGATTGAAAACCTTCGTTTGCCGCAAATTGCTCCAGAGCGCCACGAATAAACGCTTCGGTTCGCGAGGGGGACTGCACGTCATCCACCCAAGGCAACCACTTTCTGAGATGGGACCGTGACTCGACGGTTAACGAGTATACGGCGTCAACGTCTTGCATCGTCAAAAGACGCAAATAGATCTCTGAGCTAACTTTGTAAGAGAACAAGTCTTGTCACCCTTCCTTGATTCCATTCCAAGTAGAGGACTCTACACTTTGCAACATACTCCCCCGGGGACCTTCCACCGATAACTGAACACGGGTTCCGATAGGCAATGGGCAGAACGGGTCCGAATGGCCGAAATCCAAATTGCCAAGAGCAGCAATGTCGTAAGCAGCGGCCAGTGCACGGACGCGATCCCAAAGCTCATTGCGGTCTGCGGCAGAATACCGGGCGGGACGACCGACCAATAAGCCCTGGATTTGGGCGAACCCCTTTGCGTGAGTGAGTTTTTCCAAAGAAGCCTCGACACTGGGGATCGACGGACTTTCATCCGAGAGTTCAATAGCCAAAATTGTGCCCGCAAAGTCTGGGCAATGAGCATCATCCAGAATGTCGTGGGCGATTGTTTCCAAGCATCCGGCTAATATTCGACCCTCCGCTTGGCCGGGGCGCAAGTCCACCCACTTGCCATTATCATATTGATGTCGAGGCCGCTTCAAATCGTCCTGCGTGTCGAAGTTGAGAAACTCGTCGGTCCATGTATCTGCAGGCTGAAAATGAATCGGTTCGCTTGCAAACCAAAATGTCCGAAGCCAAGAGTCGGTGAACGTAAGCGGCTTCGGATACTCTGCCAAGTTGGTCAACAAGGCGGGGCCATAGAGCGTGATCATTCGGGTGTGCTTCCATATGGCCCAGAGCAGCGCAGTTGCGTCGGAATACCCTTGGAATATTTTTGGGTGATCAGCGATGAGGTTGAAATCCAGATGCGGCAATACCTCACGTGAATAATTTCCGCCTATCGCCGCAATGATGGCGCTGACAGAATCATCTTCGAAAGCTTCCATGATATCTGCCGCCCTGTGTTGCGCAGGCGCCGATACTAACCCATGGTTTTCCTGGGAGTGGGGCATAAACTTTACACGTAGACCAAGGGACTCCAGGTATTGACGCCCCCGTTCAGTCCGATGGGGCCAACGGGCCATGCCGGGTGCTGATGGGGAAACTACCGCGACGGTATCGCCTTCTTTCAACGTCCTTGGAAGCCTAATCTCTTTGTCCAATGGGGCTGTCCTCCGCTCGTTCTGAATTCACCAGGTAGGTTGCCAGCCGATTGACCGGCAATCTGTTGGGGTCCAACGTTACCATCGTAGTCCTTGAATCCTCCAACCGCTTTACGAAATGCTGTCGACTGATATTAACGGCACCCATCGAGCATAGATGTTCATTCGGCATCTGAGTGTCGATCAGCATCCCTCCCTGTGAAAAGAACCGCTCGCCAAAGTCGACCATTGCGACCTTGGAGGCATCGGTTCGCAAGGAGAACATGGACTCGCCCGTGAACACGGCGCCGGTCACCACACCGTACATACCACCAACGAGTTTGTTTCCTTCCCAAACTTCGATGCTGTGGGCTCGACCCCGAACTTGTAACTCGCGATACGCGGCCCCCATCTCTGGCGTAATCCAGCTTAAGGGATTTCCTCGGCGGCACAAGTCCACGACTTCATCAAAAGCTTCGTCGAGTGTGGTAGTCCATTTACTCTGGCGAATCCGTTTGCGAAGGGACCTCGAGATGTGAAGGGTATGCTGGAAAATGACGGACCGCGGGTCAGGATTCCACCAGGGGAGTCTCATTTTCTTCTGGTCCATGTCTAGGCGTTTGATCATTCCCGATTCGACAAGGTATCCATAGCGGTCTTCGAGTTCCACATATATATCTGGGTCCCCGGGTGGCCAAGGAAAGAATCCCCATTGATAGGCTGCTGCCAGGGTCTCAGCCGATAAGATCCCTCCGACGGCGGCCGGACTATCTTTCTCAAGGTCGCTCTCTCTGTAGAGTTGTTCCCATGTTAAGTAGCTTGGCTTCCTTGCATTCAATCCACTCCCCTCCCCTCTGTGCTAGCAACCACTGGCCCGCTTGCTTCTACGGGGACGTGTCGGAACTCCTGTGGAACAATTCGGTTCATTAGGAGGGACAATGTGCCAGCGGCTAGACAAAGGACGCTGGCGAATGGCCACAGAGCGCCGGGCGACAACTTCATGAAAAATCCGGTCATCGTTGGGGCTAAAACCAAACCGAGTTGCCATGACGACGTGACTACGGACATGTATTGACCAGCCCGCGCTGGAGGGGACAAGTCCGCAACCAGAGGCTCATACGTCACCCCTTCGATGGCTTCTCCAATACTAAACAAGAAGGCCACCAAGACAACGATGCCAAGAACAAAGCTACGGCCCTTCGGAAAGACCGCACTCGCGTCGAGGAGAAGCCATGCCGCAGCCCAAATGACACTGGCCATGAACAGGGCGCCCATACGGTTGCGCCCTTGCAAGGCTTTCGCTAAAGGCACTTGGATGAGCAATCCGGCAAAGGCATTTACAAAAAAAGGCCAGCCTAGCGAAGACGCGCCCAAGGAGGTTCGATTAAATGCAAACAAGGTGAGGGCCGTTTCAAATAGAGCGTAGCCTCCCAGCACGAGTAAAAAGCGAATCGTAGCAAGGCCGATCAAAGTACGGTCTCTGTAAATCGCGGATCTTTGTTGCTCCGACTCTTGCGGTTCCACCTCCGCGGCGCCATCGTCCGACGCCTGTGGGATCACGTGACCATACGATAGGATAAATAACAGCAGAAAAAGAAGAAAAGATGCGGCATCTATCTCGAAAATTAGAGTGTACCGGTATGGAAGCGCCGACAACATGACGCCGCCGCCGGCCAGTCCACCGAGTCCGATTCCCGCGTTGGCCCCCACCCGGTCAAAGACGAATAAATGCGAACGTTGGGCATCCTCCGCAAGGCCCTGCATAATGGCAAGTTGAACCGGCCAAAATCCGCCATTGCCAGCTCCCGCTAGAATGAGGACCAGAAACATTTGCCAGTCTCTTGTCACGAGTGCCAACAAACCATAGCCGAATGCCTGAAGCAGTAACGATATGCCAAACATCAATTTGTAACCCACAATATCAGCGGCTTTACCAAAAATCGGCCCGACGACCAACCCCGCTATTGCCATGATAGACAACGCGGCGCCTGCCACTTCGTATGGCAGATGAAGAGCATTGTGTATGTACACAAACAGAAACGGGAACACGATGCCGTTTCCGAATGCGTTAAATGCGCCTCCGATGATAATGATGCGAGCCGGGATAGAAAAACCGCGAAAGGTAGTAAAATAACTGCCCACATCCAACCTCCGAACGAGCTACTTTGCCTCCATACTGACCATCA
The DNA here is from genome assembly GCA_021820965.1 of Bacillota bacterium. Taxonomy (GTDB): domain Bacteria; phylum Bacillota; class Sulfobacillia; order Sulfobacillales; family Sulfobacillaceae; genus Sulfobacillus_B. The sequence goes on along the minus strand of JAKACZ010000028.1, from coordinate 52,827 downwards.
ACTCTTCAGCGTTCCGCATACCGAACAATTCCCGAAACCTTACCGGTTCATGTAGCTCGATCTTTCTAACGCGCCTTGTGAGGGTTCCAATCGCCACGCTCGCGATAGAACGCGTCATTCCTGCCCCCAGGCAAAAGTGAGCGCCAATACCGAAGGAAAGGTGTGGATTGGGTCGTCTTTCAACGTCCAACGCATGCGGGTGTTCGAAGGCAGCAGGATCCCGATTGCCGGCTCCCAGCATTAGTCCAATACGATCGCCTGGGTGCAGAGCGACGCCGCCGAGCGTCATCTCCGCAGTACTCGTCCGAGTAACCAACAAGAAGGGGCTATCATACCGTAGAAACTCCTCAACAGCGCCATCAATGGCGTCCGGATTGCTTTGCAGCCGGGACCATTGAGCAGGGTGCTGCACCAACGCCAGGACTGCGTTGCTAACCAAGTGGGGAACCGCTCCAAGCATACCCGTAACGATCTGCCCAAATAGTGCTCCGGCCTCGACTTCCGAAATTTCGCCCTGAGACCATGCCTGGTTTATTGTGCTCAGGATGGTCCCTTTTGGAAAGGATGCTTTGGACGTCAGTACCTTGTCTTTCACGATCTTTGTCATAGCGTTTAAAGCTTTCAGGGACACCGCAAGCTGTTCTGGCGAAAAATCGACATTTATGAAGTCTAGTAAATCGTCCGCCCATTCGCGTGCATTCGCGACCTCTTGGCCATCCAACGTGAAAATCATCGCCAAGGCGCATTCGGCCATGGGGATCGCGTATTGAGAAAGTAGATCAAACGGACCATTTTCCAAAAGCAAACGGTCAACGAGCGTATTGGCTCTGTCGGACAGAGTACGTTCAAACGACGGATATCTCTTCGAGGAGAAGGCTGGCCCAATGAGCTTGCGTAAAATGTTGTGCTTCGGGGGATCAGTAAATAGCAGCCAACTCTCAAAATGTTGCCGCAACGTCGGGGCAACCTCACCCATAAAACTCATGTCCGCGCGGGCTGCAAATTTTGGGTTGAGCAATACTTCGTTAATCAGCTCGTGGCTTAACACCAACCAGCCTTCTTCGGCATGGTCCCAGTAAACTGGACATTTATTGCGGGCTTCATCATACCAAGAATATGGGTTCCTCAGGTCGCGTTCGATGCTCATGAACGACCTCCGTCGACTACCTTCGCAGCAACTACAAACAAGTTGTTACCTCGGGCTGCTGCGTCCGGCTCAGCGGCCACAGACTTCTCCAAATCGAAAATTCTACGAAACATCACGGGATCGCGCAACAATTCTTGATTATGGATACTGGAGCCCTCGATCCTCGTTTCTTCGTATCCCGGATAAACAAGCGAAGGAAACCCAGATAACCATTCGCAATGAAGCCCGCATGATTGCAGCGCATTTCGGAGAGAGCTCGGAGAATACAGGTTCAGCGATGGCATGTCGTCAACAAATTTGCCTAACCAATGGTTTATCGCATCCTCGGCCAGTTCAATATTCGCTTGGAAGATGTTAAAAAACGCTGCATGATACCGATTGGGCACGAATAGAACAACGAGCCCGCCCGGCTTCGATAACGACGCGAGCTGGGGCATTACCTGTTCGGGATTCACGAACCCCATTACATTGTGGAACGAAATGATTAAATCGAATGTGCTGGCTTTCAAATGCTGCTGAACTTGCTCTAAGTCACCATGCGCAATTGTCAAACGCTCCTCGTAGTGGTTGCGGCGCGCCTTTTCTTGGGCGTGCTTGGTCATGTCTGGGGATATATCGAATATCACGGCCTGTGCTTTAGGGAAGGCGGACAAGATTCGATCGGTCCACCGACCCGTGCCGCCTCCCGCGTCGAGCATTACAAAGTCATCCGGCAATTTAGGGAACACATGGTGCACAAGCGCGTCCCACAGCAATGAGTCGGACAGTACCCAGTACCATTGCTGGTCGACCAAATCATATCCATCGGCCTTTTCTTTAAAATATCCAAGGACCTCTTCCCGCGACGTTGACATGCATAACCTCCTACCATTGTTTCCTGCTAAGGATTTATTTGTTGTCCGTTGACGCGGAGCAACAAGGGAATATCTCGGATGTCGTCGTGTTGGAGCACCCACAGTAGGAACCGTTCGACTCCCATCCCGAACCCGGCCGTCCTTAAGGGATAGAGCTGTTTCATCATGAGGTACCATTCGTAGTCGACCTCACTTACACTGTGCACTTCCAGAGCGTGACGTGCATCTTTGATGCTTGCGTGACGTTCACCAGCACCCAATATCTCTCCGATTCCCATTAGAAGGTCTGCATTCCGAGCTGTGCGCAAGTCATCGCCGTCGAATGCCTGGTAGAAAGGCACAGAAAGATGATCCATTTTCGTTAACCACACGGGGCTCCCCAAAGTCTGCATGAGTCGTTGCTCACCCTTGCGGCTAATAATTCGACCACCGACGGCATTGATGGTTATCCACTCGGGATTGTCACCAAGCAACTCAACAGCTTTGCTGAAGCTAATCCGAGGAAAGGATAACGTTTGAACGACTTTCTTTAAGTGCTCGATTGTTCCCGCCGCATCCATCACTAATGTATCGTGGCGTTCCAGTATCCGTGAAGCAAGGAACCGGATGTAATCCTCCGCCGCTTCCATAACATCGTCCAACGTACCAACCAATTCCACCTCACTGTGAAAGAACTGTGCCAGATGACTGCTATCCACGTCCTCTCCGCGAAAGGACGGCATTAGGTAAAAACACCCTTCGGGGCTGAGCCGGCATCCATATTCCAATAAGAACTGCATGGAATCCGCCAAGTAAGTGTGAACCCCGAATATCGAAACCGGAACAGGAATAGAATCGCTTCCAACCGCACTAGGACTTGAAACAGACCCCGTTGTTATTGGCAAGCACAGGATCTGCGCCCCGCGTTGGATCCAAAACTCTGTGGTCGCTACACTGACCGTGCTTTGTATGTGCATTACGGTTTTGTACCACGGTTCGTGCAAAACGGTTAAAAAGTGGCTATTGGGAGTAGACCATGATTTTGGCGGGGAAACCTTTGGCCGTCCCGTTGTTTGATCAATTCGCACGAAATGCTCCACCTCCATGATATTCCGCATACGGTATGTGATTTGAGAACTATGCCATCGCAACGAAGTTCAGGGTGATTAGCGCTTATATGTGACGACGTGTTACGTAGGGTAGTCCCAGGAGTGGTACGCATCTGAAATTCTGTTGGCCCGTTAGCTCACGCCCGGATTCGTCACGTCACTCGGACTGGTGACTTGGCTTGTCGCCAAAGTGTGATGCCGGGCAGACGTTGTTAATGAAAGGCCCACAACCAGAATCATCATACTCATTGAAAGCAACGCAAGGACACGACGCATTTTGGCCAACTCCTACATAATTTTCTAATTGCATTATGCAGAATTATCGGGACAAACCTCCGTGAGGTGTACTAACATTTGTTAATAACTGGGGGGTGTTATTACGCAAACTCTTGGAGAAAGAATAAAAAAATTAAGGATCCGCCGGAACATGACCCAGGCCGACCTGGCGAACGGACTGTTCGACCGGTCTTACATCAGCCAAATTGAATCCGGTGTGGTTGTACCTCCTTTATCCACTCTCAAAGTCTTAAGCGAACGACTGCACGTGCCGTTGGGGGAGATCGTCGACGCCGATCATTCGGAAAAGGCTGCACTCGTGAGACACGGGCACAAACTGCGGAGTGAAGGTAAGAAGGCCGGGGGACCAGATCAGCTTTATTTGGCCTGGGAGCTATTCATGGAAGGGCAAGCCGCGAACAGCGATCTGCTTGGCGCGGCGCGAGATTTTCTGCGCATAGAGACAGGGACGGCACGGGCACTGTACGTCCTTCAGCGGTCCGCCCTCAGGCTTATCCAATCCGAAAATATCGGGACGGACGACCTTACATTGCTCATACAACTGGGCAATGCGTATTTTACTCTGTCTCGCTTTCTGGATGCTTTGGCAGTATACGAAACCGTGCTCGAATTCAACCCCGAACCCGCCACAAGGCTCCGAGCCCTCGGAAACATGGGATCGACATTGTATTTGCTTAATCGCCACGAACAGGCATTCGAACTCTACACAACAGCACTTGAGCTTGCGGAGCAAACGAATAATGTGGAAATGATGGCTCGTTGCCACCACGGGCTGGGCATCGTGGCTCGTGCGTTGGGAGACCTCGAAAGAGCGCATCATCACACCGTGATTAGCGCGATGTTCTATCAAGGGATTGACGAAATGCGGGGGTTTGGTGCCAAACAAAACCTGGGCATCATTCTCCGTGAGCAAAAAAAATACGGCGCAGCCGAGTCTCACCTGAACGAATGTCTGGAAGCTTACCGAAGCCGTGGGCATTTTGCGTTGGCTGCCAGCGTCTTGGAGGAGTTGGCTCGTTTACAGCTGGCACGTGGCCTCGCGCAAGAGGCTCTATCTCTGTGCAACGATGGTATTGATTATATCTTTCGAACGGACGACGTCAAACAACTTGTCCGACTACTATACTTGAAAGCTACTATTCTGTCTCTCCTCGAAAACCCCCAGGAGGCTGGTGAGAGTGAGCGAATGGCGGAATTTCTAGCGAAGGCTCTACGAATCACCGTAGTCAAATAAAGGACCATGCCGCCGAGTCCAGCCGTGCCTTGGTCGGAGGACGGCGTACCCGTGGCACGGCTAGAGTTGGCCCCTCCAACATGTCGACTCGTTATCGCTTTACTGTCTCGTCTTCTTGGACGATGCTAATTCCCTCTTGGATGCGGGCCTCCACATGGTCTAGCTTGACCCCGTAGTCCATGGCGTCATCTTCCCGTAGAACCATTGTGGTGGGCATCGGTCTGAGGAAGGAGCCTCCGTATGGGGTAGGTGGCTCGTCCGCCAGGGGGGCTCTCGGGGTACTTTGGCTCGTCGATAGGTGGCTTTGTCGACGCCTTCCGACCACAAGAGCTTCGCCCGTAGCGCGGCGAAGCTGTACCCGCGCCCGATCCGATCCGTCGCGCGGATTAAACTATTGAGGCTTTCGGTATAGGCGTTGGTAATCGGATGGTCGAAATACGCGAGGATTTCTCGTTCCCAGTGATGCCACGCCGTGGTGAGTTCCGTGAACGCGGTCGCCATGTCGCCGGCGAGCCCAGCCTCCCAGATCCTAAACTGACGGTGGGCCTCTTCGTGGCTCCGGCATTCGAAGAGATGAAAAAAGTCTTCTTTTCGACGGTGTACTTCCCCGAGCTCCGGGAAGTTTTTGGTCCACGTGGACAACAGCAGTTGCTCCCGGTCGGCCAGGTCGGCTTCCCGCTTCAAGAGGACAAACCGGTCGTGCATGAGTCCGCGGCGCTGGGCCGGCGTGAGCGACTGCCGGAGTTGCTTGCGGACCCGTTCGACCGCGGCATTGGCCATCTTGAGCACGTGGAACTTGTCAATGACAATGATGGCCTGGGGCAAGACGGCCTCGACGGCTTCCTTGTACGGCCGCCACATGTCCATGGCCACCAGTTGAATCCGCGACCGATCCGGGAGCCGCCCTAAGTAACGTGAGACCGTGTCTTTGCGGCGATCCGCGAGGATGTCGACGAGCGTTCGTTCCCGGACATTTGTGACCACACCGCGCGCTTTGGCCAGGTGGATTTCATCCAGTCCGAGCCATGTCGGGGTTTCCACGTGTCGGTGGGCTTCCCATTGGGCCACATAATCGCTGAACACATCGCGCACCGTGGCCTCGTCAACGCCCACTTCCTCAGCGACCTGGACAAAGGGCCGGCGCATCGCTTGGGGCCCCATCCAGGCGACGAGACGTTGTGTCATCAGCCGCTTGCCATCCACAGCGGGCAAGGCCTCATAAAACGTTCGATGACAGGACTTGCAGCGAAACCGGCGGGTGCGGAGATACAGTCGAACCCGTTTCCCATGCATCGGGAGATCCCGAATCCACTGTTCGCGATGGCCAAAGCCGACGAACCCCGCATGGGCGCAATGGGGACAGGCAGCCGGCCGTTCCGGAATTTCGGCCGCAACGTGGTAGGCATCATCGGTTTCCTCAAAAGCGGTAATGGTGTAGCGAGGGAGGTTCAAGAAGTTGGGGATCTCCACGATGTCATCCTTTCCGTCTGCCGCGATCTGTTGACCGGCTTAGAACAGGGTATCGTGTGAACGCCACCCAAATCAATCATAGAATCCGATTTTGCCTCGAATTGTCATGTGCGGTCGAATCCCGCAAATCAATCATAGAATCCGAATACCCGTAAATACTTCTGTCCCGAAAATTGGCAGCATCTTCGTATTGCAGGGTATTTGCCGATGCTCCGAAGGAAAAATACCGCGAACACACAACTCTTGCATTGGCGTACGGAGCTAAAAATTCGGAGCGGGCTAAGGCGGGCGCTCGCCGGGGGCCGTCTTACACCCCCGGCTGGCTGGGGTTGATGCGGGTTGGGGGTTAGACTGGGTGCTGCGTGCGAAACTTTTGACGGGTGGCTTCGCCGCCTCGAAGATGCCGCTCGGCCTTGTTGACCTCCAACACCTTTTTTACCTCATTGGCTAGGTGAGCATTGACTTTGGGCAACCGCTCGGTCACGTCCTTGTGCACGGTGCTCTTTGAGACGCCGAACACCTTGGCGGTGTCGCGTACGGTTGCCCCACTCTTCAGTATATAGTTGCCAATATCCATTACGCGTTGCCAGATATGGTCCTTCACCTCTCCGGCCCCTTTCTCCCCCCGGTCGTCTGCTAGAGTATATGGCCGCAAAATAAATAAATGCCAGGGCCCGGGCCCTGGCATAACTTGGCTTTGGCAATGCTATGACGAGGGGTGAAGGTAGTTAACCGGATTGGTCGCTTTGGCTCCGTGATAAACCTGGAAGTCAAGGTGCGAACCGGCCGAACGGCTGTATAAGCTTGTACCTCCGACAGTGCCAATGACTTGTCCTTGATGAACAGTTTGACCTGCCTTGACGTCAGCTTCGCCTAAATGGCCGTAAACGGTGCTAAAACCGTCCCCATCCCTTATCGTCATGGTCAAGCCCATGTGAGGCTGATGGGTGACGTTGGTCACCGTACCAGCCCAGGCCGCTTTGACCGGCTTGCCCTTGTGCGCTGCGATGGTAATCCCGGGGTTGTAATACCACTCATTCAACGCGCCCGAATATTGCCAGCCAAACCCGTTCGTGATTTTTCCCGAAACGGGCTTTTCGAGCGGTGCGGACACAGGACCACCGGCCGCGAGGGACCTGGTTCCAGTCGCTGTCTGGCCTGGCTTAGTGGACACGGTACCGGTCACCGGAAATTGATGCCGATGGGTCAACACCACGGCCGCAGCCCCCGCGACAACCACGATGCCCGCCACTACTCCCAAAATGGTTGTGCGACGATTTGCCATCCTTTTCCCGCTTCCTCTAGTGAAATTGCCCCATTGGGGCTATTCCCAGTGTGCCCAGAAAATTCCAATTCAAACTTAATAGGTGACCGTGATTAACGGTGTGCCGACATACACTTGGGTTTGATGAAGATACGCATTGTAACTGACAGCTAGTTGCACATTAACCGGATGCCCCTGCAGTTGATCGCCACCGGGAATAAACGGGCTTCGAGCGCTCATCGACACGTATCCCAGGGTGTCAATCCCGTTGACACTGGATGCGGCAATCGATGAAAGCCCTCTTTGTATGACGCCCTTTTGGGCCGCGGCGGATAGATGGCCGGGAATGCGGCCTTCAAGATTGATATCCGCATGGACCGCCCCGTATCCGCGCAATACCTGGCTAAAAAGGGACTCGGTCTCACGAAGCCCGGTGAATCCATGCGGGGAGGTGCGGTCAACCACCACAAAGGTCGCACCGGTGCTCAGCCGTTCCACAATCAGCCGCGTGGTGATGCCCGCTACAGTCTCCGCAGCCGTCATCTTTTGGTAGGTGGGGCTGCTATCGGAGTGGATGGCGGCATTGAGGTGAAGCGCCTTTTTTGTGTGACCTGCCAATGCAGGGAGACCTTGACCGCTTTGAACCTCCACCCAATCATTGACGCTATATCCTGAGGGCGCAGCCCCGGTAGCCCGAAACGCCGTCGTCAAGGGTTGCATGACCGCCGCTTGGGCGTGCGCTCCCACCCAAATGACTGCTCCGATTGCAAGAATCCAGAAAACATTACGCATCGTTGACGATCGCCTCCTCCTGTACCAAATTGTTCCACCCACGAGGCGATCTCATACATGGTTGCCTAATCGGCAGCTGCTCTCTAAGCCAGGCTCCTAAACATTCTCAACTGATTGCAAATATGTTCCATCCAGGCTATGGTAGATTTGACCGAGAATTCACGTACTAAGAATTGAAGGGTGAGGGTGTTTATGGATCGGCGCAGAGTACGTTCAGCGGCGCTAGCATCGTCCGGCGCCCTAATGATTGCGGCATTGGCATTGCCGGCCCCGGCCGGCGCACGATCTCTGAATGGAAGCTTCGCTCAACTAATGGGAAGTCCGCGCATCTATTGGAATCATGATGGGACCTGGCACGCAATTTCGTCACCCAAGCTGTTTCGCGCCATGGGCGGATCGGCGGCCCGCGTCCTTCATCTAATCAAGGTCGGACCGGTCGGAAGACCTGTCGCGTTCATTCGAAAGATTGGGTCGCCCACCGTCTACCATATTGTCAATGATGTGTTAGAGCCGCTGACCTCGGCGCAGGCGCTCAGAACTCAAGGCTATAGCATGGCCGATGTTGCCCCGGTCCGCACCCTGCCCTTTCCCGTGGGCGCTGCTTTCAGCGCCAAGGCTCACCTCATGGTTTTGGGTTCGCTATTGGCGGGACAAACCCAAACCCTGTCATTCACGTCACAGCACGTGTCCCGTCCGGTATATCAGCTCATTTGGGAAACACCTCAAGGCCAAAGGATTTCCAGCGGAGCATACACCGGCCGCACCACCCTTGATTGGACGCCCACCGCGGCAGGAAACTACCAACTGGTACTTCACGTGAAAAGCGCCGCAGATCCTCCACGAAAACCGTATGTCACAACCGCAACCGCCACCGTGACGGTCCGCCCGCTTACGGTAGGCTACGGGAATTTTTCCTTAACCGGGACCACGCCCGGCACCAGCCTCTATGACTTGGAGCATCACGCCGACCAATTGTCCACCATCGCTCCGCTGTGGTATCAAGCCAGTGTCACCGGCACACTGACAACTCAAGCCTCCCCGGATCAGATTGGAACAGTAATCCAAGAGGCGGCCAGCCAACACGTGGCGGTGTGGCCAACCGTGACGTTGAACCAGACCTTGCCCAGTGGGTGGGCATCGAGTGCTGCCGCGTCACAGTTAATACAAAGCCTCGTGCAGGAGGCTGAAGCTGAGAACTACCAAGGTTACACGCTTGACTTTGAAAACATTGGGCCCCAAAGCGGCCAAACCTACGCCGACTTCGTGGCCCAGTTGGCGACAGCACTGCATCATCGAGGCTTAACTCTGATGGTATCTGTTTTGCCGCTTCCCGATGCCCAGTATCCTTATGCGGCTTTGGCCAAGCACGCCGACTATCTCGACCTCTTGGCCTATCCCGAATATACCGTCAGCACACCTAGCACCGAGCCGCCGGCGCCTAACCCGGGCCCCACTGCGGGCCTGCCCTGGGTCACGGCGGCTGTTAAATCAGCCCTCCAAGCCGCCCCGTCCAGTCACCTTGTTCTGGGCATCTCGCCCTATGGCCAGAGCTGGACCTACACCAATGGGGGCTTTCAGTCGGGCATTGCCATCCCGGACCGTACCATCGAGCAGAGTCTGGAAAATCAACCGGGCCAATCCGTCTTTGACCCGGTGCAAGCAGAGTTGGAAATTTCGACCGGAAGCCCGGCCATCGCACCCCCTGCCCCCTTAACTCCGGCACCAAGCACCTTTAACCCGGCCGTACAAAATCTTCAGTTCTTGTTAAGCGCCATCCTATTGCGATATGACCTAGCGTCGCCCCACGATATCACCCCGGCGGCGCCACTCGCTACCGACGGCGGATACGGACCGGCGACCGAAAACGCGGTAAAAGCGTTCCAGCAAGATTTTCATGTCGGCACCAGCACTCCCGGGATCTACGACGCCGCCACTCAAGCCGCATTAACACAGGCCATCACTCAGTACAATCTGGGTGATACCATCTCTTGGGATGAAAACCCAAAGGCTTCCGGCCTCATTATGAACATGGCCCGCCAAGAGGGCCTAAGCGGGGTGAGCATCTGGAGATTAGGGTATCAAGCCCCGAGCTTTTGGGCCGCGCTTGGCAAAACTTGCATTTCGCACCCCTCCTTAGCTCAGCCTGAATGATAAGACGTCCCTGCGGCTCACCCGGAAGGAACCCGGATAAACCGTCGGGAATCCATCCCGACCAACAAGAGGGCTTGGCGTTGGACGAGCGTGAGGGCACTCCGGCTCCGCCGCCGGGTTCCGTCAGCGGCCCGCCAATGAATGATTTGAATGGGGGTGACGATTTCCTTGAGGCGTTTGGTCGTAGGTGCCGGCTGCAGTGCCCCATTGGGATAGGGCAACGTGATGCCGAGTCGCTCGTGATTCTGCCGCATCACCGCTTGCATACAGCGCCATAACAGGAGCGCCATGAAGACCGCATAGACATAGGCAGTGATTTTCTTGGTGTCCTTGAGGAACAGGGGGGCGACAGCTAACGGACCTTTCAAGTCGAAGGCGTCAATCCGCAAAAACAAGCCGGCATGGCCCGCGTGCTGCGCTTGTTGCAGTCAGGCGCAGTCTTCTGGCGGCAGGCCGGGGTCGTGCTGTCAACGCGGCGACGATTCGCTCAAACCCCTTCCTCGTGATGATGGGTGTGCCGAAAAACGGGGGTCCAGTTCCGACGCTGACCGATGGGGCCCAGCGCAGATTTGCGACCCCTATCTTATTAATTCTTTCGACAGACCCGTGAACAGACAGGGATTCACGGAGTCCCCGGCGAACCTATGAGGTATGACCTGAACGGACGATTGGATGGAACGTACCTGGGTAACCCCTATACAACGAGGAGATGATGTCACGGATCCCGAATTGAAAGCCTATTTGGATGGCATGCGCCAGGACTTGACCCAGCAAATTGCAGAGTCTCGGCTACACGCAGAGCAGTTGAATCAGGACACTCGCCGAGACTTAATGGCCCACTCAGAGCAGTTGAATCAGGACACTCGCCGAGACTTAACGGCCCACGCGGAGCAGTTGAATCAGGACACTCGCCGGGACTTAATGGCCCACGCGGAGCAGTTGAATCGCGAAACGGGCGTCCTGATTGAAGACGTGCGGCACCAGGTCCAATTGGTGGCCGAAGGCGTGATAACCTTTAACGAGAAACTAGACCGGTTCCATGACGAGGTGGAGGCAAAAATCCTCGGGCTCGACAGCCGTGTCATGCGCCTCGAAGCCCAACGCAGGTCGAGTTCCGACGCCTAATATGGTTCGCCCCGCAACGGCTGCCGCCCACCCCTGAGTCCGACGACGCCCGCCAAAGCACGCAAACTCATTCAGAGCGGCGGGACCGTCCCCCGGCGAGATAAGCTCGGAACGTTTTACATTCAGCTGACCACGCCGACCGGCGATACGATTCCCCCCGAAACCGTGGTCGGCATCGATCCCGGGAAACTGTACTCCGGCGTGGGAGTGCAAACGCCCCGGGCCACCCTGTGGATGGGACACTTGGTCTTGCCGTTTTCGACGGTCAAAAAGGCGATGGAGAGTCGACGGCGATTGCGCCGCTTTCGCCGGTGCCGCAAGACGCCCGCCAGCCATTTCTTGCATTATGGCCCGTATGAGACCGCGACGGAACACGGCCAACGCTGGGAAGGTACCTGTCACATCACCCCGGCGCCGTTTGCCATCGTTCAGCGGCCGCTCTGGTATCGCCGTGCTTTGCATGATCAAAACCCGACCCAAGGTGGGCGACGTAAGCGGCACGGGGGCACGACCACCCCGTGGGGCTTTCGCAAGGGCGACTGGGTGGAAGCGACCAAAGCCGGTCAAACCGTGCGGGGCTATGTCTCGGGCTATACGAAAACCGCAACGACCCAGCAGATCGCCATCGTTAATACCCAGTTGCGTCGTCTCGGGAAATTTGTGGTCTCGCACGTCCGTCTCTTGCGGCGGTCGACCCGGCTGTTGGTCGAGGCCATGCCATCCACGCACCTCTAACCTTGACAATCACGGCATTCCTCCCCCACTGGCCTCACGGCTCAGTGGGGGAATCCTGCCGAATTTTTGTTGAACAAAAGTGGAGAGTAATTCCGAATCCTGTCAACAAAAAACGGCAGCGTTCAGACCCATGAGGATCCGGTCGCTGCCGCGTTCCCGGCGACAGGCGGTTAGTGCGGCATATTTTGCACGCCGCGCCCAGCCAGTTTCAGGCGGTTTTCTGCCCGAGTCAATGCCCGTTGCGCCCGGGCCAGGTCAACATTAGCACCGGCGGCGCCGGTGCTTAGGATCTCCAATGCCCGCTCGCGCGCCCGCTGCGCCCGCGCCACGTCAATCATGTCCGCTCGTTCGGCGGAATCGGCCAACACGGTCACACCGTCATCCTTCACTTCGACGAATCCACCGCCGACGGTAATTTCCTCCGTGCTTCCATCCGGATCGTAGACCGTCATGATGCACGGCACCAACGGACTGATGATCTGCATGTGGTGCGCCAGAATGCCAATTTCGCCCTCGGTGGTGCGCAAAATCAACTCGGTTACGTCCTTGTCCACCACTACCTGTTCAGGCGTCACCACACGAAGCTTGTAGCTCGTCGCCATACTCTCCCCCCTTAAAGGGTTTTGGCCTTGGCGATCGCCTCATCAATGGATCCTACCATGTAAAAGGCCATCTCCGGCAATTCGTCATGCTTGCCTTCTAAAATCTCCTTGAATCCGCGCACTGTCTCGGCAATCGGTACAAACTTCCCCTCGATGCCGGTGAACTGCTCCGCCACAAACATCGGCTGCGACAAAAACCGTTCGATTTTTCGGGCTCGGGTCACGGTCAGCTTATCTTCGTCCGAGAGTTCGTCCATCCCCAAGATCGCGATGATGTCCTGCAAATCCTTGTAGCGCTGCAGCACCTGCTGCACTCCCCGGGCGGTTTGGTAGTGCTCTTCGCCCACTATCCCAGGGTCCAAAATCCGCGAGGTCGAGGTCAGCGGATCGACAGCCGGGAAAATGCCCTTGTCGGAAATACGACGCTCCAAGTTGGTGGTGGCATCCAGATGCGCGAACGTGGTGGCCGGTGCGGGGTCGGTGTAGTCGTCGGCCGGCACATAGACAGCCTGGATGGAGGTGATCGACCCCTTCTTGGTCGAGGTAATACGCTCCTGCAGCGTTCCCACGTCGGTGGCTAAGACCGGCTGATATCCCACCGCCGAGGGCATCCGGCCCAATAACGCTGAAACCTCAGATCCGGCTTGCACAAACCGGAAAATATTATCGATAAAGAACAAGACGTCTCGGCCTTCCTGGTCACGGAAGTACTCCGCCATGGTCAATCCGGACAATCCCACCCGCATGCGCACGCCCGGCGGCTCGTTCATCTGACCATACACCAGCGCCGTCTTATCAATAACACCGGATTCGCTCATCTCTCGATAGAGGTCATTGCCTTCACGGGTCCTCTCGCCGACGCCCGCGAATACCGAGTAACCGCCGTGTTCCTTGGCGATGTTATGAATAAGCTCCATAATCAGCACGGTTTTGCCCACACCGGCGCCGCCGAACAAGCCGACCTTGCCGCCTTTGGGATATGGCGCCAACAGGTCCACCACTTTCAGACCGGTTTCGAAGATTTCGGTAGCGACTGCCAGGTCAGTGAACTGAGGCGGAGCACGGTGAATCGGCAGCTTTTCCGCACCCTCCGGCGGATTTTTTCCGTCAATCGGCTTGCCTAGTACGTTAAACATGCGGCCCAGCGTCTTTTCACCAACTGGAACTTCAATCGAGCTTCCCTGGTCAATTACCCGCATGCCGCGCACCACGCCGTCGGTGGACGCCATCGCGATGCAGCTGACCCGGTTGTCGCCGAGGTGATGCATGGCTTCCAATGCGATGTCGAGCTTTCCAGTCGACACCGAACTGTCCGGGCCGTCGCCCGGCGCCTGGCGGTCGTCGGCCACGATACGTAGCTCATTGTACAACGCTGGCAACTGACCCTCGGGGAATTCCACCTCCACCACAGGTCCTAATACCTGAACCACTTTGCCTTCGTTTTGAGACACCCAACACCCTCCTATTTCAAGGCTTCGGCGCCGCCGACCAACTCGGCAATCTCTCGAGTAATGGCGGCCTGACGTAGCCGGTTGCGCAGCAAAATCATGCGGCGAATCAGTTCGTCGGCATTCTTGCTGGCATTGTCCATTGCTGTCATCCGCGCCCCTTGTTCCGACGCTTTGGATTCCAGCAGTGCGCCAAAAATCAGCATTTCCACGTAGCGCGGCAGCAGATCTTCAAAGACTTCGCGCGGATCCGGTTCGAACACGTAGCCCATATCGGTTCGGACATTCTCGCCTTCCTCCGGCGCTTGGACCGGTAGCAAGCGGATGGCCCTAGGCTCTTGCGCCATCGCATTGTGGTACTCGGTGTAGGCCAGATAGACGGCGTCCACTTCCCCCGCCAAGTACTGCGCGATAATCACGTCGGCAATAGCCTTGGCCTGGCGATAGGACGGGTCGTCGCCCAACCCGACGAACTCCTCGGCGATGGGTACATGACGGTAGCGGAAATAGTCACGGCCCTTGCGGCCCACCGCATACACCGATTTCTGCTTGGCCTCCGATTCCCGGATTTCCGCCGTGGCGCGCCGCAACACGTTGGCGTTGTAAGGTCCCGCCAGCCCACGATCGGAGGTGATCACCACCATCGCCATCTTTTCTAGCGAGCGGGCTTCCAACAACGGATGGTTAGGCCCCCCCCGAAACACGGCCCGTGCCGTCACCGCCCGTATTTCGTTGAAGTACTGGCGGGACGCCCGCGCCCGCTCTTCCGCCCGGCGAAGCTTGGCACCCGCCACCAATTTCATGGCCCGCGTGATTTGCTGAGTGTTCTGCACACTACGGATGCGCCGGCGCAAATCTTGCAAACCGCCTGCCATTTAAATCACCGCCGTCTTCTTAAAGCCTTCGATGGCCGTCGTCAAATCGCGGATCACATCATCCGACATGGCTTTATCCTTTTTGATGGTCTCAAGAATCGTGGGATGCTGTTCTCTCAGGTAGCGCATAAGCCCATGCTCGAAGCCGGACACCTGCTCTATCTCCACGTCATCCACGAAGCCCTTGGTGACCGCAAAAATCACGGCAACCTGCTCCTCCACCGGCATCGGCTGATACTGGGGTTGCTTCAAAAGTTCGACCGTTCGGGCACCGCGCGCCAGGCGTGCCTGCGTCGCCTTGTCCAAGTCTGACCCGAACTGAGAGAATGCGGCCAACTCGCGGTACTGCGCCAAGTCAAGCCGCATACCGCCCGCCACCTGCCGCATCGCTTTAATTTGGGCGGCACCACCAACGCGGGATACGGACAAGCCGACATTCACGGCAGGGCGAACACCGGAGAAGAACAAGTCGGTCTCCAAGAAGATCTGTCCGTCGGTAATCGAGATCACGTTTGTGGGAATGTAAGCACCAATGTCGCCCGCCAAGGTTTCAATAATGGGGAGCGCGGTGAGACTGCCGCCACCCTTCTCATCGCTGATGCGGGCAGCCCGCTCCAAAAGACGCGAGTGCAGATAGAAGACATCCCCGGGGTAGGCTTCGCGACCGGGAGGCCGGCGCAGCAGCAGCGACATGGCTCGATAGGCAACGGCGTGTTTGGAGAGGTCGTCGTACACAACCAATACATCTTTGCCCCGGTCACGGAATTCTTCTCCCATGGCGCATCCGGCATATGGAGCCAAATACTGTAACGGGGCTGGCTCGGCAGCCGAAGCCGCCACCACGATCGTGTAATCCATTGCTCCCCGCTCTTCGAGTACCCGCACGATGCCGGCAATGGTGGATTCCTTTTGCCCGATGCCGACGTAGATACATATCACGTCTTGGTCGCGCTGATTTAAAATCGTATCAATCGCCAACGCGGTCTTTCCGGTCGAGCGGTCGCCAATGATTAGCTCGCGCTGCCCCCGACCAATGGGAATCATCGCATCGATGGCTTTTAATCCGGTTTGAATCGGCGTGTCGACCGGCTGACGATCGATGATTCCAGGTGCCGGGTACTCTACCGGACGTCGAATGTCGGTCTCGATCGGGCCCTTGCCGTCAATGGGCTGGCCCAGCGCGCTGACCACGCGACCGATGAGCGCGTCTCCAGCCGGAACCTCAACCACACGGCCGGTACGCCGCACCTGATCGCCCTCTTTGATGCCCTGATCATCCCCTAAAATCACACAGCCGACGTTATCCTGCTCCAAGTTTAACGCCATGCCAAAGACACCGTTGTCGAACTCAAGCAATTCTCCAGCCATGCAGTCGCGTAGTCCGTAAATGCGGGAAATGCCATCACCCACGCTGAGAACAACACCGGACTCCGCGAGTTCGGTAGTAATCCCGTATTTCTCAATTTCCTCTTTTAAAATGGCACTGATTTCGTCGGGTCTAATGCTCAACGACACTACCTCCCCCGTCTCCACTCCGTAGTCTTTGCCCCAGGACGGCCAGCCGGCGGGCCAAGCTGCCATCCAGCACCCGATCCCCCAGGCGAATCACAACTCCGCCCAAAAGCGACGGATCGCGTTTCACGGCGATTTTGACCGTTCGTCCAATCGCACCGCTCAGCGCCTGGACCAGCGACTGCTCCTGATCCTCCGTCAGCACTGTGGCCGTACTTACTTCGGCGTGCATAATTCCGCGGCTTTCATCCGAGAGGTTCCGATACGCTTCGTAAATGGCGGCCAGCATCTCTTCACGATGCTTTTCGATGACCACATCCAACAGATGGACCGTCAGCGGGTCCAAATCGGTGAACAGACGGCTAATAGCCTCACGCTTTGCCGTAACCGAAATTTCGGGACGACGGACGAACTGACGGAATTCGCGGTTACCGTCCCACGTTATCAGCACTTGTCCCAGCTCTTGCGCCACCTGTTCCTCTTTACCCTGATCCCGAGCTAAACTGTGCAAGGCGCGTGCATACGGTTTGGCCACGACTTCATTCTTCATTGGAGCTGCCCCACGTCCTTCAAAATCTCCTCAACGTAGCGGCTTTGGTCTTGTACTGTGAGACTCCGCTCCAGCACCTTGCCAGCCGCAAATACCACCAAGTCTGCCACCTGGGCGCGTACCGACGCCAATGCCAAATCACGCTCATGCTCAATTTCTTCAATGGCGGCTTTTTGTCGGTAGCTTGCCTCGCGCTGCGCCTGTTCCACAATCTTTTTCGCTTGCTCGTCCGCTTCCCGGCGGGCGCTGGCCATCAGTTGCTTAGCCTCGTCCCGCGCCCGTTCCACCAGTTGGTGAGCCTCGTCCCGGAGTTTTTCGGCTTCCACCTTGAGGCTGTCGGCATCGCCAATTTGCTTGGCGATGGTGTCACGGCGTTTTTGCATGGCAGCCAAGATTGGCTTGTAGACGAAAACGCGGAGCAAAATTAAGAGCAACACCCATTGCAGGACCGCCGCAATCATACCTGCGGCTGTAAGTGAAGTGTTGGTCACGTCAACGCTCCTTCCTCAAAACCGATTTTCGTTAGCCAATCTTGGTGAACACAAAGAGCACGAAGGTGATAACTGGCCACGCCTCAACCAGCGCGACACCCACGAGTGCCCAGGTCAAAAGACGACCAATAGCCTCCGGTTGACGGCCAACTCCTTCGACCATGCGGCCCATGACCAAACCGTTGCCGACACCCGCTCCGATGGCGGCGCCTGCGGCAGCCAATGCCCCGATAAAGAGCATAATTTCTTTCGGCGTAAACACGAGATAGACTCCTCCTCTTATTGCTCTGCACTAATGGTCCTTGTTTGCCTGAATGCTCATGTATGCCACTGTCAGGATGGTGAAAATCAGCGCTTGAATCAAGGAAATGACCACACTAAAAATCAACCACAGGGTCCCGATGATGAAGGTGGTAAATACGCCCCCCAGACCATGCGGCAGATGCGTGGTCATTCTTAGCACCAATTCACCAGCCAAGATGTTTCCAAACAACCGGAATGCCAAACTGACCGGCATGACTAGTTGTTCCAGGGCATTAATCACCAGTCCCACGACAGGGAACGGCTTCCATACCCATCCATAAACCCAACCACCAAAGCCCTTGTATTTGATGCCAGCCCACTGGATCAATAGAAACATGGCGATGGCCAGTCCCGCCGGGATGCTCAAATCCGCGGTCGGCGAATGAAGCCAGTCGCCACCGAACCAGGGAAAGGGCAAAAGGCCCAGAATATTGGCGACCACCAGCATCAAAAAAAGCGTTAGGGCGAGTAATGAAAGGTTGGGAGCCAAGGCCTCGGGAGCCATTTGGCCGACCAGGTCCTGGAATGTTTCGACCATTGTCTCCATGAGGTTTTGTGACCCCGAGGGAACTCCTGCGGTTGCGCGCCGAGCGGCCACCAATCCAAACAGCAACACCAGCGCGATGGTGATAAGCCCCGTAAGAAACGGGGACCAGGCAAATCCCGTCAAGGAAAAATTCATCCGTTCACCCCCTTGCCTTTACTGTGAAAGGCTGCCCACACCAGATATACGACGTAGGGAATGAAAATCCCGATTAGTGCTCCGTAAAGGTTGACCGCGGTATACCGTCGAAGCACATAAAAAGAAATCCCCAGCACGATTAAGCGCGATAACAGCCGCAAGTTCACTCCGGCGACGGCTGCGCGGGGATTTAATCGAGCCCACAAGGGTAATCGCAATGCCAGACCTATGAAATCGATTTCCCCTGGAATAATTCCGGCTGCAAGTCCCCACATAAACTCTGATCCGCTCATTAGCGCACTGATGGCAAACATCAGGCCTAACAACAGCGCAGCAATTGCCGCCTTTTTCCACTGGTCCCGAAAATCTTTCACTTGGACAAAACTCGGGACAAGCGAAACAGTCCCACGAATCCAGCGACAATGCCTAAGATGACGCCAATGATCGTGAGCCAGGGTGCCGTTTGAAAAACGCCGTCCAGCCAGTGGCCGAAAAGGAGCCCTAACAAAATCGCCAGGACAAGCTGGGTTGACAAAGCCACCGCCACACCTACCCCACGGAAGGCGGAACCTTTCTGTTTATCCGGTTCTCCCATCCGCGAGGTCCCCCTCTTTCGGCGCAACATCCCCCGGTCTCAGTCACCAGCGGAGCCGTCGCATTCCGCTCGACCACTTTCGATGACCCTGGACAAAAAAGGGCGGTTCACATCATGAAACGGCGTCTCTCGTAGGCGGGCGGGCACAGATATCCCACCCTTTACCGAAGACTAAGTATACCGATTGACTGAATTGAAGTCAAGTGATGGCGATTTCCAGGCTAGGGCCGAAACCGTTGCTACGCCTAATCTTCAGCCAACGAGGCCGCAGATCGAAGCAGTCTATTTGACGACTTTGTTCTCAACCGAACAAAAAGAGCCTCTCGTAGGGCATAAGCAAAGGACAGGAAGACGAATGAAAACCGGGTAAAATAATGTAGTAAATACGCAGAGCAGCCATACCGTGGTTGTCGAAGAGAATCACTCCGTTGCCAAAGCACACTCAGTAGCGTGTATCTTGTTCCAGTCAATGCCATTCGATCTGTTCGAAGGGAGGCGGCGTCGGTCCGAGCTGGGATGGGAATACTGCGCAAATCCCGAGTCCTCTACGGGGTACGGTGGGCATTTTGCCGAATTTCCCGGTCGCCGCGCACTCTATGCAGGGCCATCTCAACGGGCAAGCCGTGTAGCACCCAGCGGCAGGCGGACGCTTGATCCTCCTCGGGCAAGTCCGAAGCGATGATCAAAATCGCATCGGCTTCAGACAATCGTGCGATTAACTCTTGGTAGTGCAAGCGGCTATAAGCATCCCGTCCACTCTTCAGTGCGGCGAAATCCCGGAATTTGGCCTGGTTACCCTTGCGCAGAAGCCGTTGCACATCCTGGCGCAGGACCGCTTGACTTGTGTCATCCGGCAGCCGGGGTAGCGAGGATGGGCGACACGTCGTGACCCGGTACTGCTGGCCCGTCGTGTCTAAAGTGCCTGCCATCCAATCGCGCAACGACTGGAGCCAATGTTGGGAGGCTTCGTCTTTCAACCCAACCGGTGCGCTAGCATAGACTGTGTTGACAAATACATCAATCCCGCGCCGATCCACGCCTGGCGTGAGTGTCGACGGGAAAGTGCCTGCCTTAAGAGTGATCTGACCCTCACACGGGGCAAGCCCAGTGGGTTCTGGGGTGTGCGGCTTCTCCGCATCATACATGTCCCTCTACAGCAGGTAGAGTACACTTTGGAGTACGGCACTGACCGCATCCTCAAAACCATTCAGCGACCAAGCACCCCACCTGGGTACATTGGCGGTCGCCTTCTCCACACCCGAGAGTGTAGAAGGAAGTCGAGTCACTCTCGCTTAAAGCGGGCCTGTTACGCAACTGTCTTACGTCGTCTTTTCTTACCTCTCACCTGTTTGTCACGGTTTGCGTTGACTTTGATTCCACTGTTGAGGACAGGCTTATAGCATGTACTGTACCACGGTATCCTATCTATGTGCAGTGAAAGGATGCCGATTCATCCTGACGGCAAGCCGACAGGTTTTCTCGGTGTTTTTCTATAACCGGTCTCGCCCGGGTCCCCCTGACAACAGAACTGGGTGGTGGCCCGGCCTCATTGAGTGCGAGGATGGCGTCCGCAAGATCAACGTCAATATTGGCCGTGCCGCTCGGCAGTTCGACAGTCATAACCGGATGTCGCGGTCCTCGCCGATCAGAAGGGATGCGGAAAGCTTCGCGAAAATCCAGATGATCAAGAAAGGCCCGGCAAAATCGTCGAGACCATCTGTCTGACCAATCGGCGGCGCAGAGGTGGAGGACATGGGTCGGATGTAATTAACCGTCGGGAGTAATACTGATCTGATAGATGCGGTGCCGTACTCGGGTCTGGCTAGCGCGTCTGTGGTTGTCCAAACATCGAAAGTCCAGCGCAGGCCTTGCAAATCAGATTGTGTTTGATGTGTTATCGGGATTGTTCCCATCCGTCAACGCCTTTCGTACGAGTCTATGACTGCGTTTAGGAGAGTTAGGTAATCCGTGCGTGGCGGCTGGGGGTCGGGCTATTTTGTCAGCGCACGCAAAAATTCGATAGCTCTACACAGCATAGCGCGATGCTCTGCGCGAGTCGACGGGGAAATCATCGGGCGGTTTGTAGGTATATGTTGATCGGTGTACCTCATCAAGATGCCCCGTCGCTCCTTTCGCCACGTGGTGGCGATGGGGAGAATCAGAAGGCGGTTGGATCGGTTCAAGACTCTTGATGACGACCCCATCGCCGAACAGGCACGCCGGCAGGCGTGGCGGGAAGAATGGGACGAGCGCCGGAATGGGCGCTTATCGGCTCGCGGGGATCACACCAAACAGGGAAATCCCTTGCTGCGGATCCACGAAGGCCCCGCTCATTGGATCTTAGAAATCGCGCTCGATGAGCTCAAACCAGGCAAACCCGACGCGAAAGGCCCGCGGTATGAAAAACTGGAAATTCCGCTGTATGTGGCACGCAAGGGATTTTCCATCGTGCGCGGGTGCGATGCGTCGGCCGTTGGGTGTCGAAGGCTCTTGTACACCTTGCAGAGAAAGGCAAGCCTTTCTGCGATCAGGAGTGAATTGCCCCCAAGGGAAACGTTCGCGAGAATCGCGCGCTCTATTCCCCCCTCAGTGTTCGAACACGCGGATCACATCCGAACCTCCGGGCTCACCGCGCACCGTCAATGCAACACCTGCCATAATCATGACAGATCCCAGCACAAACGGGACCCCCACGTGCTCCCCCAGGATAGCCCACCCCAGCGCCGTGCCGACTAAGGGCTGGAAGAAGAAAAAGAGGCTGCCGCTTGACGCGTCCATCAGCTGAAGGCCCCGATTCCACAAGAAAAAAGCGCCCGCCGTCGATACGATCCCCACGAATAAAGTGCCCGCCCAAAGCTCAGACCTGGACCACATCAATGTCCACGACGGCATTTCATACAATGCCATCGGCGCAATCAGCACTGCGGCCACGCCAATTCCATAAGTTGTAACGACAAGCGACGAATAATTCCGCGGCACCCGCTTGACCAACACCGACATCAGCGCCCAGGTCACGGCAGCCAACAGCAGAATCAGCCCCCCCACACGATAGGAGGCGGTCAGCCGCCCCACGCCTACCACCATGAACACCCCGATTGTCGCCAATATCACCGCTGCCGCGCGCCGACCACTCAGGCGTTCGCCCAATATCATGCGGCCGAACACAACCATAAAGGCCGGAGTGGCAGCGGTGACCATGGAGCCCATTTGTGCCGTTGATAGGGCCGTCCCGCGAAACTGGGCCCAGATCGATACTCCATACCCAACCACACCGATAGCGATGATGAGCGGCACATCGCGCCGCTGAACCCGCCAATGCTGGCGGGTGGCCAGGCCCACGCCGACTAAGACAATGAGCGCGATCACGTAGCGGAGCCACACCAGCGCCAACGGCTCCACCGAGGTCAGCACAATTTTACTCACCACGTACGTGCCGCCCCAGATACTGGCGGCCAACGCGAGATAGAACGCCCCCAAATATTTTGGCAACAGCACGGCCCCTCTATCGTCAACGCACTCGTGCACCAAGGACCAAAAAGATTAAGCGCCCCGTTATGCTGAAAAGGCGGTCCTATAGTCCCTACAACGTTCCGAACTGCCGGTCGCCGGCATCTCCCAGTCCCGGGAGAATATAGCCGCGCTCATCCAAATGGTCATCCAGAGCCGCCGTGTAGACCGGGACGTCAGGGTGCTCCGACTCGACCCGCCTGACGCCTTCCGGCGCTGCGATCACGCTGACCAGCCGAATGTTCTGGGCGCCCTCTTCCTTTAAGTAATCCAGAGCGTTGACGGCGGACCCGCCAGTCGCCAGCATGGGGTCCAGCAGAATAAACGGATGGGATTTGCGGTGCTCAGGGAAATTGGAATAGTAGCGAACCGGCCTTAGGGTCTCATGGTCGCGATACATGCCTAAGTGCGACACGATGGAACCGGGAATCACATCGCGGAACCCTTCAACCAGCCCCAACCCGGCGCGCAGGACCGGAACCAGTATGGGCTCGTATAGGAGCGCCTCGCCTGGAGCCGTTGCCAAGGGGGTCGTAACTTCAACCGACCGAGTCTGCAGATCCTCGAGCGCCGGGAACGCTAACAGACGCGCCAGCGCCGTTAGATGCAGGCGAAACTGATCCACTGAGGCCTCTCGGTCACGAATGACGGTGATATGGACCCGTATCAACGGATGGTTGACCAAAATCATAGAGTGCCTCTCACTTTCAATTAATGCCCGTCTCGCGCCGGACTAAGGCGTCAATTTTCTCCACGCGGCGCTGGTGACGACCGCCCGCAAACTCGGTGGAGACGAACGTCTCCAAGATCTCTCGGGCCAAAGGCGCTGCCACAAAGCGGGCACCCATGGTCAAAACGTTGGCGTCATTGTGTTCTCGAGCCATCCGGGCCGACACCACATCATGCGCCAAAGCGGCTCGTACCCCCGCAACCTTGTTGGCGGTCATGCACATTCCCTGTCCGCTGCCACACAGCAACAGGCCTCGGTCGACGTCGCCGCGTGCGACGGCCTCCGAGACCTTGGCCGCATAATCAGGGTAATCTACCGATTCGGTGCTAAACGTGCCGAAATCCTCAACATCCCATCCGCGGTCAATTAAAAATCCGACCAAGACTTCTTTTAGCGGCCAGCCAGCATGGTCCGCACCCACGGCTACGCGCATGTCGCCCGCTCCTTTACCGGTTATTGAATGGCCGATGAAAGACCGGCCAAACCTCGTTTCGCCTACTAGTCGCCTGACCATTCATCCAACCTACCCTTTAGCTTCTGCAAAAGGCGGTAAATTTCCTCTGCCACTGCCTTATACGCTTCAAGATTCTGACCGGCTGGATCTAGGATGTCCCCCGACTCTCCCACCATTTCGGACAGGGTCACGGTGCGCTCTTTCCATTCCGGTTTCATCCGGACCACACGGTCCTTTTGACTTTGAGTCATGGTGATAACCCAGTCAAAATGGCCCTCGACTTCGGACAAGTCGCGCGCCCGGTGATGATCCAGCGAGCCCTGATACCCCGCGACCACCTGCCGTGCATGGGGAGCAGCCGGCAGCCCTGTCCAGGCCGAAACCCCCGCGGATTCCACCGGGTCCCCGACCATCTCCCGCCACAAGGCCTCAGCTATGGCGCTTCGACAAGTATTACCGGTGCAGACAAACAATATCTTGGGGCGGCTGATCATGGTACGATCCGGCGGGTCGCCGCCTTGCCTATTCGGTTGGTAATCGCAAGCCCCAATCCCGTTTCCGAATTCCACAGTATCACAATTGCATTCGGTTCCAGGTGATCTAAGATGCGAATCGAACTAAATAACCGATTCGCCGCCGTTACCTCGTCTGGACCCAGCGACTGAAATAGCGATCCTTCCTTTACCGGAAATGGATCGGGGGCAATCAACCCCAGTCTGGGGTACTCCAATCTCAGCGCGTTAAGTATAGGGAGAACCGCCCCCGGGTCCGTACTTTGAATCCATAAAAGCGGTGCCTCAGGTGCATAATGGCGGTATCGCATGCCCGGCGCCCGTGCGGGTCCGTCCGGCTTGGCGGTTCGCACCTCCCCCACTACGCTGGCCAGCATCTCCACGCTAATGGCACCTGGCCTCAAAACCGTAACAGGTTCCCTGATGCAGTCCACCACGGTGGACTCTAATCCCAAGCGAGTGCCACCCCCGTCAATGATGAAAGGAATGCGCCCATTCATGTCCTCGTAGACCGCCTCAGCCGTAGTCGGACTCGGCCTTCCGCTCACATTAGCGCTGGGTGCCGCAATTGGCGAACCCACCCCGGCAATCAACTGGCGGGCCACCGGATGGCTGGGAGCCCGAACCGCCACCGTATCCAGCCCAGCCCGCACCACGTCGGGAATGGATTTGGCCGCCTGGACCACGACAGTCAGCGGCCCAGGCCAGAACGCTTCGATGAGAGCGGCCGTCCATGAGGCAAGAGGGGTAGAAATGAGATCTAGCAATCCGGCTCGGTCTAAGACATGTAAAATCAATGGATTGTCCTGGGGACGACCCTTCGCGTCAAAGATTTTCCGGCAAGCAGCCCCGTTTAACCCATCGGCGCCGAGCCCATACACGGTTTCGGTGGGGAACGCGACAACCTGTCCCTTTCTTAGCGCCTCAATGGCCGGCGCCAAGCTTGCAGCACTGAGAATGGTTGTGGTCACAAACCCCTCCTAGAATCGTACGGTTAGATAGGCGGCGCTGACGAGCGCGGTAAATGCTGCCGCCTTCAGCCCGAGTCCGGCAAACTGGCGAAAGCTCAGGCTATATCCGCGTTCAATCGCCAGGCCCTGAGCCACTACGTTGGCTGACGCCCCAATCACGGTGGCATTTCCGCCGATGGCCGCACCCAAACCGATAGCTAACCATAATTCTACCCCAAAGTGTGGGTCGCGCGCGACCAGGTGGCTGATAACTGGCAGCAAGGCGGCGACCAGCGGCACATTATCCAACAGCGCCGAGAACACTGCAGTCCCGGAAAACAACAAGAGCGGAAGCCACGGCCCTAGTGCCGGCCGGTCCAGCCAACCGGCCAGATAGCGTACTAAACCCGACGACTCCAACGCGCCGACCAGCACGAACACGCCAAGGAAGAAACCGAGGGTTGCGTAGTCGACGTAGCGATACCAGCGGCCCCGAAACCCGTGGGTATAAAGAGTTGCCGCCAATGCCCCCATGAGCGCCAGGTAACCTACCTTGACGTGAAGCTGACGCTGCATGATAAACGCGGCGAGCATCATCGCTAATATGATCAAAAGACCCTTGAGATGTGGCGACACTGCGATAAAGCGATCAGGGTGGCGGCGTACCGGAGCCGGATTCAATCGGACAAACAGCGGCAGAACGATGGCCAGAGCTGCCAGGCTTAGCACCGCAATCGGGCCGAGGATTGCAACAAATTCGAGAAACGACAGCTGAGCAGCGGTGCCAATGAGGATGTTGGGAGGGTCGCCGATTAGGGTCGCCATCCCACCCAAATTGGAAGCGATGACCTGAACGATAATTAGGGGGACCGGATCCAACCCCATTTCCTCGGCCGCATCGATAAGAATGGGCGTCAGCAGCAAGATAGTGGTGACGTTGTCCAAAAACGCCGAGATTGTAGCGGTAATGACATAGAAAATCCAAAGCAGGCGCCAGGGATGACCGCCGGCCCAAGCGCGGGCCCATCGCCCCAGCAACCTGAAAAGGCCGCCCTCACCCAAGTAGGCCACGAAAATCATCATGCCGGCCAAAAGGAAAATGGTATTCCAGTCGATACTGGAAAACGCCGCACTAAGCGAAATGGTGCGGCTTGCCACTAATGCCGCGGCCAGGCCCAAGGCAACCCAGGCGCGATGGAACCAATCTCCCAACAACAGCACATAAAGCACGACCACGGCTAGCAAGGAAATCCATGCTGGTCCGGACATGAAACGTCCCCCACTTCAGGGGCAATATATTCGCCACTTGTTCGGATTTAGACCGGGACTTCGCGGGTACGACAGTCCGTGCGCCCGCCTCCGACCGTACGCCTCGCCAACAGCAAATCAGATTCCCGAACCCATGGCTAAACTGGCATTTCTAAGGGATAACAAGTGTGTAATAAACCTAAGGTCCAAGCGGCAGCGTCAATCTGTCGCACTACACACCGATCAATGTGCAAATCAGAAGGTGGAAGAGTGATTTTTGCAACCATGGGAAACTAAAACGGCAATGAATTGTAAATCTGTAGAAACCTTAACGTTCAGATGAATCGGTAGTCGGCGGTAATTGACAAGCTGCTCGCCCCGCTGTTCCTTGGAACTCAGAGCACGCTCATATTTATACAGCTTGATTGGCGTTTCGTTGTGTCGCTAACGCCCCGGAAACTACCTCATTATCGTCGCAAACAATTGCAGTCTGTGCCTATTCGGATCGACAAGGCCGCAGCGCTCGTCTAAGGGAGCGGGTCGATTTGACCCGGATTTTCCAGGACCTTCGTTCGCCCGGTGCCATGCGGTATCGAGTGCAGTCCGGTGGTACGCGGCCCATTCGGCTACTGGACCGAGGGCGCGAGGTGGCCGCCCCCGCAATGACCGCCAGGGTGCTGATGGCAAAGGTCGCCTGATAGCTGCCATATGGGGCATGAAAGTGCGGCGGGTTATGGTCGTCATAATACATTCGGATAATAATGCCTTCAGGCGCGGCACAAAGTTCGTCGCGGTCAACATCAACCGCACCCCGGCAAGCAACATGGTCACCCGAATCCAGGCACGCCTACCCAATAGCCCGCCGCTGCTCTTGATGCATATACGCCCCCAAGAGCGACTTAACCCTCACTCCCTGCGGACCATGCGTGTCGCTCGATGCCACGGATTTCAGTTTCCGGCCGGTCGCAGATTTTCGAGAGGTACCCATCCTTCGTCATTGTGGGCGTTTCGACACCAGATCCATCCGGCTAGAACCTGTGTGCCCGTTACCAGGTCACCAGGCTTAACGGTCAACTCCCTCGAATGATAATCGGTTGTCACCACAGCTTTCGTTTGATCCGAAATTTTGAGAAGTTGTTCCGGGACCCATGCGCCGGTTCCCGAAGTGGTTGTGCACCAGAGCCACGATGACCAGCGGGTATCCCGCCGCCCGACCTCCACCGGCTCCCCACAACGGAACCGAACCCCCTCATCATAGCTTCGGTTGTGCTCCCGGATTACACGATACTCACCGTCCATAGGTATCCTCCCCGTCGGTAGTCTGAGTATCAACCCAATTCGAGGGTGGCCCCTCGAATTCCTTGGCACGCTGGCCGCCGCATCAAGGTTGCCACGTCGTTGATGGGCTATCGCCCCGATCATCATGATCGAATCTTAGAAATTATTATGATCAAAGAATTCGCTATGTATGAGAACCACGCCAACGTTCGCGCCAGATAAGGCCCTTGCGAAAGAGCACCCATTCTACAGCCGGATGAATCCACATTCGATATTCGGCCCACTTGCGCCGATTTGCCGCCGCGAAGAATGCTTGCACACTCTGCAAGGCAGACAACGGCATTACCATTGGGCACCTCACCTCGGGGCCATGTTGTGGCTGCATCCACCACCGTCCCGCGCATGTCACGATGACAGTGGCGCAAATTCCTCGCCTAATGACAGCCCACGCGGTCTAACATTCGCGCATTCACGCGGAAATCCTGGCGGGACACCCGCCCCCCGAATCTACCTCATTAACTCCATAAAGGATTCCGGCTTACTACTGCCCCGCGCTTGGTGCTCCCGGTAGCGCCGCACCGGAAGAGACCCGCGTCACTACAGAAAGTCAGACACCGGTACAAGATCGACCTCTCGGCTATCCTCAAGAAACTAGATTAATGGCGCCACGTGGTCGGCCCCATAAATGACCAACCAACGGTCATCGGGCTTCATCCGCTCGCGGAGGTTGGCATAGATGGTGAGATTCCGCGCTTGCCAGGTGGCCACCCACTCGAGGCCCACCCGTCGGACATTGGCATCACGGATCTGGGTCATCGCGAGATAGAACGGCAACACTCCCGTGAGTTCTTCCGGTTGATTCATCCACCGCAAAACCTCGCGAATCGACTCGTGATGGATCCGGTCCTGCATGCCCTGATTGCGCTGTTGGCCCATTTCCATTAGCCATGCATAGAGTTCCGGTGTGGTGGCCTTAGCCGTATCCATGACGTCTCCAATGGTGAGCGAATCCGATTCATTCTTAAAATCGATAGCATCTACGCGCGGTAGCCGCATGCGCTGCGCCACCCGAAATCCCAACTGATAGCGCTCATTGGGGGGCAGGTCCCACTGGCCCTCAAGAAATTGCCGATATTGGGCGTCGACAACCTCCTGGTCCGAGCCCCCCAGTTCCACGGCGACATGCGTCGGGTGATATGCCGCCAAGCAGTCGACCACCTCGGCAATGTTCCGTTGGTGATCCGCCGTCGTGACATCCTGGTGGACTCGAAATAGGTTTTGCTTCGTGTAAAAATGATAACTCCCCAGTAGCATGACGGTCACACGGACCACCCCTCTCTCTTTAACGTTCCCAAGGATTTTTCTCATGTCGGTCGTGATCTCCTGCATCCGCTCCCGGTGCTCTACGCTCGGCCTTCCGCGGCGCTCTCGCCCCCAGAAGCCCTCATCACGCTGAGAGCTCTTTGTTCATTAACTGAGAAAACGTGCAAGCTCATTGCTCCCAGCGTCGACTCTTACGCTACCGAGCGATGATATATCCGGATCAGACGGACATTGACGACGATGGGGGCCGCGATGAGGAGCACCAGAACAAGAATGGCGGCGATCACGTGAAACACCCCGGGACCCGGTTGCGACGTGCAATGCGTGACGATGCCAGGGCCTCCGGAACAGGCGGAAGGTTGAACGGAGACCGGAAGGGCCATCCCAATACCAGCGGCATAGAGGGCCGCAGCTAACCCTCCAGGCCAAATGAGTGTGGCCAGCACTTTGTCACCGGTTTTCCACACGGACGAATTCCACAACAAGACGACGCCCGCCAACCAACCCACGATGAAGACAAATCCCCCGAACAATATGAGCCAAGGAGCGAGTCGGTCTGCCCAGCCATTCCGCGTGGTGGAAGGAAGACCCGCTTCGGCCCGAATCGCGTTTGGGTCGCCCATGTCGTCCAGCAACTGGCGAATTTGCGCGTCATCTTCCGGAGCCATGGCGGCTCGGGCGGTGCGAATATGCTCGCGGATGTCCTCAACAATCGGATCGCGGCGCTCCCGCGGCAGATCCCGGAGAGCCTGGTGGATACGGGCGATGTATTCCTCGACCAATCGGTCGTGGTGATTCTCGGAGGACCTCATTCGGACGAAACCTCCTTGGCATGATCCAGTAACTCGTTCACCGCGCGGGTAAACTGCGTCCATTGCGCTCGGAATTGAGCCAGGGCGTCGGCCCCGGCTGGCGTGAGGGTGTAATAGCGCCGCGGCGGGCCTTCAGGGGACTCCCGCCACACCGTGTCCACCAACCCATCTCGGCGAAGCCGCGACAGTAGGGGGTAGATCGTACCCTCGCCAGCGATGACCTGAGCTTGCGACAGAGTCTTGGCCAAGTCGAACCCGTACCGTTCCCGATGCTCTAAGAGGGCCAAGACGCAACGATCGGCGACGCCGCGCCGTAACTGGCCCAGCCATGACGCCTCATTTTTGTCTACCATGTTATGCACGATACCCTACAAAGAAGGTAATGTCAATCGGTGGAACAGCATCCCCCCAGATGTGAACAGGCCTGTCCCAGCTCGTTGCTGCGGCAGAACCAAGAGCCCATTAATTAATCATACAAATAGCGCGCTAACCGGAAGCATAAAGGGGCCAAAGTCTTGCGGGACTCTCGCCTCCTTATGCGCACCAGTTGTTCAGTCACATCCGACCCGTCTCTTATGTCCATTCGCGGAGAAGTGTCGGCCATCATTCCAATTACCGCAGGCTCTTTCGCAAATTATCGTATGGCTATCCCGTCAGACCCGATGATGAGCGCCTGGTAGGCATAGAGCAGTTCGAGTCCAGCGCCAATGTTTCATGTTAAGACGGTTATTGACACCTTCCATAAGTTCCATCAAATGTTCAGCATACATCCGGCAATTTTGTGAAAGAGCCTTACCGCAACCCAAACCCGCGGTCTCCATGTCCAGCCAGTGCCGGTCGCACGAGGGTAGAAAAGACCACGACCGTCCGGAGGCGCAACCTCGACCAAAAGGCGTCGAGTCCTTCTGTTTCACTGGGATTGGCTTCAACCGAGATCTCTGGGGTCGGTCCCGGGAATACGGGCTGGGCGCCAGCTTCCGTCGTCTTCTCGAACGTAGCCGTCGTCATAATGTCGGCTGAGGTCGTCGGCGGATCCCAAAGCCGACATGACCTGGGCTCCGCGCCACCCCTCGCCCCGCCATAGCACCTCACGTTGATCGGGATAGTACACGATGTCCTTGGTCCTAAATTCGCGGTCCGGCCAAATTTCGATATCCAGCACCGTGACACCTTCCCCCAGCGATGTCACCAAATGACTGGTGAAGTCGGGACCGGTTGGCTTCCCGATGAGGGTTCCGGGGCCAACCTCCAACTCGTGGGATCCCATTCTCAACAGGGCGTGTCCCGCCAACACCAAATAATACTCATCGACCGCGGAATGGCTGTGGAGTCTGGCCGTGGCACTATTGGGCGGGACCACCTCGACCCGCATGAACGCTCGGCCCACGCCTAACAGCGGCATGGCATAGCGGGCAGCCTCGTCCGGTCCATACACTTCGGTCATCCGCACCTGAGCCTCGCTCTGACTCTCTCCCCCGAAGACATCTACCACGGGCGCGCGCCAACAGTTGTTTTCACTAGGCTGGTGGCGATAGTCAACCACCGTGTCCGACCAAAATGATGCGAGTCGAATGACGAGATCCTCCGCCGCAGGCGTTAACGCCGGGACGACACACCACACTGCCTCGGGACCATCCGGTCGTAGACGCCCCATCACGCGCCCCATGGCCTCCCAGAACCAACGAGCCAAGGGCACGACCTGTTTCCCGTCCCCGGCTGGAATATCGCCCACCGCATCGGGCAAAAAAAGCGGCCATGCCAGATCCCACCGCACAACCGGTCCTGCGGGTTCGCGCACTTCCGTCACTAACACAATTTTCGTCAACGGCATGCCCTCCTCTAATACCAGCCTGCCCTATGGGCTTTCCCAGTCAATTGATGGGACTGCCACCTCCGTCGCACTTCGCGCTTCGCGGCATCCTCCGTCAGCCGAAATGAAAGCCAAACCGACCTTGGTCAGATGGCGGCTCCTGCATGGCAGATAATCGGCCAACATGGGAGGTCGCGGGAATCGCTTCTTCCCACCCATCCAAATCGGTAAAGCTTACTGTTCACTGATGACTTCCCAGCACACCCGTCACTCCTCCGGATTGCCTGTGCTGCGAAGACTTCGCCATCCTCGCCGTCAATTCCTTTAGGCTAGGCGAAAAATGTGTGCCGTGCTCGGTGATGGAGATTCCGCGTGAGAATCCGCAATCGCTGTATTTTTGGAGCGGAACTAGACGGACCCGGGTTTTAGGAGATTTTGGCGACTTTTGCACCAGCGTCTTAGGGTAATATCATTCGCCGTAACCCTAGGCAAATCCTGCCATGTTGGACATCATGGCAGGGTAATACATAGAATCGGCAAAAAAGCCCCGACATCGGCACGGCAGACTGCGTCCTGTCTCCCTTCTTCAATCGGACCTAATGAGGTACTACGGTAAGTGGGAAAGTCCCGCTAGAATCTCCGGCCTTCAGACCGGGGAGGTTCAACCGTCCTTTACAGTCGTGTATCTGCTATCCCAACATCAGGTCTTGTCACGGAATCTTCTCTTAGCCCACCCACTGAGATATGCATTCCATCCATCCATGCCCCCGCGCAATTTCAAGACATGCTGAAAACCCTGCTCCTCTAAAACTTCAGCCGCGTACTCGCTGGCGCCCTTGCCGAACTGGCAAAAGACCACGATGTCCCGATCTCGCTCCCATTCGCGCGGCTCATCTTCCAAATCCAACACGGGAACGTGGACGGCGCTGGGGATATGGCCAACTTGCCCGATGCGGACATCAACTAATAGAGGCGGATTGGGATCGGCTAGCCGCAGGGCCAATTCTTGCGGTTCAATGTATTCGGACACACCATTTCCTCCTGCGTAAAATTTTGTCACATTTTGGTCCCAGACAGCACGCGATCCAACCCCGCATAATCTTGGACGACGGAAATTCGCCCAAACCCGGCAGCATGCAAATCGCCGGTTAATTTCTGCGCCTGATCCGGCGCACACTCCAAAAATATCTGACCGCCCGGAACAAGCCAGTCCGGCGCCTGCTGCAAGAGACGGCGAATGGCCTTCATCCCGCCGCCACCCTCATACAGTGCCAACGGCGGTTCGTAAGTCGTTTCCCATGACATGGAGAGGTCGCCTTCGGGATCTACGTAAGGAAGATTGGCCACGACCGCATCAACGGGCGGTGGCACCGATGCCAGCAAATCGGACAGTAGCCAACACACCGTAAGGTTAAGCCGTCTTCCGTTTTCCCGAGCTACATCCAGCGCTGCCGCGTCAATATCGCACCCGAAGAGAGTCCAGTCGGGACGGGCACTCTTCAGCGCCAAAGCAATGGCACCAGACCCGGTGCCGACGTCGGCAACCCGGAACGCGTCCCACGTCACCCGCTCCAGCACCGTCTCTACCAGAATCTCGGTTTCGGGCCGCGGGATCAACACGGCCGGAGATACCGCCAAATCCAATCCGAAGAACTCCCGATGACCTGTAATATATGCTAAAGGCTCGTGGGACAATCGCCGGGCAAGGCCCGCTTCTGCCCTGTCTAAGGAATCCGCCTCAACAGCCCCCCCCGAGACCACCCACTCCGCATAGCGGCGGCCGGTCGCCCATTCCAAGAGATATAGGGCTTCACGGTCAGGGTCGGAAATGTGACCGGCTTTTAAGCGGCGCGACATCTGTCGCATGAGTTCCTGCCATGTCATCTTAAGCCTCGCGGAGTCGCTCCTCTTCATCATGAGCCACTAGTGCCGCAATGAGTTCGTCCAAGTCGCCGTCCATGACCGCGTCGATGCGGTGGAGCGTCAAGCCGATGCGATGATCGGTGACACGGCCCTGAGGGAAATTATACGTACGAATGCGCTCGGAACGGTCGCCTGTGCCGACTTGGGAGCGACGCTCCTGTTGCACCGCATTGTGCGCCTGAGTCTCGGTGAGATCCTTCAGGCGAGCCCGTAGCACCCGCATCGCCTTTTCCCGGTTCTTCAACTGGGATTTTTCGTCCTGGCAATAGACCACGATATTGGTCGGCAGGTGGATGATGCGGACGGCCGACTCGGTTTTGTTGATATGTTGGCCTCCTGCACCCGACGCGCGCATGGTGTCGATGCGCAAATCGTCCGGATTAATGATCACTTCCGTTTCTTCTGCTTCCGGGAGCACCGCGACGGTGGTAGTGGAGGTGTGAATCCGGCCTCCTGCTTCGGTTACCGGAACCCGCTGCACCCGATGCACACCGCTCTCAAACTTCAACCGGCTGAATGCGCCACGGCCTTCGATGATAAAAATGACTTCTTTGTACCCCCCGATGTCGGTGGGGTTTTGGGACAAGACCTCGGTCCGCCACCCCTGCCGTTCGGCGTAGCGGACGTACATACGGAAGAGTGATGCCGCGAAGAGTGCCGCTTCTTCGCCCCCCGCGCCGGCCCGAATTTCCACCATGACATTCTTTTGATCGTTGGGATCCTGCGGGGCCAACAGACGGGCCATCTCCAACTCCAGCCTATTGCACTGCTCTTTGAGCCGGCTGGCTTCGTCAAGCGCCCACTCCCGCGTTTCCGGATCATCATCGCGTGCCAGCTCACGGGCTGTCTCCCACT
Source organism: Bacillota bacterium (assembly GCA_021820965.1). GTDB lineage: Bacteria > Bacillota > Sulfobacillia > Sulfobacillales > Sulfobacillaceae > Sulfobacillus_B. Next base: position 18,210 of record JAKACZ010000028.1, on the reverse strand, counting down.
CTGCCATCAACGCCTGATACCGATCATAGCGGGAGACAATCTCTTCCCATTCGGCCAACTCCTGGCCGTACTTGCGCGCCAACTCAGGATTCGACAACACTGCCGGGTTAGCCATTTCCTCCTGTAGCTCCCAGTACCGCGATTTGGTCGATTCCAGCCGGCCCTTCATAATTTCGTCCACGCCTTGCACCCCGCAAGAAAAAAACAGAGCCCCGGGCTCTGTTTTCTCTGTTATTTCATCCCGTAGCGCTTCTTGAACCGTTCCACGCGGCCGCCCGAGTCCACAATGCGCTGTTGGCCCGTATACAGCGGATGGCATCGGCCGCAAATCTCAATCTTGAGGTTTTCACGGGTTGACCCGACATGGTACACCGCACCGCACGAGCAAGTCACAGTTGTTCGGTGATACTGCGGATGAATTTCTGCCTTCATAGTGATCACCTTCTTCGCGCTCATTAAAACATCACCCCTAATTGTAGCAATTTTGCAGTGCGGGAGCAAGGCCTTAATCAACTTCAGCAATGGGCAGCCGTAGTTGGACCGTGGTGCCGGACTGTGGTGCTGAATGGATGATCACTTCACCTTGATGTTGGCGTGCCACTTCATCCACAATGGACAGGCCCAGACCGCTGGATTGCTGACGTGAGGCATCTCCCGTTACAAATCGTTCAAACACTCGCGGCAAGAGCTCTTCGGCTATGCCGGGCCCTTGATCGTGGACCGATACGACAATGAAGCCTTCCTGGCGCGTTGTGTTGACCTCGATAGTTGAACCTTCCGGAGACCATTTGACCGCATTGTCTATCACGTTGAGCAGCGCTTCAACCAAATAGTCCTCATTCCCCCAAATCACAGTGTCATCCCGCTGACCCTGCGACAACCGCAGTCGGTGCCGCTCTAGCACCGGCTCCATCCGTTCCAAGGTTTTGTCCACCCATTGGCGCACCGACAGTTTTTCCTTCGGGCCACCCTCGCTGCGGATGCGGGTGGCTTTTAACAGCCGATCCACCAGCCGCTGCAACCGGAGTGTTTCCTCCCAGGCCACCTCGACCGCGCGGTCGTGGGCCACATCCACCGCCACCCCGTCCCGGACCGCCTCCAAGAATCCGCGGATGGAGGTCAAGGGTGTCCTCAAATCATGCGCAACGTGCGCCATTAAAGCATCCCGTGCCTCGGCCTCGCGTTTTAGTTGCGCCATCTGGCTTTGGATTCTGTCCTCCAGGTGATTGAACTCCCGGGCGAGCGCCTGCACTTCCAACGGCCCTTCGCCCTCGGCGGCGCGCCGGCTCTCGTTGGCGTCGGACTGTCCCGTGCCCGCCACCACCTGCCGCAATTCGTCAATCGGGCGCGACAATCGCCACGCGATGGCGTAGGCCAGCGCACCCACCAACAATGCGGCAACCACCCCGGACAGCACCAGCAAGCCCAAAAGCGAGTTGGCAATCTGATGGGTCAAGGACAAGGGCGATTCAACAAAGACGCCGCCGGCCAACGTGCCTCCGCTAAAGACCGGGATGCCCACAATCACGACGTTGCCCGCCGTTGTGGCGTGATAGGGGCGGCCCTCTTTGAGCACGGCAACGAAAGCTTCCTGCGGAACCGCCACATTGGGAGCCTGGCCGTGTGACGCAATAATAGGCACTTGAGGGTTGGCATACAAATCATAGAGGAGAACCCGGTCGTTCAAGGTACTGTTGAGCGCCTTAATCGCAAAACCTGTCTCATACCCCGACACGTTGCCGGTGAAATATTGCTTAAACACTCTGGCCATCGCGGCCGTCTCGTGGGTCACATTGGCCACCTGCACCCGCACCAGGTAATGGCGAACGGAAATCTGCGCCACTCCCAAGGCGAATGCCAGGACCACAACCGCCACAAAAACGTGACTGAGGACGAGCTGCCCCGAAAGCCGCCTAAGCCAGATTTGCACTCGTTCGCTGATATCTTGCCACTCGCTCATTCTCGCGCCTTGGGCTGAAATCGATAACCTCGGCCCCAGACGGTATCCACATATTCATATGGAGAAGAACTGGTCAAGAGCTTTTGCCTCAGTCGGGTCACATGCACATCGACAGTGCGGTTGTCCCCTTCAAAGTCAATACCCCAAACCCGGTCTAGCAAATGATCGCGGCTGAAAACCTGCTTGGGATTGCGGGCCAAAAAACACAGCAGATCAAATTCGCGCGGTGTCAGAGAAAGTTGATCGTGTCCAGCGTTGACCACGCGCTCGTTCACATCAATGACCAACCCGGGATGGTGGATGCGCTCTTGATCTCCGGATGCCGGTGCCAAGGACGCCCTTCGCAGCACGGCACGGGCACGGGCCACCAGCTCTTTGGGGCTAAACGGCTTAATCATATAGTCGTCGGCGCCCATTTCCAATCCCAGAATCTTGTCCTCTTCATCACCCATGGCAGTCAGCATCACCACGGGAAGCCAAGTATCGCGTTCGCGAATATGGGATAGCACATCAAACCCGTCCACTTCGGGGAGCATCAGGTCGAGGACAACTAAATCAAAAGCCTCGTGATCCACCCGGTCGATGGCTTGCTTTCCATCAACCGCGTCCTCAACCGAAAATCCCCCATGGGACAAATATAGTCGACACAACTCCCGAATGTGGGCATCATCATCCACAATTAATACGCGGGCGGCTGGCGCCGTCCCCTCCGCCACTATCCTTGACTCCCCTGACTAGCCATAAACAACTTGAAAAACTCACTATTGGAGCGGGTGCGCTTGAGGTTTTGCAACAGGAGTTCTGTGGCTTCCTGATTACCGAGATTGTGTATCGCCTTGCGGACCTGCCAAATAATGTCCAGTTCTTCAGGGGTCATCAGCAAGTCTTCGCGTCGCGTTCCCGATCGTTTGATGTCCACCGCAGGGAAGGTTCGCCGCTCGGCCAGCTTGCGGTCCAAATGAAGCTCCATATTGCCGGTGCCCTTGAACTCTTCATAGATGACATCATCCATGCGCGAACCGGTATCTACCAACGCCGTCGCCAAGATCGTTAAACTGCCTCCGTCTTCTACCTTGCGGGCGGCACCAAAAAAACGTTTGGGCTTATGCAGCGCGGCGGGGTCCATGCCGCCCGACAAGGTGCGACCGGATGCCGGGATAGTGAGGTTGTAGGCTCGGGCCAAGCGCGTAATCGAGTCCAGCAGGATCACCACGTCACGACCCATTTCGACCAGCCGCTTGGCACGTTCCAACACCATTTCCGCCACCCGAATATGGTCCTCCGGAGGCTCGTCAAACGTGGAACTGGCCACTTCCCCGCGAACCGACCGCTCCATGTCTGTGACCTCCTCGGGCCGTTCATCAATCAACAGGACCATGAGATGCGTCTCGGGACTATTTTGCGCGATGGCGTTGGCCAGTTTCTTCAACAGGACCGTTTTCCCGGCCTTTGGCGGAGCGACAATCAACCCACGCTGGCCACGCCCGATCGGCGCGATAATGTCCACCAGCCGACACGCCAAATCCTCACGCGAAGTCTCCAGGCGAAATCGGGAGTCCGGGAAAATCGGCGTCAGACCTTCGAAATCGGGCCGTTCGGCAGATTTTTCGGGCGACACGCCATTAACGGCTTCCACTCGGAGGAGGGCAAAATAGCGCTCGCCGTCCTTGGGAGGGCGTGCCTGTCCAGAGACCTGATCGCCCGCCCTAAGGTCGAACCGGCGAATTTGGGAAGCTGAGACATAGACATCTTCGCGGCTACGTTGAAAATCAGTGGGACGTAAAAACCCGTAGTCTCCGACAATGTCCAATAGGCCCTGCACAAACACAAATCCGTCTTTGTGGGTGCGAGCCCGTAAAATTTCCCAGATTAACTCGCCCTTCTTATACTGCCGAAAATTATCGATGTTAAGCTGACGCGCCAGTTTGTACAACTCCAACAGTGTCATCGCGTCCAACTGTGCCATCGTCAAGGGTGCCTCGCGCTGACGGGGTATATCACGGCGACTGGCCGAGTTCGCTGGGCGTCCTGCATTTTCCGGCCGCCGGTTGTCGCGCGGTCGGCTATTGTAGCTGGGTGGCGCCGGGGATGCGGGAGCGTCCGCGTCCACACTGCGCGGCTTTGCTACATGCGGAAGTCTCGGGGCCAAGGGCACCACACTATCGGAGACGGCAAGGGAAGGGGGCGGCAACTGCTGCAGAGGTTCTGCCTTAGCGGCGCCCGCCTCTTTGGTTGCGTGATCCTCTGCGCGTGGGGCACGATCAGAATCGACATCTTGTACGGAACTCGGTTCGGTGGCCTCCACGGCAGCTTGGTGACTATCCACGATCTGTGGGCTCTGGGCCCTCTCAACCTCTGGCGTTTCCTCTGGAGCGGGTGATTCGGGCGCGGGTGCGGCTACCTCCGGTTCACTGCGCTTCTTCCGGCCGCGCGGTTTGGCAGCGGTGCTCTCGGATGCGCTCGAAGCTGACGACGTCTTTCTCGTCCGCCGCTTGGGAGCAGCGGCCTCGTTTTCGTCTGGCGTAACGATGGCCATATCGGCCTGGTTCTCGTCCGTCTTTGTGGTACGAGTGCGTCGCGTCCGTTTGGGGGCCGCGGCCTTTTCGCTTTCCTGCTTTAGCTCTTCAGCCATAAAATCTAACTCTTCCTCCTCGAGTGAGTCACTGGTCGGCCTTCCGGCCACTTGCGGTTCAGTTGGTGGTCAGCTCGCACAAACCGAACTGTTCCGGTTAACGAGCGCATGACCACACTGTGGGTGGAGCAGAATTGCGGGCCGTAATGGACGCCGTCGAGTAAATCGGTGTCGGTAATTGCAGTGGACACGTAGAGTACGTCATCTCCACGTACCAGGTCTTCCAGATGCAGAAGCTGATGCGGATCGGAAAGACCCATCTGACGCACCCGCTGTTCCTGTTCGGCATCCTCGACAACAAGTCTCGCCTGCATCTCGCCTCCCAAGCATTTGACCGCTGCCGCCGCCAATACGCCTTCCGGCGCACCGCCCGAACCCAAGAGCATATCGGTGCCGGAATCCGGGACACACGCAGTCAACGCCGGCGAAACGTCTCCATCTGAGATGAGGCGAATTCGGGCGCCCGCCTCGCGGATCCGGCGTATTTTCTCTTGATGACGCTCGCGGTCCAAGAGCACCACAGTAATGTCGCTCACCGGCTTTTCCAACCGCTTGGCCAACTCCTCCAAATTCTGTTCAATCGGAGCATCTAGCGAAATGACGCCACGGCCCGCGGGACCCGTCACAATCTTCTCCATATACATGTCGGGAGCGTGCAAAAGACACCCTTCAGGTGCTACCGCCATGACCGCAATGGCACCAGGCAGCCCCTTAGCCACTAGATTGGTTCCCTCCACCGGATCCACGGCAATGTCGACCGGTTCGCCGCGGCCGTCGCCAATTTTCTCCCCGATATAAAGCATCGGCGCCTCGTCCATTTCGCCCTCGCCGATGACCACCGTTCCCCGAATGTCAACGGTGTCCAACATGGCGCGCATGGCGTCTACCGCCAATGCATCGGTACCATTCTTGTCTCCGCGGCCCATCAGCCGCGCAGCTTGAATCGCGGCCGCCTCGGTAACCCGGACAAACTCCAGCGCCAGTTCGCGCTCCATGATAGCCTCCAAAAGGATGTGAGATTGATCGAAAGTGTGGGACACAACACGAAATCGGGGTGCCGTCAGCATGCCCTCAACTTCGGAAGTCTAATCAGGTTGTGTTGAAGATTGAATACGCGCGCGCCAAAACTCTCCTGGCATGGTAGCACAAAGCGGATCGGTACGCAACTGACCTGCCGGGATTCCTGGGATTCGCGCCGATCAGAAATTCCTCACGGTCGGTGAACGTAGTGAACGCAGGCGGTGTGTCTTCGAATCTGCCCGCAAGCTGAGTAAAAAATCGTTCGACAGAAGGGAACCGCTCCGACTTTCGGGTCCACCAGACGTATTTCTGGACAGCTAATCAAGTCGGCATGGCGTTTGAGGCATGCACCAACGGTGCTTGTGACACCGGCCCGGATTGCGGAACTTATCGCACGCATTGCGACCGTGCCTGTGAGGTGCGGGCCTTCTCAGACCGTGGGGTTGAGTTTGAGTTTGGCGGCGCAATCGCTAACAATTGGGCGGGCTGAAAAATTTTGGCGAATCCGGCATCGTGCAATCCCCGTCCCGGTTGGCACCCGTTCCAGACTGAGGCACAAGAGATCGCAACACTCCTTTTACCCCGTAACCTATCCGTAACACTTTGTGGTTAGACTAAGACAAAACTGTGAGAGGAGACAAGTTCATGGCGAGTATTCAACGGACAGTAGCCGCCGCGGTCGTCGGCTTCGCCGTGGGCGCCGGCGCCGTCGGCGGCGGACTTTATACCTACAATCAACTTAACCCTTCTGCGCAGGCGCAGCAAAACGCTTCGGCCAACATCCGTCAGTACGCCACCGTGGCCTCGTCACCATCTAATGTGCCGATGGGTCCCAACTCGGTGTCTAACGTGGTCAAGCAGGTGAGCCCGGCAATCGTTAAGGTTGTGGCGACGGTGAAAAAAAACGTCAACGTAAACCAATCCCCCTTCTACAACCCGTTTTTCGGGTCTCTCTTTGGCGGTCAGGGCACCCTGCCCCAGACCGAGGTGCAGACCGACATCGGCACCGGCTTCTTCTTTAGGTCGAACGGATACCTTCTGACCAACGACCACGTTATTCAAGGGGCGAGCACTATTCAAGTGTATGTTAAGGGCTATGCCAAGCCGTTTACCGCGAGCGTTGTGGGATCGGACTACGCCACCGACCTGGCGGTCCTCAAGATTACCCCGCCCAAGGCCATGCCAACCTTGGTGCTAGGTCAGTCAAGCCAGACGCCGGTGGGTGCCTGGGTCATCGCCATAGGCAACCCCTATAACTTGAGTGACACCGTCACCGTCGGTGTGATTAGCGCCAAGGGGCGTCCGCTCACGATTGGATCGCGGGACTACACCAATTTGCTTCAGACATCTGCTGCTATTAACCCAGGGAATAGCGGCGGACCATTGTTAAATCTTGCCGGGCAAGTTGTGGGCATCAACACTGCCGTTTCCACCCAGGGTCAGGGAATTGGGTTTGCCATTCCGACCTCAACCGTCGACGCTGTTTTGCCGCAACTGATGAAGACGGGTCATGTCTCGCGGGCTTGGTTGGGTGTCTTCATTACCACCGACAATAGGGCGCTGGCCCGGCAGTACAATCTAAAGACGGCATCCGGTGTGATTGTGGATTATGTGGAGCCTAACAGCCCCGCCAGCAAGGCCGGCCTGAGCGCGGGCGAAGTGATTACCGCGGTCAACGGAAAGAGCGTGACCTCGGCATCGACCCTGAAAAAGGCGATTAATCACGATCGGGTTGGAACCACAGTGACGCTGACGTTGAACGATCATGGACGGACGATTACCCAGACCGCCACGTTAGGTCAGCAACCAAACCGGGCCATTACCCTGCCATCGTCCGTGTCTACCATTCCCTAAACAGAGTGAGGGCCCTCTCCCGGTGCTGGAGAGGGTCGCTCGTTCGGAAACGGAGGATTCCCATTAAAGGCTTTCACCTCAGGGACGGCCCGATCAACATCCGTCCGATAGCCCCAGACGATGCGCCGCATCTCATGCGCTGGCTAAACGACCCCAATGTCCTGCAATATTACGAGGGGCGGGATCAACCACAGGACGAGCATGCGATTCGCAAGCGGTTTTTAACCAAACAGGGTAGCTCGGTTCAGGGGTGCGCCATTTGCTATCATGATCGCCCCATCGGCTATATCCAAGTGTATCCGGCCGAACCAGAGAATTTGTGCGCCTGGGGTTTTCCTCGCGACGCTCGCGTTGCCGAGTTTGACCTCTTTATCGGTGAACCCGATTTGTGGGGCCAGGTTATCGGAAGCCGCGTAGTGCAGGCCGTCGCTCGTAGCCTTACCACGACCTACGGTGCGGACCAGGTGGTGGTTGATCCTCGGGTTCATAATCACCGTGCCGTACACGTCTACGAAAAGTGCGGATTTAAAAAGGTGCGACTCTTGCCGGCCGCAGAGTGGCACGAGGGCCAGCTCCATGACTGCTGGCTTATGCAATTTTCGCCCCACAACTAAAAGTGGCGCTCCATTTCGTGGCGGGTGACCTCATAGCCCAGCCTTTGGTACAGGCGCACCGCATCCGCATTTTCCCGGGTGACATAAAGCCGAGCCGTTTTGAGTCCCTGCTTCTTGATAAAGCCATCTGCAGCATTCATTAGCCAATTGCCATAACCCTGCCGGCGATACGGCGGTTTGAGGTAGACTTGGTCAATCGACCCGTACGCGCCCTGGAGATCGACACGTACGGCAACCCACACAAATCCGGCCATGGTTCCCTCATCATCCAAGACGAAAATGCCGTTTTCCATGGGGCGTCTCCCGGCAACCCGAAGCCGCTGCGCCTGATCCGCCAAAAATACCGGGGTGCATACAAAGCGCGGGAAGTTAATTTGATACAGGTCGCATTGCGCATCCAAAACCGCCCGAAAGTCCTGCTGCTGACGATAGGGCCGAATCTCCAACGACCAGTCCTCCTCCTGATGCAGCTAAGCCATTCTACACTGACATCAACCCATTTGGACAGACACAAGAAATAGGGAGCCGACCCCGTGGGCCGACTCCCCTTAGACTCCAGTTATCAGGTCGTTTGCCGCTTGCCGATAATCCAGTAGAGCAGTCCGGCCACAACAAAACTCACGTAATATGATATGTCGCCCAAATGGCCATAGCGGTACGCAATGGGGCCGACGTAGAGCGACTGATTGAAAAAGGGAACGGAGATAATAATTGCTATCACCCAAGCCCAAAATCCACGGTTCAGGATACGACGGGGGTTGTAAAAGATTGTCTCCGGATACTCCCCCTTGTGGATGATAAAGAAGTCTACCAGCACCACCGCCGCCCACGGGGCCAGCCAGTAACCCAATAGAAAGAGGAAGTTCTCGAAATCCACATAATAGGCCTTGTGGGCGATGTACGCCACGACCGCACCGACAACCCCAACCGCCAATGCCGCCATCCATCGCTTGACGGGGACATTAATGACCAAGGCCGAGAGGGAACCCGAATAGATGTTGAGCACATTGGCCGTGATGGTGCCCAGCATGACCGCCAGCAGTGTCAAATCCACCAACCAATGCGGCTGAATACCGGCAAGCAGCGCCGTAGGGTTGGCGTTCGCCGCCGCCGCAGGGAATATTGTCGCTAACGCAACACCGACCAATTCCAGCCACAGGGCCGCGATAAAATTGGCTGCGGCAGCGTTTCCGAATACACGCAACGACTTGGTCGTTCGGGGAAGGTAGCGGGTGTAGTCGGAGCCGAAAGCGGTCCATCCTAAAAGATAGGACCAGGCCAGACCCACCGCTTCGATAATGCCACCGGTAATCCCGGTGTACTTGCCCAGCGAATGAACGTTGAACGGCAGGGCATAGTGGGCGTGGGCGAAGGCAAAGATCGACACTCCGATGAACACCAGGGTCAAGAGTCCTACCATCCACCGCTCTACCGCATGAATCATGTTATAGCCATACACCGCGATGATAATTTGAATAGCGACCATGATGATAAGTCCAACGGCAAAACTCACGTGAAGTAGAGCAGTGAACGCAAATGTACCTAAAACCGTGTTAACGGCAAACCACAGCGCGCCGGCGATAAGGTTAAGCGCGCCGGGCAGAAAATTACCGAAAAAGCCGAAGGGAGCCCGAGAGTGAACCATTTGCGGCACTCCTAAACGGGGTCCCAATGTCGAGGCCAACCCGAGTACCACCGCTCCCAGCACATTGCCGATAAGCAGACCGATAGCCGCCTGCCAAAAACTGAGGCCGAACAACGACACCGCCGCCACACCCGTGGTTAACGTCGCTAACTCGACGTTGGCGCCAAACCATAGAGCGAATACGGACCATACCTTACCATGACGTTCAGATTCGTGAATGTGTTCTATCCCTATTGGCTCAACTTGAGCGATTTCCTCACCATAGCGCACTTCGGCGTCGTTCGAGGCCATGTCATCCTCCCTTGGTCAACACAACATGCGAACATTCACCTAAATTTTATCGAAGTTTGTTCGGTAAATCTACCCGGGTCACACCATTTATCCTGGACTTTTTTGCGCCCGATCATGTGCTTGGGCTCACATTGCCCGGCAAAAACGGTATCATTTAGACGAGAAATTTGTGGCGGAAAGGCGGTATAGGGCGTGAACTCAACTATATTTCGCGAATATGACATTCGCGGCTTGGTAGACCTTGACATGAACGAGCAGGACGTCGTTCGCCTTGGACAGGCATTCGGCACGTACCTCAGCGAGCGGAAAGTCCAAGAGGCACTCCTGGGTTGGGACAGTCGGGCGTCGTCTCCCGCATACCGCGATGCCATGGCTCAGGGCCTGATGTCGACTGGAATCCACGTTGTTGATATCGGCCAGGTCACGACCCCGATCTTCTACTTCGCCCGCGTGCATTATGATCGCGAGGCCGGGGTGATGATTACGGCCAGCCATAATCCCGCGGAATACAACGGATTTAAGCTGGCATACGGCAAATCCACCATTTACGGGGACGATATCCAAGAGGTCCGCCGTGTTATGGAAAGGGGCCAGTTTGCCGAAGGCCGGGGAACCCGAACTGAAGCTAACCCGGTACCCGCCTATCTGGCCATGCTGAGAGAAAAAATTCGGCTGGGGCCTAGAAGGCTAAAAGTCGTGGTGGACTGCGGAAACGGCACGCCCAGCCTCTTTGCCGAGGACGTTATGAAGGCCTTCGGCATCGACGCCATTCCTCTCTATTGCACACCTGATCCCGCCTTTCCCAACCACCACCCCGATCCCGTCGTCGCCAAGAACTTAACCGATTTGATCCGCACTGTTAAACAAGAGGATGCAGATTTAGGTGTCGCCTTTGACGGGGATGGTGACCGACTCGGCGTTGTCGACGAAAACGGCTCCATCATCTGGGGCGACCGCCTGATGATTTTGTACTGGCGGGAAATTGCCACGAAATATCCGGGTACGCCTGCGATTGTGGAAGTCAAGTGCTCCCAGACACTCTACGACGAACTGGCTCGTCTTGGCGCCAAGCCGCAGTTTTACAAAACCGGCCACTCGCTGATTAAAGCCAAAATGCGGGAGTTAAACGCTGTGTTCACCGGTGAAATGTCGGGTCACATGTTCTTTGCGGACGAGTATTACGGGTACGATGATGCCTTTTACGCCGCGGGACGGCTCTTCCGCATTCTGTCCAACTCGGATAAATCGCTGTCCCGGTTGTTAGAGGACGTCCCCAATCTACCCTCCACCCCCGAAATCCGTATTGACTGTCCCGATGACCGTAAAACCGCTGTAGTCTCGGCACTACAAAAGTACTTTGCCGACCATTCGGGCGTTGAGGTCATTGACATTGACGGCGTGCGCGTGGTGTTCCCGTATGGTTGGGGTTTGGTTCGCGCATCCAATACCCAGCCGGCGCTAGTGGCTCGTGCGGAAGCTGACACCCTCGAGCATCTCCAGCACATCACCGAAGTGCTCGATCAAGCCTTAAAACCCTTTTCCTATCTGGATCCAATTGACTGGTCGGGCCAATCGATGTAGTTGATCCAAAAGTTCCAGCCTTTAGCATCAATTGCCGCGAGCGTCAGCCCAAGCGCTCAGCGGTGTTCCGGCAAGCCAGACATTGGATCGACAAAAAGTGGTCGATAGTCGTAACTTCCGGCCGCTTTTCGCGTTTTAATTGTAAGAGACCTCTATATAAATTAAGGAGCGAGCAACTGTTGCGCACATCGTGGATAGCCGGCATCGTCGCCGCACTTATCGTCGCCCTCGTCGTCGTGCAAATCGTTCGGCCCGTGGCCAAACCTACCCTGGCCGATGAACTGCCAACCAGTCTAACCATTGCCGGATCGAAACCGTCCCTCCCCTGGCCCGCCGGCGTGCAAGCGGATGCCGAGGTCGCTGGGGTCGGCGTCTGGCCCCAACACGGTCCATCCCAGCCGGTTCCCATTGGCAGCATTGCCAAAATGATGACCGCATACCTCGTACTCAGTGCCCATCCGCTGTCGGTAGGGCAAAGCGGGCCCAGCTTACCGGTCACGACACAGGATGTTCAGCTATACACACAAGATGCGCAATCCCATCAGTCAGTCATGGCTGTCAGTACCGGGGAAAGACTCTCTGAGTTAACCCTGCTCGAGGGCGTTTTGGTTCCGTCGGGTAATAACGTGGCGACCATGCTGGCGGATTGGATCACCGGAAGTCCTTCCAAGTTCGCTCAAGAAATGAACCGGACGGCCGCTAAGCTAGGGCTTACACACACGCACTACCACGGCCCGGTGGGACTGGACCCCAGCACTGCGAGCACGGCGGCCGATCAAATGAAGCTGGCAGCCATCTTCATGCAAAATCCGGTATTCAGGCAGATTGTAGCCATGCCCCAATTGCAGGTGCCCGGTCAGGCCCAATTGGAATATAACTACAACAACTTGGTGGGTCATCAGGGCATTATTGGAGTAAAGACCGGCTCGACCGTGCAGGCCGGTGGCTGCGTAGTGCTAGCCAAGCAGGTCACAGTCGGTCAAAAGACATTGACCGTCTATTCGTCGGTCATGGGACAGCCGGCCATCGGCAAAACCAACCAGCTGCAGGCCAGTTTGAATGACGCCAATACACTGCTTCAAAAAGCCGCCAAGGTCGTGGGCACACATACCGTAATCACGCAGGGCGAGAAGCTAGCTCAACTCAACGCCCCCTGGCAGTCGCCGATTCCGTTGGTCGCAACCAAACGGGTGCAGTTTATCGGATGGCCCGGTCTTGACTACTCGGTTCACCTATCATTGAAGATGCCGCACGAGAAGACGGTTCCCGCCGGCACTGTGGTGGGCACCGCCACAGCTCAACTGGGGTCGCAGACGGTCACTATACCGGTAAAAACCGCCAAGGCCCTCACCGCACCTGGCATTAGCTACCGTATCGTCCGCTAAGTCGCGTGGGGTCGTGGATTATAAGTGCGCCGACGAACGCAGGCCTGCCAAGACGTCGGTAACCGTGCCCTCCGACAAGCCCTGGTGCTGGCGGCCTAGCTAGACCGCCACACGTTCTCGGCCGCCGTTTACGCGCTGAGTCCGCCGGGTGCCCGCCCAAAAAGCGATGCACACGCCGCCTCAAGGTGGTCTATGCCGGCGGCAACGCCTATCGCCCGCCGGGACGCCACCTACTATGACGGGCGCGACCGCGCGGAGAACGTGCAATGGGCAGTGTGCCAGCTGAAAAAGCTAGGCTACTGGCGAACCGCGCAGCCTGCCTCACCGGAAGACCCGGGCCCGCCACTCCAGACTGGCTACCGCGGGGTGCCTGGGTAGTCGCCCACCCAGGATGGCGACCGTGGGGGGCTCGGTTTGGCGTGCTAGCGCCCGTTTAGGATTTTCGCCCCCGGCTGTCATTGGAGGGTTTTACTATCGCTGGAAAAGGAGAGCGCTATGGCTCCGCCGAAAACGAAGCAACACAAAGCCAAGGCGTTCCGCCGCTTGACCTTTATCCACCTGTTATATCTGCCCGCAGACTACAATTGGCGGTTAGGCCGCGTTGTCGAATAGCTGAAATTTGAGGGTTAATAGTGATGCCAGTTTCTGTTTGTATTCGGGCGACGTGTTCTCCAAGGTTGCCACAATCGTTTGTTTGAATGGAGCAGACGATGGATAATAGCGGCCATGGAGGCACTCGGACTTGAGTCTGAAGCGTCTCGGTCAACGAGAAAACCGTTGGATGACTGATGTGAACCATCAGGTCAGCAAGGCACTCGTCGATCGCTATGGCGGGCAGACGTTGTTTGTGTGGGCGTTTTACCAGCTCCAGCAGATGATCGAATACAAGGCCGCCTTGCAGCAAGCGCGCACGGTGGCCGTGGATCCCCGATACACGTCCTAAACGTGTCCGACATGTGGACACGTGGGCCGCAGCAATCGCGACAAACGTCGACACCGCTTTACCTGCCAACAATGCCAGTACCGGTCGAACGATGACCGCATTGGCGCGATGAACCTGCACCGTCTGGGAATCGAGTACCGGTTGACAGGTGCGACCGGGGCACGCCCCCGGGCGTGAGGGTGTTGTCAACCACCCTACGATGCGACCCCAACTCAAGGAAGGAGACAGGTTCGACCGTCGCACGCACTTCCGGGGAGTCGCGAGCTCCGGCCTTCAGGCCGGGGTAGTTGACAGCGCATCAATGTCTTGTGTTCGTCTCAGACATATCAAAAGGCGATCGGGTAGTGATCGAGATCCTGCACGGGCGGTTGCAGGAACGGAAGATGGATCAGTTTGTCCAACCAAACCGACAACTATCGACACCACTCGCCTTATGCAAAAGAAGGAGGTCTGGCCTAAAACGCGAAGTTCCTCCCGAGGGGGAATGTTCATGACCAGCCAGGCTCGCAGTTTTTTGCGCTGGTTAAGTGCCTTGGTTCTGGCCTACCTTGGCCTGTTTATGTGGGTCGATGGCGTTGTCCGGCTAGCTGCCCCCCTACCTCCGGTTCCGATATCACGCGGGTTGGCATTCCTAACCATCGTCCTCTCCTTGCGGATAGTGTGGTTTCACGAGCGTTGGGCGCCGGGGCTGTCTGGCGCTTCCTTACTGGGCTTGGTGGCCCGCTGGCAGCCTTTAACCGTATTGCTGCCTTGCCTATTTGCGGGCGCCTGGGTTATCATGAGCCGCTACCAGCCGAGGCATAAGACTCTCTTGGGCCATCGTCTGCCCATCCCCTGGCCCGTGGTGCTCGACCCCGCCGACCGCTTCTTACACTTACATGTACTCGGTCCAACCGGCTCGGGAAAGTCTTCGTCCGTTCTGATGCCGCTCATGGCTCAGGACATTGCCCAAGGCCATGGCGTGTTAGTGCTCGAGCCTAAAGGTGATTTGTCCGAAGCCGCCTACCGCCGGGCATTAGCCTGCGGTCGGTCAGTCATCCGCTTCGACCCAGGTGACGCCGAGTGTCCGCACTTCAACCCGCTGAGCGGCCCAGCCGATCAAGCCGCCGAAGGATTGGTGTGGAGTCTCAACCAAATCAGCAGCGGTGGGCATCCCTATTACGCGGTGGCGGCACGGGTGCGGCTGTTGCATGCGGTGCGTCTTATTAAGGAGTTTCACGGCGAGAACGCCGATATCGGCCATGTGCTAGCTTTTTTTCGCGACGGCGCGCTTCAGCGGCGGATGGCACAAGTATCCCAGGACAGCGCCGCGAGAGAATACTTCCAGGAGCAATGGGCACGAAAGGTGAACGCTTCACGCGAAGATCAACAGGGGCTGATAAACCGTCTGGAGCTTTTATGGGCCAACCCCGCCGTTCGGCGCGTGTTAACCGGGCCGGCCGACTTCACTTGGGACGAAGTGCTGCAAGACCGCTGGGTGATCCTCTGCCCGCTCTCATTGGCCATTTTGGGGGAGTCGGCCAAAGCCCTTGGCACTCTTATTTGGCACGGGGCGGCCCAAGCCGCCTACCGCCGCAACCCCGCCATTTCGCACCATCCATTTTTCATCTATCTCGACGAATTTTATCAGTGGGTCAGCGATGACCTGGGCGACTTTCTTGCCTTGGCGCGCGGTTATGCCGTTGGCCTGGTCTTAGCCCATCAAGACATGGGGCAGCTCAGCCCCGCCTTGATCCAAGCCGTGTCGGCGAATGCGCGCCATCGTATCATCATGCCGGGGAGTGCGGCCGAGGACATCCGGGCTTTTCGCCAAAGTGCGGACCCGTTTACCGTAAACGCCCGTCTCCGTTATCTGGCCCGGGGCCGAGCAATACTGCAAACCACCCGCAACGGTCGACTCATGCCTCCGTGGCTGGTACGCTTGCCTCATTACTCACTGGCCCAGGAGGGCTCCAATGGACTATGATCTCGGGTCGGCATTAAAGTTTGCCGGCTATATTAGCCGGGACCAGCTGGAACGCATTTTTGAACTGGACCCATCCAACATCGTCTGGGAGCCTTGGATGCTGTGGGAAAGAAGCGGCCTATGGGACCGCGAGCGATACCGGCGCCGGGCTAAATTGCGCCATTGGACATTGCGAACCGAGACCTTCTTGGCCTTGGCCCCTTATCTTACCGAATGGACCATCGACGGTCTGGAGAACGGCGGCGTGGTGCCGGATGCGATTATGAAGACGTCTGGGCCCGACTCGGCAATCGCTCTGGAGGCCGACACCGGAAAGGAGACGGCTGCGCAATGGCGGGTCAAACTAGAGGGATACCAGACTGACGATGTTCACGGGAATCTCGTGGTGGTGGCTGAAGGGGGACCGCTGCGACTGGGGCGTTTGACCGAATGGCTGAGCCAGTGGTCTCCCCTGCCATGGCAGCTCATTCCCGCATCCCGTCTTTGGCAGCAGCGAGGAGACTGGGTTTGGCACTCGCCTCAGGTGTCGGTGACTGGTCCGCGCCCTTCGGCTGTAGGGCTGCCGCGCCCCGAGTTGTATCTCTTGGATGGAGTGGTTATAGCAAAAACCGAGGCGGCATCGCTAATCGATCAGCGACAAATCCAGGTGGCATCGCGCGAGCGACGGCATCACACCGACGTCTATCACTTGATCCGCCGGTGAGGTGGTTAGGATTGTCGGAGCGTCCGACTACCCAAAGACCCGCCTTCTTGTGACTGCACCCCTCCGTCCCACCCACTTCCGGCTAAGAAGAAATCTTCGCCCGGTTAACATTGCTATAGCACATACGCTAATAAAAACAGGTGGTACTGTAAGCCAACCAAGCCGTGATGTGTACCTATCGCGTGTTTAACCCAGCGGGATACGCACCTTGGCGGCTATTGCTCCACCTGCCCGATCGTCGTGTTGCTGCGGCCGTGCAAACGCCATGCGAGTCGCCGTCGGCAAATCCTGCGGATCGACGCCGGTCAATACGGCGATTTTGGGCACGCCGACGTCACCTAGGCCGACCAAGACCGGCGTCAGGAGCGTCTCTACCAGCACGCGCCCCTCGACATCCAAATCTTCAAAACGGTCGGCCGACCGTCCGCGCGGTGAGGTCAGCATAATGACTCATAGTGAGGAGCACGCGGCACTGATACCCCTGCGACAATATGCTGCTGGCTTGTCGAGCCACCGCGTCCAACTGCTACCGTGTCATCTCACGGCGAATCGACACCGGCTGGCTGTGCAACTTCCCACGGGGCTGTATCCCAGTGCAGCGCGGCCGCCCAGACAGCCGGGCGGCCGAAAAGGGCAAACCACGGGCCACAGTTCCAGGGCGCGCGGCAACTTGATGCGGTTTTGCCGCCACAAGTGTCCGTGAATTCCGACGGTACCCCAACGGCGTGGCGCGTATTGCCGATGAAGTAGTGTGCCGTCTGTCCCCAACTCCCATGCGGCCGGTGTCTCTTTGTTCTTTTTTCGTTCGAAACTCGGTTCCAGTGCCATCCATACGCTATCATGGAAGGAACAACGAAGGCGGGCCCGCCGCTCCAGCAATATCACGCACATGGGAACGAGTTTCAAGAAGGCGGCGGGATGATACACCGAAAGGAACGTGAGATGGGTATTCCAGAGCCCGATTGGCGGGTGTTCAAGGAGATTAGGGCGGTAGCACTTGACCGATTCAGCCGCAGAATCCTGAACGAGTGCCGAACCTTGTGTGATGACGACGCCGTGTCTGCGCACGAACACTACCTGAAACTGTACGAACTCATCCATAAGCGAGATGAGGAAATGGGGCAAGCTTTCGATGACCTCCGCCGATCGACGGCGATATATTGCCTGATGACCATGTGGCAACTCGGATTGGTGACCCAGGCCGAATTGAACAGGTTTAGTCCCGATACCGTTCATTTGGTGATGCGCGACAACTAACACCCGAATTCTCGACGAAATCCGGTGCAGCACGACATCCAAGGTACCGCCGGTGGACGGTTCGCAGTCAGAAAGGAGTGTCCTGGTGGCACATCACGTATGCCAGCCGGACCACAATAGTAGTGGTTTTATTTAGTCGAACGCCTTCTAGCAAACGCCATTGATTTCGCCTGGCCAGGCAATACGGTCGCGATGTCGCGCATGCAACAGCCCAAAAGGGGGGGGGGAACATAGTCGAGTAGCCCGCAGGCGCCGTGGTGTAGGAGACGCTCGCTCCGTTGGCCGTCCCTTTCGGTTGACGGTGCCTCAGTGCGTCCCCCTGCCCGGTTTCCTGCGGGCCCTCTAAAATTCCGTACGGT
>JAKACZ010000077.1 GCA_021820965.1 Bacillota bacterium | reverse complement strand
CCGCCCATGTTGCTGGTGGGATAAGCCGTGGCGAGTCCGGAGGAGCACTCCCAGGGTTTCACAACCCGTCGACGCAGCCATGGTGGTTCCCTCAGAATCTCCGGCCTTTAGGCCGGGGAGGTTCAAGGTCTCGTAGTCCCCGTACGTCTTGAAGCGCCAAACACCATAGTCGCCGTAAAAGTACTGGCCCGGCTGCACGGTAGGATCGGTGACGGAGTCGCCGATTGCAGCATACGTTGATACGTCCACATTCGTACTCACGCTAGCTTGGACCCCAGCCACGATGGTATTTAGGTCAAAGCTCCCGCTCACCCCGACAGTACCACTTTTCGTCGCGGTCAGCGTCATCGATTCGACGGATCCCGTACCGTTGTAATTATCCGAAGATTTGCGAAAGAGCCCTTTAAAACAAGCCGGGCAACTTTAGCACTACAAAAGGAAGGGGCCCGCACTAGCGGCCGGAACGTCCTAGTCACCGACACTCACCTGCATCGGCACCTGGATGTCTCGCAGGCCTGCACGAGATGTAACGGGGCGCCTCCCGAGGGCATCCAACGTGATATTCCAAGATAGTCCCTGTTCCCTGTGTATGTTGTTGCACGAAAATGCCTCATCGGCCTCCGCAATCGACTCCTCAACCAATTCTCGCTGATTACCCTTCGCCGTAGAATCCAGAATCACAACCCGCGGCAGAAAGGTTTCAAAGTCCGCGAATCCAAATTAGCCAGCCAATCCCGGGTATTGTACCACCACAACTCCCGCTTATTGTGTGCGACCCACTCGCACGGAGGCGGTTAAACCAAGCGGCAGGCAGGCCAACGGTGGTATTCCGCAGTGTGGCCATCGCCCACGGGGACGCTTTAGGTCCGCATTTGCGACCGATCCTCACTCATGTCGAGATCCCCAGTGGAGCCGCTCCCCAATGCCCCAGTGGCCGCGCACAAGGGCGCCGATAATCGGCAATCATAGCCTGGTTCAGCCCGGCGCCGGCCGGATCAAACGCCTGCGGACCCTGCGCAATCGGACTGCGGCAGCCCGGGGGTTGCGCGAGGCCTGTGCGATTTTCCTGCAGGACCAAGCCGTCGTTTGTTGCCGGAACGACCGAAAACGGCACCCGGATGGAACTGGTACGCGCCCAACTAGCGACTGCAAGTTTGAAATCAATTGGTGGGGCATGCGATGTTGACCGCTACACTTTTCAGCGCTCATGCACCGGATGAACGTGCAGCCATTGATCGGCAAGCCTGAGACCTTCCAGCGTCAACTGGGGCTCCAAACGGATAGGAAACCCCAAATGCGGAGCGAGACGCTGCCCCCAGCCTCCAGTAAGAACCACCGGCGCGTCCACCCCAATCACCGAGCGGGTGTTCTCAATAAGGCCCTTGACCATACCGACAAAACCTTGACCCACACCGGAGCGAATAGCCTGCTCGGTATTCTTTCCGATGGACCATGGCTCAATTGCGGGAGTCACCAATGGCAGCCGAGCGGTTCCTTGCGCCAGCGCCTGCGCCAGAAAGTGGGGACCCGGCGCAATCGCGCCCCCTAGAAACACGCCGTCGGCGACGGCGTCCACGGTCGCGGTGGTGCCGACATCTACCACGACCACTGGTTGGTGCATGAGTTCCCAGGCAGCCAGCGCATTAACGAAACGATCGGGCCCGAGGTTGGCCGGAGGATAATCGACCTCGAGTCCATATCCCGGAGGCACAACTTCATGGGGGAGTACTAGGCTCACGCTTTCTAATACCCTAAGAAAGAACGGCGTCAAGAGCGGTACCACTGATGCAACAATAGCCCGATCGACCGCTTCCACGTTGGACTCCAGCAAAAGCCCACGGACGAACAGGCGGTACTCATCGGGCGTGCGACGCATGTCGGTGGCGAGTCGCCACTCCTCAATCCATTGTCCCTGGTGCAAAAGACCAATCTTGATGTGCGTATTTCCGATATCAATTGCCAAAAGTCGTGCCACGGGCGGCCTCCCCGAAAGAAATTAGGCTAATGCTACCACACTTCCAGCGCGTTGATCTGATCGAAGTGCCGCGAATAAAGTCGACGATCATGATAGCTTGCCCAGGTATGACATCCGAATGTCCGCAGATGGAAGCAATTTGCTACAATAATACCATCACAGCTGAGGGAGGTCCCATGCTGCTCTCGGTCGAAGAAGCTCAAGACATTATTCTCCGCAATATAGATCCGGTA
The DNA here is from genome assembly GCA_021820965.1 of Bacillota bacterium. Classification (GTDB taxonomy): domain Bacteria; phylum Bacillota; class Sulfobacillia; order Sulfobacillales; family Sulfobacillaceae; genus Sulfobacillus_B. The sequence continues at coordinate 12,819 of JAKACZ010000077.1, read as the reverse complement.
AACAGGGAGACCGTACGCCCCCTGATCAGCGCCCACATGGCCGTTTTGAGCCGCGAAGCGAATGCGCGCGACGATGTGCCGCCGTTTACCAATAGTTCAATGGACGGCTACGCGGTTAGGGCGGACGATATCACCGGTGCCACCGAAGCCAAGCCCACCACCCTCACGGTTATCGGAACCGCACGGGCAGGCCACCCCGTTTTCGCGACGCTGAAACCCGGTCAGTGTTTTAAAATCATGACCGGGGCCCCGGTACCGGACAGTGCGGATACCGTGGTGCCGGTGGAATGGACAGCGCCTGGTGATCGGCCCGATACCGTCAAGATTTTGAAGAAGGCGCGTAAAGGGCTCTATCTTCGCCGCAAGGGTGAAGACATGCGCCGCGGCCAAGTGGTTGCTCCCGCTACAACCGTCATCACGTCGCCGGTCATGGGTATGTTAGCCACCATCGGAATCGATCAGGTCCCCATCGTCGATCCGCCACGCGTCGCAATATTGGCCACGGGGGACGAACTGCGTGAACCGGGGCAGCCGCTTGAGCTGGGCACTATCCGCAATTCCAACAGTTACGCACTTTATGGCGCCATCCTGGAGGCCGGCGGCCAGCCAATATTATATCCGAGCGCTCCCGACAACGCCGAAGCCATTCAGGCACTGTTTCAACAGGCGGCCCATGAATGCGATTTGCTAGTCAGCTCAGGCGGGGTGTCAGTGGGTGATTTCGATTTCGTCAAATCGGTGATTGAATCGTTGGGTCATCTTACCATGTGGCGCGTCAATCTGAAGCCAGGCAAGCCACTGGCGTTTGGGGATGTGCTGGGCGTTCCCATTATCGGTCTTCCCGGAAACCCGGTGTCGGCGCTGATTACTTTTGAACTATTTGTACGTCCGGCCATTCGCACCTTGCTAGGCGAGACGGATTGGGAGCGCCCGCGCATGCGGCTTCCCCTTTTGACGGACTTCACATCGCATGAAGACCGGCGGCAATACGTCCGCTGCCGTCTTCTGTCCGATAATGGTCAGTTAGCGTTGTGGCCGCACGATAACCAGGGATCGGCCGTGCAGACGTCCTGGCAGAACGTTGACGCCTTAATGATTGTGCCCGAAAATACCGGGCCCTATCACGCGGGTGACATGCTAGACGCTCTGATGCTTTCGTTGGCACACGTCCGTCCGCGGCACGAGTTTTCGCCCGGTACTAATGGAGTCGATTGACGTTTTGGCGATTTCACCATATTATACAAATAAATAGTTAGTACCTTCGGGGCGTGGTGAGGTCCGACTGGACCAATTCCCGACCGGCGGTGATCTCGGTAACGAGTAGCCCGCGAGCCAATAGGCAGGAGTCCGGTGAGAATCCGGCGCCGACAGTATAGTCTGGATGGGAGAAGGTAGACAACTCAAGTGGTTGGAGTCTGTCTTCAATTTTCCATCCCCCCCGAACGGGGGATTTTTTCGTGGGGGAGTGGACAAATGGCCAGTCAATACATGGCGCGAGCCTTAACCTTGGCCCGGCGCGGAATGGGCAGTGCCTCGCCCAATCCCATGGTAGGTGCTGTAGTTGTCGGCGATAACGGCCGCATTATCGCTGAAGGGTATCACAAAGCGGCCGGCACTGCCCACGCCGAGGTGGCGGCGCTGGCCAAAGCCGGTGAAAACGCCCGCGGTCAAACACTCTACGTCACCTTGGAGCCTTGCAACCATCAAGGCCATACACCACCCTGCACCGAGGCCATTATCAACGCCGGTATCCGCCGCGTCGTCGTGGGGGTGTCCGATCCCAATCCATGGGTCCAGGGCGGCGGGATTCAACGGCTCAAAGACGCCGGCATCACCGTCGAAGTTGGAGACGGGCTTAGCGAAGCACAGAAATTAAACAGCGCCTTCTTCACCTGGTGCCGCGAGCACCGGCCGTGGATCACGTTGAAGGCAGCCATGTCGTTGGATGGAAAGGTCGCGGCGTACACCGGTGAGTCGAAATATCTTACCTCGCCTTCGGCGTTGGCCCACGCACACGAACTAAGACGTGAGCACGATGCCATTTTAGTCGGGTCCGCCACCGTGCTGGCGGACAACCCGCGGCTCACTTATCGCGGCAAAAGACGCGGGAAAAATCCCGTCCGTATCGTGTTGGATTCACGCGGCCGGGTTCCATCCGCCGCACTAATCTTTGACCTCGCCGCGGATACACCAACGTTAGTCTTCACCACGGAGGAGGCCCCCATTGAATGGGAGCGCGACATCTTCAGCGCGGGCGGTGAAGTCATCCGAGTGTCACAGGACCCAAATGGCCACGTGGCTTTAAAGGAAGTCATGGAACATTTGGCCGAGCGGCGAATTCTGTCGGTTTTAGTGGAGGGCGGCCCGACAATACACGCGGCCTTTTTGGCGCAGGGACTTGCCGATCGCTGGGTTGGATACCTGGCGCCCTTGATTTTGGGAGGACAAGAAGCACCGTCGGCCGTGGGCGGTGTGGGATTTTCGCTGATGTCTGCGCCCCGGTTCAAGATGGAAAAGGTGGCACGGCGCGGTCCCGATATTATCATTGACGCACGGCGGCAAACCGACGGCGCGTCCCCAACCGGTCAGGAGGAGGTGCAAGATTGTTTACCGGTCTCGTTGAAGCCTTAGGCACCGTGACGCTGACCCGGCTGGACCATGACGGCGTCGGTCGATGGATGGAAATCGCCGCACCCTTTTGCCAAGACTTGAAACTGGGGGAGTCGGTATCGGTCAACGGCACTTGCCTTACCGTCGTAACCGTATTGACCGGCCACTTTGGTGTCCAGGTCAGTCCCACCACGCTGTCACTCACCACTATGGGTGGTCTTCGAGCGGGAGACCAGGTGAATCTGGAGCGGTCGCTCACGCCCGCCACGCGTCTTGGCGGACATTGGGTATTAGGCCATGTCGATACCCGTGGAACTGTTGAATCGATCCGCTCACAGGGTGCAAGCCGCCATGTCACGGTGTCCTATGACCGCGCGTTTCAGCGGTGGGTTCTTCCGCAAGGGTCGGTGACCCTGGACGGGATCAGTCTAACGGTGGTCGACACCAGCCCGGGACAGCTAACGGTGACGGTAATTCCCCACACCCTAATGCACACCAACATGCAACAGTGGACCGAAACGAGCGTGATCAACATTGAATTTGACGTGTTGGGGAAGTACGTTGAGCACTTGCTGATCCCGTATTCGGCATCCCAAGGAGGACGGACACCATGAATGAGCGATCATTGAACACCGTAGATGAAGCCATTGCCGCAATCCGCGAAGGCCGAATGGTCATCGTGGTCGATGACGAATCGCGGGAGAACGAAGGCGACCTGGTGGTGGCGGCGCGGCACGCCACTTCGGACGTGATTAATTTCATGGCTCAATATGGGCGGGGACTGATCTGCGTCCCTATGGCGGCCGGGTGGCTAGATCGCTTGCATCTGCCGCCGATGGTCGAGGCGCCGGAAGACTCCATGAAGACCGCATTTACCGTCTCCGTAGACGCCCGCAACAATGTGACCACGGGTATCTCCGCTCAGGATCGTGCTGAGACCGTTCGGGTTTTATGCAATCCCGAATCAGACCCCGGCGACCTGGTCCGCCCCGGCCACATCTTTCCCTTGCGGGCTAGGCCCGGCGGCGTATTGCGTCGCCCCGGGCACACCGAAGCCAGCGTGGATTTGGCGCTCTTGGCCGGATTTGAGCCGGTCGCGGTCATCTGTGAAATCATGAAGCCTGACGGGACGATGGCCCGGTTCCCGGATTTGGTCCAGTTCCACACCACCCACGGCCTGCCGCTTATTAGCATCCAGGATCTGGTGCGCTACCGCCTGCAAAAGGATAACCTCTTTGTCCGCGAGGCCGAGAGCACGCTGCCGACCCGTTACGGAAATTTCCGGGTCGTGGCATATACCGAAAAGCTAAACGGCGCCCCCCACCTTGCCCTCATCATGGGAGATGTCGCCAACGGGGATCCGGTTCTGACTCGCGTACATTCCGAGTGCTTGACTGGCGATGTTTTTGGCTCATACCGATGCGATTGTGGCGAACAATTGGATCAAGCACTGCGGCAAATCGCTGAAGAGGGCCGCGGTTGTCTCCTGTACATGCGTCAGGAGGGTCGTGGGATCGGCTTGGCCAACAAGATTAAGGCGTACGCGCTGCAGGACAACGGTATGGACACCGTTGCCGCCAACTTAGCCTTAGGCTTTCCTCCTGACATGCGCGACTACGGAGTTGGCGCCCAGATTCTCCGCGATTTGGGCATTACGCAACTCAAACTCTTGACCAACAACCCCGATAAGTACTATGCGCTCGAAGGCTACGGGCTGACCATTGTCGACCGGATACCGATTCGCGTTGGCAGTCGACCGGAAAATCACGCGTACCTGGCGGTGAAAAAAGAAAAAATGGGCCACTGGATTTAATGCCCTGAAGGAGAATTGCATGCCGACGTTTCACGGCGAGTGGATCCTGAGAGACCAGAACTGGCGCATCGCGGTCATTGTGAGCCGTTTCAACCAGCATATTTCGGAGGCGCTTTTGCGCGGAGCACTGGACACCTTGGCCCGGTTAGGCATGTCCGTTGAGGCAATCACCACAATTTGGGTTCCGGGGGCGTTTGAAATCCCCGGTACCGCCCGCCGCGCGCTGCCCCTCTATGACGGAATCATGACCTTGGGCGCCGTCATTCGGGGCGAAACGCCTCATTTTGACTATGTGGCATCTGCCGTCGCCTCTGGTGTGGCTGAACTGTCGCGAACCGGAGAAAAGCCGGTTATCTTCGGGGTGCTCACCTGCAATACTATGGAAGAGGCGCAAGCACGCGCCGGCGGCAAGGCAGGGAATAAAGGCAGCGATGCGGCTTTAGCGTTAATCGAGATGCTATCGCTATATCAAAAACTGTCTGGTGCGTAGCGCCCGTCCGCCAGGCGAATGCTGACCTCGCCTGCGATGACCTTTTTCAGCCGGGTCCCCTGGCGAAGCCAAAGACCTCCATCGGAATCAATACGCTCGGCAATCCCCTCCCAGGGATCATGGCCGGGCCGATTCACCCGCACGCGCTGGCCCAGGGTGGCATTGACGGAGGTCCAGGCTTGGATGACCCATTGGTCGCCATGGTTAAGCCACTGATCATAGGCCTCCTCCAGCGACTGCATTAAATCCAGCCACAAGTCTTCGCGGACCAGGTGGCCGCCCAACGCCTCGGCCAATGACACGGCGTGTGCAAAGGCGGGGTTGATGGGTCCGCCCACGTTGACGCCAACACCAATAATAACCCACGGCTCCGGCTCAACGCCTGCCTCCACTAGAATGCCGCAGAATTTCCGACCGGCAATCACCGCGTCATTGGGCCATTTGATCCGGGCGTCTAGCCCGGTATGCCTCCGCACCGCATGGACCACGGCGATGCCCGCCACCAAGCTGAGCACCCCACTCAAGCGCTGGCGCGGAGGGCATAGCAAGATGGATGTGTAAATGTTGGCGCCAGCAGGAGAATACCAGGCGCGGCCAAGCCGTCCCCGACCTTCGGTTTGGGCATCGGACCAGACGGCCGCGCCATGCGCGGCCCATCCGGTCATGAACTGCCGTTTGAGCCATCGGTTGGTGGAGTCGACTTCAGCCAAAATCGTCGTCGGGCGTCCCAGCCACTGAGTCTCAAGTTCCTGTTCAATAAGCCGCATGCGCGGCGACACACCTGTGCCCGCCATTACCACGGGATCACCTCTTGGTCCATGGCCGCTTCCCTCAGCGCGCGGATCGTCCGTCCATCAGGCAACGCCAAATCAGGAGACAGCTCGAACAGCGGTTCTAAGACGAACCGACGCTCGCCCAGACGCGGATGCGGCACTGTTAGCCGGGGATGGAGCACGATGCGGTCGCCGAACAACAGCAGGTCCAGGTCCAATATTCTGGGTCCCCAGCGCTGACGGCGGGCGCGTCCAAAGTGCGCTTCAATGCGGCGCAAAAGCCCCAATACTTGAAACGGCGTCCACGCAGTAGAAAAAACGGCTACGGCATTGCAATAGGGCGGCTGGGGCGGCCCGCCCCTGGGGGCGGTACGGTATAGCGAGGACGTGCGTCCTTCCGATCCCAGGTGAATGACGCGCTGACAAGCCTCGGACACCACTTGACCCGAATCACCGAGATTCGATCCAACTCCAACATACACTCTAACCGCCATCCTCCACCACCACCTCAACACCGCCGGAAGGCACTCCGATGGGTGGATCCACCTTGGTCACCCGCACTTCCAACCAGCCGATGCGATGATCCAACTCTCGCACCGAACGGTGGATTCGATGGGCCAATGTCTCCAATAGCTTTACCGGCGGACCCATCATAATCTCCTCAACCACCGAGGCGACCCGGCCGTAGTGGACGGTGTCGGCCAATCGATCACTCATGCCCGCATTGGTCAAATCGAGTTCCAAGGTCACATCAACCCAAAACTCCTGTGCCACATGCTGTTCATGCGGCAGTGCTCCATGACACGTGTGAAACCGCATCCGATTCAGTTTAATCCGTCCCACCGGCCGCCCTCCATTGTTTGGCAATTTGCAGCGCCTGCCTGGTCGCGGCGGGATTATGCACACGAACGACGTCCGTGCCATTCAAGGACAGAAACGCGGATAGCACGGCGGTGGCTAGATCGCGGTCTTGTGGGTTGGCAATGCCGGTCGCTTTCCCCAAAAAACGCTTGCGGCTTTGACCGACCAGGATGCCGGCGCCCAGTCCGCTCAGTTCGCCCAGATGTGTCAGAATCGTCCAAACCGACGGTCCCTGCAGCCGAAATCCTACCCCAGGGTCCACGAGGAGGTGGTCAGGCATGATGCCAGCGTCTTTCGTCCTTTTTAAGGCGTCGGCAAAAAATTGTTGTACAGCGGCGATGGGCACAGGCAAGCTCGGGTCCTCCTGCGTGTTGTACATCAAAATGATGCCAGCGCCTTGGGCGGCGATGGGACCGGCCATCCCTGCATTCCGCGTTAGCCCCCAAATATCATTGATCATATCTGCGCCCTCGGTCAGCGCCCGTTCAGCCGTCGCCCGCTTGTACGTATCCACGGAGATGGGAACCGTAGGGTATGCGCTTCGAACATGCTTAAGCATAGGTCCAAGCCGCTCCCATTCTTCCTCCTCAGTTATGGGTGTGTGCCCGGGCCGCGTCGATTCGGCGCCTAGGTCCAAGGCATCCGCACCGTCTTCAAGAAGACGCGCCGCCTTTTCTACCTGAAAACCCGGATCTTGGAAGTGCTTGTCGCCATCGGAAAATGAATCCGGAGTGAGGTTCATAATCGCGAGGATGTAGGTCTTCCCATCAAAAATCCACTGTTTGTCCCGAAAGCAAAACCGACGCAACGACTGGCTCATAGGCTCGCCTCTGCCCAGACGCCAGGCCGACGCCTCTCCCCATCTACCTCTTCCTTGGCGCAAGACCCGGCGGCGTCCGGGTCGGCCCACTCAATGCAACGACGCATGCGGCAGAAACCCTCCTTTGCTATTAGGATACCATCCTTCGGTTAGCAAGACGACTGTGTTGCCGCTTCGCGATCGGCCCAGATTAGGACTCGCCGCTTAATAAACATGGACCCCCGTACAAATTCCGCCGGCGGGTTTTGTCTCAGATAATCCAGCGCACGGGCTCCGTCCTCCGTGTCCGCTGTGACCGGTGAAAGCCATTGATCAAAGCTCATGGGTTCCTCAATGAGAAGAAGAGTAATGTTAGAAAATCCGGCAGCGACCAGCATCTCGTACCAAACGTCGGGTGCCAACGCTCGGTGATGGGACGGATCGCGTAAGCGTTCCAGCCGGTTCAACCATTCGATGCCGTGAAGACTTCCCGTCATATCCGAAATACCTAATCTTCCAGATCGAGACAAGGTTCGGCGAGCTTCTCGCAGAAATGCTGCCACATCGCGAAAATGATGCGCGGCACGTCGGCAGGTCACAATGTCAAACGTCCCATCCAGGAATGGCAGCGACTCGGCGTAGGCCTCAACCTGAGCTATCGCAAGACCCTCCGCCGCGGCAAGCGTTGTGGCGTCCGTCAGCATCTCCGAGGTAATGTCGGCTACCGTGACCTGAACGCCCGCCCGAGCCAATCGTATCGCCGTATGCCCACCACCGGTGGCGACGTCTAGCCCTTTTTCGCCAGCTCTTGGCACAAGACCGCTGATTAACAAATCCAAGTCATGGCCGTGCGCATGCCTCGCGCTGGTGACATAGGCTTGGTGATGTTTTGAGAAAAATTCCCGAGGATCTTGGATCTCAGTCATAAATGTCCCTCCCAGCAATTTCATCCCTAGCATACGCCAAATCGATGGACATAACCTGAAAGGCGGTCACTCCGACGTAACGAAACTTCATCCATACTCCATCGTCGTTCTGTCAACGCGGTCTCGAAATGCTGGTCGCCATCCCAGGGATGGGACATGGAGCGGCTGTCAACCGAGGGCTGCAAGATACGAACCCGCCGCTGTTGTCGATTCATTGGCTGTGGCTCTGGCACTGGTTGAGCCGGGCTACGTGTCAGTCTTGTCCTGGTCGATGGTAGGGCGGTCGGTCGTCGATACCGGCGCAGAAGGCTATTTGGCCTTGCCGACGCAATGTCCTCCTCACCCGTGATGCGTCGCCAACCTGAGTGCCTTCGTTGTTATGCCCCATCCGGCGGCGGTTGCCGATACAGCCGTAAAATGTCAAACTTTAGAACGGCGCGGCGCAATACGGTAGCTTCTTCCTCACAAGTTCAGATGCGCTTCGCCATCACTGATTGCATCCCAACCTACGCATTCGATGTGCTGGCAGAGGGGGTGTCGTTCTGAACGATCACTTTGCTCGCCGTCCTTGGTCCTCTGCTCTCACCGTCTGGCTGATCGCTATCATCGCGGCTTTGGGACTGGGCGTTGTTGTTCCCGGCCTCGCCGTTATCCCGCTTCAGCGGGCGGGAATAGGCGCCGATCAAATCGCATTAGGATGGGACCGTGCAGTATTTTCTGACTACAACGAACTGGTGTTTGGGATCGCTGCGGCATTGTCATGGCATAAGGTGGCGCGGCGGTGGTGGGTTGGCGGAGGCTGGGTTTGGCGCTATTTTGGATGGGGTGTCATAGGAGGGCTAGGGTTAGCTGTCCTGACTTCACTGGCGGGCGTTGCGCTGTTATCCTGACTGGACAACGGATGCCCTCCGACGTGGGCGACTTGTTGAATCCGGTACGACACACACGCCCGGCGCCTCCCTGGTCACATTGCTGCTCCTTCTGATAGCGCCGGTCATGGAGGTTCAAACTGTTTCCTACCAATATATGATATGATTATCTATGGAAAGATAGTATCATGCTCTCGACTTTCCACGGGCAAGAACAAGTTGAAAGTCTGCGGCCAACGGAGCGACAGTCCACCTACGGCGCCTGCGGGCTACTCGACATCTCATTGGATGGATTGTTGGGCTCACATCATGATGCCAAGACAGAGGCCTTTGCCCTGGTCAACCCCCATCCATCAATGGTTCAAGATGTGGCTGCATCAGGGTGTCAGCCACCATTCGAGTGTGGAACCTTGCGTGGACCCATGACCCTTTCAGACTTTCAGGGGACAAATCGTTCGACAACTCCGATGGTGGATTGACTCTTCGCGGGGACCATGATACGTTGTGTTCAAACATATGTATTGACCGAGAGGCGTCGTCCGGATCGAAAAGGTCCCGTGTACGGCAGACCCTTGACTTCCTTCAGGGGGTCTGGGGTGCCACAACGCGGAGGCTTGAGACCGAAGCGTTGTCCCAATCTTGGGGCTAGATGCCCGAGCTATAGCTCGGGGAAGGATGTCCACTCGGGCCCATCACATCGCTTGGGAGCAAGGATCAGCGTTGAACCAGGAGTGGCTCTTCCGCGGTGTGCTTCAAACAAGCCTGGTTAGGGCCATGGGCACCCCAGCCGCAATTACTGTGGTCGCCCTGGTGTTTTCCGGTCTACATGAGTTTGATTCGGCCCATCCCGCGCAACATCCGTGGCTCTGGCTTCCGATCCTTCCATTGGCTCTGATTACCGGCATTATCCGCTCGCGCACCGATTCGATGAAACATCGGTGTGCATATGGGATTTAACGCCTGGACGATCGCACTGGTTTCCCTTAAAACCTGGCATTAGAGGGACCGACGGCGTCTCTAATGGGAAATCTCATTTTGCGCCAAGGCGGGGCGTATTACACGGGCTGCCGGCAAGAGCGCCAGTGTGCCGGCAATCAATACTCCGGCGGCTACAAAAAACGGCACGGTGACACCGGTGCGTTGGCCAATCCACCCGGAGAGCGCCGGTGCCACCGCCGCTCCCGACCACCGCAGGAAGTTGTAGGCGCCGGATGAAATGGAGCGGGGAAACGGTGAAACCTCCATGGCGAGCGTGGTAAAGAGCGCATTGGAAATGCCGCAAAAGAATCCGGTCAGAACAATGAGAATTAATAGGTCGTTTGACGGCAGAACGCCAAGCAAAATTAGGAGTACGGTCAAAAATCCCAAATTGATATTTAATACGGTGACCGGATGCATCACCCTTAACAGCCAATTGACCACAATCACCGAGGCAAACGCCACCAACAGGCCCCAGGCAAAATAGGTAAAGCCCAGTGACAATGCGGATAAATGAGCCAGCGTCAGCGGCGAATAGGCCAAGATGGTGAAAAACGCATAGCTGTACGACAGCCCTATGAGGGCGTTAAACAGTACCGGCTTATTGCCGAGCGCACGAAAGATGTCTCGCGCTGTTCGCGGCTGCTCTCGCCCAGGAGGCTCTCTGATCAAGGTCAGGGTTGCAACAAAGCCGATGGCCATCAGCGCTGCCGTGCCGAAAAAGGGATCGCGCCAGGAGAAACTTCCCAATAGTCCGCCCAAGAGCGGGCCAGTGGCAATGCCCAGCCCTAACGCCGCTTCGTATAAGGTAATAGCCGGGCCCATGCCTCCGGCTGACAGACCCACAATGATAGACAGCGCGGTCGAGGTAAAAAACGCGTTGCCGAGACCCCAGCCTCCCCGCACCACGGCAAGAAATCCAATCGAGGGCGACGCGCCGGACAGCGTGGCGAATACTACCACAAAACCTAGCCCCAGCAACATCGTTTTCTTCCCGCCCAAACGAGTGCCAACCACACCGGATACCAGCATCGCTAGCGACATGACCGCAATGTAACTGGTAAAGAGCCATTCGACCTCGGCATGAGTCGCACCCATGGCTTTCCCGATAAGCGGTAAAAGCGGATCGACCACGCCGATCCCCATAAATGCCACAAACGTGGCAAAAGCGGTGGCCCACACCGCCGAAGGAAAATGTTTCGGCAACGATGTCTCCCCTTCAGCTGTCTCTAACTTAATTAAAGCACAACGAGACCCGTTGCTGAACCAATCCGCTCCCTAAAATCCTGCCCAACGCCATTCTCGGCGCGTTACCGGCCGGTACTCGCGGATACGGTAGGATGATCGAGTCGACTGATCGAGATAGAGCACCCCGGTAGGAAGAACATAACCGTATGTCGCGCCATAGACGGGGATGGCTCCCACATGGAGGTTGGCGACCATCTGGCCGCGGCCATCAACGATGAGAATCCGCGCTTTGTGGGGTACGTCTATGTTGACGGCAAGATAGATCCAGCCTTGCTGGTCAATTCCCAGGAAGTCGGCCCGGCGAATACGTTCCGGGGAGCGAATCACCACGTTTCCCATGAAGAGACCGTTCTCGCGGTAGATGCGGATGATGCGATTGCTGCCTTGGGTTTGCTGCGGCTCAATGTAAAGGTTTCCGTCGGGCGCCACTTGAAAGCTTTTGACTGGTGTCACAATGGTCGAGCCGCTTTCAGGCTGCAAGCCCTGTTGACTCACGCGCGCCTCTGAGAGCGAACGGACAAAGCGACCGCTTGCGGAATACTCATCGATCCGAGTGGACAGAGTCCCGCGGCCGATCCGCACCGATTCCACGATAATTCGCCCGTTCGGGGCAAGGCCCACATGCCAAAGCGACTCGCTGTAACCCGGTTGGTGTTTAAGCCCCATTACGCGCCGAACCGATGGGCCGGTATATAACTTCAGGCTTAACGAGCGGTTATCCACGGCAAATACTCGGCCCGCCCGATCTATCAACAATTCTTCAATCATCTCTCCACCCACGGGTCGGCTACGCAGACGACCGTGGTGGAAATACAGGAGACGTTCATGATAGGTGTCAGCGACAACTGTCGTGCGCCCGTTGCTGGAAAAAGCCAGCGGGCCATAAGGCCGCCCATCAATGCCTACCGCCCGCCCGACCGCTTTAGGACCCGGTCCGAACGGTAAGTCGACCACATACGGACCTGGCGCAAAGCGAGTAACATTGACCCGATGAAACCCTGACATCATCGTCAACATGACGAGTAGCAAGGCTCCCACCGCAATAAAACGTCCCCGGCTCTGCACGCATATCCCCCCTCTCTCCAAGATATGCGCCCAAGCTCAGGGTAGGACGGTCGTCCCCCCCATTTCCCGCATGGACACGATAATTCGGTGGTTATGGGTAATGGGTAACTATGCACGGGGTGCTAGAGACTGCACAGCAAGCCCGGGGCTGTGGCCTAATCTTTACCCATATCTTTTGAAGGGCCGCCGCCAAATTATGGCATCGTCATCACGCAGGGTCTGCGATTCTCAGCCGAAGAAAAAGTTTTGATCGCGGGCAAGTTCCCAAAGGGATTTGTCACGGGATGTCGAATATCTTTGGTATGGTCATCCCAAATGTTCGACCTCAGCCATCCATCGATCCTTGGGTGTTTCGCGAACTCGGCAATGCGTCCTTCGGCGACGCGC
>JAKACZ010000027.1 GCA_021820965.1 Bacillota bacterium | reverse complement strand
GCTCCTTATATTAGAGTCGAGCCTATCATCTCAGAAATTTTTTACTAGGTCCAGAGGGTCTTATGGAAAAACTTTTCTCGTTCCCCCACCTCTCCGGCCGGTTTCACGGCTCATGCGTCAGCACTGGGTTCCCGCCGGGTTGCCATAGGTATTGCCTTGTGCGTCCACGGTGTCATTGAAGGTCGTGTAGGACTGGCTGTTCGCCGCGAGGTCGGATGGACTATTCGAGCCCAGCTTCAATGAGAGAGCCGTCGCCTGCGGAGCTACCGTCGACACCTGCGTCGATCCTACCGACAAGGAAGTGTCGGTGGGACTCGCGGTAATCGTCGCGGCCGTTCCAATGTTGCTGGTCGGGCCGCCGACAAACGTTGCCTTGCCGTTCGTGAAGGTGATTGTGCGTGCGGCAAAGTCACTCAGTTGATCGCCATTGGTCGTAGCGGCTGAAATCAGGCCTGCCCCGGCATCGCTAACTACCGCACTGCCACAATACTTAGGCAGATTGCCGTTGGCGTCGACGACCGTCGTTGTGGACTAGTTTCAGACCTGAGTCATAAAAAAATCCCGACCTCCACGGCCGGGCACGATCCTGTGAGAACCCCATTAGTGAACAAACAATTCGTCCCTGCTAACCCAACCCCAACGCAACGCTAGAAGCTCAGCCCATTTGGCAGGATCGTCATGAAACAAAATTTCGGGTTCCTCATCAAACAGTTCGTGCAACAAAGACATGTTACTCGACAGTTGGCGATCAACAACGGACTGGGTTCGGAACGTGAAAAGGGCTCTTCGAATTGACCCAATGGTTATGACAACCTCGGGGTCGTCAAACTCCCTCCGGACGTCACCCATAAAATCCATTAGTTCCGACCTCCATTCTTTTGCAGATCATTCTTAATGATAGAATATGACAGTATGGCGAGAGATGTCAACGATTCCTCTGTGCCAAACCAAAATTGGTCATAAAAATATGTTGACTTGCTCCGTTCCGGGGTAATCGCCTTAAGCAACGCCGCATCCCCGCTCTCGTGGCGAATTTGTTCCACGATGTCTGTTACTCCGTCACCGCACCGACCGAAAATCCAATGAAATAGAAGTTGGCGTCCGCTCCGTCTTCTCTCCTTTATGATGTCCAGCCATTCCTTGTTATATTCAGGAAGAATTTTAACCGGCGACAACTCCCTAAGCCGAGCTCCATCCACATTACACGTGATCACGATCGGTTGACCGCCGGTAACTTTGGCAATTTTAGCTGCATACCGTTGCGCTTGTGCCATATTGGCTGTGGTATAAAAACCGCTTCCGAAGTCCCGAATTTTTTCATTGGTTGGGGTACGATGCCCGTCTCCTGGAACGATTTGCGATGAAAATCAGAGGTCCCGTGATAGACGCAAAAAGAGTCCGGTGTTTTCCATTTATCTAAATATCCCATTTCATCACCAGATTTACTGTATCAGATGATTCCCCTTCCGGCGACTGTCTGCGACATCCACGCCCCGCTTCTCTCCCCCAATGGAAAAAAAGAATTGCGGACGTACTGCCATTGCAAAAACCACCGTTTGTGAGACAACGGGAACGGGGATGCCAAGTCGATTGGGCCGTTTGCATCAGGAACCGCTCCATCGTTGTTGCCGCCACATCTCTCAGACTCCGCGTCTCTTTTTTTGTCAGACCGAGGCTTTAAATAGTCAGAATATTCCTCAAAGGATTGGGCGAGGTTTTGTCGAAGTACTGGGCTATGCTGAAATCTCCGAGAGATACCGAGACGGTGTTAGAGCAAGACCCGAATATCTTTCCCGGCACCGGCCTGAGTCTGGTGGTGCGCTGGCTGGCCGACCGCGTCAACTGGCTCGCGGTGGTGGATGACAGTGTGCCGTGGGACCGGGATCGGGCCCGGATTGCGCCCAGTGTCATCCTCCTCATGCTGGTCATCAATGTGCTGCCCCAACGCAATCCCCTCTATCAGGTGGAAGCCTGGGCGCAGACCTTACCTCTGGCGCTCCTGTGGGGCGACACGGTCCACGCCTCCCAGTTCAATGACGACGCGTTGGGGCGCGTCTTGGAGGATCTCGCGGACCATGGACCGGCGCTCCTGGCAACGCTGGGGACCCGCATGCAAGCAGTGGAACACGCGGGGGGCACGTTTACACCACCGCGTTCGCGCTGTTTGGTGATTACCCCGCTGCGGCCACGGGGCCGACGGCCCCGGCCCTCTTGACCTATGGACATAGCAAAGATCATCGTCCCGACCTCAAACGGTGTAATAGCCGTTGGCGTTCGTGGTTGTGGTGGCCGTAGCGATCGTCTTAGACGACCCACCACTCGTCTCAATACCGGTAATGTTGACGGTTACAGTCTGGTTCGGGATACCCGCCCCGTTCGCGTCGGTCTCTTGGCCACTCACGGTCACATCAGTGTTGACTGGAATGTTCGACACATCACTACCACCCGTTCCCAACGTGTCGGTGTTGCCGGTCGTAGGATCGGTGTAGGTCGCGCCTGCACTAATGCCGACGGTTTCTGCACCGTACGCTCCGAACGCCCCAGCCGTGACAGCAGCAGCATGGCTGAGACCGCCCTCACTCGTGTACGTACCGCTCTGCGGTGCGAAGTACACGCTAGCCATGTACGACCCTACCGGAATTTGCGTAGCGGTGATGCTCGAACCATTCGAGGTGGCCCGGAATGATCCAGCAGGACCCATCAGATCAACCACGGCAGCGTTGGTGCCAGTAACCGTGACCGGGTTCCCTCCAGGTCCAACTTCTTCGACCTGCAATGCGACCGGCGTTCCCGCGGTCACACTAAGCGGGTTGCTGGACGAAATTGGGCTGCCCTGGTACAGCAACTCGAAGTAGGTGGTGTTACTCGACGGCGTGGCCGCATTCACCTGAACGGTCGTCGTAATTGGGCTCAAGGCTGGGTTGGACAAGTCCGTCACAGTAATCGTGGCGCTACCCGCCAATCCTGGGGTAATGGTCGGCATCTCAGCGACGCCATCCGCGGCCGGCAACTTTGGTTGACCAGCATTGGCGCTCAACGCCAACACGTTCGGGTTGGAGGTAGTGATTTCCAACGTGTCATTGGACGATGCAAACTGTCCCACGCCATTCGTCAGGGCCAAGTACAGACCCGAGGCAATCGGGGTTCCTGCGGTGACCGAACCACTACTTGGCGGCCAACTCGCAGGGGCGTTGTTTGGCGAGCTGTTCGGGGTGTAAGCGCTGGACGACGTGTACTGCATTCCCGTCGCGTAGTTGGCTAACGCCTCGACCGTGTAGGTCGGACCCGTGACCGCCGCGTTGGTCCCAACCACCGCGTCAACCGTGAACGACTGAGACGGCGACGCACCGCTGGGTACGGCGATACTCACGGTCGCGACACCATCTGCATTGGTAGTAGCCGTGTAGCCGTTGTTGGACCCGGTTCCGTCCTGCCCGTTGGGGAGTGTGGCCAGCGCCCCGTTGCTCCCAAAGTAGAACGTTACGCCAACACCGGCCTTCTTGATGTTGTTGCCGTTCGCGTCGGTCAACTGCGCCGAAACAGTCACCTTTTGGCCCGGAACCACATTTTGGCTCGTGCTAGGCGTCAGGGATACCGTAGAGCCCGAACCCACCGCGAAGTCGTACTGAGCCGTCGCGGAGAGGTTGGGGTTTTGCGAGATGTCCTTTACCGTGATGGTCGCCGGAGAGGTTCCGGCACTCGTGTTTTCGACCGCGAACTGCAACTGACCATTGGTCAAGGTCGCCGTCATGGGCAACGATGCCCCAGGCTGGCCGTTAGTGTTGACCGAGTAGTAGTTCAACGTACCGCCTACGGTTCCGGTGTTGTCAGACAACTCCACGACACCGGATGCAGCCGCACCACTGGTAATCGCGTTGCCAGACGCGTCCTCTAACTGCACGGTGTACAAGGTGAAGGGCGTGCCGGTGGAGGTCGTCTCGGACTTAGACGAGATGGCCAACTGTGACGGAGCGCCGACCGTAATGGCCTTAATGGCAGTGGAACCGGCGGTCAAGCCAGTCGAGGACGCGTTCACCGTGATGGTACCCGTGCCGTTCTGCATGCCGTATACCGTAACACTGCCCGAGCCGTCAATGTACATGGCGGTCGAGGTCACTGATGCGCCGGGCTCAAACGAGCCAGGGCCCGTCAACGTCAAGGTCACCGGCTCGGACACACCCGAAATGGGGTTGCCAGCCTGGTCGAGGACCTGCACATTGACCGTGGTGGGCTCGTTGCCATTATTCACGTCGATGGTCGACGGCGAAGCGCTCAAGGATAACGAGGTTGCCTTCGCCGCTGACGTCGTCAGAGTGGTTTGCCCCTGAGCCAAGGCTGCACCGTTGTAGTCGGCGGAACCGGTTAAGGTGTCGGACACGTTCGCCGCATTGCCGGTTGACTCGACGGTGAAGGTCGCGACGCCGTTCACAGCCGCCACAGTTTCCGTCCCCCCAGCATTGGCACTGTTGGTCGGATCTTGAATGGCGGTGGCGTTGCCGGTCGTGGTCAGCGTGACGTTGCCGTTGTAGTTGGCCACGGTGTTGCCGTTGGCGTCCACAACCGTCGTTGTGAGCGAGATTTTAAGATCGTTCCTTTTTCGACTAGGGGTGGTTATAATAAAACTAGATACCCGGAACGGGAGGTCGTACACATGCGCATGATAAAGAAGCAACCGGTTCAGGTGAAAGTTCTCACGGGCAAGGCCGCAGAAGCCGTGCTGGAGCAACGGTTTCAAGTTGCACGCGCACGCCTCGCTACACGCATTCAAGAAGCCAATCTTTCGGAAGAGGAAATCATGGCCGAGGTTAGAGCTTTCCGCGCCGGCAAGTGAAAGTTGTCGTTGATACGAACGTTCTGATCTCGTCCCTGCTCAGTTCGCCAACCGGCACGCTTAATCGATTACTAGATCTGATTCGCGCATCGCATACGCTCATTCTATCGCTAGCTATGGCTGTGGAATTGGGTGCAGTTATTGTTCGTCCGAAATCCGCTCACCTAGGCACCGAAAAGGAACGAGTTTCCATGGCTCAGTCGTTGCTGAGTGCACCTCACATCGTCGCTATTGTGCCCAATTTTACCATCACCCATCCGGACTTGTCCGACGTAGATGACAATCGGTTGTTGGAAGTAGCGGTCGCAAGCCATGCGGATTTGATCGTCAGCGGAGGCAAAGAATTACTGGCGTTGCGTCAAATTGCGCTGTCCGAAGCTATTGAGGGCGGAACGACTTCAAGTTCCTCTCCGGCTATCTCCATCTTGTCGGCAGCGAACGCCCTAGACTTCCTGCCCTCGATCTGACCCCCGCTCCACCTCCATCGGTTTTAAGGCCCAACCTAGCGTTGCTCTCGACACGTGGAGTGCTTCTGCAATTTCCACACCACGCTGCTCTCCCCTGCCGTCATCAGCCGCCGAGCCATCCTCACCTGTTCTGGTGTTAGGCGGCGCAGTACAATAACCTTTCCATATGCAAAGGAATTGACCTGCCACGTGGGGAATGGTCCAATGTGCATCGGCCCTAGGCACACCCGCCGAAGAGGAGCGGTCCAAGCCGTACTGGATGAGCGTACCTGTCGCAAGGTGGATGATGAGATCATAACGCGGTCAATCCAACCCGTCACACCTTTCACCGGGTGAGTGGAACTACGTGATCCGGCCGCAACCCAAATCAGAAAGTTGTTTTTGCATGCTGCCTTAGTCTCCGCGGCCGTCCCCCAACACGACCTCTGGCCCGCACTGCGGCCAGTCTAGCATTGGTCCGTTCACGAATCAGCAACCGCCCAAACTCAGCGAGCCCCCGAAGATATGAAAGATCAACTAGCCCCCGGATGTAGTGGTATCGATATTCTCTTGGAGACTCGGGAACCCGATGTGCTTGTCCTGAAGCTCCTGAACTACTTGAATGAGGTGAGCCAAGGAACGTCCTAGACGACCCAGCCGCCAAACGAGCAACACGTCACCGGGAGTGGACATACATCAACGTCTCCGACAATCCGGGTCGATCCGCACATGATGTCTTTAAAGACCTTATTGCAACCCGTTTTGCAAGGCATCTTCCTGAAGCACCATTGGTTTGAATCCGCTATCGAGACCCGCGCATAACCAATGAACACTGTCAACGGCCTCCGGGAAGAGATGGCGGGTCGGCCAATACCGCCTCCGTTCGTGCGAAATCCTTGCGGTTATAGGTAATCACGGTCGCGCCCAGTCGAATGGCCGCGGCCGCAATGTGGCAATCCACCAACCCCGGTCCTCGATTCCGCATCATCTCTGCGGCGCGGACCGCATCCTCATACGTCACCGGAATGGTATCCAGCGTTTCGAAAAATCGCTGGGCGCGCGGCAGTTCATAATCCCGGATGAGCCGCAGAATCTCTGCCACCGTCAGCACGGAACATGCGAGCGTTCCATCGCGGGCGGCCGTTTCTACCGCATCCGAATCGCGGCGCAGCACCCAAATCAAGACGTCGGTATCAATCACATAAAGTGTCACAACGGCGGATGCTCCTCGGCCGCCCGCATCCGCCGAACAAAGTCAACCACGGCTTCCGGCGTGTCCGCTGGAATGTCCTCCCGATCCCGCCACATGCCTGCAATATCCCGCAATGCGGCCATTTGCGCGCGTCGTGCAATTTCCTGCTCGACCACTTCCACCACGAACGCTTCCAAGTCCGGCGACAACGCGTTAATCGCCTCGACCGTTTTATCCTTCAACGAGACGGTAATCTGCTTGGCCACAAACCATCCCTCCCCTGAGACCCTTTGAGCCCATTGTCGCAAAACTCGTGAGGACTGTCTATTTCGAAACGTTTGGTTTTGAGACATAGATTTGCGACAAGAGTCATCGATTTTTTCGAGTCGATATCCCCTCTCCGGGGTCGTTTAACAAACTATCGTTTTTGACACAATGGGCATGCATCGTAAGTCGCTTAGGCCATTTCGACTTGCGACTCCGTAGCCATCACCAGTCCACACTTTGAAATCGACCGATTCTCCATGTCAGAACTTATTTCAGCCGTTGTGCCAACGGTCTGAGCCTACGAGACGGCGGGAATCATCCCGATAGTTTGGATTCGCGGTTGGTGATACGGCCAACCCTCGAGGCCTACACCAAACGCGAATGAAACTGGAAGGATCGCACAGTGATCCAACTATCGCCTACAAATCCAACGTTGTATTTCGACGAACGGCACGAGTTCACCGATGTCACGAAGACCGGCGTGGATTCGATCCCCAATGCGTCGTTCCGAGGCGAGTGACCGAAACAACATTGCTTCCACAACACTCCTACTACTTTCCGACTCTTCGAGAATACGAGCGATTTGGCGCTTCGCACCGCCTGAGAGGTTGTCCCACTTGCTCACCAAATAGGCTAGAAACGTATCGTTTTTGACCTTCGTAATACCGGGATGTCGCTCCTCCAAACAGCCCCACACTCGAGCAATTCCATCCGACTCGTCTACCGGCACTTGCTGCTTAGCTCCTTGCTGCCCCGCCGCTCGAGTTCCCTCACGTCAGGAATGGTCCATTTCACACGGCGGACGTCGCTGTGATAAGGACCTAAGATAAATTCCTCGAGCACCTCGATGGGTTTTCACCGCCCGCGATAATTGGTCGTAATCCTCTTTGGCGTGCCACGGTCGCTCACAACGCACGGCGGCGGATACTCTAGCCATGATAAAAGCCAAACCCAACAAATCTGCCAAGTCCCCACCTACCGCATGCGTAAGCGCCCATAACCATGCGCCTGGGACGATTCAAATGCTTCAAACGAATAATGGATAATGGATTCCCACGCATCGGGGACGTATCCCTGAGACTCTAAAACGGCCCATTCTTCACCGGTCACGGACAGGGCGCCCCTCAGGTCCGACCAACGCTTTGCCGCCGCGTCGATGGATACTCCTTGAGATTCGCAAACCATTCGAAGGTACGCACCACCCTGCCGCTCCCACCAACCGCCTTGAAATGCACCGCCAGTTGAATCCGGTCAAACAGCTCATCCGTGCCCACGTCGATCACGCTAAATCCGATATGGCCGTTTAGCCCAATTCCCAATAATTGCACAGTTGACGAACCTTCACTAAGCAACGTTTGGTGCCGATCGCATGCCTGGTTCGGACTTCGGGTATCCCCGCGAAGAAAGTGGATGCCATGGATCGGCTAAAGAACCACCGGGCCACGCACGAGCGAAAACTGCCGGCACTGTATCCAGCACGGGCCAATATTCGTCCAAATTGAATATGTCGACTGGGCCGGCAGCATCCTTCGGAACCCGGCTTAGGTAGTCCACCAGGGCCTGATAAACTGGAATCATTGTTTCACAGGTCGCAAGGCCGACGCGCATATAGGTTTCAGAAATATCGGCACCAACAACCCGGCCACATAGTCAGCAGCCGCCCCCTGGCGTGGAGGTTAGAACAAACCGCACAGAAGTCACTCCCCTAAAGCGCCATTTATCAGGCGAAATCATCAGGCGCCAGTTCCGGCTACCCCGCTCGGAGGAGATGCCAACCCGCCCCCAATGTGTAGTGCGCTTCTTTTGGCCGATACCAAAGAGACCGGCATCCTTGTATCGCAATAGCCCTTTGGCATAAGAACTGTAGCCTCGCAACCTAGCGCAGGCTGTCTGTCCCACGGTCCATCCGACAGATCAGCGGCCCGCATCGGATCGGCAAACAATCGAAGGGGTCCCCATTTCATCATGAAACCAGCTAATCCAGGCCGGATGAACAGGCATTCCGTCGCCAATACCTTGATACCACCGGGAACAAAACCAGGCGGAACCCCTACTGGCTGCCTTCTTTCCCGCCAGAATCTCCCGCGTCCTCTGCACTTAACGTTCGGATTCCACCGTGCCTTGCGAGCAACTTTGGCATCCGCCCGGTGTTCTGGGGAGAATCTTAGCTATTGAGCGGTGTCGGGGATAACGATACAGGTTGGTGAGTTGCCGCGGATCGGTACGCCGCTAGCGTCACCTCCAGTGCCCGAACTCCATCAACACCGGTGGCAAGTATGGCGAATTCGTGCCCGGCTTCCACAGAGTCCACAAAATCCTTGATCAAGGAAAAGTTCATGTTCTCCCCGTAGTAGCTATAACGATGCGCGGCTTTGCCATCCGGCACATACACATCGACATACTCCGCGAAACTGTCAACCGCGGCGATGCCTCCCGTGGCGATAATCTCAAGGGTGACATCGCCCCAGGTGGGGTAGATGTCTAGACGTGACCACGAGGGGTCCAGTGTCGCCAATACGCCGTTGGCAAACTGCATGGTGAGAATGGCTGAGTCGTCGATTCCGGCGTTGTGAATGCGATGGTCAATTTCCGCATAAATTTCTGTGACTTCGCTATGCAAGAACCAGCGCATCAGATCCAACACATGAATGGTGTGGTCCATGACCGCGCCCCCTCCGGATAACGACGGATCAACGAACCATCCGGGCGGCAAAAATCCATGATTCGTCCCATTAATCGCCACAATCTGGCCCAACTCCGCCCGCTGAATCAAATCGTTAAGTTGGCGCACGGCCGGGAGATATCGTGCCGGAAGCGCCATGTACAAGGGAACTCGGTAAGAACGGCACGTCGATACCATGGTGATGGCATCCTCGACTGTTGTCGCCAACGGCTTTTCACACAAAATGGGTTTACCCGCCTGCGCCGCTCTCTCAACATACTGCCGGTGAAAGATATTTTCGGCACAGATGATCACTGCATCAACGGCAGCCAACACGCTGTCTATGTCGCGCTGGTATTCCAAGTGATGCACGGCGGCGAATTCCTTCCCCCGCCGTACATCGTTGTCGTATATTACAATATGGTCGATTCGAGGTATGCTTTTCAGCGCTCGCACGTACTCACTGGCATGTATGTGGGCTGTAGAAAGAATTCCGATTTTCATACTTCTGTCTCCTCTCTTAATACGATCGGCTGCCCCATATCGGCCGAACGCCGTGCGGCATCAGCAATTCGTAACGCTTCATAGGCTTCCTCTACCGGGATTGGCAAGGGTCGATCATAGCGGATAGCATTGACGAATGACTCCAGTTCACGCTGATAAGGGGAGCGGCCGATCGAGCCGGAAGGAACCTGCACCCCGCTTGCGTCCGTCTGTGATGACTGTAACTCGACGTTCAAGGCCGTGCGCCGAAGGCTATCATGTTGCAATATGCCTCGGCTTCCCGCGAACTCAAAACGGGTGCCGAACCGATTGTGCGCCCAGCTCGCTTGCATATGTGCGATTGTTCCGTTTTGAAAACGGGCCACCGCCACACTATATTCGAGCTGACGATCATTCTCCTTGCACCTGGTTTTCGCAAAGATCCGGTCAATAGGCCCCAGAACCCAACGCAAATAATCAAAGTCATGAATCATCAGATCGATAAAGGTGCCGCCGCTTAGGTCGTGATTGGCATACCAATTTCTCCACCCATGAGGAAAGCGGCCTCCCCGGAAAGTCCGCACCACACCGATATCTCCGAGTTCTCCGCTTTGGATAACTTCCTTCGCTCGAACATATTCCGGGAAAAAGCGAACGACATGGCCTACCATTAAGCGAACCTGCCTTGCCTGCGCAAATCCGATGATATCCTTGGCTTCACCAAGACTCAGCGCCAAAGGTTTCTCGCAGATAATCGATTTTCCCAGTTCTGCCCCCGCTAGAATGTAGAACTTGTGTAGATAGGTCGGCACGCAAATATCCAAGATGTCAAAGCGGTCCCGTGGAACATCATGCAAAGAGGCAAAACAGGGCAGCCCCAACGTCTTCGTTTGCACATCGTCCGGATCGACGGCGCCTACGAGTTCAACGTCTGTCATTTGCCGATAAATGTCGGCATGGACCCCGGCCATGGTTCCCTGTCCCACCAATAACACCCGAAGTTTCTCCAATTACTATTCTCCCCCCGCTGTTCTCATCGTCATTCTGTTGCTCTTCCAATCGAGACAGCCATAACCCCTCCACCCTTCAGTTTTATTTCCTCGGCGACCCCCTCCAAGAGGGCCGGTTCAGCCATCCCTTACTTTATTCCGCCCAGTGCAATACCTTCAATAAAGTAGCGCTGTGCCCAAAAATAAATCACCAGAATGGGGGCGGTAGCCAAAGTAGAAGCAGCCATCAACAGGTTAAATGTGGAACCGGAATACTGATTGTTAAACATGTTAACCCCAATGGCAACGTCATCATAGATGGCTTGCCCACCACGAGTAGTTGGAAGAAAAAATTGTTCCAGTTATATAAGACTGAAAGAACGAAGGCGGATATCACCGGCAATGACAGTGGCAGTACAATTTGCACCAACGTGCGAAAATGTCCGCATCCGTCAATACGAGCGGCTTCCTCAAGTTCTAACGGAATCCCCCATAAAAATTGAGGGAACAAAAACGCGCCGAATATTGACGGGATGTTGGGGACAATGAGCCCGTGAAAGGTGTCCAACCATCTCAGAGCATGCAACACTCCTACTAATGGCGCCATAATCACCTGAAAGGGGATCATGAGCGCCGCCAATAGTACCATAAAAAGGACATCCCTTGCCCAAAGGTGCGGGCAAAACCGTGGCCAGCCACAATCTGACCGGCGTTGCCGCAACCGTCGTCGCTATGCTGTTGAAGTACCACCGGGCAAAGGGAACTTCCTCAAGAACCGCGCGGAAAGGAATGGAATCACCATACAACGCGTTGATTATCCATGATGTCGAGTCGGGCTCGCAAGTTAACGCTCGTTATCGTACACTCAAGCACGGCTCAGTTCAAGCGCAAGGGCCACTTTCAACGCGTTAATACTGCCTATGACCCTGCAGTTGCGGCGGGTCCACAAACGCACAAAACCTGAAAAATCTCTGCCAAGCGACTTGCTCGCCACGGCTGGAGAAGTCCTTCCAAGCGAGATTCCGCCTCAGAAGGCACAGGCACAATCGTTGCGCGGGTATCTATCACTCGCAACCCGGCAGCCTTGACCATGGCGATGACCGAACTGGGGGTAAAAAACCGCAGATGGGTCCGATCCAGAATACCTTCGTCCATGTACTCCCACTGCCCGGCCAATAGGGGTAACACGACTGACCAATGTGCCGCATTGGGGATGCTAAGTACCATCGTGCTTTCCGGATTGGCGGCCAGTTTGCCGGTTAATTGCCGTAGAGTATTCCATGGATCGATTGTATGTTCCAGAACATCCGCCAACACGATACAATCGAAGAATCGGTCGGGCAGCTGGTCCAGGACACCTTGGATATCCCCCTCATACACCGCGTCCAGCACGGACCGTGCCTGGTTAGCAGCAATGGGGTGCATCTCGACGCCATGGACTAAACACTGCTGTCGACTCTTTAGAGTCTGGCCGAGACGTCCCGCGGCACAACCAACATCAAGTATTCTACGCGCAGTGAGAGGAACGAGTTCAACAATCTCCGGCCGTGGATGCAAGAAGTACTGAGAGCGCATGCCTGGCACCGTCCATATCGTGTTGAGGACAGTTGCCTCCATACTGTGTAAAGGGGTGTCGGCATTCAACAAGACTGACTCACGTGTTCCGGATGCCGACGGTCCCAAACCGGCAACCCCGAGCCCCCAGACATTGATGATTCCTGCAGAACGCATGTTGGCCGCATCGGATTCCGTGGCTGTGAAGACCCAATCGTACGTCATAGCCTGACGTATAACGTGGTCGTTGATACCATCCACTAACCACAGTGCACGGGGAACGAGATGTCTTGGGATCGCCTCAAGGCCATCGCAGGATGAAACATAAACAAACAAATCGTACTCTTCTTTTTTCGCTTGCGGAGCGTCATCCATGCGGAGATGAGTCGCACAGCAATAGCTGCTGAGACCGGAAAGCAGATCCGGCCCAATTTTTAGTGAGTCCTTGAAAATGACGCCGACCCGAAAGTCCAGACGCGGTGCCATATTAGCAATCCCTAACATGTTTTCCATAACATGTTCCGCCTTCCAAAAGATGACCATTCGGCAGTTCCCACGTGATGAGAACAATCCCCACTTAACGGACCGTCACATCTTCTGAGATCTCGTAAGACGCGTGTATCCCCACGTGTTCCAAAACATATGGGCTGAGAGACGCCAGTAAACATGACGGTAATCAGGAACTGAGGGCCCACGCGGCTGTCTGACGGAAACCCTCCAAGGTCAGAATCATTCCAAAAAACAAATGAGGCCACTCCCCAATTCAAGACCTACGCAACTGGTACTAAGCCCTGTCGAAGACTTCCGGCACCGTCGTGGTGTTTCTATAAACAAAGGTGAATTTCCAAAAGCCTAGCTATAATAGATATTATAACCCACATTTGGCACCATTTATTGCCAAACGCAGTGATGGTGCGGGTTTCGGGGCTCGGTCATCAGAATGTAGTCACTAATCATATCGCATCAAAGCATTGCCCTGCGGCGATTTCGGCGGGGTTTTTGTAGGCACGAACCTTGATGGGGTGGGAGCCGGCGCTTGACTCAAGAAGTTGAGGTCAGTATACCGAATCGGCGAAGCCTGTCAAGCGATATGGCACTGGACTTTTTTGCGGGGAAGCGTTACGCTAGCCTCATGGGGGTGCCGAGCGATCGGCTCGGGGTCCCGAAATGAGCGGGCCGTTCCGGCCCGGCGGGGGAGAGGCCCGGTGTTTCTGACCAAAACGTCGACGACGATTCGAGGAAAAACCTATACCCATTCAAAGTAATGAAGTCGGTCCGTGAGGGCGGGCGCGTGAGACATCGGGTGCTCTGGTCCTTGGGCGCCTTGACAGAGGAGCAGGCGGCACAGATTCGCGGGATTTTGGCGGTCACCCAAGGCACGGACTGGGTGAGTGTGCCGTTGACGGACATCGCCGTGACGCAGCACGCTGCGTACCTGGACGTTGCCGTCGGGCACGCCTGGTGGACCGCGAGCGATTGGTCCCAATTTTGGGGCGCGGATGCGTTCTGGGTGGAGGCGCTCGTGCTCAATCGCTTAGTTGACCCGCAAGCCAAAATCCATTTACACCCGTGGGTGGCCAGCACGGCGCTCCCGGCCTTTCACGGCGTGAATCCCCACACGATGGATCCTTATGCCGTGTACCGGGTACTGGATCGCATGGCCGCCCGGGAAGAGGCGGTCCAGCAGTGGCTCGTGGCCCACCTCCCTGCTGCTCCATCGGAACGCGCCCCCCTATTTTTCTACGATTTGACGTCCACGTACGTGGACGGAACCTCCAGCACGTTAGCCAAGCCGGGCTATTCCCGTGATCATCGGCCTGATCGCACCCCAATTGTGATTGGGTTGGTCATCACCGCGGCAGGGGATCCCGTGTATTGGCAGGTCTGGCCTGGGAATACCCCCGACGTGACGACGGTGCAAACAGTGGTCGCACATCTGCAAGCGCGCCTCCAGTTGGGTCCCTGCATCCTCGTCTTTGATCGGGGCATGGTGTCGGCCGCCAATTTGGCGGCCATTGAGGCTGCCGGGCATGTCTACCTCTCGGCGGTCCATCGGGATGCCCTGGCGTCCGTCCCCCCTTGGGACCGCTGGTCAGAGACCATTCCCGCCGATGACTGGCAGGCGGTGCTCATGGCGCGGGGATGGGTGCCCGACGATGCGGAGGCCACGCTGTGGTATCGTGAAGCAGCCGAATCCGGCTATCGCTGGGTCTTCGCGTTTGACTACGCTCGGTGGCGGCTCGAAGTGGCGGTGCAGGCACAGGCCATTGCCGCCGTTGAAGCGTGGGTCGCACAGAAAAATGCGGACCTGGCCACGGCGCGCCGCCACCGTCAGGACGGGCCATTGCGCCGGGCGCTCGACGATCTGCTCCATCGTAAGCATTTGACGGGCATTATTCACTACACCCTGATACCGTTCACCATACCCTCGGAGGCAACCCAGGGCCGCACGGCCGTTCAGTCGTGGCAGATTACACTGACCCTCGATGACGCCGCCCGACGGGCGGCCCAGCGCGTGTTTGGGGTCACCTGTTTCCAGACCAATGCGCCTGACACCCTCCTGTCGTCTGCGGCGATTATTGGCTGGTATCGACGCAAAAACCGCGTAGAAGAAGCCTTTCACGAAATCAAATCTCCGCTCGCCTTACGCCCCCTATTTGTCAGTCGAAGTGAACGCATTCGGGCGCACGTCATGACGTGCGTGCTCGCCTACGGCCTGTACAATGCCCTGGAAGAGCGACTCCGGCAGCATCACCGATCCGAGTCCCCGACGACGGTATTGCGGGAGTTAGCCTCCAGTCAGATCAATCGCCTGCGGATTCAGTCCACAGGCCAAACCCGCCTTACGCTCACTGAACCATCGCCGCTGCAACGGAGCTACGTCGCCGCGCTCGACTGTGAGGCCGTCTTGGCCGATGACGCGGTGCAATCCGTCGTGCAGGCGATGCAATCCTGGCTGTAGTCACTAATCTGCCGGAACCGCACCCGGAAACCCTTGTGGCTCAAGGGATGGAAAAATTTGTCGCCAAATGTGGGTTATAACCAAGGTTGTCTGCGCCAACTTCTCGTGGAGTGAAGGGTCCTAAGGCTCGACCCGGAAATTCCTCCGAACATCAACGAATTGACAATCTTCCCGCATGCTCGGTCCCAACGGCTAGCTAGGAGCTACATCGAATGGACCCGCCGAATCCCTTCCTCTTGACCCACTTGAAAGGACCCCACACCCCCTGCCCACTCGGAGAAGATTCGGTTGCATGCCTGCTGGTCTGGTGGGCCTGCAGGCAACGCCGACTTTATCCCCACATATTATTTCTTGAGTTTCGCACCCACACAATACAGTGTTTTTAGACGGCCATCATCCCGCCAACCCTTGAAAACTCCCACCCACCTGTTCACCATTCCATTTTAGCGATTTATGCGGACTTATTGAATGCTTGTAACTGACTGCCAAAGAATGACTCCTCAACCAGGGCTTTGAGCACTGCATATTCCGGCGAACGTTTGAATTGCGCCAGGTCTACGGAGCCCGATTCCGCGAGAGAGATCATGACCACCTGCAGCAGTTCCTCGAACAATTCCCACAGTCGTTGCGCCAAGTTTTTCTCGACCAATTCGGCCACAATGCCCTCAAACAGAGCGCTTAAGGATTCGTAGGCATTGACCCTCCGGATATACGCCAGAAAGGTGTAGAGGAACAGCAGGTAAAGGATAGCGACGTGTCGGTGGACAGAAACACGCGCCACTGTTTCTAGTCAGGGAATCGACACAGGCACAGTTTAACGTCGCCGACGCCTTCATCCTGCACCACGACTTCAACATAGCGGGTGTGGAGTTTCCGGCTTCGCGTTGCCCTCTTTTTCAATGTCGCGTGCAGTGCCTGGGCGTCCAACTTTTTCCCTCGGTAGGTATACTGACGCTTGTCTTTTCGCACCCCACATACCACGTGCAGCGCGTGGTTTTTGATCTGCCGCATCGCCTGGATGAACCCTTTACTGCTAAACCAACTATCGGTCAGCACGTATTTCGCCCGAACTCCGTGTTTTACCGCCCGCTTGGTCATCGTAATCGATGGCGTGATTTTATCCACGGTGCATTCTTTTCGCCGTTGATTTCCGGGCGATCCCGGCACGCCGGTTTTTTGTACTGCTCTTTGCGCTGCTTCCCGCGTAACCCCTTTTCCGCATGAATGCTGAAATCCAGCGGGGTAAAGCTGGTTCCATCAAAATAGCCCAGCACGAGATCTTTGAAACCCAACACGGTTTTACCGACCACATGGTCGAAGATGTACGACACGTTTTCGATATGCGGACCGACGTGTCCGCCACGACCTTTTCGGGATTGGTGAGCGTTTGGAACCGCTTGGCGACCCCGTACAAAATCCTTCTCCACGGCATCTTCTCGTGGTTTTTCAGGCGATATATGGCGTCCTTGTTCATCGTGGTGATCTTCTGGAATTCACTCCGGTACAAACTAACACAGCGACATTGCGGGAAAACAGATGGGGACTCTGGAGTGAACTGAGCATACAAGAGAAGAGGCCGCCCCTTCGTGGGACAGCCCCTTTAACCCGTTTCTTACGATCCAGACACTGTGTCGGTAATACCACTGCCGCTCGCCGGCGAAATAGTAATCGTGTCCGGTGTTGTACTTGCAGGAACACTACTCACCGTGTACGTCAGGGTGAGTGTGCCGCTGCTCAGCGTTTGGGCACTTGCCGATGTGATAGATGCTCCACCGTTCGAGAGGGTGTTGCCGTCAGCAGCCGGGGTCGAATTCTGACCGGCCGCGAACGCGACATCAATGCTCGAGCCGGTTGTGGTCTTGTTGCCATAAACATCAACGGCTTGCACTGTCACGGTGTAGGTTGTTGCCGATAGACCAGTCAATGCCTGCGTTGCGGCTGTCGTGCTGCCGTACACTGGAGTCCCCAACGTTGTTCCACTCGGAGTTACCGAAGAGACGTACCCACCCGCTGCGGTACCGGCGTTAACCGTCACGGCGTCCGCTGTCGAGTTGATTGTACCCGCTCCGATCCCGGACACTGCGACACCCAGGTTAGCGGTTCCGGCATCCACCAGCGTACCGGATACCGTCGCCACACCATCCTTAAAGGTCGCCGTCGTGGGCAGCGTGGCTTTCGTGCTGTTAGGCGAAGCAGTGGCACCAGTCCACGCCAAGGTCGCCGTACCGGTGTAGCTCGGGTCGTTCAGCTTAATAGTGTAGCTTTGGGCTATACCTGCCGTCACGCTTGATGACGAACTCAACGTGGCCGCCGTAGCGCTGCTGCCGTAGTTTACCGTTCCGGTCCCGCTCAGGGCCGACCCCGCCACCGCAGCTGAAATGACATCAGATGCGGCTGCATTAATCGAAGACGGGGCGTAGTAGTTGAATGCCACTTGGCCCTGACCATTAGTTGTTACAGCTAGCGTAGTTACCTTCAGCCCCTGGGCATTGAGGAAGTAGCCCTGCGGTGTCCCGCCACCGGAGGCCTCCGCGGTAAGCGTGACCGACTGTCCTGCCAAAGCAGTGCCGGTGCTATCCTCGACCGTTAACACCTCGGCCTGGTAGAAGCCCGAATCTAGAGCGGTGACTGCCGGTGAGAACACTGCTGTGGTAGCTAGCGGGTTTTGTGATGCCGCGCCCACCGTGACACTGCCTGTAGTATCGCTCTGGTCACCCGTTAGGTTAACAGCGACTCCATCCGATCCAACCGGCACGTTAACTGTGGTGATCGGCTCTGTCGACCCTGGTAGGGTGAATACCGCGTTTGAAACGGTAGGTAGCGTAACTTTGAAGCTATCTGGTGCCGACACCGGGTTGTCCGCGCTATCGACCGGCTTCAGGGTTAACGTTTCGGTCTGTCCCGCCTTTAGGCTCGTCGAGCCAGAAACGACGTTCCCGGAGCTGTCAAACAAGGCAAAGCCGTTGAAGGTTCCTGCCCCGACACTGAACGTCGCCGATTGACTCAACGACGGCACAGACTCGTCGGTGACTTTGACCGTGTACGTGCCCGCCGCCGTCAGCGAGCCAGCACTGATCGAGTTGGGCACCGCTTGCGCCGTTACTACACCCGAGGACGAGGCAACGATCGAACCGTTTGGCCCAAGTACGGTCCACGTGATCGTGTCACCCGCCAGCGGAGCCCCGGAGGCGTCGGTGACTTCGTACGAAATCGTCGGAGTGTCGCCTTCAGGTACTGGCTGGGCGGGAACGCTAATCTTGATCGCCGCCGGCATCGCGGGCACAACCTCTAGCTCTCCGGAGGCGCCGCTTGCTGCAGGATAGCCATTGGCCGTTGCCCACGAGGAACTAATGGCCGCACTGACCTTGCCTGTATCGCCCACCGTGGCCGGTTCATCCGCCGTAACCATGGCGGCACCGTTCGCGTTGGTAAAGGCCTGATCCGCCGCCGCCGAGTTTCCGTCTAACGTCACATTACCGGACGACGAGAAGTTGATTGGGATCCCCGCCTGGTCCACGTTGTTGCCCCAGTTGTCTTGTACCTGCGCGACGACCTGGGTGCTCGGATTGGCGACGCTCAAATCGGTCGGCGTAGTGCTCGGAGTGACACTTAATACGTTCGGCGCACCGGCCGCCACGTTGAATGTCGCCGTGTACGTGCTGAGACCCTGCCCTGTCACCTGTAACGTATACGTACCGGCAGGAATGCTGCCGCCGCCGAGATAGGTTAACGGAACCTGATAGGAACCATTGCTTAGCGATTCAGACACCGTGTAGTTATTCGCGTTGGTGGCACCGACAACCCCGATTGCGGTAGACGGCTTCCCATTGAAGAGCACTGTGGCATTAACGGTCGCGGGTGCCGAGCCGGTGGACGGGATACCCGATGCGTCGGTCGGCTGCAGTGTGTATGTGTTAAACACGGCGCCCACACCACCATAACCGATATCGTCAGCGGTCAGGTTTGTGGTCAACTGGTTGGCGTCCGTCAGCGCCAATTGGCTTGCTGTTCCCGGCGTGCCCATTGTGACGTCCAAAGGTACTGATGTGAGGGTCGTACCGCCTGAACTTGTGACCGTCGCGGTAACCTGAATGGTCCCAATTCCACTGGGGTCCGGCTGAATATAGGCGTAGCCACCCGGGTACGAAGCCAACTCGGGTCCCTTGGTGCCATCGAAAAACGTCGCCGGTCCAGTTAGGCTCAAGGAGACTTGATAGTTGGCCCCCTCAATTGGCGCACCGTTCGAGTCTTCAACGACCGGGTTTACGAGGAACTCAGACGGGCTCGCGCTACTGGCGATGAATTTTGGTCCTTGCACAACGACTTGCGAAGCAGTTGGAGCTGTCAGGCCGAAAGTCTGGGACGCCGGGGAGCCCGTGTTAGGCACTTGGGCATAGACCGTAATGGTTTGCGTCGTCGGACTTGGGACGTAGTTCGTAGAATCAAGGGACAAGGTGACCTGGCCATTAGTCGCGGTAAGCTGCATCGGCGCGCCTGCGGTGGGATCGTTCACGTTGTTCGCAGTCGTAGACGTGGCAATGCCAGCATCTACCGTATCACCGTACACCCATACGTTGACGGGCCCGTTATACGCGGAGACCGGGTTGCCATTGGCATCGACCACCGTCGCGGTAATCGCGTCGGTTGCGACACCGTCGGCAACCAGCGAGGGGGATGCCGGGGTCAGCTTTACGGCAGCCGGAGCGCCCGCTTTGACATCAACCGTGGTTGTGGCCGTAGCCTTGCCGAGAGTTGCCGTGATGGTTACGCTCGAATCGGCTTTGGTTCCAGGCGTAACTATAAAAGTGGCCGTCCCGTTGCTGTTGGTGGTAACAGAGGACGGTACTGAAGCAGCAGAGGAATCACTCGAGGACAGTGAAACTGTCTCGTTGGCACCAACGGTGCCATTGCTGTTAATCACCGTCAATGTCGCTGTGTCAGTGGACTTCCCCCCTGCCGTTAGAGCTGGCAAGGTGCTATTCATGGAAATTGTCGCCGTGGTCACCTTTATGTCGGCAACAGCTGTTCCAGATACCGCCTTGTTCCACTGCTTATGAGCCACCTGCCACTGCGTCAAGGCAAAAGCCTGAACGTGATAGGTGCCCAAGCCGGGCGGCACCCAGGTCATACTGGCACTGCTTCCGAATCGCCGTTGAATCCACATGTGACCGTTCGGGGCGGTAACCCGGAACTGATACCACACGTTGAGGTGGCCGTGATTCGACGTGGCCGAAACTGTCTTGCCACTGACGTGCGTTTGCACGTTGGAAATGAAATTGTTGGTGGCCGCAAAAGCCGCCGCCGCCGGGATCAAGCTCAGGACCATCATGGACGATCCCAATGCCAGCGGGACTGCTTTCTTCAACTTATCCTTCGTTTGCTTTTGCATCGACTTGCAAAAACCTCCTCATGATACCTAGTGCGCGCTGCATCTAGTTCTCACTTGTCCCCCCAGGGGGGTTACTGCGTCCCGTCTCCCCCATTTGAAGCTGAAGATGGCGGGTCGGTATTCTCGGGCGCGACATTCGCGAAGTAGTTTTCAAGCGCCTCATTGACGATTGCGACTTGACTCTGCCCGGTCTCGAAAGACCGCTTCATCAACTTTTCCTTCAACTCCGGCGTTAAACGGACTTGGAATGCTACGTACGCGCGAGATCTGCCGTAATAGTTCGCCACGACGTACCACCTCTCACCTCCTGCACCCCTTCCGTACAGGAGGGTGCTGCGGATTTAGACGCGAGGCCGTCCACAGAGTGTTTGGAACTAGTGAATGTTGGTATCGGGTATGTTTCGACATGTTGCATGATGGGTTGATACCAACTTTCAATGTAACCAATTCTAGGTATAGCGAAAAATTCCTCCCAGGACAAGTAATTATTACTAATATTTTTGGGGATTTGCCATAAATTTTTTCTTCATCCTCGATTCCGGTCGAATTGACCGCCAATACCGCTTATCCAATCAGATCGTGCATCTGCATCAGCCGCTTACATGCGGGGCAGTGTATCTATACCTGCTGCAGGGCTTCCTATTCGGGACCATACGATACACATCGGACATCTTTAGCGGTCCAGGAGCCTGCACCGCTCTTCCTTCATGCGACAACAAGGAGGATTCGCCGTGCCAAACACCGACCCGGCCTCGCAGTCGGCGAGCACGAAGCACTGACTACATAAACGGCTGCAACCGGCATACGAGGCCATGAACAATACCTTTACAGAAACCTCGCCAAATCATCGCGACCACTTAACACACACCCCCAAAAATTATGAGAGCCGATGAGACGACTACGCCAGAAAGGGAGAACACGCACACAAACCCGTGCAATCAGGTCCAGCGTGTACTGTCAACCAGGCGTCATAAACATTGGGTATCCTCGGTCCACCCGACACGATGTGGTTCATGCGGCTTGGCGGGTCAACGCCTATGCACCGCATTCCAGTCATCTGCTTTACAAAAGGTCGGCATCCGCCCATCCAATGCTTCATGGGTTTCGGCATCGTGCGCCCACTCCACCGCAACTTTAGGAATCCGTTACTTGTCGTCCCTGGCAGGCCAAGTGAAAGGTGCCAGTGAATATTCCGTATTGCCGTGGGAGGCCATCGCAGTGCGGCGATGGCCGACGGCGGCGTGGCGGGTAGCCAATCGTCAGCACGACCAATTAGAAACCCAACATGCGATCTCCCAAGGCGGCCATTTCACCCGGCAGCCTCGCTTCGACATCCATGCGCCACGTAGGGTCCTCCCCGGTCGTAATTCGGGCGGTAGCCGTAGCCCCTCGTATAAAGGTGCCGAAAGGTGGCGGGATGAACTGGCGAGCGCGCAGATCAATCTTTGAAGGGGGTACTGCCCCCCACGAGGAGTGTGAATCCAACATGCCGTCTTCCATCATGTCACCGGGCACTCAGCGGCAACAATGGTCGGCTGAACGCGTGATCGAGGCGATTCAGGTGCGCCATCGGTCCAGACTACCTGTCAATGTGCAAGCGGTGCAAAGCGACGATAGCCGGCTCGTGGCCGCAGGGCGCCGCTTGTTTGGTTCCTGGACTGCCGCGCTTGTAGCCGCCCAGGTTCCCATGCCCCCGCTCGCGATACCCCCGCGGTTTTCGGACACGGGATCGCATTATCACAGCCATCCGGCACCACGCGCAGTCGGGCGATCCCTTACATAGTACCAGTTGGCCATCATCCATCATCTGTGCAGACCGGGCGTTGATCCGGTGACAGCATGACTAGTTCCCAATAATCCGGCAATGGCAGTCACTATGCACGCATGCCCGGTCCGATTGTCCGCATTGGCATCCCATTCCGTGCTCCTATTTTCCACGCACTGATCAGCGCACCTGGAGAGTAGGTATCCATGCGACTCAGCTTCCGCAACTCACTTCATGGCAATACCGGAATTTTTTGGACCAGTAGTCGAAGTGGTTAGCCTGAGGGATCCCACACGAATTTCCGGGTCACGGGGACCCTAAGCGCGTCCAAAATGCGGCGGACCGGGTCCGGAATTGCCCCCCAGCGGTACCAGACTCCGGTCTCGTCGTCCTCGCGAATGATCCACAGCGGCCGTAGCGCGTCCAAAATTACCTCATCGGAGGGGTTCTTGACCGTGCGATGGGGAAATGCGAGGGGCGGCTGGTCCTTCAACGCCTCCCGTACCATCGTCCGCATAAAGCGCACAAACTGCAACGCTAGAAGCAACAGATAGCCAACGCCCGCGACGCGGGCGGGCTTTTGCACAAAGAACGCATCCAAGTGGATCGGATCCTTGGTCCATCGGAATCCGTGTTCATTATGGTCTTGATGCTTGTATTCCTGGAGCGCAGTGCGGGCACTCAGGGTGAGCTGGCTCGATACCAGCACAAAGGTCGACCGTCGTTCGCGTTCCTGTTGGATCGCGGCGGCGGAGGGCGGCGTGACGGTCCATCCCGCCCGGTAGCGCACTATCGTGGCAGAGACCGCCTCCTTTTTCGGGCGACCCCGGCGCCGCACCGGCGTGGTGATCGCGGTGATGACGGGCGTCACCGCGTGCCACTGCGGCTTGACTCGGCGGAGGACCGCCGCCACCATCGTGGCCGCATCGGCCTCACAATCGAACGTCATTCGTTCCAGTGTTTTGAGCTCGCGGGCTAACGCCTGGGCCTCCCGGTCAATCTCTCGCTGTAACGTGCGTTCCTTCCGCTTGTCGAGAGCGGACGAATGGTAGACCCACGCCCGAGCTGTCTGATCATACAGCGTCACGTCAAAGGTCTGGGCCCGGTACTGCGCGGCCTTTGGCTTCGGGGAGAGCGACCCCAGGTCCTCCCAGTCGGCGCCCTCCGCCCAGGCCTCCTCCTTGAGCGTTTTCGCTAACGTGAAATTAGCCGGCAGCCGACCCAGCCAGGTCATCCCCATCGCCGCGATCTGGGTCAGCGCGCCGTCGGTCACGACGGCGGCATCGCTAATGTAACAATGATCCTGCCAAAACGTCGCCGGCACGTCCTTCTCCAATTGCTCGAGCCAGGCGGGATGCCATTTTTTGTCCGAGGTATTGCCGTCCAACATCGTGCCGGCCAGCACCTGACCGTCGCTATCCATGGTGAGCCCCATCATGATCTGTTTGAGGTCGGGACGATGGTCTTTGCTATGTCCATAGGTCAAGAGGACCGGGGCCGTCGGCCCCGTGCCCGCAGCGGGGTAATCACCAAACAGCGCGAACGCGCTGGTATCGGAATGTAAGAACGTGCCCCCCGCCTGTTCCACCGCTTGCATGCGGGTCCCCAGCGTCGCCAGGAGCGCCGGCCCATGGTCCGCGAGATCCTCCAAGACGCGCCCCAACGCGTCGTCATTGAACTGGGAGGCGTGGATCGTGTCGCCCCACAGGAGCGCCAGGGGTAAGGTCTGCGCCCAGGCTTCCACCTGATAGAGGGGATTGCGTTGGGTCAGCACATTGATGACCAGCATCAGGAGGATGACACTGGGCGCAATCCGGGCCCGATCCCGGTCCCACGGCAAATTGTCATCCACCACCGCGAGCCAGTTGACGCGGTCGGCCAGCCAGCGCACCACCAGGCTCAGGCCGGTGCCGGGAAAGATATTCGGGTCTTGCTCTAACACCGTCTCGGTATCTCTCGGAGATTTCAGCATAGCCCAGTACTTCGGCAAAACCTCGCCCAATCCTTTGAGGAATATTCTGACTATTTAAAGTCTCGTCTGACAGTAATTGACATGCGGAGTCTGAGATGCGACAATCAAACCATCGATTAGCCATGAGAATGGGCGACGTTCCCTTACCTAAAAAATCTCGTCGATCACCACCGCTGCCAAAACATGAATCCACTGGGCCATCGCGAACCTGGCTTTTCCCCATAATAGGACCTATCTAAGCCGTCTATTGGCGTTCATGGCGGACCATCATCTCCCCACACGGTCATACATGGCACCCTTTTTTAATCGTTTGTCTCAGCGCGCCGCTATCTTCGACGGCCTGTTATGGCTTGCGGAAACGCCTATATTATCGATCTCCCCACCACCCCCGCAATCCATGACGACATCGATGCGCTCCTGGCTGAGCGCGTGAACTTTTGTCAATTTTTCGTCATCTCCGCCAACGGATATCTTTCCCGGTTACGACTCAGTACGGGCCGAGGAACTAATGCTGCGATGAACGCCGGCCCGAACCGGTGGGGATCTGGCTGCCATCACGTCCGTAATCTTCCCAGCTCCCCGTTAATATTCTGCTGCCTCTTGCCTCACCCAGTGTTCCACCGGCGCCGGCTTCCCCAGCGCATAACCTTGAACGGCCGCGATGCCTTCATTGGCAAGTCCCGAGACCCAAGTGATATCTTCGACGCCTTCGGCAATCACCAGCGCCCCGACCTCATGAGCGCACCTAATCCAGTAGCGCAAGAGTTCCCGGGCGCCAGCCGCCCAGAGTTTAACGATAGGGCGGTCCAACTTCACGATGTCGGGCTGCAGACGGTACAGACGGTCCACGGTGGAGTGGCCTGCTCCCGCATCATCCATGGCGATCCGGTACCCCAGCCGCTTTAATTGTTCGATCCCCCGCGTATCATCATCGGACAAGGCGGTGCTCTCGGTCACTTCCCACACCACCCGCGCCGGGGCGGCCAATTTCCGCAATGCGTGCGGCTCTCGAAAGTGCGAGCTGCACACATTCAAAAACAAGGGCCCGGCTAACCGGTTGCCCGCAGTGATGGCGGCACTTAGGGCGAGGCGGTCCAATGCCACCGCCAAGCCCTGTTGTTGCGCGTAGGCCCAGACACGGTCCGGCGTGATTCCATTGGGAAACCGCGACAAGGCTTCGAAACCCTGGCGATCCCCGGTCACGCTCAAGATGGGTTGAAAAAACGGCATAATCGCGCTCAATTCAAAGGCTGCCTGCAGCGCCTCCGACGTCACATTTTTCATTGATGCCCCTCCTTGGCAAACGACGGTCCATCGTGAACAGTTCGTGCCGCGACGAGAGACTCCTTTTTTTCGATCTACAAATTTCGACAGGGATAACTAATTGCGCGTACAATACAAATAAGAGTCCGTTACTGTAATTCATTAAAGATGAGATAGGAGTACGAATCATGGGCATCAAACCACCCCATCGCCGACGGTCGGAAACGACCTCTCGGACCATGCTGTGGTTTGTTCTCGCCACTCTCGGATATGCCGTCGGTGCGACCGTCATCGGGTGGTGGGGTGCGACGGCAGTCCCCCATAGCACCATGGCCATCGGTCGTACCATCCTGGCAGAAATCATTTTATGGGCCACTTTTGTCCTGGTAATTCTCCGCTGCCTCTTAAATCGAGTCATCCGGCCCTGGCGATCCGCTGCCGTCCATGATGATCTCACCGGGGTTTTACGGGCCGGCGCCTTTTGGGAGCGAGCCGAGCACCGGATGGCGCGGGCTCTGAGTGACGGTCAGGCAACCGCCTTCGTCTTCTTCGATCTGGATAATTTCAAGCAGATTAACGACCAATACGGCCATGCGGTCGGTGACGCCGTTCTCCATGCACTCGGAACCATCTTGCGCCAATCCGTGCGCAGCGGGGATATTCTTGGGCGCTTGGGCGGTGAAGAATTCGGGTGGTTCATGGTGAACATCGCGCCTTCCGATGCGGACCTGGCTGCCCAGCGTGTCTTGGCGCGGTGTCGATCCGTGGAGGTGGGACCGTTCGTCGGCTTTAGCCTCTCGGGCGGATTGGCCGTGGCGCCCGCCGGCCTGACGGACTCCTTAACCGCCTGGGATTTAGGGCGCCAAGCCGATTACGCTCTCTACCAAGCTAAAACACAGGGCAAAGGGCGCATTGTGCCGTTTTCCCCCCTAACGCCCTGAATTCGCTTGCTCACGGTCGCACGGCTGTCCCAAAACCCCATTTCACGGCATACCTACCTGCCTATCACCCCAATGTGTCAGTGTGTGCGCCGAGTACGAAAGGAACCACACTGACCGTCGTTTGGATACTCAGAACTTAAACGCTGTATGTTAATCATGACCGGGGGAGAAAAATGAATGACATCTTTCCGGTCGGGCGCCCCGTAGGCGCCGACGACCTTGTCAGTCGGGAAGGTTTCATTAATCAGTGCGTCCTGCGTCTGCACGACGGACAGTGCGTCATGGTTGCAAGTCCTCGGCGTACGGGAAAGTCCAGTGTTGCTGGGGAGGTCTTGCGGCGACTCACGGCTTACGGTCATCCTACAGCGACAGTCGATCTTTTCTATGTCACCCAATTGGAGGAACTGGCGGCCAAGCTCTTGGCTGCCGTCATTGAAACCCGTACGGGTCCGTTTCGCCGAGCCGTGCACTCGTTAGCCGGTCTCAGGGAGGCGTTAAGCCGTGTGCAATGGGGAGCCAAGATCGGTGATTTAGAGTTGGCCG
The DNA here is from genome assembly GCA_021820965.1 of Bacillota bacterium. Classification (GTDB taxonomy): domain Bacteria; phylum Bacillota; class Sulfobacillia; order Sulfobacillales; family Sulfobacillaceae; genus Sulfobacillus_B. The sequence continues at coordinate 32,799 of JAKACZ010000027.1, read as the reverse complement.
CCACACTAGACAGACGACAAGCGGATCCTTTAGACCTCCTCGAGACCGCCATCGATACCGCCGAGGTCATTGGTGAAAAAAGCGGCCAGCGCTTAATTCTCTTGCTGGATGAGTTTCAGGAAATCGATCGGCTGGGCGGGAGCCTTTTGGCTAAGCGGCTACGGGCGCTCTTCCAACGGCAATCTCATACAGCATTCCTCTTTCTCGGAAGCCAGAGCAGTATGATGCACACCATCTTTGCTGATCGTCGGCAAGCATTTTACCGACTTGCGACGTTGTTGCCGTTGCCGGCGGTCTCGGATGATGAATGGACTCATTACCTCGATGCACGGTTTCAGTCTCTAAATCTGGAAATCACACCCACGGCCCTTGGGCTGTTGATAGAAAAGAGCGGCGGGCATCCGTACGGCATGATGAGCCTGGCATATAATTGCTATCTCCTGGCGAAAACACAACACGTTGGAATCGTTGATGCCGAACGCTTCGCGCGGGCTTATGATCTCACCATGGAAAGTCTTACCCCGGTGTATGACGCTCTATGGTCGGAAATCCACACAATCCGTCATGGCGATGCCGTGCTCAAATCAATTATCGATGGTACCCCCCCTTACCAACTGCCATTGAATAAGGCCACGATATCGCGCGCTTTGAAAGGCCTTATGGACGCATCCGTCATTACTAAAGGGCCCGGACGAGGACATTATCGTCTCGTGGAGCCACTATTCGGAGACTGGGTTAGTCGCCAACGATAGCCTCCGTGGCTTCCGGCTCGTTCAAGCCCGTGATACAACCACCGGGATTCAAAACCCTCTCAAGACTCACGGTGCGCATCCATACGCAGGGTGCGCCCCTCACGTTACCGATAGCGACGCAAGATTAACGGCGAAAAGTCATTCATTTCCATTTCCGCGGTGTCGAGACATGCTATGGGATTTCTGGCGTCGTGTTGGGCCCCCCGGATCCCTCGACGCCGAAGACCGATCCCGGGTATCGGCGTTTTGGCCTCACTCCGGTACAATTGGCGACAGTTGCCGCCCATGACCACCATCGCGATTACAGAGTTGTTCAGCGCCTGGGTGATTCCCGGGGCGAGAAGCCGTCTTCATTGCGGATAATTCGCTGTGCGACCGCTCACGCAGTAACAAAGTCGAACTGTTGCCCAAATGTATGACCATGTGGGGGGGACACGCTGGGAGTTTCGGCTGCTGACGTTGAGGTATTCAGACGTATTCAGACGGCGCCGCGTTTCCGCCGGTCGCTTTCCCGCTCCGAAAAGGCCTCTAACCGCCTTGCAATACGTCGCTACGTGAGGGGATTAGTAGACCGGGGGCTACGGGCGGCGTCAGGAAGGTCGTGTTCGGGTCACTCGCCGAAGCCCAGGTGTTTTGGCTAACCCATTTTGTCATCGGTGCCCATTCCCGTTGCCATCAGTTGGTGCAGCTTTCTGGGTCACTGAGCCCCTGGGTTCCAGTCCATATGCCACGCCTGGATGATTCTCCTGATCATTCGCTTTGGCCGTAGGCCACGGGTTTCCGGCCGTTCGGCCAATGTGAATCTAAACTCCTCGGTTCGACGTCACGTACTCTCGGAATCGAGCAACCAGTGACATCTGCATTAGCCGAAGTGATGACAATTAGCATTAGCCCCAACGCCAGGCTGCGCGGGAGTTCGCCACCCCGCGCTTACTGCGACAACCAATGAAGAGGGAAACGCTACATGCTGAAGGAACTATATACCCCGCTGAAGACGCGGCCCGACAGAGCTCGGACCCGCGCAACCGCTGGGGTCCTGCTGGATGACTCATTGGTTGGACTAGCGTGAGAGTTTGTCGGCGATCCTAAGAGGCTCATCCGCGCTTCTGTGTCCGTACGAAATGTTCGAGGCCGCCCGGTCTCGGCAGAAATGCGTGTTACGCATCTTTGTTTTCGAACAGCGGCCTGGATCCCTGCCGGCGAAGGGCGCGCCCCGCCCGGAGAGCGAGTCCCACCATGGCTATGGCCGCCGTGAGAAGCCCGGCGTCGCTCAATGCGGGACCGGGGCTGAGATGGTCGATCGCTCCGGTGACAAAAAACAGGCCGATTAGGTTGGCCACTGCCATCACCAGCCGCTGAATGGCAAACACCCCTCCTTGCTGCGCCCGCGTCACTTTAGTTCCGATGTGGCTATCCAGCACCACGTGCACAACCGGACTAGACAGCGCGCCCACCGCCACCCAAATCAAAGCGGTCGTGAGGTGAGTGGACTGCCCAATGCGCCAGAAGGCCAGCCCGGTCAGCACCCAGGAGAAGAAGTAGGACAACTCAAGACGCTGAATCAAGCGCGGAACAACGAGCCACGCACCAACGACGGTGCTGAACCCCCATAGCGTGCGGACGGTTCCGTAGCCGAGCGCCTGAGCATGCCAGGGATGCCGGATCAGCAGCGGAATAGCCACGGTAAAGGCGGGCCAGAGCAGGTTGGCGCCCGCGCGCACCCCCAGGGCTGTGATGAGAAATCCATCCTGCCGCACGGTTCGCCAAGAGGCCCAGCGATGGCCAGAGCCGGAGGGCGCCGCCGTCCCGAAAAGGCTCCACCACAGTCCTGACGTCAAGAGGAAGAGCAGTGCGGTGACCCAGGCGGCGATGAGCGCGCCCGCGGAGGTAATGATCACACCGGCGAGCAAGGGCCCGGCCACCATGCCGGCCCGTGAGGCCATCTCAAACCGCCCGGAGGCCTTGGGCACCCTGCCCGCGCGGGTGGCGGACATGAGCCGGGCTTGTGCCGTCGGGATCACGCGAGCGTTAATCCATCCCTCGGCCAGACCCACGGCTATTAGAAGCCACGCCGAGTGCACAAGCCAGGGGGCCAGGGACGCGATTGTCACACTGATCCCGAGAAGCCAGACGCTCATGCGCCCCCCGAATCCCCAATCCGGCCCGGTCACACCGACCAAAATGGCGGGCGCAGCACTAGCGGCGGCGGCCCCCGCAACCCAAGCACTGGAGTGGGTCACGGCCAGCATCTGCCATAACAGAAGCGTCGTCCAGAGTGTGGCGCCGGCGTACATTAGCGCTACGCCGACATAAAAGGGTTTACCCGGGAAGGAATTTCGCATCGTATACTCCTTTTCACAACGGTCTTGCGCCTAGTGTACACTTCAACCATAATCAAGGGAAATGAAATGATTTGCATTGATTTATCGAGTGGGGCGATAAATTGGATCAGGATCAAATTCTTACGGTGCTTGCGGTTGACCGTGCGGGATCATTCACGCGCGCCGCCCAAGCGCTCAATGTGACCCAGTCGACGGTGACGGCCCGCATTCGGCAGTTGGAAGCGGAGCTCGGCGTGGCGATTTGGGATCGCACCACCAGGCGGCTGGTGCTGACGGCCGAAGGGGTGCGGCTGATGGAGCTCTTTCGACGATCTGCCATCCTCTTTGAGCGGATGCGGGAGGTGGTCGAGACGCACGGGTTTGGGCACCATCTGACGTTCGGCTCGGTCCATTCGCAATGGTCATCGGGCATCCTCCCCTTGCTTACGGCCTGGGCAAAAAACCGGCCCGGAATCACCTGGCGGCTCATTACCGGCCACTCCCGCGAACTGTTGGACGGCGTGCGCGACGGGGCCTTGGATGCGGCCATCACTTATTTTCCATCCGGCGAACATGGGCTGACCTACACGCTCCTGGCCGAGCAACGCTTGACGCTGTTGGCCGCTCCAGCCATGACTTCGGATGCATTGTTTCGGGCTGAGGACGTGCGGAATCTGCCGCTGGCCTATCTGAATTGGGGAGAACCCTTCGCCAGCTGGTTCCAGCGGGAATTCGAGGGCTGGGCGCCTGCAGTGCAGGTGGATCAGGCTCCCCTCTTGATTGAGATTTTAGTATCCGGTAGCCATGTCGGCTTCATGCCACGGGTACTGGCGAACGATGCCATTACTCAGGGACGGTTGGTGGAGATGCGCTACCGCCCCACCGCACCCATGCCGCACCGCGCCGTTTACCTCGTGAGCGGTGAGCGGGCGCTGGCCCGAGCTATCGTGGCCGACCTGTGGAATTACTTGACGGAACAGGGTCGCGGGATCATAGCGGGGCGATGACAGTGTGAACGCTGGTTGCTCGATAACAGGCACCAAACGATCCAGACCGGTCGGATCCCGTAGCAGATGGGCGGTGCAAAGTCCGTGGCGGCACTCATAGCAATAGTAGGACTTCCAAAATTCATGGATCGCAACGACGGTGAGGCAATGACCCCGAGCCCGTCCGGCCCGGCCCGCTCATGCAAGGGATAGAGGGTGTAGCAGAGCCAGCACAATCGCTCGCGACGCGTTCCGTCGCGTTCAGGATGGTCCGGGCGCTCGGCGCCCGCCCGAACAGCTTGGCGAAGCTCCGGATGCGGTCAAAGGGCAACATTTGGAATGTGGCAAATAGGTGGTGCGCCCCAAGAGATTCGGCCCATACTGGGCCGAGGCCTTGACCCCGATAGGAAAGGTGCCCATGGTCGTCTATATATAGTGCCACAGCAAGATTTGGAATCTCGCTCGCGGCGTTGGAACATGGGGTGGGACGAATCGTCACAAAAGGAAAAAATTCACGCCGGCGGGTCCTGCCAGCCGCACCATCATGTCAAATCCACGTCATATACGAGCGGTCTGGGAGGTCGCCTTTAACGCTTGGACCACCGGATGGGTGACTGCGACGAGAAAAGGTGGGAATGTCGCTATAATCGACTATCTGGTCCGTCAACGTATCGACCGCCGACTACAGACTCGTTGGCAAATGAGGCGAGCGAAAAGTCTATCTATGCCAACCAAGACCACCTCCACCCTGGGGCCCGGATCCCCGGGACCACTGCCGCACCACCCGGGTCACTCCAGGGATAAGCCCCAGCGCTTCATGGCGTAGCTATCTCGCAATGCGCCGGTCAACCCGGCGATGTGCCATTCTGTCGTCTGGCAATTGCTCTGGCTTTCAAATGTTAAATAGTTCAAGCTGGATGCCCAGCTGGACCAAATGCTGTCCCAGAGCGGCGCCGATTCCGCGCTGTCCTTCTCCAACAAGTAGCCCAGGCCAAGCATGGTGAAGTACAAAGCTTCATGCGGTGGCATTGGTGTCTGCAGCGCGATCTTGAGGACGCTCGGATCCGGCGGCAAAGACGCCGGGTAAGAGGGCGACCCGGTCCACCGCGTCAGGGACTCCTCCTCAGCCAGCCGCCACCGATAGAGGCGTACGGCCTCTTCCCATCGAAGCCACCGCAACACCCAGTCACGTATGTGCTGCTGCCAAAACGCTTCAAACGGGGATCGAGCGGAACTATTTCCGGCGCGTGCCACACCAACGCGCAACGCTTCCAACCATTTATGGTCCTCCCACTCCCCTAAGCCCGTGCGCTCAAGCACTTCCACCGGCACTCTGACGACCGGCGATGGCCTGTTGGCCCAGGCCCAAATCATCCAGATTGCCGCATCGAGGTCATCAAAGGCTCCAACCCAGGAACCCAAAAGATCCCACCACCCTGCGTCATGCCACCAGCGTGGGTGCAAAACTCCGGTCAGCGCTACATCATTTTGCCCATCACTAATCAGGCCTCCCTCAACTTTCGCCGCCGCGGTCAGCGGGGACGTAGTCCACAGGGCCGATAGGGCTGTAGTCCGAAGCTCCATCTCCGCCGTGGTATCCCGCACGATCGACTCGAGTAATCCGCGCTCCGGTTCCCCGGCCGCGTTCTGTCGGGAAACCAACCAGGCCCAGCGGCACCACACTGCTGGCGCTGCCGATTCGCTCGGCAAAGCTAGTGCTCCGGCCATCTTTAGCTGCCTCCTTAAGCGTCGTCAGGCATCCGACCCAATCGCGCGCATCATGAGAAGAAGCCCGGCAAAAGCCAAAGCCGCCTCGATGCCAAAGGCCCATTGGGCGGTAGTGATGCTCCAAATTCCGCCCATCACCACACTCGCCACGAGTTGTCCCACCCCGGTCACGAAAGCGATCTGACCCAATCCGCGGCCGCGCGCCAGCTCCGGCGTCACCCCAACCGTCACCATTTTCTGGCCCACTTCAATGATGGCCGTGGACAATCCGGTGGCGGCAAACAGGACAATCCACACGCCCAGTGCGCCGTGGTTCAACGCAAACCCGATCACCGCTGCCGTCCATATGGCGTATCCCGTCATGAGCAGGGTCTTTCCCGGCCGGCGATCGGCCGCACGTCCGACCGGATACGCGGCCACCGCATAGACGGCATTGTGCAGCGTGTAAAGCAGCAGCGCCAGGGTGTGCGCGGAGACAGGCCCGACCACAATGCCCGAGCGCCACACCCGCAGAATAAAAAATGTCGGTGCCAGGTAACCGGCGGCAAAAGCTAACGTGGCCGTTCGGTAACGCCGAAACCGGATCGGCCAATCTATTTCCGCAAGAGCACTCTGGCGCACCTGCTGGCGCACCGGCATTTTGCGCACCCGCAAAATCATCAGCACCGTAATGGCAGCGGGAATCGCCGTTAACGCGATGAGCGTACGCGGCCGGAAGAACGCCACTAGAATCGCCGCTGTCAACGGACCCAGCAGTGCACCCGCCGTGTCGAATGACTCGCGCAAGCCGTAGGCTTTGCCTAAATGCTGTGCCGGTACGTCCTCGGCGATATACGCATTGCGAATCGGTCCGCGGGCCCCGCGCCCCAACCAGGCCACGGTGCGGATCGCCACTAGCCAGGGCCACCAAAACACCAATGCCGCCAGGGCTTTTAACCCGGTCAGAATGTAGCCGACAACGAGCCAGGCGTGCCGTTTATCGCCCCGATCATTGACGCGGCCTCCCCATAGTGCGGACCAAGCCTGCGCAAAGTTGGAAATCCCTTCGGTCAAACCCAAGGCAATGGCCGGCGCCCCCAACCCAGTCAAAAAGCCCGGCAAAAGCGCCGTGAACATTTCGTGTCCCCAGTCTGAAAACAAAGAGGACAACGAAAATGCCCACACGTTGCGCGTGCGCCAGGACCGGGGACTTTCGGCCACAATCTCCTCGTGCCGACCCATCGCTACTTAACCTCCCCCGTGTCTCCCCGGCCAGGGATGTGCGAGACTTGGGGCCATCCCGCGTAGCCCAACTCGGGATCGTGAGCCTCAATAAGCAGCAGGTGATTGTATTTAGCCAAGCGCTCGCCGCGTGCAGGGGCTCCGGCTTTAATCTGCGAGGCGCCGACGGCTACCGCAAGATCCGCCATGGCGGTGTCGGTTGTTTCTCCCGAACGATGGGAGACCACCGTTGTCCAGCCCGCTTGGTGGGCGGTTCGCACAAATGCGATCGTCTCCGATACGGTCCCGACCTGATTAAGCTTTACCAGAGCGCTGTTGGCCGTGCGTTCGGCAATGCCTCGTTTGAGATATGGCACTTGAGTCACCAAAATATCGTCGCCCACGATTTGGCACCGGCCCCCCAGGCGTGCGGTCAAATGCGACCAGCCGTCCCAGTCCGCCTCGGAGAGGCCATCCTCCAACGAGACAATCGGATATTGACGGCACCACTTTTCGTAAATATCGACCATGTCGTGGCTCGACAAGGCAGCCTGGCCCCACCAATAGCGGCCATCGTCACGCACCAGAGCATTGGCCGCGACGTCGAGGCCAAGGGCCATCTCTTTGCCGGCGGCGACACCGGCTTTCGCCATGCCGGCCATTAAGAGGTCAAACACCTCTTCAACACTTCGGACCTGAGGCGCGTAACCCCCTTCGTCCCCCACCGCGGTGCGGTATCCCGCCGCATGAAGGACGTCAGCCAAGGCATGGTATACCTCACTGCCCATCCGCATGGCCTCGGCGAAGCTGGCCGCGCCACCCGGAATGAGCAGAAATTCTTGCACCGGAATGCCGCTGTCGGCATGTTCTCCCCCGTTGACGACATTGAACTGCGGCGTCGGCAGCCTCTTGGCTGTCGCGGACACGTCCCAGTACCGATACAGCGGAACCTCGAGCGCGCGGGCGGCGGCCTGGGCAAAAGCCAATGACACGCCGAGGATGGTATTGGCGCCCAGTATCGATTTGTCCGCGGTTCCGTCCAACTCTATCAGTGTCTGGTCCAGTCCCTCCTGTGAGACGTCCTTCAGACGTAACAGTGCGGGCCCAATCACTTCTTGGATGGCACGGATGGCGCGACCGACACCCCGCCCGGAAAAAACCTGCCCATGGTCCCGGAGTTCGTGCGCCTCGCGACTTCCTTTGGAGGCCCCGGCCGGCACCTGAGCCAGTCCCTCTTCCCCCGAGTGAAGCCTCAGTTCAACGGCTAATGTCGGCCAGCCCCGAGAATCAAAGATCTGAAATCCACGAACATCGGCAATGCGAAGATCAAGCATCTTAAATTCCTCCCGCAAAAGCATGCCGGGATGCCTGAGCATGGTGAAAAAGCCGCTTAGATGCGCTGACATCCCGATGGTTGCCCAGTCCTTGCAGTGCGTTCTGCTCCTGAAAGCCAAAGGCACGTTCCTTGAGCCGCTGCCGTTCAACCCGTCTAAACCAGTGATGTCGCTCAACCTGCGATCGACATCCGCCCAGCCCTTCAGCTTGGCATGAGGCCACTGCTCCTCCTGCATCGTCCGGGTCCCAAGCACAGACTCAGACCCCTCCAGCCCAAAGTGAATGGCCGTCATGTTGAACGGATCGGCTTCGCTTCCTCAGCTTTCGCACATAAAGCCATCGTTGGCTGAATAGTGCCTGGCCTCGTATAATACACGGTCAAGACGGATGACACCGGTTGCAACATTATCCTGGTTCCGCAATCCTTGAGGTTTTTCAATAATAGCGCGCACGACCATGGTATCGCCTCCACAGCAATAATGCGGCGGTCTTTGTGGCAAGAAAAAAGCACCCGCCGCTCGGCAGGTGTCATCATCCTGGGCATGCCAGGCATTTTGAAGATGCGGGCCAACACCATGACCCTGATGATACGTTAGCATAAGGGGCAGCGTGGCACAATGCGCCCTCAAGGCTCCAAGACATGCTGCCGGCCAAAAATTTGGCGGTACAAGTCGATGCCGAAGCTGGTTTCCGTGGGAGTGCCGGGCACGATGCGATACGTCCGGGTGCCGTCGTTTAGCCGTTCCGCCCGCAGGAACGCGCGATCGGTCCGGTTTTCCTGGAACGACGCTTCGGCATAGGCGTTCAGATGTGTCACAAAGGCAATGCGCACCCCCGAGTCCACCAGTGCTTTTGTCACCTCTTGGGCCACATCCGACCCCTCGCGCTCGTTGGTGGCTTGAAACGACTCATTCCATAACATCAACGCGCCCGGCCGCGTCGCCCTGACCAGGCGGCTCATCCGCTCCAGCTCTTCCTCGAACTTGCCCCGTTCCATCGTCGGGTCCTCTTCGCGGGCAAAATGGGACGCGATGCCCGTCATGATGCTGGCGCAAAAGTGCTCGGCCGCCACCAAGAGACCCGCTTGCAGCATTAATTGGGCTTGGCCCAAGCTGCGAAGAAAGGTGGACTTGCCGCCCTGATTGGCACCGGTAATGATCATCAGAGAGAGGTCCCGGCCGTCGAAATCATTGCCCACCACAGCCCGGTCGGTGGTCAGCGCCAGCCCCAGGTCCCGTAAGCCGTGAAACGATAGCGTCCAAGCGGTCGACTCGGCCAAATCCGGCATACACAGGGAGTAGCCCCGCTCGCCCAGCCAATCCGCCAAATTGATACCGCCGATGTAAAATCCCAGTTCTGTCTTCAGCTGCTGAAAGAAGCCCAGCACGTGTTCTACCGATTGGGCCAGCGTATTGGCCACCTCATTAATCCCGCGGTCGCGAATTTCCGCCAGCGCCGAAATCCCGCCTTGATCACGGTCGGGAATTTGAAACGTATAGCGCGCTGGCCCCCGGCCTAGCAGCCGATCCATCCATCCCTCGGGTTTAGTGCGTTTCAAGAGTGTATAGCCCGCGCTCTTGAGCCCCTGTCCCAGCCGTGCACGCAAGACCACGTTGTCACGCCGCCTCAGGTCCGCCAGGTATTGTTCGAGGGTGGCCAAGTACTCCTCGGAGAGATCGCGGTCAAGCATCGCGGCAAACTCGATGAGCCCCGGCGCCTCGAACACCTCACGATCGCGCCCGATCTCCCCCTTGAGCTCGCGCAGCATCTCCGTCATCGTCGTAAGGAGCTCCGCCGATTCATGGAGAATCGATGACGGAAAGCGAGTCGTGACACCGAAAAAGAAGTGGCGCTTGCGCCGCTCCAGCGCCTCACAGGCCAGTCGATATAACCGGCGAATGGCGTTAGGGTTGGACAGGGCGTCTTGCATGATAGCCTGGCGATAGCGGATAACGCGGGGATCCTCGAGACTCAGCATTACCGTGCGTTCCACCACGTCGCGAACGAACCCATCCCCGGATGCCATGGCATCAAAGATCCGTGCCAGATCGAGGTCGTTGATAAGGTCGGCAGCGGGTTCGGGCAATGCTGTTTCCGGTGAAAAGTCGGCATGAGGATGCAATAAATGAACATTCACGGGGCAAGCCTCCCGCGGATATGATCGTAAGTGAGCCCGTACTTTTCCGCCAATGTCATGGCATACGAGCGGCCGTCGGGAGGCCGCCGCACGATTTTAAAGGTCCGCACCGTCGGATCCTCTGGATCCACGGAACTCACCAGGCTGACCGTGGACCGGCTCAGGGTGGCCCATTCTTCGATAAAGGTCACGATAACAGCCAACATATCCCGCTCCATGATTTGCTCAATGATTTTCCGCCCAAGATACGTCGCGTCCTTGAGCGCCGTTGATGCAAAAATCTCGTTGAGAACAACTAAGCTGCTCGGGCCTGCCTGGCTCATAATGGCGTGGAGCCGCGCCAAATCGTCGCCTAGTTTCCCGCGCAGGGCCTCGGGGTCCTCCTCGCGTTCGAAGTGGGTCAGGATTTGGTCGCATAAATATAGGCGTGCTTTCCGTCCAGGGACGGGCAGTCCTAATTTGGCCAAATAATGAAGCTGTCCCACCATGCGGGCAAAGGTAGTCTTGCCGCCCTGGTTGGGTCCCGACACGACCAAAATCCGCTCTGACCCCTCCAAACGAAAGTCGTTGGGCACCGGCGGCGTGCCACCAAAGGAAAGCTTGTCTGCCAGCATCACGTCAAACGCGTCCAAGGCAAAGACGGCCTTGTCGTCGACCGCGATTTCCGGATAACAAAATGACAGACCCATGCGGGCAATGCGGCTCATCAGCGTATGATAGGTCGTGTAAAACTGAATCTCCCGGTCGAAGCGCACGATAGTCCCGTCCATAAACCGGCCCCGATAGCGTTGATCATAAGCGTCAAGCATAGCGAACGGTTGGGGGTATAGGCGCGCAACACCTTCCAGAATCTGTACTTCCACATGGTTCATCGCCGCGGAATGGGAAAACTTGACGCGAAAGTCCTTCGAGGGAGCGTGGCGAAAACGGGCAAACACCTCCTCCACCGCTTCACGATAATCGATCTCCTCATCAGGCTCGCGGACCACCACTGTCGTTCCTTTGATGTCAACATGATAAACCAGGGCATCTAACTCATGCGATACGCCTTTGGTATCAGCTGACAAAGTGCGAAATCGTTCAGAACCGACGTAGTCCATGATGTACGCGCGCATCTCTTTCAGACCTCGTGACGTAAGCGTGACCTGAGAGAGCTCGGCGACAAACGACTGGACGGCACGTAAGTACGCTTTCACGGCTTCCAGGTTCCAGCCCTGCTGTTGCCGCTTATAATACATATCGTCGACTTGCTTCAGATCTGCGCGCACGGCTTCCATTCCACGACCAAAGGCCTCGATCGCTTGGAACACGGCGTCGCGTTCGAGGTCACGCATGACCTCGTGACGATAATGGATTACGTCCACCGCATCGAGCGGCGTGTGCCAGAACGCGCGAAGGTGAAGCTGGTCTCCGCTGGCCAACCGCTCCACCAGCTGATCCAGGTTTAAATCGTGGAAGCAGCCGGGCTCCTCCGTCGGCGGCTTATGACTTGCGATTCCGCTGGAAAAGAGGATACTCTCGAACATGTCCTCGCCTCCCGCGTCGTCGGCGCAGACATAAAAATGAGCCGACGACCCTACCTTGTAGAAGCCATCAGCCAACGTCGGCATTTCTGGGAGCTTCATCCCGCTTTCAGTATACCGCTTGAGCCACTATACGAATAGGGCTCCGGCGGAAAGCAGGGTTAATTAGGATCGACAGCTGGACAATTGATGTTAGTCTGCAAAACCAACATGTGGCCCACGGCAAAACGGTGATTATACTCTTTCCATAGCTGAAAGCCTTCCCGCCTAGACCACCCCAAGATACTCAGGTCCGTGAATCGAGCATCCCCTCATCCCAACAAGTGCTGGAGTGGCCAAGAAAGGCCAAGGTCCTCTATCACCGTGTCGGAACCGATGATTAGCGACAAGTCTGCGAATTGGTTAACCGGCCGTTTAGTGCATTAACGATTAGCTGATTGTTGGTACGCAATGTTGATCAGCATCAGGAACGACGAGAACACTTCCGCCTACTGCATTTTTGTTTCGTTACTCCACGAACCCCAGGTTCAGTTGGACGCGGCCGACATATGTGTTGGTGAAGGCCGATCCCGCCCAGCAAGAAGCCTTTCGCGCGGATCTTCAAACACCAAAAAACTTAACCCGCATGGCGGCATCGTCTTTGAAGATGATGTGCGCCTGTAAGTTACGTCTTTCGACGTAACGCGGGTGAAATCGAAATCTACCGCTGGCACGGTAGTGGGCCCGATATGAGAATCCCTATCCTCACCCAGCTTATCCAAACGGGAAACCCGACGGGGAGTGTAGCATGCGGGAAAAGGCGCAAGTCAGCCAATCATCCGGCTGCGACTACATGTCAAGAGGAAAGGCGCGGCAGAAGGATGAACGCGGCGCTGTCTGAACGACAGTCTGACGGGTTTTATCGAAGACTGCGGCGGAAGATGGTTATACACGCCGTATGGACGTGGGGTGGCATTCACCACCATATCGTGCCGCCCAACCGCGACGCTTTGATTCGCATTGGCCGAACGGCACAAAACCCGAGACCTATGGCCAATGCGAATGATGACTAGAACCTCCAGCCGCGGTATGCAGGGTGGAACGCAGAGACACGACGACCACGAAATGGTAACAACAGGGATGCGTTGAACTGATGACAAAATCAGTTACTCAAAACAGCCCGGAAGCATTCCTGCCGCGGAGCACCATTCGGACGCCGTCAATCGTCCAAGCCGCATGGTTGTGTTATATACCCGGTCAAAAAGAAGTTGAACAAGGGTACAAATGTTGCAATTCAGTGCGTGATGTGACCTTTGGTTAGAGCATTCACGACGGGGATGCCGGAGACATGGTGACGTGAGAGGAGACGCTTGGCGGTGCGCACGCCACGCCGCCCCGCCTACGCCGGGGCGTTGAGGACGACCGCTTCGTGGTGCCGCGCGTTGACCCGGAACAAACCATCAAGCGTCTCTGTTGGAATTAAGCCGCGCGAGAGTCGAACTGGAATTTCGCCGTCATGTGTCGGACGTCACGACCAACTGTCCACACGACATCCTCGACTTCTTGCGTTTAGATACGGGGGTGGCTCTTCACGAGGGACGGGTTTCATTCTGAAGGTCATACATGAGTTTCAGCATTATCGGTTTATGGATCGCTCAAACCCGCATAAATACGGGCTATTGGCGTCATCTCAAGTATAAGGTACGATTTTCTCGCGTATCAATATGTGATGATCGTGCCGAATTTTCCAGATGTGGAGTAATCGAGCGCCTCTCCTCCAATTTTTGTTGTACCCTTACACATATTCAATCCTCTAATGCAATGACTAGCAACGGTTTCCGAGTTTTCTTACCACCTAATGGCGAAACTCAGGTCATAGAAACAGCAGCAAATCTCGGAAATCCCTTGCGTGGTATAGATTACCGTATGACATCGCCTGCCAACCCGCGACACGACGACGTAAGCGTGAATTCGGTCCGCGGGTCCTTTGGTCGAAGACGTCATCCCTCATCATTCATTCGGGGTTTCGAGGAAGACTTGGGGGTTCTCCTTCAGATCTCCTCGAAGGGGGGGATGCGTTCCGACGTCGGAACGCATCCAGACACGGTCCGGCCTGTAGATTTCGCGGTCGGGCCCCTCAGTCTACTGCTAGGCCTCCTCTTTGTGTCTGGCAAGACGCTTCTTGGCTTTAAAGCCATATTGTCGTACTATTGTTCCGCCTTGTGTCCCTCTAGAAGAGCCACACCCTTGGATATGAACCGTCCAAAAAGTGAGCGAAATCTTTAGGGAGCGCATGCGATACGGCATACTACTTAGGCAGGCACATCGGTCCGCCAGTCCACACTTCTGAATTGGGGTCGGGATCTTCGAGATAACGGCTTAATGCAAGAAGAACCTTGCATCGATCTCGAAGTTGCTGTCGGGCAAGAGGGTCCCCCGGTTCATCATCGATCGGTTCGCGTATGCCAAGATCTATTTCCGCATGTCCTAAATAATGCTCGTCTCGCTCATCCGTCACACAAAATCCGGCATCGCGAACGTACTCACATATCAGCGATGCAAGACCACGGTAGTCATCTTCGGCGATTTCCCGCGCCTGTTGCTTGCAAGCATCATCACCAATCGCATGACGAACCACAGATATTCGCGAAGAGCCCTTTGGAGGTTGAAACACCTTCCATTTTAGTTTGGGTCCGTCAAAATGATACCGTTCCTTGGCTGCTCTCAGAACGCACTCCTCATTCGGAATCATACGCGATAGCTGACTTGGCATTGGTCTATGCAAATGCGGTCCAATACCTCTGCTGCTCAGGCCAGGATTTGCGTTCGGGCAACTCATTGAATATCCAGTCTGTGAAGCTATGCCATTTTGTGCTAGGCGCAGAGACACCGAGGTATTGGGCTACTATCCCAAAACGCCACAGGAAACGCCAGTCCGGCTGGCTTACGGTCTCTCTAACATGAAATACCACGTCGCCGCCCAATTCGACAAACAAGCCAAATGCCGTTCGCCCGACTTCCAGGTAAGCTACCCCACTCTCGGTTTGCCACTCAAACGAGACAGTGCCGTTGGGGTTCACATCTATAATTGGAACAGGCAGTATATCGATGGCAGACTCAATGAGCCGCTGGCTATTTTCGATGGTTCGGTCATTAATCGGATTGGCACCCTCACCATCCCAGCTCTCCGGAAGTTCGCGGAATCGGTTAAGCTGGCCAAAAATGGCTGTACGGTGCGCTTCTGTCAGGATCTCCTCTCGCTTATATGCGTCTCGCACTTCTTCAACATTGATCATTGGTCAGTCTCCTCCGGCTGCATAGCATCACGCAAGGGCTCCGTAAGGCTCAAGAACATGTGTAATACAATGTTATGTGCCTCGTCAAGCTTCTCCAAGAGAGCATTCTCATCGTCGAACTTGTATGCGCTGGGTAGCATGACCGCCGCTACCCAGTCAGCAAAAACTGCGGGCGCCCCTTCTCGAATCCCCTCGGCCACGGTCAAGGTTAAACTGCCACTTCCGGTCGAACCGGCCAATTGCACCACCCGTTCGGCAGGCTCCTGGGTGAATCCGGCGCGAGCTATGCGTGGTGCAGTCACGGTTATGCCTAAGGTATCTCTAACAAATCTGCTTGGTTCCAATCCTCTCAAGAGATTACCAGAAAAGGCATCGATATACCGCAATACCGCAGACTGAAGGGTGATGGGAACCTCGGCATCGGCTGCGGCCAACCGAAGAGATATCAACCCCTCCTTGGCAATGGCTGAAAAATCCTGCCACGTTCGATAGGGAGGTACAGCAAAAGCCGAGAATATCCCCGCGCCAATTTGGAAAATGACAGGCAATTCTTCTGATTGCCTGCGAAACCGATAGACGGGCTGATAAGGCAAGATGGGCATTCCTAAGAGAGCAAGACGCTCAGCTCTCACGAATCCATACTCTCCAATTTGCCGACCAAATTCCGTGAACAATTTTTCGTGCTGGTTTCCCGAGGAAACCATTAGCTGCGGGCCAGGGACAGAATTAGGCATAGAAAGGTTCGGTTCTGACCATCGCAATTCGATACTCATTTCAACCAGGGGTGCCCGACGAAATCTTGGGTGTCCCTTCAATGGCTTTCCACCCCACCGCTAATCTATCGTTGTGCATCTTGGTATGCTGCAATCATTATATCCGAATTCCCATTGTTGATCGAAAGGACATTAGACCGACTATGCCGAGGCTAATAGCACGCAACCCTGCATCGTTGAGGTCACTCTGGCGTGGTGAGAGCGACCATACATATGCACGAAAGACATCAGCAACCGATTGAAGCCAGCCCGGGCGATCCCACCGGTCAAACATAACTTTGGTTTCGCAGCGCTCTTTCAGATTTCCCGGCAAACATCCATTCATGTGGAATCACGCACACGCTCTGATCAATCTGAGTGGTTATCAACTGGTGGACTGCTTGGTCCGAAGGTCTCGAATGAGCCACCAATCACCCAGTCCAAGGTCTTCAATGCTATAGATGTCATTCGGAGCAGCGGGCAACACCGCAGTGCAGCGCCCCACACCCTATACAAAAACACCATACTCCCATGGATTTGACAGTGCGACCACCGCCCATACGTTCAACAGTCCCGTTATAGCAAGCCGTGCCTGCCCAAGGCAATTTCTTAAGGTATTGATGGCTATTAATGGCGCACGCTCACCGGAGATGCCTCTATATGCAACGCCTCATGGAAACCATCCCCCTGGAACGCTTGCTCGTGCTCGATCATCGTGGGCTGGTCAGCCAATGGGGGCGGTGAGCGTCAACTCACTGGGGCTCCGAACGAAGTCACCTTGATCTGCGACATTGTTGCCCATAAAGACAGCGAGCGGTTTTTCGATGTTGACGAGGCCAATCGGTACCTGAGGCATTTGTCCGGCCACGACGAGATTACGCCTGAACGCTGATGCCGTGCATTCGATTTGCTCGACGGGGCGTACAGAATTTGTGGGCCTACGACTGCAGTGGCGTGCAAGTTCGGCCAAGATGGACTCCGGTGACAATCTTGTTGCGCCAGACGGTCAGTACCTATCGAGAACGCTTTCTGACATACGATGAGATTCCTTTTCCGGCCATCGCCATCCTGGAATGAGCCCAGCGGCCGCTTGATCGATATCGGCTGAAGGGCATGCTCGTGCCATTTCCCGGGGAAAGGCTCCGTGTGTACCTGAAACCAGGCGCAGATCCTGCGGAGCTTTTGGTTTGGCGTATTACTCATCCCCGACAACAGCCATTGAACTTTCGCCCGAAGGCATCCACTTTCGTCCACGGACCCCTTCGTGGTTGTTCAGCGCCGGCCCTGGATTTGCGAAGTGAATCCTCTGCTTTCGGGGGCGAATACTCATCAACCCGTCTACCGGGTTGTGGCAGGAACAAGGCTAAGCAATGTGGAATCCAAAACTTTAGGCAGGCGAGTGAAAAGGTGGGGCCTGAGCCGCGCATTTTCCTATGGTAAACAACCTCATGCGGAGCCTCAGTGCCTTCAGCGCCAATAGCAAAATCCTGTAGATAGAGAGGGGTTTCACGTTGTCAGAGACAAATGTTGCGGTGTCTATTCGAGACTTGCGGATTGCATTTGGCGACAAGATGGTCCTGAAAGGCGTCAACCTGGAGGTTGAACGAGGGCAGATCGTCGGCTATATCGGGCCTAACGGGGCTGGCAAAAGCACCACCATCAAAGCGGTGTTGGGGCTGGTAAAGGGTTACGCCGGCGAGATTCGCATTTTCGGTCAGACGATCGCGGACGGCGAACTCACTTATAAGCGGAGAATCGGCTACGTCCCGGAGACTGCGGAAATCTACGACGCGCTAACCGCCCAGGAGTATTTGACGTTTATCGGGCGGCTCTACGGACTCGACGAACAGACGGTCGACCGTAAAGCCCGCGCGGTCATGAGCGTTCTCGACCTCAGTTCCGCGTACCACAGTCGACTGTCCTCGTATTCGAAGGGCATGCGCCAGAAGGTCCTCTTAATCTCCAGCCTGCTGCACAATCCTGATATTCTCTTCCTCGACGAGCCGCTGAGCGGGCTCGACGCCAATAGCGTGAGCGTGGTGAAAGACATCCTGGCCCAACTCGCTGCCAAAGGCAAAACCATCTTCTACTCATCGCACATCATGGAGGTGGTCCAAAAAATCAGTCACCGCATTGTGCTCCTCCATGATGGCCGGATCGTCGCGGACGGCAGCTTCGAGGAACTGGCGACGCGGGCCAGCGAACGGTCGCTGGAAGAGGTTTTCAACGACATCACCGGGTTCCATGAGCATACGAACCTTGCCACCCAGTTTGTTTCGGCAATCGACGAGGTGTCGGGATGAAAGACTTCCTGTTCTTGAGACTGTTGGACCGGTTCAGCACGATCTTGGAGAGACTGGGCTGCGACTACCCGCTCTTGCGGGCCATCCTCAAGGTCAAGCTCACCATGGACGCGCGTCGGGTACCAACCATCATGAAAAACGCGCGGCGCCGGAAATCACCGGAGGAAAATGGCAACAGCCTTCTTCCCTCCCTCGGGTTGTACGCCTTTATGGGATTGTTTCTGCTCCCGTTCGTCCTGATGAATCAGAACTACTTGTTTCAAATGAGCATCGCATTCGCCATCTTGATGGTCTTGGTCATGACGTCGATGATCTCGGATTTCTCCTCAGTACTGCTAGACGTTCGCGACCGCTCCATCATTGCGACAAAACCCGTACCCGCAAGGACCATCAGTTTTGCCCGGGCCATCCACGTCACCATCTATCTTTCCCTGATAACGGGCACCTTCGCCGGACCCGCCCTGATCGGGGCTTTGCTTCGCCATGGCATTGGGTTCTTTCTGCTGTTTTTCGTGATGGTCATCTTACTGGACCTGTTTGTGTTAGTGTTTACGGCGCTCTTGTACCTCGTTGTGCTCAATATTTTTGACGGCGAGCGCCTCAAGGACATGATCAACGCCGTGCAGATCGGGTTGTCCATCGTTATGATGGTGGCATATCAGGTTGTCGGTCGATCCTTTGATCTCCTCCGTATGCAC
Source organism: Bacillota bacterium (assembly GCA_021820965.1). GTDB lineage: Bacteria > Bacillota > Sulfobacillia > Sulfobacillales > Sulfobacillaceae > Sulfobacillus_B. Next base: position 13,789 of record JAKACZ010000027.1, on the reverse strand, counting down.
CTCGCGTTCCGAGCCGCGTGGTGGCAGGTCCTGATCCCGCCCTTTTGGTTCGGGGCCGCCTTCTCGTGGCTGCAAGCGGGTCCGCTGAACGCCGAGATGGTCACCCTGGCAGCCCTGTCCATCGTGATCCCCGGCTCCTTGTTTGGCCTGTACATTCGCTTGATGCCGACATTCGAACGCAGGTTGGAGAAACTAGCGGAGGACGCGCAGCAGAAAACCAAGCGTGCGCCTCGGTTGCTTGGGGGGATCGCCCGGCTGGTTTGTGCCAGCCCTGAGGAGCGGACGTTTTTTCAATTCAGCGCATGGATGATGGCCAAAGAGCGGGACTTCAAACTGAAAGTGTATCCGTCCCTCGGACTCGCGCTCGTGTTGCCCTTCATCTTGATGATCAACCCCGCGTTTTCCGGGGGCCTCAATTCGCTCCCGTCCGGTAAGGCGTATCTATTCATCTATGCTACCGCGCTGGTCGTGCCGACGTTCTTGCAGATGGTGAAATACTCCAGCCAGTACAAAGCGGCTTGGATTTACGAGGTGGCCCCGGTTGTGCGTCTCTCGTCTATCTTTCGCGGAGCCGTAAAGGCGGCCCTAGTCCGTTTGTTTCTCCCGGTATTCGTCGTCGAGGGCTTGATCTTCACCGGTGTCTTCGGGTTTTCCGTTATCCCGCAACTCGTGGCCGCAGGGTTGAGCATCGGCGTCTACACAGTCGTGGGTTTCCGGTTGGTCGAGAAGGACCTGCCGTTTTCTCGCCCGTTCGAGTCGCGGCCGTCGGCTAATCGCTTCGTGGCCTTGCCGCTGGTTTTCCTCATTCTAGTTTTGGTGGCCATACACTTTGTTGTCAGCTTGGCTCCATTCGGCACGGCCGTCTACATAGGCATGCTGGTTCTCCTCAATGTTTTGGTCTGGAGGCTGGGATTTCGATTCCTGGACCGACCCGCGCTTCAACGGAACCCAGGCATTATGGCCCCGGACTAACCGAATCGATTTCATCATAGGCTTCGTTTTGGCCTCCACATGTTGAGAAAAGCAGGTCATGCATCACAAAATCCACGACTCCTATTTTGACACGATGTGGTGACTCACACATAAATTACTCGCCCCGGGGGATGTTACGGATAACGGCGACTAAAGGAAGGGAGTCTCACAGATGCGAACAGCACAAATCAGCGTTATCCTTGCGGGACTTTGGCTGTCCGCCGGTTTACAAGCCTGCGGAACGGCCGCTCCCGCCCCGAACAACTCCGGAAAAGGCGCCACCCATAGCTCAAAGGCTGCCCAACAAAAAAAAGGGCAGTCGGGAACCAAGGCGGGCTCTGGCAAAGCTGCGTTTAGCGGCGGCACCACCAACAAGCGCGGTGCGACTGCCAACCCGGCAAGAGGGAAAAACAAGAAGACGACCGGCGGAACAGCGAACACCGGCACCAAGGGCAGACGGACCATGGTGGGCCGAAACAAAAACAGGGGCTCAGTTGCGAAGCTTTCACCAATTAGTCTCACGACGCTTCCCAAAACGAGCGCTGTGGCCAAATTCAATCCCCACATGAACGCCTATCACGAGACTTCAACCTTTATTAATCAGATGGGATATCACTGGGCAACGGCGGTTCCCGGCATCGGGTTCATGACCAACCAGCATAACCAGATTACCGCGGTGGAAGCAACCTTTCCCCAAAACCACGGCGACTTCAGCTGGTACGACCCGGCCACACCGCCCAATATCTTAAACGCCAGTCTCGCCTATTACAGTGAGCACCTGGATTTCGTGCCGTCGACGAGCATCACCACCAGTATGCCCGCGACCATGACGACGTCCTTGAGTTCATGGTCTCAGTTCGTCGCCAACAATCCGCGCTTGAAGGTCTATACCAAAGAGGCGGCGACGTTTCGCGGATATGCCGTCTACGCTCCGCCCAGTGGTCCAGGCATCAAAGTGCTGGTAAGCCCGACAGGAGTCGTCAGCGGGTTTATGGTGGCCGAGCCCGCCTACTGGGGACACCATCCGCTCTATATCGGCCCAGGCAAAAGGCCCTTCATGGACCACACCTACGGCAAAGCGTATTACAGCGTATTTATGCTAGAACCGCCGACTGCCTCAACCAATGCGGCTAAGAGCGGTGCATAAGCGGCCCCGAGCGGGCCGCTTTCCCTTTCCTTATAGGTTAGCGGATAAAGTAGCCCACGACCGCCACCAATAGCACCAGTCCCACGACAATCATGGCCCAAATCGGCGGCTTTGGATCGGGATTTTCAGGCATGCTTGGTCACCTCAATGTTGTTTCATTTAAACACATTTTCCGCCGGTTTGAATGGCCGAGCTAAGTGCGGCCACCCTACCTCCCATGCGACCTTTTTGGCTGACGCGCATCTTTTGGATCATCGCGCTGGGCCTCTTCATCGATGCGTATGTTTATGGTGTCGCCGCGGTATCGATCAGCTGGGTGCCGCACACCTCGGGTGTCTCCACCCTGTTGTTGGTGTGGGCGCCAGCTACCCTGGCCATTGGTATCGCCTTGGGCGGGTGGCTGGCGGATCTCGTGGGGCGGCGGATTCTCTTGCAAGCCGCGCCGTTAGGTTACTTTGCCGGCGCGCTCATCTTGTTCGTCGGTCCCGGCCTCTATCCGGCGCTCGTGAGCTCCTTCCTGCTGCTCATGACCACCGGTATTGAAAGTACCGGCATTTTGACCTACTCCCAGGAGCTTATTCCAGAAACCATGCGCCGTACCGCATTGACGGCAGAACTTGGCTTCGTCAACCTGGGCGGCGTGTCGCTGGCAGCTCTAGCCTATACGGGCGGCTACCTCGGCGCCCGGGCACTGAGAGACTTCATCGCCCTGGTTCCGCTGGTATTGGCTTTGTTCTCGCTGACGCTGCGCCGCCGGCTGCCGGAATCCAGTCTGTGGCAAAAACGCCGCAGCCGTGCGCCTCTGCCCCCCGACTATCTCATCCGATTTTCGGTGGCTGCCGTCTTTTCCATCGCCAACACAGCCGGATTCTCCCTATTAGCCTTTGCCTTTGGGGCCGAGTTCCTTCCGAGTCATTTCCACCACATGCTGCTGATCTCTACCGCTACCGCATTTTTGGTGGGACTTGGGGCGCGACGGCTAGCCCAGTTGCCCCCCAAACGCACGCTACTGGCCGCATATGGCTTGGCTTTGGCCACATCCCTGGCTCTTTTTTGGGTCAGGCGTCCCTCCCACCCGGGATTTTGGCCCATTCTGTTTGTGTTAAGCGGGCTAAGTTCGATCAGCTATATCACCGAGGACACCATGACCGCCAAGAAATGGCCATCGTCCATCCGCGCACGCGCCTTGGCCGGCACGCGGGTGGCTGGACTGGCGGGATACTCGGTCATCCTGCTCCTCGTTAACGGTGGCGGACTAAACCGGTTTCTTGCCGCGATGGCGGCAGTGTGGGCCTTGGGCTTGGGCGCGGCCATCCTTTGGCGGCTTGTCGGACACGCCTCGTTCACGGCCTAGTTGTTGAAACTGCGCCGCGTTGCTAAAGTCCGTTAACTGGTCGCGGTCGCCCCGTCACTTCAGTCTTAAAGGGCGCGTAAGTGCCTCGCTGCAGCTCACCGCTCTCGGGGTATCGTATCCACGCGCGCGGCTTGTCGCGCAGATGACATCAACGTCATCCGCAGGGTGCTTCGGCCCGGTTATGACCTGTTTTTCGGCAAACAAACGGGTGAAGTCATATGCATTGGAACCTCGGCGTTTCATCCCAGCAGCCACTTACGCCCCAAAACGAGTCCCATTTCGTACAATAGATGGGCTGGGAGGAAGACAGGTTTGCGTCAAATCATTTGGGACGAGTTCCAAGACGGTAGGAATATGCGATGAGCAGCATGCGCACTTTTGGCCGCTGGACGATCTGGGCCACGGCTGGTCTGTTGACCGGCACACGGGGCGCGAACGCACCGGTCGGTGCCGATTTTCCCCTGATTTTGGTCGGCGCGGCCGTGTCCAATATAGGCATCTCCTTCTTGTGGCCGCTCACTGCGGTCGGCCCGCGCCCTAGGTTTGCTGGCGGGTCGTGATCTATGACCAACGGGAGGGGCACGCGGACCTTTGCTGGCGGCCCTGGCTCTAGCGGCAGCCATGCTGAGTATGATGGCGGCACTGCCCAATTTGTGGGTATTTGCCGTAAGCGTCACGGTGACGGGATTTGCGATGAGCGCCACGATGCCGGTCTTTAACGCACTGTTCCGTGCAAATTTGGCTCGAGGGCGGACGCACCGTGTTCAATGCGGCCTACGTGGCGATTAACGCGGGGGTTGGCCGTGGGGTCATCTCTTGGCGGGCTGGTAGCATCAGCGAGTTTTAGACTGGCGTTTGTCGTTGCAGGATGTGCGGTGGCGGCAATTTAGCTCCTCATCTTGACAAGCTACCGCGGAGCACATTGGACGCGAGCAACGGTGGCACCCGATGGGGACGCGGGAGTCGACCCCGCGCGCGTCCGGCGGGTCTGCCCGCATCATCTTGTCCGCGGCACTGGTGTGCCCATGGCTGGCCTACGATCAGTGGGAGACCACCGTTCCCAACTTCATGCGCGCAGAAGGGCCGCCATTAGTGCTCTACAGGCTTCTCTGGACCCTGAACGCGGGGCTCATTCTCGCCGCCCAGCCGTTCTTTTCCCGACTGGTCCAGTGGATTCCGCGGGTTGGTGCACAGCTCTTATGGGGGAACGGACTGTTTGTGCTGGCCTTCGGCACCTTGGCGCTCTTCCACGGTTATTGGGCGTATGTCACCGAGATGCGGCTGGCTACGCTGGGTGAACGCGAGACGTGACCGCCACTCGCTGTTCAGGAGATGGTAACCGGCATATGGGTACCGGCGTTATATCGCTGAGGAGGATTGCCCCCATGCTTTCACGGATGATCACATTGAGTGCGACCGGATTGGCGATGGCTTTTCTAGTTGCCGGCTGCGGCACGGCAGTGCAGCCGGTTACGTCGGCACCGCCGTCATCATCATCGTCCCCCACATCGTCCAAAAGTACTCCCGCGCCCTCAGCGTCTAGTGCCCATTCAAGCACTGCTGGGAGCACCTCGCCGAGCGCATCGCCATCGTCTGGCCAGGCATCAACCTATGTAGCCAAGGCCGGCCCCTTTTCCATAACCGTTCCTGACAACTGGACGGTGGGCAGTCAGATAAAGCTGCAAACGACGTTGGCCGTGGGAGTAAACGGATTCGCCCTCTTGCCCAATTTGGCGCCCACAAGCGGGCCCGGAATTGTCAATAATCGCTTGAGTCAGACCCATTACTTCAGCGAGGAGATCAACGGACTAGCGGATGGCACAGTTGCTCTACAGGTTTCTGAACTGGGAACCGCAGGGCAATACTATATGTTTTCGGTAACGGTCCCCGAGAGCCAGCAGGCCCAGCTTCAAGCGGCGGCTAAAACATTGAAGACACCGCCCGTGGCCACGCCTACCCAAATCGTTCAGTTTATGCGGGCCCACGCCGCAGCCGTGCACCGCGGCCTCTCCTATGCCACCAGTCAGGCGGGTTCGCAGAATCAGTGGGTGCTGATCGGCGGGAACCCGGCCACGGCTCAAGAAGAGTTTGCGCTGTTCCGCACCATCGACGGGGGTCAGCAATGGAAATTGGCGGATTACACCAGCTTTGTTGGCCACAATGACTTCTTGGGGACGGTCGGCGTCCCCAGCCTGCTGTTTTGGAACGCGAACGACGGCATTATTGCGGAATCCTCCAGTTTTGGCCAGACGGTAGGGATTTTGTACACAACCAACGGCGGTACTAGCTGGACGGCTGCGAATGTGCCTCAAGTGGGCGGACCCACTGGACAAAAAGCGCCGATCATCACCCGAAATGGCAAAGGCACCCTTGACGTAACGACGACTCTCTTTCCGAATAAGACGGTGACGGTGCAAAGCACCGACAACGGCAAGGCCTGGACCGCGGTGGCGGGCGCCGAATCCGGAACCGCCCAGCCATCGGCAATTTCCTATACTAGGCAGACGCTAGCCGCGATTGCCAAAGTGGGGCATGGCTTCGGGTTCTCTCAAGATTTCATTCCGACTCGAGGTCTGGGGTCAACATTTCAGAGTGTGACAGGCTACCACACAACCACCACGCCGCCCTACCCGGTGATGGTTCTCCAATATAGCAACTTTCGCGTGCAGGAGGTCACGACTGCCCAAGCGCTGTACGGCGGCGGCGACCATACCTCAAAGGCGGTCACCCTGATCATTCCCGGTGTGGGCCGAGTGGCAGGGACCTGGATGCTGATCTACGGTCACTCTACTACGCCGCAGCTATCGGTCCTGCAGTTCCCGTTAAAGGGAATGGTGGTGCAGATGGGTGCCTCACCGGTGATGACCGAATCCCAAATGATCCAAATCGCCGAGTCCTTTCGCACCTCTATAGCCCCCGCCTAGGGCAAGGCAACGCCTCACGTCGTCGGTGGCGCTGCATCGCAGCGGGTTGCGGCATAGCCCCGCTAAATAGGTTGTATAGACACAGATTTGTGACAGAGCTTGGGTTTAAGGCCAATTTGACGCCATAACGAGGAAAGTTCCGCTAGGCAGTGGATACTATATACCCGGTCAAAAAGATTTTGAATCAGAGAACGCGCCCCGCCAGAGCATTCTTGCCAGCAACGGCTTATTATCGACCGACTTGCACCGTCTCCTGGATTAAGCCAAGCCCCGCATGCGGGGAGTTCGCTTATTGCAGACCCGCCTCGACGGGCGGAGGCTCCTCTCACGCACAGCTGCGGGTGGCAAAGCATGCCAGTGCAGAATGATGCTTTCAGCCGAGACTTCGGGCGGACTCTCAAATCTGCATAGCTCTTTGATCAGCACGTGACGAATACGAAGAGAATCATGCGCATCCCGAATCTTCTTTCACACGTCCGCCCGCTAAACCGGCTTCTCATCCGCCGAGTGCAACACAATATGACACTCAGCGGCTCCCCAGTCTCCGCGTTCAGCCTCTGCGGTCCACCCGCAACGTGTGCAACGGAATTTCTGGTAGGACTCACCTGATTCCGTATAAGACACCGTATCTGATCGTAGAATCATCCTCATCCCCTTCTTTTAGCGAACTACTCCTATTCCCATCACATGATTGTCGTGACTATAGTAATAGTCAAATCCGGAAAGCCGCATGGCGCACTAATTTCCACTTGAACTTGAGACGCGGGATAATCAAAGATGAGACGCATGGGATTTCTCCTCCCAAATCAGATAGTGCCAAAAGGAACGGATTATCTGGATTGATGCAGGACATACTCTTGAAAGAGTGGGTGATAGAGCCGATACTGGCCTCGTCCGTGTTTCGTTAACAACCCTTTGCTAACGAGACGCAATGCCAGAGTGGCGCCACTTCGGTTACCTTGGCTTGCGACGTTGCCGCGCGCAATTGCCACGAGCACATCGCGTTCACTGTCTGTCGCTTGATTCCATTCGGCCGTGAATTTTTCTTCACTGAAGCGTTCTGCCACAATGGGCCATTGATGGGCGACGAAGGTGTCATTGACCCGTGTCGTGGACGCTAAGGCTGCGGCATCAATCAATTCCCGCATCGTAAACGCAACAAAGTACGGATGCCCGAGCGTGCGGTCGTACACCGCGTCAACAGCCGAGGGTTCGATGGTGACGGGATAGTGGACGGCGGTCAAGGGCTCCACGATGGCCTCCTGTGTGTCATGGCGCGTAAAGGGTCCAATAGGCAGCCGTTCAAAGAACCGTGCCACGGGTTCTGAGGCGTCTCGGGTGGCTTCGAACATATTTTCAGGGCCGGTAATGATTAGAGGGTAGACCATTCTTTGTCCCTGCAAGTCTTGAAAGGCAGCGCGGAGGTTTAAGAGCGCGTTCTTGTCGATGGTCAACAAATTACTGGCGTCGTCAATAAACAGGCAGATAGCCGCCAGCCGGTCCGACACATGTTGATTCCATAAGCGACTAAGTTCGGTATAGAGCAAATCGATTCCCGTGGTGACTTCCAGATCGGACGGATTCGGGTAACGCGCCAGGGAAACGGGGCCCAAGTGGATCCGAGGTTCCCATTGCTGCAGTTCAGTACGCAATCGTTCACTTAAGCGTGGTTGAGCGCCCAAATCGTGATGGATACGGGACAGCAAGCTGCGCACAAACCCGTCAAATGTACCGGTGGCTGTGGTGGCGGTGAGGGTAACGACGGCAACGGGCGGATCATGTGTTTGAGCCATCCAAGCAAATCGACGTAACAGGCTCGTTTTCCCGATGCCCCAGGGACCGACCAGGGCCAGATTCCAGGCTCCAGGAAGTGTGGATTGTGTGCTGGTGGCCAGTGCGCGCTCAAACAACGCCTGCTCTTTTCGCCGATTAGCAAAGAGTTCATCATGAGCCGGAAAATATGGATTAAACGGATTAATGGGCATGTGTATCGACACCTCACAAAAATGACAAGATCAGAGCGGTCCTGTAATTTCTGTTGTTATTGTAACATACGGAGCTTAACGAAATGCTTGTTGCGCAGAGGCGACAACGAGTGGCCCATCGCTGCACCTAACACTACATGTCCATATCGTGAATGCCTTATAGAGGCGATATGGGTTTGACGGCTGCCCCGCAAATTATTATCCTGCCGGCCCGCAATATGTCCCCCACATCTACACTCCGGATGAACTGACGCGATTCTTTGCCCAGACAGACCGCTGCGCGGTCTGCGCCGAATGTCCGTGGCGGCATCGGGTGATGCCCGTCTTTTTCCGCATCCTCTTTGAATGCGGGCTCCGTTGTTCGGAGGCTCGGCTGTTACAAATAGCCGACGTCGACCTCGAATCCGGCTGTCTAACCATTCGAGAATCCAAGAATCGGCACAGCCGGCTCGTGGTGGTGTCCCCGTCCATGCGGATCCGTCTTCGGGGTTATGCGGAGACGGTGCACCCCTTCCCCGACGCCCATGCTTTCTTTTTCCCCGGGGCATCCCCGGGCCAACCGATGACCCTGCAGAACGTTTATAAAAACTTCCGGCGATTTCTGTGGCGCGCCGGGATCTCCCACACGGGTGACGGGCCGCGAGTCCACGATTTCCGTTACCCCAACCTCAATAAAATCCCGACCTTTTTCGTCGAACGTTGCGCTGGCGACCTTTAGACCCGAAAAGGTGGGGATTTTTCTTCACTGTTTCATGGATTTCACGCCACAGAATTCCGCTAGCTCGATGGCCCCGATGATCGCACGCTTCTCCCGGAGATAATGGGGAGAATGCGGCGTCGTGACACAGTCGCGATACACATCCGTATAAGAGGACCACTCCGGGGAATCCCCCCGGGCCCCGATTTATTTGATCTCCCGAGTGAACCTTGCCACGTAGGTTTTTGAGTAGCCATGGTCTTCCCGGTAGGAAATAAGCTGGGGATAGTTATCGCGTAGGTTTTGTACATTCATGGGTATGCCCTTCTTCTCGTCAATAAGAAGAGCATACAATGCAAGAAAAAACCCCAACCTTTTCTGGCTTCAATGGCTGCTATCACAGTGTTTTGGCAAACAGGTTGGGATTTTATTAAGGTTTGGATAATAAGCATAGTGTCCTTGTAGGAGTTCGGGACTTATTCCGTATGCGGAATAATTGCTGAATGTCCGGATGGACTCCCAAAGTCCGCTGGGACTGATTCTCGTCGGGCAAACCGAGCTCTGGGACCGGCTAAGTCTTCAAGCGTACGCGGCCATCCGCCAGCGAATTGACCTCCAATGCAAACTGGGGCACTTGGATCGCGCACAGGTCGCCGGTTACATCGACGCCCACTTACGCTATGCCGGCGTGGACCACCCGGTGTTTGCGGACCTCGCCATCGACGCCGTCCTCCATTATTCCGGAGGCGCTGCTCGCCTCATCAACAAAGCGTGCACCCATAGTCTCCTGTATGCGGCCCAGAACAATCATCGGATCGTGGACGAAACCATTATTAGTCGGGTCATCAAAGGCGAATTGGCCTGAACTCCGAAGCTGGGGTGTCCTCGGGGCCGCAAGGCCTCGGGGATTTTTTAGCAGTCTGGTCAAGCACGCCCGTCAAACTGCGGACACGGAACACCGTCAGTTTTTGGCCAAACAAGCCTGGCTGCTACAGTAGTGGACAGCGAAAATAGACAAAGCGCCCATTCTCTGCGATGCGACTTTCTATAAAGACGCCCCCACTAGTCGGAGTTACGGACCGACTGTGATGTTTTGGCTAACCCATTTTGTCATCAGTTTAACTTAGTACCGTTGTCATTAGTTGGGGCAGCTTTTTGAGTCGCCATGCCCCTGCGTTCAAGTCCGTATGCCGCATCTGGGTGATTCCAGTGATCATTCGCATTGGCCGTAGGACGCAGGTCTCTGGCCGTTCGGCCAATGTGAATCTAAACGCCCCGGTTCGACGTCACGCGCTCGCTGAACCGAGCAACCAGTGACATCCGAATTAGCCGAAGTGATGACAATTAGCATTAGCCCCAACATGTGATCAACGACGCCATAACTCACGTCTCGCATTGGCTCCGGGTGTTCTTCGGTAGAAGTTCGCAGAACACACAGCGCCGATCTACGATCGCTCGACCCCCAAAGTCTCGATTTGCTGCATGATATCGGTGAGCAGTCCAATTCTCCGGGAATAGTCGGAATAAAACTTGTCTAAATCGCCCATTAGGCGGAACCTCTCCATGTAACGAAGTGTCGCGCCGTCAAGTTCTACATACTGTGTCACAAGATGATGTAAGGCAAAGCTCACTGACTTTATGTCATCCATGTATGATTCTAACTTGCCCGCAAGTTCCTGTTGCAGCCTAATCGCGTTCTCAAAAATAATGTCCGTATCGTCAAGCCACCATTCCCCTCCGCGAATTTGGACTTCCTTAAACTCCTCAAAGATTGCCTTATGCAACTCCAATCGATAGAAAAAATTCTCTGCAATGATAAGTTTGACTTCGATAAGTTCAATTTTGCGTCTACTCTCCAAACCCTCCATCACTGTCGCCGATAATTGGTCTAGTTGTTCGCTTATAACGAGGGTTCGCTGTGCATCCTTCTTGTCATGGTAGCTCAGTGGGCCACCCAACGTCTCCTCGTCGAGTTTTTTGAGAAACAATGACATTACTTCAACTGCAGAGCTCAGGGTATTTTGCCCATCATCAAAGTTTCCTAATTTAATCAACCCCTGGGCTAGCTTCGTGGACTCCGCCACTAATGAGTCCTCTTCTACGTACTGCCGCCACCGTTTGTCTGAAAACACATCACCTAGTTGATCACTTAATGCTGGAAATTTTTCAAATTCCTCAGCGGTGGCATCAATAGCACGACTCAGCGGATTTTCTTGCGCTTCCACTAGTTTTTTTCCCTCTTGAAACAGCTTTACAACGGTAACCCATGTTGCTATCGGTATTCCCATTACACTCAACCCTTCCCATAGTCATTGTGAACATAATCACGATTGGATTATGACATACCTATCGAGACAGACCGACATACACGACTAGTTTTACCAGCGACCGGTTGACGCGGAGGGCAGACCGTTTGAATACATAGGGACAGCTACGGGCGCCTCCTACGGGGTGGCACGATGCCGGTGCTTCTACTGGGCATAACTATGCCGTATTTCATCACAAGCCTCGTTGAGGCATGCCGACCCTGAAGGGACCCCTACGAGTGACATTCAGACTTCTTCCTTACTGCGATTTCAGGAGGTGGTAGACATAGCGAAGGACGCAATGTTTCTCTGGGTTATGGCAGACCAAGGCAGGGACACCGTGAATTTTTGACGACCCGGCACGTAGATGGCTTCGCGCCCCAGCAAAAGTTGTTACAGCTCGGACATTGGGTCAAAAACCGCACCAGATATCAGGCGGCATTGCCACTGTTATACGTGGCGTTAAACGCGTTATCCGATTGGGCAATCAGAACGATTCCTTCGATGAATCCGATAATCGCGGGGATGCCAGTCCAGCAGAACACGAGATACGCGATCCCCCAGCCAATCTTTGATGAAAAACAAACTCGTTGCTGGACTGCTGGGAATCTTCCTTGGACCGGTCCGCCGTATTTTGGACGCGCTTGGGGTCCCCGTGACGCGAAAATTCGTGTGGGATCCCTCGGGCTTACTACCTCGAGCACTCATTTTCCGCTGATGGCGGCTGGGCGGGTACGAGATAGGGTGGCGTCCGTTGCGATCAAGCTCAACGACACCTCGTGCCCATGCGGCGGTGTTGAGGCTAACTTATTTTGTCATGGGTTTGACTCATTAGGTTGTCATCATGGTTCCGTTGTGAGCAGTCGCTATGTTGAGAGTCTGGGGATGACTGTCGAACGCATGCGCCTCCTCCATAGCATTCGCGTTTGGCGCAGGTCGTGGGCTGCAGCCGTCAGCCAAACGCGAATCCCAGCCCATTGGGCTAATTCTTCTGCGTTCCCAGAACCCTCTGAACCGACAATACCCGGCAGATCCTGTGACAGGCATGTTAGTCGACGTGATGACAATTAGCATTAGCCCCAACAGGCGGTTGTAACCATCTTCCGCCGTAGCCCCTGATAAAGCCCGTCTGACTGTCGTTTAGGCAGTACAGCCTTCATCCTTATACCGTTCCTGTCCTCTCGACACGCAGTCGCAGCCGGATGGTTGGCTGACTTGTGCCTTTCCCCGCATGCGACACTCCCCGTCGGGTTTCCCGTTCGGATAAGCGGGGTGAGGATGGGCCATTGTCCTATCGAGCCCACTACCGTGCCAACGGTAGATTTCGATTCCACCCCCGTCGCGTCGGAAGACGCGACTTACAGGCGCACTGATCGCTCAGGATACGACCTATTTTAACTATACCAGTCATGCGACGACGGAAGGCCTCGGGCCCATTGGGTCGGGTCCGGACCAAGGACTTTTACTGCATAGTGCCTTGGCGATGACCACGGACGGTGTCCCGCTGGGAGTCGTGGCGGAAATTCTGTGGGCGCGGACCCCGACACGCAGGGCACAAGTGCTGATCGGAAGCAACGGCCCATCGAAGACAAAGAGAGCTATCGGTGGCTGCAAATCCAGGAGCAAGGGCCGACCGGCATTCACACCTTGCTCATCGGCGATCGCGAGGCAGACATTTACGATCTCTTCATCTGGCCGCGTGCGCCTCATCAGCATCTCTTGGTCCGAGGCGCGTGGGATCGGAAACTCGAAAACCCGTCGGAACAGCATCTCTGGGCGGTGGCCGAAGCCGCCCCCGTCCGCGGGACGACTGTCGTCCCGGTGCCGCCGGTGCCGCGCAAGCCTGGCCAGCCCGAGCGCGAGGCCACCTTGGAGTTACGGACCACCGTGGTGCAAGTCGCCCGGCCGGGCCATCGCCGGGCGGACACGCCAGCCGCGCCGCCGCTCACAGTGGTTCTGGCGCGGGAGATTGATCCGCCGGACGGCCTCGCCCCGATTGACTGGTTACTGCTCACCACGCTGTCCGCGGAGACAGTCGACGATGCGGCCCGCATCGTCAGGTGGTATAGCTATCGGTGGCGCATCGAACGGCTCCACTTTACGCTCAAGAGTGGGGGCAGTCAGGTCGAACGCTTGCAATTAGAGACGCGGGAGCGGTTGGAACGGGTCATCACCCTCTATACGATTGTGGCCTGGCGCATCCTCTGGATGACCTATCAAGTGCGAATCGACCCCGATCAATCGCCGACGGTGGCCTTTTCGGCGGACGAAATTGACGCCCTAGGGAGCTGGTGCATAACTCGGGTTAAAAATCGGGCTCTGCTTTGCTAAAAGGGGTATATTCCCAAATATGGATATATATGGTGCACTAACCTCCTGTGGTTCTCGAATTTTTGCGATTCTA
>JAKACZ010000003.1 GCA_021820965.1 Bacillota bacterium | reverse complement strand
TAGAGACTGGCTAACGAGAGATCGGGATTCCGCGCACAATCGCTCACGATGCGCAACGCTCGCGCGGTTAACCGCGCGTCGCCGAAGGACGCCTTGCCGAGTTCGCGAAACACCCAAGGATCGATGGCTGGCTGAGGTCGAACATTTGGGATGACCATACCAGAGATATTCGACATCGCGTGACAAATCCCTTTGGGAACTTGCCCGCGATCGAAACTTTTTCTTCGGCTGAGAATCGCAGACCCTGCGTGATGACGATGCCATAATTTGGCGGTTGCCCTTCAAAAGATATGGGTAAAGATTAGAGCCAAAGCGGGGCGCGAATACGTCCACAATACGATTGCCCATCTCCATGCACCCCAAGGCCGGTATCTCCTCAACGGCCTCGGAACCGAGGCCGTCTTGCGGCTCGTGGTGGCGTTCCTCCTGCAGCACGAGGTACCGTCGGAGTACTATGTACTTGTGGACGGGGCCCGCATCTTGCACGCGGCCATTTTAACCCGCTTAGCGGCCTGGCTCCCCTTGGTCGAGGATAGTTGCCGACGCCGACATTGTTCCGACGCACTCGTTAACCACAGCCAGGTAGGTTGCTTCGCCCACCTGGCCAAGATGACCGCACGATTCTCCGTGGGATACAAATGTTTGTTGCTGGAGTCAAGCGAAACCGTTCGACGATTCTCGATAGCATCTTGATCCATTCCCGGTCAGCGTCTCATTCCCGAAGGAGAGTTTTGCAACCATCAGCAAGAGGGATCCCCGCGCAGCCATATCCCAGCAATTACCTCCGATGCCCACGCCACTCCTTGCTACAATTAATGCATAGGAGGTGGTGTCGTGATGCTTCAGCCAAACATTGCGCACCGACCCTCGACCCCGGGCTTAAGCCGCGCCTGGCCCGTTATCGTTTCCTTGTTTTTGGCCTTCCTTCTCGTGGGGGCGTACGTGCCCTTGACCCGGGCCGTCGAGGACGGGGTGAACGGCGCCGAAGCCGCTTATACGCGATGGAGCCTAAGCGGGTGGAACACCCTGAAGAGTTCGCCTTTTGACGTTTATTACCCTCCCGGAGAGGAGCGTTCAGCCCGGTTGGTGCTGCGGATCCTTCGCTCTTCTTTACCGTTTGAAGAGAGAAACCTCAACCAATTCAACCCGGGTCGGCTGACCGTGGTCGTCTATCCCAGCCTGTCTGCCATGAACCAGGCAACCGGGGAGCCGGCACACGCCAACAACATTGGGTACGATTATCATGGCGTCATCGACATTTTATCCCCTAGCACCTGGCGTGGCACCGGCGCTGGCGCCTTTCACGGCTTTGCGCAGCAGGGTCCGGTTCCGCATGAACTGGGCCATGCGCTCCTCGATCTGAAAGCTGGCATGAACTACCCTGCCTGGTTCAATGAAGGGGTCGCTCAATACGAAGATTACCGCCTCACTGGGTACGAATGGATCACCCCGACCAATGCGTTGACCGGCCGCTTGTATTCCATGGCTCAGCTTGACGGGAACTTTTATGGTCTGGCCAATCAGAGTCTGGCCTATCGCCAAGGGTTTTCATTGGTTCAATATCTCGAAACCGTCAAGGGACACCAGACCTTTGTCCGATTTCTGGATCACCTGTCACACGGGATCCCCTTTAACCAGGCACTAGTGTCGATTTACCATTTTTCCTCGCCGGCCGCTCTCTATCACGCCTGGCGCTTGGCACTGGATCATCGTTAACGGGACCGCAGGCTCACGTGGCGACCGGCCGCCTGAACCCCGTCCATCATCTTAATTGCCTCGATCGCCTCAACCCCCCAGCGAAAGCGGGCCGCGTTAACGGGCCGCGCGCGACCACGCTCGGCGATAACGGCGCAGGGAACAGGCCCGGGCAGCCGGCGCGCGAGCCACTCGATTTCGCGCATCACTGCGTCGGAGTCCTCATCGGGAAAGAGGCGCACGTAAATGGGACCGTCCGCTTCCGGCCAGCCAAACCCGAAAGCCTCCAGGTAGTTGGGCGCGGGTTGGTCATCCAAAACGTCGGGAACATCGAAGAGCCCAATTTGGGTCGAGGCCGCATCCTTGGCAGAACCGAGCCCCGAAAGCGCGCCAGCGTGTTCCAGCGCCTCTAAGAGGCGGAGATTTGGCCCGTGCCCCAACCGTCTGGCCAATTCCGCCACGTTCACGTACGGCCCGTCTTGGCACCGGCTTTGCACAATTCGCTCGGCGGCATCCGGACCTAATCCACGAATTATGCCTAGACCGGCCTGCACCTCGCCCTGGTCCACGGTAAAGCCCACGTCGCTGGTGTTCACGTGCGGCGGCCGAATGACCACACCTTGACTGACCGCCTGTACCATTTGATCCTTCAGCTTCTCGCCGGTTTCATGCTGCGACAGTTCTGCCGCCCAAAACTGCAACGGGTGGTTAGCTTTAAGATAAGCTAGATAGTAGCTCATCATTCCGTAACTAGCCGCATGCGCCTTATTAAACCCATAGTCGCCAAAGGCGCGAATGCGCTCCCAAAAGGCGTCGGCGGCCTTACGCGCATAGCCGCGTTCCATCATGTTGGCCACCAGCCGATCACCTTCCTGGTTCAGCATGGCGTGGTCCTTTTTGGAGATGGCGCGGCGCACCAAATCGGCCTCCGCTAGAGTAAACCCGGCTACCCGCTGCACCGCTTCCATCAACTGCTCTTGGTATACCATAATGCCGTATGTTTCCCTGAGAAGCGATTCCAAGGGGTCGTTCGGGTCAGGCTGATAGCCTGCCTGACGGCGGCGCAAAAGCTCACCGATAGCATCCATGGGTCCTGGACGGTAAAGAGCCACCACCAGCATGACCTCTTCACGGGATGCCGGGCGCATTTGCCTGAGTAGCGCCTTCACCCCGCGGCCGTCCAGCTGAAAGACACCGTCGGTGTCTCCGCGGCCTAAAAGTTTCAAGGTTTTCGGATCCCGCCCATCGACGGTCCCAATGGCGTCGCTGTCAAATCCTAAACTTTGTTCAGCCCGGGAAAGCATGCTAAGAGTTCTAAGCCCCAGGACGTCCAATTTGACAAATCCTAACTGTTCCAAGGATCCCATGTCGAAATCGGTCACCCACCCGGAATCCGGGTCGCCATGGCAATAGAGCCAGTCTGTGAGGGGTTGGGGGGCAATGATCACCCCTGCGGCGTGCGTGGAGCGATGACGCGGCAAACCTTCCAGTCGCATGGCCTGGTCAATCCATTCCGTTCCCATCTGTGCCTTCAAACTCGCCTCTTTAAGGACTGCGGCATGCTGCGCCAGCGTATCGCCGATTCCCCATTCAACCGCTCGCACCACCTCCGACACGCGGTCATGAGAAAGACCCGCCACGCGGGCCACATCTCTCAGAGCGGCCCTGGCACCCAAGGTTCCGTAGGCGCCGATCTGGGCCACCTGGTCGCGGCCATGACGCTCTCGCAGATACTGAATCACCTCACCCCGTCGGGTGTCCTCAAAATCCACATCGATATCGGGCAGCGTGCGGCGGGCGGGATTTAAGAACCGCTCGAACACCAGACCATATTGCAATGGATCGACATCGGTGATAAAAAGCGCATAGGACACCAACGATCCGGCCGCCGAACCACGGCCGGGTCCCACCCGGATCCCGCAATTCCTGGCCCAGCCAACCATATCCGCGACCATGAGAAAATAGCCGGCAAAACCCAGCTCTTGAATAGTGTCAAGCTCATAAGCGAGCCGCGCTTGCGCCTCCTCGGTGGGCCGACCGGCAAAACGCCTGGTCAGTCCTTGCTGGGCGTCCTGGCGCAGCTTTCCCACCTCGTCAGCCACGTCGGCAAGGCGCGGCATTTTCCAGACCCGCCGAAAAAAAAGAGAGTCATGGGGCTCAGGCGTCCAGAGGCGATCATCCGGCCACCCCTGGAAGGGAGCCAACCATGTCGCGGGATCGGAGGGGAGCGCGCTGGCATCCGGATCCCGGGCCAGTCCCCCGATCTTGCCCAAGAGTTCCAGCGCCGGGCGATCCCCAAGCTGGGCGAAGCGGACGCGCGATGCTGGTACCCAGCACCAACCCGCTGGCAGACGACCCACCAGGGATCGTTGCTCCGGCTTCAACTCCACCACCACTGACAAGTCGGCCCGTGCCGGCGCCAGACGTTGCCACCAGGGATCGGCGGATGCCGCCACCACCACTGTGAGGCCTTGCACCGCCTCGCCGGTCCACTGGCGAAAGCGAACCAGATGAGGCCATGCCTCCCTCATTTCCGCCACCAGCCGGATCTCACGGGCCATGCCACCAACGACAAACAGCCGGGTCACCCCGACAAGGGGAAAAAGACCAGCCTGACGCATCAGCCGGTCAAATTCCTCCGTCCCCGCCAGGGTCTCAAAGTCCGCTAAGAGCGCCGATCCAAATCCACGGCGGGCAAGCTCCTTGACCAAGTCAGGCACGGTAAACAACGACCGCAAAAGTGAGTACCCGGACCACACGTCGGTCAAAGGCGCGTTCATGTTAGGCCTGCCGAGCAATGCGCTCGCGTTTGCGCTGATGGGGATCTAACGTCGCCTTACGCAAACGAATGGTCTTGGGTGTAATCTCGACCAACTCATCCGACTTGACGTACTCCAGAGCCTGGTCCAAGGTGACGGTGCGCGGCGGCGTAAGGCGGATGCCCTCTTCGGCGTTCGCATTGCGCATATTCGTCACGTGCTTCTTCTTGCACACGTTAATTTCGAGGTCAGTGGGGCGGCTGTTCTCGCCCACCACCATGCCGGCATAAACCGGGGTGCCCGGACCGATAAAGAGCACGCCCCGCTCCTGCGCGTTGTCCAGGGCATACGAGGTGGCGATGCCGGTCTCCATGGCCACCAGCGCACCTCGCGGATTCTCTTCGATGGAACCCGAATACGGCTGATATCCCGCAAACAGGTGATTCATAATGCCGTAGCCGCGCGTTTGATTGATAAAGGCCGATCGAAAGCCCAACAGCCCGCGAGCGGAAATAACAAATTCAAGCCGGGTCTGCCCGGGTCCTGCCTGTCCCATGGCCGCCATCACCGCCTTTCGCGGGCCGAGTAGTTCCATCACCGGACCGACGTATGAGTCGGGGACGTCCAAAAATAGCCGCTCCATCGGCTCCATGAGACCCTCGGGGGTTTCGCGCAAAATGACCTCCGGCTTGGAGACCTCCATCTCATAGCCTTCCCGCCGCATCTCCTCCAAAAGAATGCCAATGTGCAGTTCACCGCGGCCGGATACCCGAAAAACTTCCGCGTCCTCGGTGTCCTCTACGTGCAGAGCGACATTGCGCTCCCTTTCGCGATACAGGCGCTCGCGCAAGTGCCGCGAGGTAACGTACTGCCCGTCCTGACCGGCAAATGGGCTCGTGTTGACGCCCACCAGAATTGTGAGCGTCGGCTCATCCACCGTAATCGGCGGCAGCGGGCTGGGGGTGTCCGGATCGGTGATCGTGTCGCCAATGGTGACGGCGTTCAGACCGGCCAGCGTCACGATGTCCCCCACCGTCGCCTCGGCCAGTTCGGTGCGTTTCAGCCCCATGCGGCCAAACAGTTTGGACGGCCGAACCCGGTCCAGACTACCGTCGGCGTGTGCCACCCCTACCATTTGTCCCGCCTTCAGCGTGCCCTGGCGCACTCTTCCAATGGCCATGCGGCCGACGTAGTCGTCATGATCCAGGGTCGTTACTAAGATTTGCAGGGGCGCCGAGGCGTCGCCGACTGGGTGGGGAATATACTCGAGAATCGTGTCAAACAGCGGTTGCAGGCTGCCGTCGGGTGAAAGCTGCGGCGTCGTGGAGGCAATTCCCTGTTTTGCCGACGCATATAACACCGGAAAATCCAGCTGATCGTCCGCTGCTTCCAGATCCACAAACAATTCCAAGACCGCTTCATGCACTTCCGCCGGCCGCGCGCCGTCGCGATCCATCTTGTTGAGCACCACGATAGGCTTGAGGCCCGCATTGAGCGCTTTTTGCAGTACATAACGAGTCTGCGGCATGGGGCCCTCGTGGGCGTCGACGATCAGGAGCGCCCCATCCACCATACTGAGGATGCGCTCCACCTCCCCGCCGAAGTCGGCATGGCCGGGCGTATCCACAATATTAATCACTACGTCCCGATAGGTGACAGCGGTGTGCTTCGCTAAAATCGTAATGCCCCGCTCGCGCTCCAAGTCGTTGGAGTCCAGTATTCGCTCCGCGATATGGCTTGGATCGCGGAACGTTCCGCTCTGCTTCAACATTCCATCGACCAAGGTAGTTTTGCCATGGTCTACGTGCGCGATGATGGCAATGTTGCGAATGTCATGGCGTTGCATCGGCTTTATGCCCTCCATCAAATTTTCTTTCCGCCGATGTCGGCCCGTTCGGCCGCTTATGCTACTCGATCAATCCCGACCGACTGTGATTTAACATGCCCACCAGCTCGCGAAATCTTTGGCCCCGGGCCTCAAAATTTGAGAACATGTCGTAACTGGCGGCCGCCGGCGACAACAGCACGACTTCCCCCGGTCGCGCTTGGCGGCTAGCTTCGGCCACCGCGTCATCAAAGTTATCGGCTGACCGCACTTCGATGTCGGTGTAACGGTTCACCATGTCGCGAATGATCTCCTGAATCTCGCCCATCGCCACGACCATGCGCACGGTGCTATGCCGAAGTGCTTCGCCTAATGTATCATAGTTCAGCTTTTTGTCGTATCCACCCAACAGCAACACCATAGGTTGGCGAATCGCCGCTAGTGCGGCCCGGGTGCGGTCGGGTGCGGTGGCGATGGAGTCATTGATGTAGGTCACGCCGCCCACCTCGCGTACAACTTCCAGACGATGCGGCACCCCGGAAAAGTGCTGCAATACTTCGGCGGCTGCCCGTACGTCGCCGCCCGCCGACGCAACAATGGCAATGGCCGCGAGCGCATTGGCGACGTTATGCGCCCCGATCAGTTTAAGATCGCTCTGATTGATGACGGCCATGCCGCCGTTCCCTCCGCGCCACCATAGCCGGCCATCACTCACATAGGCGCCGTGCGGTATTTCTTGTTCCAATGAAAAGAATACCCGGCGGCCATCCGTGTCTTTCACCAGGCTCAGCACTTCGTCGTCGCTGTAAGGTAGGACCACCCAGTCTTCCTTGCTTTGAAATCGGGCAATGTTAGCCTTAGCCGCTTTGTAGTCCTGATAGTCTCGATGGATATCCAGATGATTGGGCGCCAGGTTAAGCAGGGCGGCCCCATGTGGGCTTTGGCGCAGCAACTCCAACTGAAAACTGGAGAGTTCGAGCACCACCCAGCTGTCCGCTGCTATCTCGGACAGGCGCGGCAAAAGCGGCTGCCCGATATTGCCGCCGACAAAGACCGGCCGGCGGCCATCGCGCCTTAGCGACTCTCCCACCAATGTCGTGGTCGTGGTTTTACCGGCGGACCCGGTGATGCCGATAACCGGCGCTGGGCACCTTTGCATAAATAATTCCATCTCGGAGCTAAAACGTATACCTCGTTGACGCAACTGATCCAATTCCGGCCCGTACTTGCGCATGCCCGGGGTCAGATACACCGTGGCCACTGGCTCGTGTGCCAGCGCCCGAAGATAATCGCCGCCGCCATAGACGCTGACGCCGGTAACACCCAGGGTGATGAGGTCCTGTTCGATATCTTTTGTTGGGCGACGGTCAAACACCGCCACCTTGTGTCCTTGTGCCAAGAGAAATGGAACCAGGGGCCGGTTTGAGACACCCAGCCCCACCACGCCCACCAATTCGGAAGAAGACATGCTCGTGCTATTCCCCCAGTAATTGTTCCATCCGATCCAGCCCCTCGGCCAGCTTCTGCATCGAGGTGGCATACGAGATACGAAAATGATCCGGCATACCGAACCCGCTTCCCGGCACCACCGATACGTTGGCTTCCTCCAGCCATAATAACGCCAAATCATCGGCATTGGTAATGGTTCGGCCGCGAATTGTGCGCCCGACGACCTGAGCCATGCTCACCCAGAGGTAAAAGGCCCCTTTGGGCTCGTTCACCGAAAGCCCGGGAATGCTTTGAATGCGCGAAACGGCGAACCGTCGGCGGCGGTCGAATTCCCGCCGCATTTCCTCCACCGGCTCCTGCGGCCCCTTCAGAGCAGCCTCGGCTGCCGCCTGCGAGATCGACGTCGGGTTGGATGTCGACTGGGACTGTAAATTGGACATCGCCTGAATGATGGCCTTGGGTCCGGCGGCATAGCCGATCCGCCATCCTGTCATGGCATACGCCTTGGACACCCCATTGATTAAGATAGTGCGCTCGCGCATCCCCTCAAATCCAGCCAACGAGGGTGCCTCAACCCCGTCATAAACCAGCCGGGAATAAATTTCATCGGTGATGACCCATACATCATGTTCGCGCGCAAATCGGGCGATGCCCTCTAAATGCGCCCGGCCAATCACCGCTCCGGACGGGTTTGAGGGTGAATTGACAATAAGGCCCTTGGTGTTGGGGCGAATGGCCTGGGCCAAATCCTCGGCCGTCAACTCTCCCTTGTGCGCGGGGTCGATGGCGACCGTCTGCACCTCGCCCCCTGCTAGCCGGATTTGCTCCGGATAGGTGACCCAATAGGGCACAGGCAGCAAAACCCCGTCGCCGGGATTGGTCAACGCCAGCACCGCATTGTAGAGCGAGTGCTTCGCACCCGAAGAGACTAAAATTTCACTGGGCTCGTATGTGAGGCCGGTGTCCTGCCTGATGCGCGACGCTACCGCTTCCCTTAACCGCACAGTGCCGGCCACGGCCGTGTAACGCGTTTCCCCGCGATTAATCGAAGCCTCTGCCGCCTGGCGAATGTGCTCCGGGGTGTCGAAATCGGGCTCGCCCGCGGTAAGATTCACCACATCCAGCCCTTGACTAATCAGTGCCTTCGTTTTCGCGTCCAGCGCCATGGTGGGAGACGGTTGAATCGCCGCCGCTCGTTCGGATAATTTGATTTGGGTCACGTTTGTCCGCCTTTCTCGTCAACACGAATGAATAAGTTGTCGGACCAGATGTCCTCGACCAACTCCACCAGCCTCTTACTCACCAGTTCGATGATTTTCTTCCCCTGTTCCTGCGTTGCCCCGCGGCCGTCGCCAGTGGTCGCGTGGCGTAGACTCTTATCGTGAAGTCCCGCGGCTTTGATTTTATATTTGGGCCGGTAGGGGTTGAACGAAGCATCCTCCATTTTCACCAACGGGCCGGCCACAGCCAGCATGACCGCGGTTTCATCCTCGCCCGCGTGGCCCTGACCGTTAGTCACGGTGAGAATGTCGGCGCTATAGTCAATCCACCAATTGACCAACACCGCACGTCCCCCATGCTCGGCCAGTTTTTCCATGGCAGCGTTCAACGCCGGCGTGTTGCCCCCATGGCCATTCATCAGTACGAGATGATGGATGCCCCATGCTAATGTAGCCAAGCCCACTTCCGCGACATAGCGGCCGAAGGTTTCGGCCGACACGGACAGCGTACCGGCAAAATTGGATAATTCCCAAGTGTGTCCGTAAGGGATCGCCGGGAGCACCAGTAAGCGGTCGGGATAGTGTGCTTCCAGCGCTTGTGCAAAGTGCCAGGGGGCGAAATTATCGGTTCCCAACGGGCAATGCTGCCCGTGTGCCTCCACGCTCCCCATGGGCAAAATGGCCGTGTCGATTCGTCCCAGTACCCGTTCCCGGAAATCCTTGGTCGTCAACGCGTCCCAATACAATGACATCCTCCTCAAGTTGAGTTCGTGTGCGGTGATTCCTGTTCCTGCCGCTTGGCCGCAGCGCGAACGCGCGTCATGTACCCCCCAACGCTACCGCTTTCCGCCGCAGTCAGTGCGCCCCAGCCGTGCCGGCGGATCTTTTTCCACAGTCCCAGGGCCCGTGCAGCCTCGATTTTCAATGTTAAGTTGTCCGCCGTATCGAGATTGGGTTGGTCGGCGAGCCGCTGGTCTGCTGTCGACTTTCCTTTCAGTGTACCAGTCGTTGGTCGTTTTGGCATGCGATCCCTCCGTGAAAGTTCGGTGGTCGATTTGATCTAGTGTTTCTCACGGCCGAAAATCCATTCTGTGCCAGAGAGAGGTCTCCGCACTATACGACCCCAATCACCAGCGCGATAAAAAGGAGGTAGAACAATCCGGCCGCCAAGAGCTCTCCCAGGTGCAAAGTACCGTCGCGCGACCGAGCCAATGTCCAAAGCCCGGCCACCCAAGCCAATACGGCCGTCACGAGTTCCCAGGACGACAGATGCCACGGCGAAAGCAGCATGCCTAGCGCCGGAACCAGCGAGGCCTGAAAAGCCATCGCCCCGGTCACGTTTCCCACCGCCAGCCTATCCTTTCTACGGCGGATCCAAATGACGCTGTTTAGCACTTCCGGAAGTTCCGTAGCCACTGGGGTGACAATCACGGAGACCAGAAATCCGCTAATGCGGACCCAGCCGGTGATCTGCCCCAATGCCGACACGAAGAAGTGGGCTCCAACAATCAAGCCGGAGAGCGCCACCATAACCTGAAGCCCCACCAGCCACAGCGGAGGCTTGGGCGAATGATGAAAGTGAAGACCCTGTTCCGGCTGGGGCTGGTCGTCCGCGGCGATACCATGGCGCACCAGCCGCCAGGCGTGGACGGCGTAGGCCCCGACCAACGACAGCGCAACCCAGGCATGCGTAGCCTCAGGAAGGAAGGCGGCAGCAATGGCCACGCCAAAGGTCAACAGGAAGAATCTCAAATCGCCCACTAGCGCGTCCTTGGACACAGTGAGCCCTCGGGGCCGACGGCCGCTCCACCACACGCCGACACCAATAATGGAAAAACCCAGTGTTGCCAACATGAAGGGGGCTCCCAGGATTGCGCCCAGTCCAATCGCTTGTTCGGAACCGCTTTGGCCGCCGAAGATGAAGGCCATCAGTGGGACCAATGTCTCCGGCAAGGCCGTGCCCAGCGCGGCTAACAGCGATCCGGACACGCCCTCTCCCAGCTTTAACCGATATCCCAGCCACTCCACGCCGTTGGTGAAATAGTCGGCGGACAGCACAATGAGTAACATGCCGGCCGCCAGGAGCACCAGCAAAGACATGAGACCCCCTCCTACGGCTCTCTACAGTATATGGAGGGCACGCTTGGTCAGACCGGAAATGCCATTTGCCGCAGGGCTTCGTATACGACAATGGCCACCGCATTGGATAAATTAAGCGAACGGACGCCCGGCGCCATGGGAATGGTTCGGCACTCGGCGGCGTGCGCCGCCAAAAGCTCCCGAGAAAGGCCGGTCGACTCCCGGCCGAACACCAAGACATCATTGGGGCGGTATGGGACGTCGCAATACCGCACCCCGCCCTGAGAGGTAAAAAAGTGAAACGCGCCCACACCTGCTAACGCGCCCACACACGCCTCCCAGGCCGGATGGACGCGCACCTCAACCAAGTGCCAGTAGTCCACCCCGGCCCGCCGTAGATAGCGGTCTTCAATGGAAAAACCTAACGGTTCCACCAGGTGCAGGGTTGTGCGCGTGGCTGCACATGTACGGGCGATGTTGCCGGTATTGGGCGGAATTTCGGGTTCCACCAAAACGACGTGCAGATGAGGCGCCCCCCTCCTAGCGCAGACCGGCTCTTTGGTGTAGCCGCGCGAGCACGTCACGGGCGACCGCCCCGGCGGCGGACCCGACGACCTGGCCGTCCACGGTCGTCACCGGCAATACCTCGGTCAGGGTTCCGCTTAGGAAAACTTCGTCGGAATTTAGGAGCTCATCGACGGTGAAGGGCTCCTCCAACACCCCGTATCCGGCGCCGCGAGCTAAATCTATCACAACTTGGCGCGTAATCCCGGGGAGAATGTAATTCGTGACCGGGGCAGTTTGCAAGACGCCGTCGACTACGCGAAACACATTGGCCGAGGTCGCCTCCATGACCATGCCATCCCGCACAAATACCGCATCGTAAGCGCCCTTCTCTAGGGCTTTGCCTTTGGCCAGAACGTTAGACAAGAGGCCTATGCTCTTTATCCACACTTTGGCCCATCGATCATCGGGCACCGTGATCACGGAAACCCCGGCCATGACCGTCTCGTTCGGTATCGGATCAACCGGCCTCACCCACATGAGAACCGTCGGCGTCACTGTGCCGGGAGCCGGCGGCGCATGTGTGCGCCTATGCACTCCGCGGGTAATTTGGATATATAACGCCGCTTCCTTACGGCCGTACTGGGCAATCAGGCTATCGCGCGGTGTTTGCAGCCCCTTTAGGTCGACGCCGGCAATGCCGACGCCGGCCAAACTTCGTTGAAGCCGTGCCATGTGGCTGTCCCATTCAAAAGGCTGACCGCGATAGACGTGAACCACCTCGTACACACCATCGGCAAACAAAAAGCCGCGGTCATCGATCGAGACCACCGCTTCGCTCTCGTCCACGTATTGCCCGTTAAGGTATACCTGCACCCGAAAATCCCCCTGCTGGTCAAATAATCATTCTTCGCGGCTGCCCCAAGCGATGCTCTATAACCGTCCCAAATGTTCTGCCAGGATTTCTTGGGCTTCCTCGGCCTCGCCTTCCGGGACCCGCACCTCAACGCTGCCACGCCCGTCCTCGTTTAGCTCCACAGTCTTCAGCGTGACCAAGATCCCTTCCCCGGATAAGATGTCTTTCACCTTTTCCGCGACCCCTGTGCTTGGCGCAATGTAGACGACAGTCCACACTGATGTGCTCCCCCTTTTGCATCATGGCCATTGCTGGTCTTCGCGCTTCATGCTGCGTTCTGATCGCTGTGTGAGGACATGTTATCGATTGGTTCGTGATTTTCCTGCTTTTTCAGCCAAACTCTTAAATTTCCATCGGCACCTTTACGTTCGAGTTCTGATCCTGCTGGGTTTTGAGAAACGACAAAACGGCGGCGGCCAAGGCTACGCCGGCCAATATCAACAGGGAGTATCGCATTGTGGGAATCCAGGCCGCTTTGGGACCATGAGCCAGATGCCCGCCGTAGGCGGCCAGAAATCCCGCCATTAGTGTGCTCGAAACCGCCGTACCGAATGCCATGCCCAACGACCGCGACATATTGAGAATTCCCCCGCCCACGCCCAACCGAACGGACGGCAGCGATCCCATGACCGAGCTGTTGTTGGGTGGGGTAAACATCCCGAGTCCTGCTCCCACCAGCAGGAGGCCCACAATCAAGCTGACCAGGCTGGCGTGTAGACTCATGCTGACCGCTAAGATGGCGGCTCCCAGCGCACTGGCGGCCATGCCGACGGTCGTTAGCATACGCGGTCCATACCGGTCCGCCAACCCGCCCGCCTGCGGGGAGACCACAGTCATGCCCACCGGCACCGCCGTCAAAAGGAGTCCAGTGATGGCCGAAGAGTAGCCGCCTACCCGCTCGAAAAAGTAGGGCATTAAGAATAATACCCCAAACATCACCAGGTAACTTAGAAGACCGGTGACATTGCCCAATGTAAACACTTTAATCTTAAACAGGGAGACGTTGACCAGGGGCGCACTAAACCGCTTTTCTCGTACAATAAACGCCCAAAGCAGAACAATGGCGGCCGCAAACATGGATATGACGCGTGGCGAAGTCCAACCGGCATGAGGAGCAATGGTGGCGGCCAACATAATGGCCACCAGTGCCGGGCTGAACATCAAGGCACCCCACCAATCAAAGGTAGCCTGGCCTCCGCCCACCTTGTCACGCGGCAAAATTACCGCCGCCATCAACGTGCCGATTATCCCGACCGGCACATTGACATAGAAAATGGCGCGCCAGCCGAACAGGCCGATCAGCGCGCCACCCACAGCCGGCCCCACCGAGAGGCCAATCGCCTGAGCCGATCCTTGAAAACCAATCGCCCGGCCGCGCACGTTGGCGGGAACTGCTGCGGTGATAATGGCCACGGAATTGGCCTGCAGCATCGCCGCGCCGGCCGCCTGGAACACCCGCGCAATGATGAGAAACGGCAAACTGGGAGCGGCCCCGCATGCAGCGGATCCAACAATGAAAACCCCAAAGCCAAAAGTATACAGCGGCCTCCGACCCAGCATATCGGCCAGCCGTCCAAACAAAGTTAAGAGCGTGGCCAAAGTCAAGAGATATGAAATCAAGACCCATCCCGTCAGCCCCGCCGCAGCATGGAAATAATGGGATAAGTCCGGAAGTGCCACGTTGACAATGCTAGCGTCCACCGCCGCCATAAAAGCACCAATACAGACCGTCCCGACCACGTACCACATATACCCGGGTCGGGATGTAAAGGTAGGCAACGGAAGCGAACGCCAGAGCCCGCGGATGCCGTCACCCCGGGCGGCGTCGCTCGACATATATAATCCCCTCCCCGCGCCGCATAAGAATAAGGACCCGTCTCCTGGTGGTCCGTTATAGTGCTATTATCCCATCCAAAGGCCAGGAAATCTACCACGGAGTGTAATAGCCCCATTCACGATTCGTGAATACTGCGGCCCAAAGCAGGATTGGCGCAATGCACAGCACTAGGGTAAGCTGGTGGCAGCAAAGGAGGCGATGGCGATGCCGTTTGACGCCTTAGTCATGCGCGGTATTGAAACCCGCTTAACAAAAGCGTTAGTAAACCACGCCTGCGTTCGCGTGCAATGCGGACCCGACCGCCTATTGTTCCACGTCAAAAATCCTCACGGCGAGCCCTTCCATCTTTTAACTGTCCTAGCGCCTGGAGTTCAGCGGATTCACCGAACCAGCCGAACGACATTGGCTTCGAAAAAGGCGACCCCGCCCTGGCTGTCCAATCTGCTGCCGTTTACCATACGCGCGGTGGAGGTTCCCCTCTTTGAGCGCGTCATGACGCTGACGGTGGAATCCCTGGACGATTGGGGTGAGCCCATGGTCCTCAAGCTCATCATTGAGTTGGCCGGTCATCTCACCAACGTTGTCCTCACCGATGAAAACAACCTGGTGGTGGATGCTTGGCGAAAAATCGCACCGGACCGCCCCGGCCGCCAGGTGTGGCCGAAATTCCCCTATCAGCCACCTCCTCGGGTGGCCAACCCGCTGAACACGCGCGATCTGGCCGACCTTTC
Source organism: Bacillota bacterium (assembly GCA_021820965.1). Lineage (GTDB taxonomy): Bacteria > Bacillota > Sulfobacillia > Sulfobacillales > Sulfobacillaceae > Sulfobacillus_B. Next base: position 157,435 of record JAKACZ010000003.1, on the reverse strand, counting down.
GCCTTGGGCCAGGCGGTGGCTAACAGAGGGAGGCGGAACTTGGGAGCAGTTGGCGCGGGACTTCCAACAAGGGTTTCCCGGGCCCGGTTTCACACTGCACAACCGCAGCACCGAAGAGGTCTGGGTCTATCCGCAGGCCGGTTATCACAGCGAACCCGCCCCGGATCTGGAACAGGCGCTGGACGCCGTTTTTGACCGGCGCGAGCGCCAAAACCAGGAAGATCAGCTCAAGCGCGCGCTTCTGTCCCAGATCGAAAGTCGCATCGCTCACCTTGGTAACAAACTGTCCGACTATAGCCAGAGCCGCGAGCAGGATGAACAGCACTGGAAGGTGCTCGGAGATTTATGGCTGACCCATCAATACGCGTTTAAGGCAGATCCGAGTCTAACCGAACTCACGGTCGAAGACTATCAAGGCCGACCCATGACATTGACGTTGGGCGAGAACGAAACGCCGGCAGGCCATGCGCGCGATGCATATCGCCAATATAAAAAAATCAGAGCGCGAAAGGAGGCCTTGAACCGATTGATTCCACTCTTGGCCCGCGAACGGCAGGAGTTAGAGGCGTTTCGCGATGAGGTCAGAGCTCAGTCGCACCCGCTTGATTGGTATAAAAGCCAAATCAAGCGCACCGCCAGAGCGCCATCGGAAGCGGGCGAACGCCAGTCCTTCCGCCATTTTCAAAGTCTGCACGGATTAGACATTTGGGTGGGTCGCAATCGCGAGGAAAACGCCGATCTGACATTTCACAAAGCGCGGCCTGACGATATCTGGCTCCATACCAAGCAAGCTCCCGGCTCACATGTTATTCTGAGTTGCGGAAAAACCGACCCGGCACGGGAGGATTTGCTCGATGCCGCTGAACTGGCGGTCTTTTTCTCCGCTGCCAGCGCCTCGTCGCACGTTCCCGTAGACTATACCCGCCGGAAGTTTGTACGCAAGAGGCCCCACGCCGAGCCCGGCCAAGTCCTCTACCAACGCGAAAAGACGCTATACATTACGCCGGCCGCCGACCGGTTGCGCCGTCTCGGGGCGATCAGCGAAAAACTTGTGGGAGAGTCGAGAACCCCCACCTGAGCCTTCGGCCCGAGGTGGGGGCTGGTGAGAAGCCTTTTACAACGTAAGCATTCCTACTAGACCGTTTTTTCGGGCACTTCGGGACCAACGCCACAGAATGTTTCCCAAGTTCCGCAAACGATGGGGCGTGAGTATCCACCTCAGGTACGGCTTCATGCCATACGACACAGCCCGAAATCGCAAGGTCGCTGGGACCTCGGCCCGTTCTGGCCACGCACACTCCACTCATGGAGGAGGACTAAAGCCTGAGTCCGGCAACGCCTGCCAAAGCGCGCAAGCTCATCCGAAGTGGCGGCGCGAGACCCCGGCGTGACAAGCTGAGCACATTTTATACCCAACTGACCACCCCGACCGGCGAAACGATCCCTCACGAAACCGTCGTCGGCATCAATCCCGGTAAGCTCCACTCGGGTGTCGGTGTCCACCTACCTCAAGCTACGTTGTGGATGGGCCATTTGGTCTTGCCATTCCGATGCTCAGGACTTAGGCCGAGTCAGCTCCACGCCTTCACGGCACAGCGGGCAATTGGACGGCTCCCAATGAGGGATGTTGTCTACCCGAACCAGCGCCACCAACGGTTCGTCAAATCGCAGTCGACCCTCGCTGCGGTCGACCAGCGCACCCACCGCCGCAACTTTTCCGCCCGCACTTTTAACCGCAGCCACCACCTTGGCCACAGAACTTCCTGTCGTGACCGCATCTTCCACCACGACCACCGATTCACCGGGTTCGATGGAAAACCCCCGTTTAAACATCATGCCGCCTTTGCCGTCTTTTTCCGCAAACAGCATGCGCGATCCCAGCCAATGGCTCGCCACTGCATAAGCAGGGATAATGCCACCCACGGCCGGGCCCACCACCGTGCGGACGCCATAGGGCGAAAGCCGCCGCGCGAGTGCTTCTGACCAGGGCTCCAGCGCATCGGGATATTCGGTCAGCCGTGCCAAGAGAAAAAACTGATCGCTGTGCCGGCCCGTAGTCAAAAGAAAATGACCGCGTAAATAGGCGCCGACCTCGCGCAGCAATCCAAGACCTTCAGCGGGATCGAATAATGATGCCATCGTCTTTCCTCCTGTTATGGATGCGACAGCGCGGCAACAACACGCTTAAGCTCGGCCTTTGGATTGGAGGCCTGTACGACCGCGCGTCCAATGACTAAATCTGTTGCTCCCAGACGCACCGCCTCGGCCGGTGTCGATATCCGGCGCTGATCGCCCACATCATCGCCGGGGAGGCGGATGCCCGGCACTACCAGCCGCGCACCCGGCCATTCACGCTTAAGACGGGCCACTTCACCGGCGGCACATACCAGGCCGGCTACGCCGGCTCTTTGCGCCACCCGCGCCGACGCGCCGACCAGTTCCCCCACCGTGCCGGAAATTCCGACATCACGAAGCGACTGATCATCGAGGCTGGTCAGCGCTGTGACCGCAATGATGGCCATAGTGCTAGCAGCCTGGCGCGCTTGATTCAGCATGTCATACCCGCCAGCGGCATGCACCGTCAGCATCTCGGCTCCCAGCCCGGACACCGCGCCCACCGCCCGAGCCACCGTTCGCGGTATGTCGTGGCACTTAAGGTCGAGAAAGATGCGGTAGCCCTGGGCGGCCAGCGCCGCAACATAGCCGGGACCCAGGCTATAGAAGAGCTCCATGCCAATTTTGACATCCCGATGCGGCCAGATTGCCTCCAAAATGTTGTCCGCCGCTTGGCGGCCTGAAACATCCAACGCCACCCAAAGCCGTATGTCCACCGTGCGTCATGCCCCTTTCCGGTCTAATGCCGCCCCAACCGCTTCGTCGAGACTGGAAAATCCGTAGCGGGCCAGCACAGTCGGCAAATCGCCAATAATCTCGGTCATGCGTTCGGGGTGCTGAAAGGTGATGGTGCCTACCATCACCGCGCTGGCCCCGGCCATCAAGAACTCCAACACGTCCTCGGCCGACTGAATCCCGCCCATGCCGATGATCGGCACCCCTACCCGGGAGGCAATTTCATAGATAATGCGCACGGCAATGGGTTTGACCGCCGGACCGGAAAGTCCCCCGGTGACACCGCCCAAGGCGGGGCGGCGCGCTTTGAGATCGATGGCCATGCCAACCACGGTGTTAATGGCGGATATCATGTCGGCGCCCGCGTCCACCACCGCTTCAGCGATGGTCCAGGGTTCGGCCATATTGGGCGACACTTTCACCATCACCGGCTTGTCGGTCGCCGACCGCACCGCTTGCACCACCTGGCGAGCCTGCTCTGGGTCATGCCCAAAGCTCATCCCGCCTGCCTTGATGTTGGGACAGGAGATGTTCACTTCAAACGCGTCCACTCGCGGCTCACGGTGCAGACGCTCGGCCACCTGGCGGTATTCCTCGACGGTGTGCCCAATAATATTGGCAATGACCGCCGTGTTGACCCTGGACAAAAACGGAATATCCTCCTCAATGAAGGCATCCATTCCCGGATTTTGCAGGCCAATCGAGTTTAAGAGCCCCCCGGGAGTTTCCCATACCCGCGGCGGCGGATTCCCGCGCCACGGCTTTGCTGAGACGCCTTTGACGCTGATGCCGCCTAGGCGGTCCAAGTCGACATAGGAGGCGTACTCCGGCCCAAAACCAAAGGTGCCGGAGGCGGCTATCACCGGGTTCTTCAAGCAAAGTCCGAGCGGCAGGGAGACCTGAAGGTCAATCAAAACACCAGCTCCTCTCGCCGAAATACAGGGCCGTCGGTGCACACCCGCCGATACCTCGCCGCTGGGGCCGGCACCACACAAGCGAGGCACGCCCCGATTCCGCATCCCATCCGCTGTTCCAGGGCCAATTCCACCGGACCCTTATGGTTTTGCGTGGCCTGGTAGAGCGCCGCCAGCATCGGCGTGGGTCCGCAGGCTGTTACTTGAGCATAAGGATGCTCTAAAAGCCAGGCCCTGGCCGGCTCAATCACCGTGCCTTGGAATCCCTGCGACCCGTCATCGGTTGTCAGCACCGGTTCCGAGCCAAGCCGCCGGAAATCATCTGCCATGATAAGATGAGCCGCCGTGCGCGCGCCAAGAATGACGGCCGCGCTCTCGGCTCGCGACCGCCAGACCGCATAGGCTGCATAAACCGGCGGAATCCCCACGCCGCCACCCAGCAAGAGCCACGGGCGGCCGGCTTCAGGGGGCGTAAAACCCCGCCCCAAGGGCCCCATCACATTGAGCCACTCGCGGGGGCGACGCTGATACAGCCACTCGGTGCCCGATCCTACTACCTGCAGCAAGAGACCGGCCTGGTCGGCGCTCGGGTCCAACCGGGAAAAGGAAATCGGGCGCCTTAACGTACCGGGGGTCAACACATGGCAAAACTGCCCGGGAAGCGCTTGGGCCAAGGTGCGACTCTCCACAATCAGTTCCACGTGGTTGGGCGCCGGCGCCCGCCGCTCCACAATCCGAACGTCAAACGCGCTGGCTTCGCTCACGCACTGCCTCCCCCTTCCTCCACTCGTTTAGCGAATGCACCTCAAAAGGCCGGCGGCTTCGACCCTTCAGCGCCTCTAGTGCGGCGGCTACCGTGTCCAACGAGGTCATGCACAAGATCCCGCGTTCCACCGCGGTTCGGCGGATGAGAAATCCCTCGCGCTCCGGTTGTCCGCCATGGGTAATGGTGTTAATCACCAGCTCAAATTGACCGTCCCGAATCAAGTCCACCAAGTGAGGACGCCGCTCACCCAACCGGTACACCGGCGTGGCAGGTACGCCGTGGCTGGACAACAGTGCCCAGGTGCCACTGGTGGCGTACAGTCGATATCCGATATCGGCCAAGCCCCGCAGCAGTGGGAGCGCCTCTTCTTTGTCATTGTCGGCAATCGTCGCTAAGATACGACCGCCAGCCGACATTCGAAAGCCGCCACCCACCAACGCCCGGTAGAGCGCCCGGGGCAGATCGGCGTCAATGCCCATCACTTCGCCGGTCGACTTCATTTCTGGTCCCAAGACTGCATCGACTTCCCCTAATTTAGAAAAGGAGAAGACCGGCATCTTCACGGCATAGTAATCCGGCATGGGCAAGAGACCGTCCGGCACGTCATCGGGAAGCCGCCCATTTACCGCCGCCTCCATCGCCAAATCCACCAGCGGCACATGTGTCGCCTTAATTAAGAAAGGGACCGTACGGCTGGAGCGCGGATTAGCCTCAATCACGTAGACGGTCTCGTCCACCACCACAAACTGAATGTTGAGGAAGCCCTTCACATTGAGGCTTTGGCACAGAACCCGCGTAATGCGCACCACTTCGTCTATGACATCTCGCTGGGCCCGAACCGGCGGCAGCACCGCGACCGAGTCGCCCGAGTGCACGCCGGCACGTTCCACATGCTCCATCACCGCTGGGATGACAATGCGTTGGCCATCGCTGACGGCATCGACCTCAAGCTCAATGCCGTTCATGTAGCGGTCGACAAGGAGCGGCCGATCCGCACCCATCTCGGGGTTTGCCACTAAATAATGGGTGAGCGCTTCCATGTCATCGATTATGCGCATGGCCCTACCACCTAGCACGAAGGACGGACGCACCAATACCGGGAAGCCGAGCTCTTCGGCCGCGGCCAGGGCCTCTTTGGCGTTGGACGCAGTTCGTCCCGGCGGGCGGCGAATCTGTTCACGCTCCAGCAACTGGTCGAAGAGATGGCGGTCCTCCGCGCCATTGAGCCCCTCAAGACTTGTGCCAATGATAGGCACGCCATATTTCGCTAGCCCGGCGGCCAAATTGATGGCGGTCTGGCCACCAAATTGCACCAGAACACCTTCCGGCTGTTCCACTTCGACAATGTTAAGGACATCCTCCAACGTAATCGGCTCAAAGTAAAGGCGGTCCGAGGCATTAAAGTCGGTGGAGACCGTCTCGGGATTTGAATTAATCATGATAGCACGGATGCCCCGCGATCGCAGGGCCGCCAATGCATAGACGCTAGCCGCGTCAAATTCAATGCCTTGGCCGATGCGAATGGGCCCGGAACCCAACACAATCATCTTGCGGCCGGAAAGCGGCTCGGCTTCCGTGCTGTTATCGTAGGCGGAATAGAAGTACGGAGTCTCTGCGGGAAACTCGGCGGCGCTCGTGTCCACCATGCGGTACCCGGGCCGGATTTTCTGCTTGCTCCGTTCCTCGCGCACTTCACGTTCGGTCACATGCGCGAGCTCGGCAATGCGGACATCGGCGATACCCAACTGTTTCAACGCCGCAAGACGCTCGGCCCAGCTGCTGGGAGACTCGGCCAACGCGACCTCAGCGTCGACAATACGCTTAATGCCTTGTAAAAACCACCGGTCAATCGCAGTTGCTTGGGCCAACCACTCCACCGAGGCGCCGCGACGCATGGCCTCGGCCAGGTAAAAGAGGCGCCGATCATTGGGCTCGGCGGCCAGTCGCTCGACCACGTCGTCAGGTTCCTCCGCGTCGCGGGAGCTGACCAGGTCCATGCGACCGACCTCCAGTGACCGCACCGCCTTTTGCAAGGCGGCCTCGTAGGTGCGGTCGATCGCCATAACCTCGCCGGTCGCCTTCATTTGGGTGCCGAGGCTCCGATCCGCCTCCGGAAACTTATCGAACGGCCAACGGGGAATTTTGACGACGACGTAATCTAGGGCCGGCTCAAATGCGGCACTGGTCTTTCCCGTCACCGGATTTTGAATCTCCGGCAGAGTAAGGCCAAGACCAATCTTGGCCACAATGCGCGCGATGGGGTACCCAGTCGCCTTGGATGCGAGAGCAGAGGACCGGGACACGCGCGGATTGACCTCGATCACACGGTATTCGCCGGTCGTCGGATGCAGCGCAAACTGCACGTTGCATCCGCCCTGAATCCCCAGATTATGCACGATATCAATAGCTGCCGCCCGAAGTCGGTGATATTCTCGGTCGGTCAGCGTCTGCGACGGCGCTACCACAATAGAGTCGCCGGTGTGGACACCGACCGGATCGAAGTTTTCCATGTTGCAGACAACAATGGCGTTGGCGGCAGCGTCCCGTACCACCTCGTACTCAACTTCTTTCCCGCCCTTAATCGACTCTTCCACTAAAACTTGACCGATGGGGCTCTCTCTGATCGCTTTGGGAAGCCGTTCCAACAACTCCTCCTCGCTGTGGGCGAATCCGCCGCCGCTTCCCCCCAGGGTATAGGCCGGCCGCAACACCACCGGATACCCCAACTCGGCGGCAAAATGGAGGCCGTCTTCAACCGCGGTCACCGTTCTGGAGCGGGCGATGGGATGACCCAACCGCATCATCAAACTGCGAAAGGCCTCCCGATCTTCGGCAGCTTCGATGGCCGGGAGTTGGGTCCCCAAAAGCTCAACGCCCAAGTCGGTCAACACCCCGGCCTTGGCCAGCGACGACACCAGATTCAGCCCCATCTGTCCGCCCAAGGTAGCAAGAATCCCGTCAGGCCGTTCCTTGCCCAAAACATAGGCTAAAAAGGAGACGGTCAGGGGTTCAATGTACACAACGTCGGCCACGGACAAGTCCGTCATAATGGTGGCCGGGTTGGAGTTGACTAAAATGACCTCAACGCCCTCTTCTCTCAGCGCTCGGCAGGCCTGAGTGCCCGCATAGTCAAACTCCGCCGCTTGACCGATGACAATCGGACCGGATCCGATGACTAAGACCCGCTTCAAATTATCGCGCTTAGGCATGCGGTTTCACCTCCGGGCGCACTTTCAGTAAGAATTCGTCAAACAGGTACAACGAGTCCGACGGCCCCGGCCCGGCTTCCGGGTGGTGCTGCACCGACAAGATGGGCAGGCGCTTGTGTTCCAGTGCTTCCACCGTCTTATCGTGCAAATGGGTCATGCGAACCCTATATCGATCTTCTAGCGCCTCAGACTCTACCGCGTAACCGTGGTTTTGCGAAGTAATCAGCACCCGTCCCAGTCGGTGGTCATAAAGCGGATGGTTGGCGCCGTGATGCCCAAATTTCAGCGGATAGGTGTTGGCTCCCTCGGCCAATCCGATAAGTTGATGGCCCAGACAGATGCCAAGTGTCGGATAGTGATCAAGGGCATAGCGCACCGTAGGCAAGACTTCAGGAATGGACGCCGGGTCACCGGGCCCGTTGGATAGCACCACGCCGTCGGGCGTCGATGCGGCCAAGTCTTCCGGGCTCGCTCCGGCCGGGAGCACGGTCACGTCGGCATCCCGCCGTGACAGTTCAGCCAGAATAGAATTTTTTACGCCGTAGTCGAGCACGGTAATGCGAGGACCTGAGCCCGCAATGTGATAGGGGTTCGGCGTCGTCACCCGGAATACAGCGTCAGTCAAATTGTAGTCGTTCAGCCACTTCAGGGCCTCATTGGCGGGGACGCTCGAAGGGGCCAGCACCGCTCGCTGAGTGCCACGGTCGCGAAGATAGCGCGTAAGCGCCCGCGTGTCTACGTTGGTCAGAAGCGGTTTCTTATATCCCTTCAAGTAGCGTTCCAGCGTGTGCGCGTCCGGTCCGTGCGAGGGGACCTCCTCAAGCCGGTGCACCACCAATCCCTCAACCCAGGGAAAGAGTGATTCCGCGGAGTCGGCAAACGTGCCATAGTTCCCGATGAGAGGATACGTCAGCACTACAATCTGGCCGTAATACGACGGATCGGTCAGAATCTCCTGGTAGCCCGTCATGGCGGTGTTGAACACCACCTCGCCCCGGCCGGACCACTCGGGGTCGCCGATATACGTTCCCCGAAACTCCGTCCCGTCAGGAAATCTGAGATATCCCTGCATGGAGTACCTCCCCTTCCCGCATAGTAAAGCGGCCTCCCATCATCGTGGCGACGGCCTGGCCACGAAGCCTAAGGCCCGCCAATGGGGTATTTTTCCCCTGCGAATAGAAGCGCATCGGGTCGACGGTCCATTCACGCTCGGCATCTATCAAGGTGAAATCGGCCGGGGTGCCCGGCATCAATCCGGGATATCCCAGTCTCAGCACCCGGTCAGGCCCGGCACTCATCAGCCCCAGCCCCTGAAGCGGGCTCATCAGGCCGGGCTGAATCAACGCTGTAAACAGGACACCCAAGATGGTTTCGACTCCACTGATGCCAAACGGCGCGTCGATATAGGGCCGCGCCTTGTCATCCGCGTGATGCGGTGCGTGATCGCTGGCCAGCACCGTAATCAGACCTTGCTGAACCGCTTGCAAAAGCGCTTGTCGAGATGCCTCCGGTCGCAGCGGAGGATTGACCTTGGTCACCGGATTATAGCCCCACTCCATCAGCGCATCATCATTCAAGATGAGATGGTGCGGCGCCGCCTCGGCCGTAACCGGATATCCGTGGTCGCGTGCATAGACGAGCGCAGAAAGACTCTCGATGGCCGAGACGTGCGCCACATGCAGCTGACCCCGGGTGAGTCCGGCCAGCATCACATCGCGCCACACCATCGATGCCTCCGCCGCTTCCGGAACCCCCGGAAGTCCCATTCGGTGGGCAGCCCGTCCCTCATGCACCGACGCGCCCGGAGCCAGCATCCGGTCTTCTGCATGATTGATGACTGGTACATCCAGGGTGCGCGCGTACGAAAGCGCCGCCCGCATCATGCCGCTTGAACCCACCGGGATACCGTCGTCGGAAAAAGCCACCGCACCCTGCTTTAGCATGCGGTATAAATCGGCGAGTTCCCGTCCCTGGCTCCCCACCGTCACCGCTCCAATCGGCAGCACTCGCACCAGCCCGACGCTCTGGCCCCGCTCTTTGACCCACTGTACCAACTCCGGCGTATCGGTGACTGGAACCGTATTCGGCATCACCGCCACCGCTGTCATCCCGCCGTGAGCGGCCGCCTGGCTTCCTGACTCGATCGTTTCTTTCCAGGTCTGGCCGGGTTCACGGAAATGCACATGCATATCGATGAGGCGCGGCACCAGCCATAGCCCGCTGGCGTCAACCCGTTCAATGTCGGCTCCAGCATCGGGCTCCTCGACAATGAGGCCGTTCTGAACCCAAATCTCTTCTCCGGCGCTATCCACCCCGCAGAAGGGATCGACGACGCGAACATTTTGAATGACCGTTGCCTTATTCTCGCTCATGATTGTCTCCCATCAGGCGCGTCAACACCGCCATACGCACCGAAACCCCGTTTTCCACCTGGTCCAAAATGCGTGTCCGGGTACGGGCAATGACCTCGGAGTCAATTTCTACACCACGGTTTTGCGGCCCCGGATGCAGGATAATGACGTTCTCTCTGAGCCTTTTGGCCACCTCAGTGGTGATTCCCCACCGGGCGCGGTACTCCTCCAGTGACGGCATGCCATCCATCGCCTGCCGCTCTTTTTGAATGCGCAGCACCTGCAGCACATCCGCGTCCTGAATGGCGTGGGAAAGATCGCTGGTTAGTTCCACACCTGACTGCGACAGGCCGTCAGCAAGCCACATCGGCGGCGCCACCAGGGTGACGTGCGCCCCCATTGCCACAAATCCCCAGAGATCGGAACGTGCCACGCGGCTGTGCAGAATGTCGCCGACAATGACCAACTTGACATTGTCAAGCGTTGACGTGCGTTCCAGCACCGTCATCATATCGAGAAGGCCTTGGGTGGGATGTTCGTGGCTGCCGTCGCCGGCATTCACCACCGGAATCTGTAGGTATCGCTGCAACCGGTCAGGAACGCCGGAGGTGGAGTGCCGCACCACCAAAAGGTCAACCCCCATGGCTTGAATGGTTTCCGCCGTATCGTACAGGGTCTCTCCTTTTTCGACGCTAGATCCTTGTTCCTGAAAGTTAACCACATCAGCGCCAAGGTATTTGCCCGCCAGTTCGAAGGAGGTACGGGTGCGCGTGCTGGCTTCGAAGAAGAGGTTGACTACCGCCTTGCCGCGAAGCGCTCCCACTTTTTTTCCCGACTTGCGCATCACATCACGTTTGAAGCGAAACGCATCGTCCAACAGCCGTTCAAGCGCGGTACGGCTCATACCTTCCAACTGCAGTAGATTACGTATGGCCGACCCCTTCTTTCTCGAGGCTGACCCCATCCAATCCGTCTACCTCGCGCAATTTGACCCGAACCAGCTCGTGTCGCGCGGTCGGAATGTTCTTACCGACATAGTCGGCACGGATGGGAAGCTCGCGATGCCCTCGATCTATCAGAACCGCCAGTTGCACAGAGGCGGGCCGACCCCGGTCAACCACAGCGTCCAACGCCGCTCGCACGGTGCGGCCGGTGTACAAAACATCGTCGACTAAAATCACCTTGCGGCCGGCCAAATTGGACTCTCCGCTCCAACTGGCCCGGCGTCCCGCCGGATGAGGCCGGTCATCGCGGTACGGCTCGACATCCACCTGAATAACAGGCGGCTGAACCCCCTCAATGCGCCCTAAGTCGCGGGCTATGCGCTCGGCCATGGGCACGCCGCGGGTCCGAATGCCAGCCAGCACCACATCTTCCACACCTGGATTCTTTTCGGCGATTTGATGAGCCATCCGCGTAAGAACCCGCGTAACATCGTCTTCGTTCATCAGTAATGCCATTGATGTCTCCTTAAGCAACCGTCCCATAAAAAATTGCTCTGACCGCAAGACGGCTAGAGCAAATGCACCGGCTCCTTTCCAGTCTCGCGGGACTGGGATTAAAGGTCAGTGTTCCACCTGTTAGTGTACATCAATCGCGACGAAGCGTAAAGGCTTCATCGGCAATTTCAGTGCTGACGCATGACGGTTCGGTGATCGACGCGGTCCAGCGGTGTCACGCTGATTTAAGGGGACGCCGAGTCGAGCGCCGGGGGCAAAAACGCGCAGCCCCACCCATAACGAAGAGATTGCGCTGGTAGCAGGCATTATCCCAGAAGACGGCCATCGGAAGATCGGTGAAGCGCGCAGCTAATGGGGTCCTGGCTGCCCACCTATCCCCCGAATCTCAATCCTATTGAACGGCTGGGAAGTTTGGGAAAGCCGAGTGTCTCCATGAGTATGCCACGCCTCGTTGGTCCCCTTTAAACAAGCCATTTTCGACTATTTGGAGGACCGCGAAGGCAGCCATCAAGGCAAAGTCTATACCCTGCTCACGCCGAAATTTCGGCTGTTTGGCGCGGCGACTAACGAACCGAATAGCCGAGCGGCCATCGCCCGTGCATTGAATGAGGTGGGTGGCATTGCTACGGGCCAGCACACCTGGGGGAACGGCGGCTCACTGCCGGCAGCCCCATGACCGCGCGCAGCCCGTCATGAGGTGGACTCATTCGGTAAGAAAAACCCTAATACGCAAGGGAGCGGGCTATTCGCTTCGTTAAGCAAACGGTCGCTCGCGGTGACGGCCAAAAAGCTCAAAGACCCCGCCCCCGTATCTCAGGAATCGTGGCATCGCGGTATACTGTATAGAAAGAGGAGGGCAGGCTTGCGGCATAGTCCCGCTACCCCGCACGGTTGCGCCAATCCTCTCAGGGGTGGACAGTGTTTCTTGATTGGTGTACGGGGCAATTTCCGCTGCCACAGACAGCGCCAATGCAGAAACCGCTAACGCTCTCGCTAGTTTTCGGAGATAGTCGGGTTGCACCCGTTCCCGACGCGAAGGCGCTGATATCCTGCGGGTGCTGTACATCCGTGTATTCGGGCTCCGGTTGCAGGACGCCATGGTGACCGGTGCAACCCACAACCCTCGAGCCGACCGCTCAAGGGTTAGTGGTGACGTGTGGCCGATAGTTCCCCATTCCGTTTGGCGTAGTCTCTAAGAGGGGTCGGCCATATTGGACAGTTCGGTACCCATGACTGGGTCGGTCTGGTCACTGGGTTTCTGGCGGAGGCCAAAACTCAAGGCGACGCCACCGAAGGAGAGCACCCCGCCGCCCGCAAAGATCCACGGGAGCGCCACGCGTGTCACCAGAGCCGCGCCGATGGCCATGCCGACCGGGAGGGCCGACGTGGCCAGTGCCAAGAGGGTGCCGCCCACGCGTCCCAGCATCGCCATCGGCGTGACTTGTTGCAGGAGGGTGAAGACGGCCGTATTGACGATCCCGGCCGCCATGCCAAAGAGAGCCAAACACCCGGCGGTCACGCCGAAGATCGGTACCTGCGACAAGAGCACCACGCTGAGTCCCATGAGTGTGAGCGCCGCCGGCACCAGCCGCGCAAACGGCCACCGCCGCACCAGCTGGGCGATGCCGAGACTGCCGAGGACGATGCCGCCCATCATGCAGGCCCCCATGAGACCGTAGTAAAACGCATCCACATGCAGGACGTCGTGGGCCCATGCCGCGTCGAGACTCATTAAGGGTGCCAGCGAGAAGTTAATCAGGACGGCGATCGGCACCAGTCGTTTGAGGACAGGATGGGTCCTGATCAGATGCAGTCCGTCCCGAAAGTCCTGGCTGAAGGAGGTCTTCGGGGACTCCGGCACCACACGGGGACGCCCGCGCCGAATCCAGACGATGGAACCCACGGAAATGACGAACGAGATCGCGTTCAGGCCCATCAGCGTGGGCGCACCAAAGGCGGTCATGAGGAGGCCGCCGACTCCCAGTCCGACGATCTGGGCCCCCATGGTCACGGCTTGATTGATCCCGTTGGCTTGGGCCAACCGGGGGAGAGGCACCAATGACGGAAAGACCGCCATCTCGGCCGGGGAAAAGAAGCTGCCGACCGTTTGCAGGAGCAACACCAGCGGGACCAGACCCAACAGCGGCACGTGGCTCTCCCAGCCCCAGACGGCGAGGGCCCCGGCAATGACAAAGCGGGCGGTGTCCGCTCCGATCATCAGGGTCCAGCGGTTCATCCGATCGGCTACCGTCCCGCTGATGAGACCCACCAAATTGGGCAACGCCAGGCCTGTGGCGACCAGCGCGAGATCAGAGCGGTTATGGGTGGCCAAGAGCACATACCAGAGGAGCGCCAAGGAGAAGAAGTTGTTGCCGATCTGGGAGAGACCCTGACCGGTGACGAGGCCCCAAAAGCGGTAGCCCAGAGCGGGCGGGGATGACGGTTCAGCGTGCATCGGCCAGCTCCTCTCTGCGGACCCCGTGACGCGGTGCCGCCAACTGATAGCCCATCCCATAGCGACTCAAGAGGATGCGCGGACGGGCGGGGATAATCTCCAATTTGCGCCGGAGATTGCGGATGTAGACATAGACGTTTTGTTCGGTGGCCACGCTGCCGCGCCATACGCGCTGAAGGATTTCGGCGGGCGAGGTGTAGAGGGTACGACGCTCCCAGAGGACGCTCATGATGTCGGATTCCAAGGGTGTCAGGTGGATGAGGCTCCGGCCTTTATGAATGGTGGCCGTGTGGCGATTCCACGCGATGTCATCGGGCCACAGGATGACCGCATCCGTGGGGGCGACTGTCTCCGCCGCATGGAGCGCCTGCTCGAGTTGCTGGGCGCTGCATGGCCACATCAAAAATAAGGTCGCCCCACGGTCCGAGGCCCATTGAAAATGGTGGGGCGTCTCTCCCAGCGCAATCCATCCGCGGGATCCGACGAGCCACGCATCATCCACCGGACCGCGCAAGTCGATCGCCAGCACATACGAGTCGCGCGCAGACGCCTCCGGATCGATGAGGTGCCACCGGGGCGCCAAGCGGAAGAACGCCGCGCGCATGGCGGGATCATCCGTTCGGAGAATCAGGTTCACGTTCAGTGCCTCCTTCGGTTGGGTTGGTGCTCATCAGTGTTACCAGGTCCAGGGCAATGGCGTCCTCACCGGTGTACCCCTGCCACTGGGGCAGGAGGTGCGTCTCGAGGACGCGCACGTAGTCATGAAAGAAGTGGTCGAGCTGAGCGGAGGGCAATACCACGGTCTGGATGGCAAAAAACGTCTCGCCGCCGGGGTCGCGCAGCAGACGTTCCCGAAATTGCCGGGTCAGTACCTCCACCATCGTGAGGGCCAGCGTCCGTTTGCTGGCCAGGTCCGAGTCCCTGTCTGGCGCGTCGGCCTCGCTCACGACGCGGGTCATGGTCGCGCGATAGCGCTTTTCCACGAATCCGCCGACCACCGTGACGTTCACCAGCTCGGCCAGTCCGGCCTTGACCAGCTTCATCAAATGAAACCGCAGCTTGCCGGGCTTTTCATCAAGGAGGCGACCCAAGTCGGTCAGAGTTAGAGTATCGTGCATCAGCGCCTCCAACATGGCGAAGCGCGTGGGATGCGCAAGCGCTCCGAGTGTCAAGCTGTCCTTCACATGCAAGTCCTTGGTGTCCATGAAAGTCCTCCTTCGCGGCTTACGATATACGACAGTATACCCTAATGCAATCCAATATCGTTATCTGTTTAGATTTTGATGAGGTTGTTTCCACACTTTTTGTTCAATAATTAAAGCGGCGTGTGAAAGGAGGTGACGGGCATGGACTCAAGCGCGTGGCGGCTAACCCGGACGACGTGACCTGGTATTTCATCTAATACAACGCGGGGGTAGTACCGCCATCGCGGTCACCGATAACGCTATCGAACTCCACCGCGCAGCGCACCGACCAGCCCACGGATGTCAAAGGATACTACATCGACCTATGGTAAGGCTGGGCAGCGACGCCCCCGCCCGACAGTGTGCATAACGCTATGAGCATTACCACGACACGAGGAGGTGAACAGGATGGAGATTCGTCGCGTCACGGCTGGTCCGGATGACACCATTTGGTACTTCATCTAATCGCTCACGCCATGAGGGGCCGCGCTTGGCCCCTCCTTATTCTTAGGAATGGAGGGCAGTTCGATGGAGTTTTTACGAACCCGGCGGGACTTGCCGATCTATCCGTGGTGCGAGGGCCTGATCCGGATCGGCGCGGACGATACCGAAGTCTGGGAAATCCCCGACCCTGAGGGCCATTGGCAGCATTTGCTTGGCCTCTGCGACGGCACACGTGCGGATTCCGCCATCATCGCGGCCATGGCCGCCATGGGGGTGACGACGGAGGAGGCTCAAGGCGCCCTGACCCAACTCCGCGAGGCGGGCATCGTCGTCGCGCTGAACGCGCCGTACACGGAGTCGGCCGACGATGAGCGGGTCCGGGGCAACCTCGCCTACTTCTGGGCCGACCATCTCGATGCACTGGCCATCCAGCGCCATTTGGAAACAATGACCATCACCGTGATTGGCGGGGGCGGCAGCCACTTTTTGATGCACCTCGCCGCCTTGGGCGTGCGGCAGGTGCGGATCGTCGATTACGACCGTGTGGATGCCTCGAATCTGAATCGCCAATGGATGTACGATGTTCAACACATCGGCCGCGCCAAAGCAGAGATGGCCTCTGAATATGTGGCGCGCCGGGTGGCGGGAGCCGCGGTGCAAGCCTTCAACCAGAAGCTGGAGCGGGTCGCGGACGTTCAGGCCATTATTCGCGGCTCGGATTGGGTGTTTTGCGCCGCTGATGAGCCGCCGTATCGCATGCAGCGTTTGGTAAACCGGGCATCCATCGCCGAAAACATTCCATGCATCTATGCCTTTAGCCAGCGCCAGAGCGGGCGCATGATGGAGGTCATCCCGGGGGTCACCGGCTGCGTGGATTGCCTCCTTGTCACCAACGATGGCCGGTCACCGTCGTTTCGCCAGTTGGTTGCGAGCTTGGTGGGCAGCCACTTTCAGCCCGATACGCCGCTAATTAGTCCCACACTCGGGTTGATGACGTCCTGGATCATGAAACGCTGGGTGGACCTGGTGACGCAACCCAACCTGTCCCGTGGTAACGCCGTGCTACGGTTGGACTTTCCCACCCTGGCGGTAGCGCCCGTCAGTACCTGGGCCCGCCGCCTGGATTGCGTGACGTGCGGAGATCAAAGCAATGCGGATCATGCGCTCTGGCAGTTGCTACCGATCGCATAAGCTGAATTCCCAAATACCTGTGAGGTCGGATAAGCCCACACGCCAGTCCGGTTTTTGTCTTCAGGCTATGACTGTCACCGCACAGAGCGAGGAACATGACCTGTCGGATTTCGCGGAAGTGAGGAAGCCGAGGGATAGCAAAATCCATCCGATGATGTGAGTCCATTGATCGCCATGACGACCAAATTGTGCGGCTTCATGGGGGATCTCATGGATATTTGGGGTATCCGGATTTTGTGATTGGTTGCTCCCTCTTGGGAACCTTCTTCATGCGGAGGCCAATCCAGATTGGTTCGGCCTCCTACTTGGCCGACGTCACGAATCCGCGGATCGCAATCCTTAATGCACATACGGGCCGGTTAGTACATTATTCGCATAGTAAAGGAATGGCGTCGATTAGTCGTCCAGACTTCCGGCATTGCCACCGGAATCGAGCCGACAATCAATGGTAGAATAGTCAGTAAAAGGCTATTAGGAGTTTTGTATGAGTCGGTTCGTGTATCGTGTTCATACGCTTCAGCGCATGTTCGAGCGTGAAATCGAGCGCTCCGTGGTGGAGTCCGTGATTCAGTCGGGCACGACTATCGAAAGTTACCCGGAAGACACGCCGTACCCCAGTCGCTTGGTGCTAGGGTGGGACCGAGACCGTCCCATACATGTGGTAATCGCGGATAATCTGCACGATGAGGAGACCGTTGTCATTACCGTCTATCAGCCGGATCCGATGCGATGGGATGCAAGTTTTTCAAGGAGGCAACCATGACCTGCGTGATTTGTAAGAGTGGAACACCGGAAGCTGGGAAGACCACGGTCACCTTGGAGCGAGGCAAAGCCCTCATCGTCTTTCGCCGAGTGCCGGCCAAGATTTGCCCCAACTGTGGGGAGAGTTATCTCGACGACGGCGTGGTCGTTGAAGTGTACCATGCTGCTGATGAGGCTGCTAAAGCGGGCGTGGAAGTCGATGTGCGCGAATTTCATCACGTCTCGGCGTAGCTGCTAACATCAAGTTCTAGTGCGTTTATGGGGGCGAGAGCGCAGCAAGCCTGCCTACCGGAGAAGCTTCCGTAACACAGGAGTCTTCCCCGACAATTGCGAATCCATCATGGGATTGGGGGGACGGGGCCATAGCTGTCCCAGAGAAAACACTGGGTGACGACTGTCTCACGCTGTGTCCCATCGACGTGGAGCGCGACGCACCGGAGTGGTATGTGGCCATGCAAGAACCGGACATGCACGTGTGGACGGGTAATCGGGTGCCGGACGAAATTGACGAAGTGCGGGAGCTGCTCGCGCAGGGTACAACGCACATCCCGACATCATGGCGTGGTGCATTCGAGACGGCTTATCCGGCTCCTTGGTCGGCACGTATTGGCTGGCGGCTCCCTATACGTCGGAGGGGAAGCGGATCAGTGTGGATGCACAGCGTATTGCCAAGCCCTTCTGGCGAACCGGTCGGACCATGGCCGCGCGTCGGCTGGTCTATCGTTACGCCTTTGAGGATTTAGCGGTCGAGGAGATTCATGCCAGCGCATGGGATCATAACGTGAATTCCTGCCGGTCCATGGAACGAGCCGGATTCGAATTGGTGGAAGTCGCGGCGCGTTTTAATCCAAAGCACGGCAAAGAATTGAATGAACGGCACTATGTTTTGACCCGCGAAAGGTGGTGCCGGCTGTCGCAACGTTCAGGTGACGGCTAGCGGAAGAACAGCCGATTGGTTGACATCGTTAATGATGACGATACGGGGGCGATAATGCATCAAGCGTCTGAGCACCATCGATTAGGCGGGATCGGATGGGCGTGGAGTAGATTAGGCCAAGGCTTCCCGAAATCGGGATTGGACTCGTGTCCAATCACTGGTAGGTAGATGTCCGTGACGCCGCAAGATGAGGCTGTGGTCCAGTCCGAAGACCTTGGGGCATCGCACCACTGACGGGAACAACAGCCCGGCTTCCTTCCATGCTAATAATTCGACATCCCAGAGGTCACGCGGGGCATGCGATGTAATCATGCAGGCGATGTAGAGTCCCGTGCCTAACGAAACCTGGTCGGTCGACAGGAGGACCACGGGCCGCTTTTTCTCACCCCGTTGGTCCGCATAGGGAAACGGTGTCAGCACCACATCGCCGGCTCTATAAATTGTTGTAGGCGTCGTCACGGGGATTATCCCATTCCGCTTGCATGTGGCGTACCATGGTACGGTACCAGCCCTCTTCGTCCAGACGTTCCAAGAACTCGCGTTTATCAGAATCCGGCAACTGGCGGAACGCTTCTAACAGACGCTCGATGGGTTCGCTCATCGGAAGAGCCCTCCTATCCGCAAATCATTAATGGCCCTATTTTAGCATGGCCGGCCAAGTAGGGTGTATGAGTGCTTCGCCAGCTCAGACCGCGAGACGCGGGTTGCAGGGTGGTTTATGGGGCGAATCATCTTGATTCGGGGGCGAGTGCGCAGTAGCTGCAAGGCTCTATCGTTTCTGTGCAGCACTCCAGCGTTCAGAGTCGACCGCGGCAGTGACCTCAATCGGATTTGCGCTTGGGGCCGTCCAGGTCCGACCACCGTCCGTCGTCTTGAAGAATTTCGTGATCGTTCCGCCGTTCTGACTGCCAGGCCGACCGCGTTGTAGCATCATCCAACCGACCTTCGGCGTCACCATGTCCAGCTGCTTAATCCGATAGTGCTCTACGATGTTCAGTTGCCGGTTCGGGTATCGGTGGGCGAGCAGTGTCTTCAGACTCTGCGTGAGCGGAATCCGGCTCCACGACTGCCCGCCGTTCGTCGTGTGGGCAAAGGGCGCCCCGTTGGTGCCGATGACCCAGCCCTCATTCGGATTGATAAAGGACGGCACGACGTCCCCCCATGACTGGCCGGGCGCCGCGAGCGGGGGCTCGTCCCTCCACGTATGGCCGCCATCGGTGGTGCGCTCGGCGACCACCGTATTGTCCGTCGCGGTCGTGCTGCCCACGAACTGGATTAAGACCGTGCCGTCCGGTCCGGAAAATGCGGGCGAATACGCTTGGCTGGAAAAGTTTTTCTTTCGGAAGGCCGGGGGGACCGGGAGGTGGTGTGGAAGCCGCGTTTCCCACCGGTGACCGTCTCGTACACGGTGGACTGCGGGTCATGGGGCCCGTACGATCCCACGGCCACCCACCCCTGCTGGGGGCTGGTGAAGATGATCGGCATGGCCTCGGAGATTGCGGGTAAGGCGTTCGGCGTCGCCTGCGGGTTGGGCACATAACCGGGTGCGGCGGAGACCAGTTGCCAGCTTTGGCCCCCATTGGTCGTTTGCAGAATACTCGGATCTCCCGACATTGAACCGACCCAGGACATGGCCCGAATCCAGCCGTCTCGCTGGTTCAGAAAGTCCATTTGTTCCAGCTGGAAGACAACTGGCGGCATCCTTTGCGTAGATTGGGTCCAGTCGCGGCCACCATCGTCCGTTCGCAAGACGTGGAGCGTGCTCGCGTGGTTGCCGTTGTCAACCCACGCAATCCAGCCGACTTGGCTTGACTGAAAATCGACCACGGGGGTGTTCACGCCGGGATCACGCAAGGGAGCGGCGGCCACCGGATACCGCTGCCAGTGCTGACCGCCATCCGTGGTTTTCGAGAGGAACAAGTGGCCCTGAACATAGCCCCACACGAAGCCTGTGGTAGCATTAAGCATCACCATCCGGTTAAAGTCTCGGTGTGAGGGCGGGCTTGAAGGCCGAGTCGAGGTCATCGGTACCGTTGCGGACTGGCTCGGGGCATCGGAGGATGACGCGGGATGGGATGTTGACGACGACACGACCGAACGGCTCGCCGGGCCGCACCCAGCCAGTAGGATGCCTGTGACCACAGATGCACTGATGACGGTCAATCCCCATCTCTTGTGCAGGATGCTCCCTCCCGTTCTCGAGTGTGCCGGTCGTTCATCTCTTGTATAGACGACGTCGAAGGAATCGGGTTACGGAGCGCAGACTCAGAAGAATCGTGCTGTCAAGTTCTGAAGGAGATTAATATTGCGCACTACATTAGTTCGTGGCATTAATTAGGAGTTATTGGGGGCGAGTCTGCATTAAGGGGCGCGGCGGCCAATGGATGTCCCGTGCCGCTATTTTCTGCTACAGTCTCCTCAAACTCTCCAATAGCCGGACAGCCGACGGTGGATCCTTTCGGAGGGCGAACAGGGGGAGGCTCTGGGAATGTTGTTGAAATATATCGACGCGGTCACCATTCCGGTACCCACGCTCGATGAGGGCTTGGCATTCTATCGCGATATGTTGGGGCACACGTTGCTGTGGCGTAATGACGAACTGTCAGGCGGGTCGGCCACTCGGGATGCGGCTACAGAAATCGTGCTCGTGACCGATGAGGTGGGCTACGAGCCAGATTGGAAGGTCGAGTCGGTTGACACCGCGGTGCAGGTTTTTCGAACCCATGGTGGCCGCGTGCTCGCAGGCCCCGAAGACATTCCGATCGGACGACTGGACGGCGTTTCTTTACGTGAAAACAAGGCAGATCCATCAGAAATCCCGCATACCCGGAAAAATTTTCACCTTGGTTAAGAAAATCGGAGGCCACTGGCCAATGAGGATTACGAAGGCCGTCAAAGCGTACATCGGGTTGTGTCAAGTCGACAACAGTGGGCCGTAGTGCCCACCCGCACGGGCGTAGACGAGTGCTCGGAAAACAAGCTCGTGCGTCCGCGCCTTAATTCCTCGACAACTCGAGCCAGAACCCAGGTCTCAAAAGCCATCTGACCTCTCCCTATGATACTCTTAAACCAGACAATACTCTTAGGAGGGGATCTCTTGCCGCCAAGAACCAAATCACGGGTTGGGTGGAAAATCATCCTGGTCATTCTCGCCGGCATTGCTCTTCACCTATTATCGACCCGTTTGCCGCATCCGATACAAAAGCATTACGGGGATGTGTTTCACGCCGCCATCGTAGTGTTGGTGGGCGGGGCCGTGGCCTACCTGGTGGAGCACTGGTTAAACCGGGTAGCGACGGAGAGGCTGGGTCCCCGGCGAGCAACCTCTTTTCGTTTTCTCTCGCGCCTGCTCTTGTATTTGGCATTGGCGCTGGCACTTTTAGCCGCGTTTGGAGTTGGCCTGTCCTCGGTGGTATTCGGCTCCGCATTCATTACCGTCATTTTGGGGTTGGCGGGCCAGAATTTCTTCGGCAACCTCATTGCCGGCATCGGACTAGTGCTGTTCCATCCGTTTGACGTGGGCGACCACATCAGCTTTGTCACCTGGCAGTACGGTCTCTTGATGCCGTCCTTTCCCCACGAACAAATGAAACCGACCTATTCGGGAGTGGTCACCGACATCAACTTGGCTTACACCACTCTACAAACGGCCGACGGGACACCCATGATGGTGCCTAATGGGGCCATGATTCAAGCAAGTATTGAAAATCGCAAGCGGGCCGAACATGTGCCCTTTCGCTTTCGTTTCGACTTGGATTTGGTGTTAGATCCGTCCCGGCTTATATCCGCGCTTGAGACGCGGTTCCAATCCCTTCCTGCCCATATCCAAGTGCAGCTGGCCGATGTCGGCGCTACGACTTTTTCCGTCGTTCTAACCGGACGTACGCGGGAGCCTAACATCGACGCGTTTAAGCACCAGGTTTTAGCAATCCTGATACCGCTGGTTCAAGAATTGAAGATGTCCGAGCCGGATGCAAGCGCCGAGAGCCACTGAGCTGTGGTCGGTTGGTCGGCATCGGGAAAGAGCCGCGGTTCGGTAATCTCCGCTGGCCCCCAGGCCGTAATACCCGACCAATCAGAGGGGGGAGAAGCCAAAAACTCCATAACCTGGCCATGTTCAGGGTGCAAAAATCGAATGCGCGCGGCATGCAGCAGCTGGCCAGCCACAAAATCAGGGTGCTTGCCACCATAGAGTCCGTCGCCGACCACCGGGTGTCCCAGCGATGACAAATGAACCCGAATTTGATGCGTTCTGCCGGTTTCCAACGTACATTGGACCATGCTGAACCCGGGCCATTGGGCCACGCTTCGGTAGCGAGTCCGCGCCGGCCGGCCGTCCACTACCACCGCCATTTTGAGGCGCTGCCGGGGATGCCGTCCTATGGGCGCCTCAATCACACCTTGCGCTGGAGCAAGGTGTCCCCGCACCACCGCCACGTATTGGCGTACGACTTCCCGCCGTTGGATGGCTTGGGAGAGTTGGTTTGTCGCGCGCAACGTACGTGCCAGCACCATCAGCCCGCTGGTGTCCCGATCAAGCCGGTGCACCACACCCGGCCGCACCTGGCCGTCAGAACGCGGCAGCCACGGCAAGAGTTCGGCCACCACACTATCCAGCCAGTGACCCGGTGCGGGATGCACGACCAGGTTTCGCGGCTTGTTGATGACAATCACGCTAGCATCATGGTACACCACCCAGGACGGCCACTCTCGCGGCACGTCAGCGAGTCCATTCAGATCTGGATGAACCTCCTCGCCAACCTCGACCGCCACCGTCTGTCCAGACCGGAGCGGGTATCCGGCCTTCTTTTCCGCCCGGCCGTCCACCCGCACTCTGCCCCCATCAATCTGCCGCCGCCAAAACGAGCGGGAATAGTCAGGCCAGGCGTCGGCGAGAAATCGGTCCAGCCTCATTCCCGCGCCTGCGGCGGGAACCTCAGCGCGACGCGTTGGCATCTTGCCGTTCCTTTCGCCAGAGTTCCCACACAATCAGAATGATGCCAACCACAATAGCCGCATCCGCCAAGTTGAAAATCGCCCAATAGCGGAAATGGATGTAGTCGATGACGCGGCCCGCCACCAATCGGTCCCACAAATTGCCCGCAGTTCCTCCGGCCAAAAGTCCCGCTCCGATGCCAAAGACGGTGCTCAGGGCCTGCGTACGCTGAACGTAGATAACCAAGGCGGCCAAAATGACCAAGCCAATGATGACGAAGAGCACGGTTCCGCCTTGAAAAAGGCTAAACGCGGCGCCACTGTTGGTAATGTAGGTAATCCAAAGAACCGGCGGCAATACGGGAATCGACTGACCCGGGGCCATATGCGTGGCGACTAAAATTTTCAGGATTCGGTCCACAGCAAATATTACCCCGGCCAAGATCCAAATCCAGCTCTTCGCCCGCATCACCCGCGACTCGCCGCCAATACGGTCCGGCAGCGCGCACATAAAAGGTCATCCGCATCAACGTCCTCGGTAAAGCGCCAGCAGCGTTCACACCGCTGATATGCGGTCGGCCGCGCCCACGCCTTTAATTCACTGCCGGACCGAACAGTCACCTGGGCCGCCAGCACCATCTCCGTCAACAGCCGTGTGGCGGCGCCGTCCAGCACCGGGTCAGTGCTGGGGATAGTCAGAACCACGTCAGCTTGCAGACTGTTACCGATAGCCTTTTCCTCCCTAAGCTGCTCCAGCGCCTTCAAGATAACTTCCCGGTATGCCAGAAGACGTTCCATGCGCTCCCGTTCGCCCTGTTCCAACACGATTTCCCACTTGGGCATCCAATCGGCCAAATGCACCGATGGCGGATCATCCGCGCGCTTGGGCATATGCTCGTACACCTCGTCGGTCGTAAATACCAGCACCGGAGATATCGCGCGGGTCAATGCGGCCACGGTATAGTACAGCACGCGCTGGGTTTCGACGCGAAGCGGGTCGGACGAACTGAGCGTGTATAACCGATCTTTGATAACGTCCAGATAGAAACTCGACAAATCGATGGTCATCAGTCGCACCAGTGCGTGGACCATGATGTGAAAGTGGTAACTCCGGTATGCCGCGACGGCGTCGTCGAGCCACAGATTGACCCGGTCCAAGGCCCAGCGGTTGAGCGGATCCGAAACCGCGCCCGCAATCGGGTTCGCATTGGGACTAAAATCGCTGAGATTGCCCAGCAGGAACCGAAAGGTATTGCGGATCTTCCGGTAACTTTCCGCCAGTTGGCGCATGATCTGGTCCGAGATACGGACATCACCGCGATAGTCGGAGGCGGCGACCCAAAGCCGGAGAATATCCGCCCCGTATTGTTTGACGATGTCTAAGGGATCAATGGTATTTCCCAGCGACTTATGCATCTCCCGGCCCCGATGATCCAGCACCATGCCGTGCGTCAGCACCATCCGGTACGGAGCCTTTCCCCGGGTGGAGACACCGGTGGTGAGAAGACTCTGAAACCAACCGCGGTATTGGTCGTTTCCCTCCAACACCAGATCGGCCGGAAATGTTAGCGCCTCGGATTCTTGAAGCACAGCCGCCTGGCTGGATCCGGAGTCGAGCCACACATCAAAAATGTCCTTTTCCTGGCGAAATTCCTTCCCGCCGCATTCAGGACATTGATATCCTTCGGGCAAAAAATAGCTGGCCGGGTGCGCCCACCAGCTATCGCCGCCCTCCCGGCCGATGATGCCGGCCGTCCGGCGGACCAGCTCGGCGTCCAGAATGGATGCGCCGCACGATTCGCAATAATAGGCGGGAATGGGTACGCCCCACACTCGCTGGCGCGAGAGGCACCAATCGGCACGGTCGGCAACCATGGAGCGCATGCGATCGCCGCCCCACGCCGGATCCCATTGCACGGTGTCGGTCGCTATAATAAGATCGCCCCGAATCCGGTCGATCGACAGGAACCATTGTTTGGTTGCTCGGAAGATGACCGGGTTTTTACAGCGCCAGCAATAGGCGTACTGGTGGTCGTAATCCTCGGCGCGGAGCAGCGCGCCCATGTCCGCGAGTTTTTGTGTCACCACCGGGTTGGCGTCTTGATAAAACATCCCCCCGACCAACGGGGTATCCTGATAGTAGCGGCCTTGGTCGTTCAGCGGCTGCACTACCTCCAGTTGATATTGGCGCCCGACCTCGAAGTCCTCAACCCCATGGCCGGGCGCAGTGTGGACCAGCCCGGTTCCGCTCTCCGCCGTCACGTGTTCGCCTAGAACCAGGGGAACGTCTCGATCGAGGTAGGGATGGCGAGCTAGCACCCCCTCCAACTCACGCCCGGTCCATCGACCAAGCTGTCGCCCGCGTTCGAGGCCTAGCACCCTCAATACCGTATCGACCAGGGCTTCAGCCAGCAAAAGCGGGCCCTGGGACGTGTCGACGACCATGTAGGGCAATTCCGCGCGAAGGGCGATGGCTACATTGGCAGGGATGGTCCATGGGGTGGTGGTCCAGATCACCGCACGGGTACCTTTGGGCAACCACTCTGGCGCGGCCACCTCAAACGCGACGTATATCGACGGGGAGCGATGGGTCTTGTATTCGATTTCGCCTTCTGCCAGTGCCGTCTCACAATGTGGGCACCAATACACCGACTTCAAGTCGCGATACACCAGTCCCTTTTCCACCATATCGGCAAACACACGCAATTCCGCGCCTTCGTAGGCCGGCGTCATGGTCACATAGGGTTGGTTCCATGCTCCCATCACTCCTAACCGGCGAAATTCTTCTGTCATCACCCCGATGTAGTGGCGCGCCACTTCCTGCGATTCCCGGCGCAGGTCAACTGCGGCAATTTGGTGCTGCGACACGTTCAACTTTTTCAACGCCCGCATTTCGATAGGCAAACCATGAGTGTCCCATCCGGGGACATAAACGGCGTCACGGCCCGCTAAGTTCCAATAGCGGTTAATCATGTCCTTCAAAATTTTGTTCAATGCGGTGCCGGTGTGGATATCGCCGTTGGCGTAAGGCGGCCCGTCGTGCAGAACGAACTTGGGCCGGCCGGCCCTAAGCCGGCGCTGCTCGTAGTAAAGATCGCGGCTTTCCCACGCCGCCAAACGCTCCGGTTCGCGCTTCGGCAGGTTTCCTTTCATGGGAAAGGCGGTCTTAGGAAGGTTTAGTGTGTCGCGATAGTCCAATCCTCTCATCCCTTCTCCCAACAAAAAATCCCTTGCCACGGCAAGGGACGCCAACGCGTGGTACCACCCTCGTTCCGCCGCCCGTAGGGCCGCGGCACTCAGACGCGCATTAACGGGCGCACCCGGCTTGGCTACTCTCATTCACGTCGCTCTCCTGGGTGATAGTACTGGTGGGGTGGCCATTGACTCGCACCGACCGTCAACTCTCTTAGGCCTGCGCCCCCCGACCGTCCCAGTCATCGATTTACTTTATGATACCATCTTGGCGCCCCAGTCGTCCAAATCGATCAGCCGGGCGCCTTAAGCGCTTCGGTGTCGCCGGCCGCCACCGGCAACTTGACTTCTTGGCTTATGATCGCAAGTTGCGATTCCAATAGGCTCTTGATGCGGGCGCGAAATTGATCGGTCTCGCGTTTGAGGCGTTCCATCTCTTGGCGCTGCCGTTCCACATGCTCTTCAGCCTTTTGTATCAACTCGCGCGCCCGCGCTTCCGCTTCCCGCACCACCAGTTCCGCCTCTTTACGGGCGGCTTGCTTCATCTCATCCGCGGTACTTTGCGCCACCACCAGCGTGTTTTGCAGGGTTTGCTCCAGCGCCCGGTATTGCTCCAGCTTTTCGCCCATCCCGGAGGTATTCTGACGAAGTTCGTCATTTTCGCGAATCAGGGCTTCGTAGTTGCGCATGACTTCATCCAAAAACTCGTCAACCTCATCCTGATTGTATCCGCGAATACTGGTTTTAAACTCTTTATTGGCTATATCCAGCACTGTCAGCGGCAACTTGGCCACCCCCTTCAAAATCGCGCCAAATACAAGAACAACTGTGACAATAGGAACCCGACAATATCGACGAGGAAAAAGGCTATCAAGGGCGACAGGTCTATCATACCCATTAACGGGATTCTCCGTCGAATGGGTGCCAGCACAGGCTCCGTCAATCGCACGGAAAATCCCGCTATCCGGTTCCAGAGTCCGTCAGTGCGCGGAGGAAAAAACGACGCGACAATGCGCACCAGCAAGATCACGAAGAAGATACGCTCCAAGAGGCCCACCGATGCGGCAAGTCTCACAAAAATCTCGCTGACCATCAGGGGCGCTCCCCCCACTTAATTGAGCCCTCGGCTCCATCCGGGACCATCGTCGTGGTCCTCGCTGGCGACTTCCACATTGCTTGGAGTAATCAAAAAGATGTTCTCCCCGACCTTGCGCAATCCGCCGTCCAAGGCATAGGCGACGCCTGACAAGAAGTTCAACAAGCGCTGACCGGCGCGCTCTTCCGCCAAATCCAAATTGACGATGACCGGTCGATGGCCCTTGACCTGGTCGGCGATGGCCTGCCCTTCTTCCAACGTGCGCGGATGCATCACCACAACCCGCATGTTGCGCGACGCCGGAAGGCTTACCACTCCGCCCCGCTTACGCTTCGGCACCTCGTCCTCCCAATCCGCGGCGGGTCGGCGAGCCTCTTCGACCTCCGCTTCGTACTCATCATCTTCGACCTCTTCCAGACCCACAAAGTTCAAAAATTTTCCCATTACGCCAGCCTTCATCGTATCCTCCTCTGGTCTCTATGGTATCCGGAACAATTTCCCGGACTATGGTTGTGCGCGTTGAAGCTTTTGCCTTGCGATTACCTCGGCAAGGCGTCTTCTCTGGGGCCGAAAATCTGAGTTCCCAGCCGTATCACTGTTGAACCCGCTTCAACGGCCCATTCCCAGTCCCCGCTCATTCCCATGGACAACTCGTTCAGCGGGGCCCAGGGCCACCCTTCACTTCGACACATTCGCCACAAATCTACCATTTCCTGCATATGCTGTCGAATTCTTCGCCCCTCTTCGACAGAATTTTCTTGTCGGGCGGGCAAAACCGTCATGAGTCCGGTCACGACAAGCTTTCGCCAACGCTCCGCTTGGGCCAGAAACGGCCGCACCTCGTCGGCCTTTAGGCCGAATTTGCTGTCCTCATCGGCTATGTTGACCTCCACCATCACCGCCATGCGCTTCGACGCGGAGCGGTCGAGCACGCCGGCCACACGTTCGCTGTCCACGCTGTCAATGGAATCGAAAAGGTTGATGGCATATTTTACCTTATTCGTCTGGACATGTCCAATACCGTGCAGGGGTATTCCAGGCAGCTTGTCCTTCCATTTGACCACTGCCTCTTGGATGCGGTTTTCACCAATCGCATCCACACCCGCTTCAACGGCATAGACCGCCTCCTCACGGGTCCGAAACTTCGTCACTGCCATCAGTTTGACTGAACGCCCCGCCGCCAATACCGACAGCCGCTCCTTTATCGCGGCCACACGGTCATGCACTAATTCTCGTTTAGACATACATAACCTCCCATGCGTCCGGTGTGCTTTCCCTCGATGCGATATGAGAAAAACAAATCTGGCCGGCAGCCGGTGCAATAGGGAGCTTCAATGATTTGCCCGGGCGGAACTCCAGCGCGTTCCAGCAGAATGCGGTTGGCGCGCTTTAGGTCGAGCTGCCAGTGGGTTTCATCCGTCTGGGTCATCGTCTCATCCCCGGCGACCCGAGAAATGGCGTCATAGACGGGCCGGTCCACCTCATAGCAGCATGGCCCGATAGAGGGGCCGATACCCACCGCCAGATCCCGGGGAGAAATCCCTCGTTCGGCCAGGTGTTCCACCCCCAGCCGTTGAATCTCGGCGGCAGTGCCCCGCCACCCCGCGTGCAAGATTCCGGCGGCCCGCCCCTTCAGGTCAATGAGAAAAAGAGGGACACAATCGGCAAATCCCATCCCCAGTACGACCCCGGTTTCCTCAGTGAGAAAACCGTCCGTTTCGGGTATGGGCGGGGTACCCGGAACTGACCCGCGCCCGCGCCAGTCGCGGGTCACCCACTCGATGTGGTTATGGTGGACCTGGTGCGGCATGACCACGTCGTTCAATCCATGGCCCTCGAAGGCAAGCATTCGGCGCCGGTTTTCGGTCACCGCCTCGGGATCGTCATGGACGCCATAAGACAAATTTAGCGTGTCTAAGGGCGGACGGCTCACCCCGCCGCGACGGGTGGAAAACCACGCACGGATCCTGGGATGGGCATCAAACACCACCCGCGAGTGTTCCAAGCGAAATTTCACGTGTAATCCCCCCTTCGCAACGCAAACTCATTTCTCCTATCTTAGCAAGATGGAACCAAAACGTGGTACCTCAGTTGCCCGGTTTCAAACATGATCGTTGACCACGGTGGGGCTGAACTTTTGGGTATGCGGATTTTGTGATGGGTCGGGCCATTGTTACGATGTTCGTCATGCGGACACCAATACGGATTGTGTGATGGATCAAATCGGACTATCATCTGAAGGCAAATTCGGATGCTGTAATTGATCGGCAGCAACTCGTGACATCCTTAGTGCGTTAACGGGCCAGGATCGCGTTCTGTCTATAGTTCGCCTTGATCATGACCACCGTTCCGGATCATGAAGATGTACGCCGTCAGGGTCACGAGCAAACTTAGCTCTCATGTCTGATTTTCACGACTGGATGACCCACATTACCGGGCAAAAAGCAATGCCAGACGATATATCCTGGGGTTACCGAGGCAGGTGTAGAGTGTTGTACTGTCCGGTGTCCGTTGACAAAAATCCGTTCCCCCGGTTTTTGCGGTTCAACCCCGAACACCAACGTCCAACTTGCCGCAGGGCCAACGAGGGTGCCGAAGTGAGTCGCTGGATTCTGAAGGGCTGCTCTTAAGGTCAGCGGCTTCGAAATCAGCACGCTTCCGTTGACCCGCATCATGTCCGCCGTCAGTTGCCCCTGGCTTAAGTGAATGCTCAGTTCGTCGTTCAACACCGTCCGGTCAAGGGCGGGCTGAGTAGTACCGCACCCTGCTAACAAGCCGCTTGATATTGATAATATGAGTGCTAGAAACCATTGACTCGTAGTGGCCACAATAGCGCACCTCCATGAAACGCCCCCTGTTTTCCGTGGTTCTTGCGAACTCGTGTAGGGTCTCGAAATTTGGCTACGAATGGTTGGCGAGCTTAACGACTGGTCGATTCACATGACCGGGCAAAAAGTATTCCCACAAGATGTATCCAGGTTTCATGGTCGGTGGTGTGGGATGTTGCGTCGCTGGATGTCCATTCACCAAAATCCCGGACACGCCCTGGTGTGCTGCGCCAAACACCAGGGTCCACGTCGGGCCGTTGAGAATTCCCCAATGACTCGTCGGGCTTTGAAGAGCCGACTTCAGGACGATGGGCTTGGACGTCAATGGATTTTCATGAGCGCGCGTCACCTTGGCAGTTAGTTGTCCGTCGTTCAAATTCACGCTAAGACGTTGAATTAGCGGAACCTGAACGATGCTCTCGGAGGCGGGGGGAGACGAGGCAGAACTGCTCGTGATGGGGGAAGTAGTACCGCTACTGCTGTTTGTTGCACCGCATCCGGCCACCAAGCTGCTGACCAATACTATAATCGCGAATCCACCACCGATTTTCACTTTAATCCAACCCCTTCATGTACGGTAAGCACCCGCACAAAATATATTAGTACAACAAACGTTACTTAGGCGTGGAGCGATCCAAGTCTGAGTAGACGTAATACGCTTTGAGCGAATGCGATGCTAAACGAAATATGGTGAATGGCAGCGTTGTGCGCCTATTTACACGATGGAATCACTAGTGGCCAAGTGAAAAACGTTGGCCACATTGCCCGACTTCAGGGGCATCGAAAGCCTCCGAGCCCATTCACCCCCATGAGTTTCGTTGCAGATGATGCGCACGTTTGGGCTCAATGCGAGTCAAGATCATGTGTGGCATTCGACGCTCCCGCAAAGACCACTGCCGACATGCCATAACTGCCGGCGATACACTTGGCCGCAATTGCGTGTAATGTGGCATCTTTATCCAAATTCCCGACGCAATGGGTAAATCCTGCTCAAAAAGACGCTGGTGTCGTCGGAATATTTCCATAGCGGGCGAACAACCGCTTGTCGCTCTATAGAAAAATCGTGCGGGGCGTTGCGACTACACGCCGGGAGAGTGAAAGCACGACACAACGCGGCATACCTGGCAGCCACGCACCGCAAGGCTGTGCGTTGGCTGGAGCAGTTCGCAAGGACATTGAAAGGAAAACTTCTTTTCTATAGCCCGCCGTCCAACATTCTCGCGGCTATATAAAAAATTCTGGAGCGCACAGAGGAATTTAATAGTTGTGCCCGCGAATTACGCCTGTATGGCAGACACGTTTAACACGCCAATCGGGAGTGCTATTAGACGTCTTCGACACGAGCGAGGTTTGAAGTTAGCCGGTGTTAGTCTACATGTGCCGGTTTCCACGCTAAACGCCATTGAACACGGGCGGATGGTTCCGTCGCTGTCGATGGCCGACGCGATTTCTACGGGATTGGATTTGCCTCCGGGATCATTGGACCTTCCGCTCTTGGCGTCCGTCCGCGATGTCGAGACACGTTCGCGCTTACTAGAGCGGCTGCTCGGTCGGGAAGTGCCCACCGTAAAGATTCAAGAAATCCTTCGGCGTGTGTCACATTCTTCCGCAATGCCTCGGATTCAGCAGCAGCATGCGCAGCTCCTCCTCGCCGAATTACTGGGGAAGCGAGGCGGCCAGCGCCGTGCTGTGATTTTATTGCGCAACCTAATCTATGGGTATCCTGCGCTGAGAGGCAAGATGCCGTCGGTTGCCTTCAGCATGTTGGGCCGATTCTACCTTCAGTTGGATGAACCGCAACACGCGCTGGAGTACTTGTTACGTGTGGCCGGCGAGAAATCCAGCGGCGCGGCGTGGGAGTCTGCCATGTGTAATTTGGGGCTTGCCTGGTGGAAATTGGGCCAATATAGGATGGCGGAGTCCCAGTGGCGCCGGGCGATCAAGAGCGTAACGACCCCAACTCGTCTCGCCAACGCGCATTTTGGGCTAGGGCTGGTTGCTTTTCGACGCAGGGATTTCGAGGCTGCGACGTTGGCGTACCAGGAGACGTTGCGCCTTTATGACGAATGTGACGTTCCGGCTTCCATGCGGCTTCCGTTGCTCAATAATTTTGTCGCGTGCCACATACAGCAGGGCGCGTGGACTGCGGCCGAGGATCTAGTCCATCGGGCTCCCGATTTAGCCGTTGTGGACGCGCTCCCTCGGGGTGAGTGGCTCTCGACGTTGGCCGAAATGGCGTGGGCTCAAGGACATCGACAACAAGCACTAGCGTTGCTTCGGCAGGCGAAGGATGCTATCAGCAACGCTACTGTAGTTTCGTGGTTTACGGTACGCTTTATGGAAATGACGATTCGCCCACTTTCAACCGCTCGTAGCCAAGCATTGATGGGGGAGATTGAGAGTAGGATTCCTCATGTTCATGACCGCGAGGTGAGGCTCGCGCTATATGTGATGCTCGCTGGCCATGCGTTGCAGGTCGGTCATCTTGATAAGGCTGCGCATAGCTTGAATACTTTACGAACCATGTTACCTGTTTTCTGACCCTCACACGGGGCAAGCCCCGTGTGTTCTGGGGTGTGCGGCTTCTCCGTATCGTACATGTCCCTCTACAGTAGATAGAGGACACTTTGGAGTACGGCACTGACCGCATCCTCAAAACCATTCAGCGACCAAGCACCCCACCTGGGTACATTGGCGGTCGCCTTCTCCACACCCGAGAGTGTAGAAGGAAGTCGAGTCACTCTCCCTGAGTTCATAGTCTATTATATCATGATGCCGATTCATCCTGACGGCAAGCCGACAGGTTTTCTCGGTGTTTTTCTATAACGCATGAAGGAGGCTTTTTATGAAAATTCAGTGGTGGCGGTTGACGGGATTAGTCGTTGCGATCGTTTTTATCCATGCGGGACCGGCGGGTCACGTGAGTGCATGGACAATCTCCTACGCGCACGGGTTTGCCAGTGCGGGTGATCCGCCGGTGACCAGCGGGATTTCGGCGTGAGTGCCGGAGCGTGACCATATGGGGGATGTCAACGCTACCCTTCATCGGTAAACTCCAAGATGCGGAAAAGAAAGGCGCCCGTTGACGGGCGCCTAAGGCTGGGGCGGTTGGTCGTACGCCCCGGTAATTTCCACTAATATCACGTCTTGGCCGATCTTTTGAATCTGCTGCCAATCAATGACGGTGTCGTGGTCGCGTCCGAACAGCCCCAAAAATCGACTAGACCCGGGGACTACGACCGATTTGACGCGTCCCTGCTCCAAATCGAGCTCGAGGTCGCCGATGAGTCCAAGTCGACGACCGTCGACGACGTTAATCACGTCTTTCATCCTTAGCTCGGAGGTTTTCACCATACGGCATCCCCCCACCCCATTCTTATGTAGTAGACGCGAACGCTACTACACTTCGCGCAAAATGGCCAAGAAGGTGGTGATGAATCGAGGAGTTGTCCAAGACACGCGAATTCGGCCTCTGCCTACCATGCGGGGCGCCTTTGTCATGCGCCGTGTGTGGCGCGGAACTATCGCACGGACCACAGGGGGCGTGGTAACTGGAACCGAGGGCGCGGGTACCGCCAGAGCGTTGCCCATATCGACAAAGCACAACGACGGATAGAGTACGCACCACCAATTATGACCTTGGCCCGAACCCAAGGTGATCAGCAGGGCTTGATAGCGGCCTGCCGGGAGCACCCAAGACCCATAGGCTTTGGTGGGAAACACGGTTCGAGTCCAGGCCACCCGCGCCCGATAACTCACATGGTGAGCCTTGAGCACTCGGTTAGCCACCCGGCTTAGCTCGCCCGTCATCGCGTCAATTCGCCTGGCCGCGACGGTCCGGTTTTTCACCCCGTTAAGGGCAGAATCCATGGTCACCAGCACCCGATCGCGCACATCCAGTTTAATCGCCTGGTCCACCGGATTGTCGGAATTGGCGATGACGCGGAAGCGAATCACCTGCGGGGTGGCAATAGGCCGAGCATAAACCGAAGTCGGTTTGGCACCCCCCCAAAACCCGACAACCGTCAAAATGGCAAGAATCCAATGCTTCAGAACCATCACATGTGCTTCCTCATATGAATCAACGCCGCCTTTTCCAGACGCGATACCTGCGCCTGGCTTATGCCAATCTCATCGGCGACTTCCATCTGCGTCTTTCCTTCAAAAAAGCGCATGGTTAAAATCATCTTCTCCCGCTCACTTAACCGCCGCATGGCTTCGCGGATGGCAATGCCCTCCAGCCAGGTTTTGTCCTGATTCTTCTCGTCCGAGATTTGATCCATCACAAAAATCGGATCGCCGCTATCGTGATAAATCGGCTCAAACAACGACACCGGCTCTTGGATGGCGTCT
Organism: Bacillota bacterium; assembly: GCA_021820965.1. GTDB lineage: Bacteria > Bacillota > Sulfobacillia > Sulfobacillales > Sulfobacillaceae > Sulfobacillus_B. The sequence goes on along the minus strand of JAKACZ010000003.1, from coordinate 122,508 downwards.
AAGGCGTATAAGACGTCTTCCCGCGGGACCGCTAGTTCCTCCGCAATTTCGCTGATGGTCGGCTCCTTGGCAAAGCGATGCACCAAGTAGTCGCGCACTTGCAGCGCCTTGTATGCCACGTCCCGGAGTGACCGGCTTACCCGAATGGGGTTGTTGTCCCTGAGATACCGGCGAATTTCCCCGATAATCATGGGCACGGCATAGGTGGAAAACTTCACGTTTTGACCGAGGTCAAAATTGTCAATCGCCTTCATTAAGCCGATGCAGCCCACCTGAAACAGGTCATCGGAATGTTCTCCGCGGTTCTGAAACCGTTGAATCACGCTCAAAACCAACCGGAGATTGCCATTGATCAGTTCATCACGCGCGCTCAAATCACCATCGGATTGCATGGTGCGAAACAGCTCGCGCATTTTTGTATTGGTCAACACCGGAAGCTTGGCTGTATTGACACCAGGAATCTCGACTTTGTTCATTGGCATCGTGCTGAGTGACCTCCCGGGGTGCCCCGTCTAGTGACAGATACCTCGGACAAAGTATCACCAGAACTGGAGAAGGCTATACCAAAGGCGCCCCGGTGCTCACCTTAAGCCCGTACTCGCCCGTGGATCGGAGGCTCCATCATCCCCGGGACAATCTGATCAGCGCCGAAACCATATGACCGCGCGAAATCGACTTCGTCATGAGGCCTCGACCACTTAATCCTCTTTTGTGATGACTATGGCGGAAACTGGCAATCAGGGAACTATGCAGGGCTCCAAGGGGACTTCCCACAAACGAGTGGCACGGTTTTGAACAGGTGAAGACCCACCGGATCGGGTAAAATCGGGACGTTTTTTGTGTCGGAACTCACGCGGGCGACAGTGTGAATGCCCGCAGTCCGCCACGCATGCCGTTCTGAGATTGAACGCTTTTTCATCATCGTCGGCTCTTTTTGGAGGTGTTAAGATCCTATCCTCGGGCCCTTCAGCGCAACGCAGAGTGCGCCACACGTTATATACCAGGCCGGTAAAGGCGCGGTTCCGGTAAACGTGAACGAGATCCCGGACCGGTCCCGACCCAGCCATGACGATCACGCTCGGCGGGGATTCCCTCCGACTGTCGGCCACGACAACGGGGCATGCGGGTCATCACGTGGAGGGTGAGACAGGCACATCGTAGCCAGTGTGCGGAACCCATCGAGATCTCTTGGTCTCCTATAAGGGGATCCGACGTGGACCGTGTACCAAGAGCAGTCAGAGCGCCGGCATCGTAGAGCAGCCGACCGAAAACCACAACTTCGGGCGAAGTGAAGGCGGGCGTCGTTACAGAACCGTTGAGTCAGACGCAGGCATGATAATGGGTAAGCCTCCACTGAGAAACACTGCCCAGAGAGTTCTGCGCGCGAGGAGAGGCTCGAACATGACATGCGATTGTTCGAGAGAGTACGTAGCGTAAAACGGTGTGCGGGAAATCGGCACGCACCGTTCATCAAGGAGCTGGCCTCGCAAGAGGTCGGCCTGCTCTAAACTCCCGGTCAACCGAGGAAGGCGGCCGACAGTGGTCGACCACCTTCCCAGATCTAAAGGCTTAGGGCGTATCGGCTATTCCATCCGGCGAAATTCACGCCGCAGCCGCTTGATAATGCGCTTTTCCAGACGTGAAATATAAGATTGGCTAATGCCGAGTGAATCGGCCACTTCCTTTTGGGTGCGCTCAAGACCGTCCATCAGGCCAAAGCGGAGCTCCATGATACGCTTTTCGCGGGCGGATAACTTGGACAGGGCGCGCTTTAAGAGGACGCGGTCGACCTCTTCTTCCAGCGGCTTTGAGATGAGGTCGGTTTCAGTGCCCATAACATCCGACAGCAAAAGTTCGTTGCCGTCCCAATCGACGTTGAGAGGTTCGTCAAGCGAAACTTCCGAGCGGATGCGAGAATTGCGGCGCAGGTACATCAGGATTTCGTTTTCGATGCATTTAGAGGCATAGGTGGCCAGCTTTATCTTCTTCTCCACGTTGAAGGTGTTGACGGCCTTAATCAGCCCAATAGTTCCGATTGACACCAAATCCTCGATGCCCACGCCGGTATTTTCGAATTTGCGGGCAATGTAGACGACTAAGCGTAGATTGCGCTCAATTAACGTGGAGCGTGCGCTCACCTCACCGGCCGACAAATGGACTAAGAGGGTTGCTTCTTCGTCGGTGGTGAGAGGAGGCGGCAGGGCTTCACTGGACCCCACGTAATGGACATCCGATAAGTCGGTGGCGCCCAACAACTCTTTAAGTGACTGCCCCAGTCGCTGCCACCAGGAATATTGCGAATCCCACACCAGACTTCCGGTTTCGATCATGCTCCCACCCTTTCGTGCGGATATCGGATTAAACTTTTGGGCGTTGCCAAAGCCGCATAACTTCGGTCCGACGCGACATGCTCTTGCGACAAGCCCACCATCACCGGCACCATGGGATACCACACATCGGCGTAAAATCCTAACGCTCGGTCCACCGCAATGACCGGCAGCCGTCCATCGCCAGCCAATGTGCGAAAACTAACTACGCCCACCCGCCCGCGCCATTCCTCCGGCACGGGCCCGGGCTCACGATTTTGCTGCACGGCCAAAATCCAAGGCATCAGCGTTTCAGGCAGCCATTCATACGCACGGGACATTTCCACAATGACCACCGGTCGATGTAGAAGCGGGTCGGTCAGCTGATTGCCGGAGTCCCAAAGCACCGGCATGGTCAGGGCTTGGCCGGCTACCTCAAGGGATACCTCGCCATAAGACTCCCGGCCCACCAACTGGCGAACCCGAGTTTTGGGAAGCCAGTATCCGGCCGCCACTAACAACACCGGCAGCAACATGGCGAAGTCTAGTGCCGGAAAGTGCGGGAGCAGGAGATTCAACCAATTCAGGCCGGCCGTCAGTGCTCCGCCAGCCACCAGCGAGAGCGCCAAGAAGAGAACATACGCCTTCAACCAAAAGCGACGGGAGAGTTCCGGGAAAACTACCAACAGCATGAAAATCGGCCAGACCAGTCCTAATTCCCAGGGAACTGCATAAAGGTTCTCGGCGAGCAATACCCATAGGGTGGGTAGAACTCCAATGATAGACGCCAGCGTTAGTCGAAGGCAGGTGGTGCGATGGCCTAAAAACTTCGCGGTCAACCACATCAGCGCCCAGTCCATTTCGAGACTGTACGAGAGGGTCGTAATACCACTGACCATGTCATCAGCCCTCCTATGACGTTTTCCCTCGTCAAGATACGTTATGGGAGCAGGGAGCACGGTATGTCTTGCGACACCGTCATTGTAGGAAGGAGGGCCGAAAAACTCTGTCAATCAAGGGTGGGCACTGAAAGAAACTTCCCGACAAAAAAGGGGCGGCCACCACGCCGCCCTCTCACACCATACCTGGTCTCGGATTTTAAGATTCGATGTCAGCCCGGAGCGTCAATCCAGCAGCAAGGCCGGCCGAAATTGACAATTTTGTCTATGACGATACTGACGATATACTTCTAGCGGTTGTTGGTTCGGAACCATAGAAGACGTGGCGAGAAGCCTACGATGAGAGCTGGAATGGTCGGCTGTCAGCGTGGGGTGATAGCACCAAACAGCGCAATCCTCTCTTGCGCGTGCGGGAAGGCACCAACCATTGGCTGTTAGAAATCTCGGGGGATCGCCTCAAACCGGGCAAGGCAAACCCGACGCCAAAGTCCGCCGGTATGAGAAACTGGCAATTCCCCTCTTGCGCGCAAGGTGTCCAAGAAAACCGGGCAGATCAACGGGTGCGATTATGCAGGCTTGCTCCGCCGCGTGCTCGCCGATCCGTATCAGGTGGAAATTCTCCGACGGCAAGGTCGGTATCAGGTGCGGATTACCGTCGAAGAAGCCGCCGCGCCCATCCAGACCGATCCTCGCCAGGACTGGATGGGCGTGGATACCAATAGCACCTGTTTGGACCTCTGTCACGTGTTGCCGGACGGCAATCCTCAAGCGTTCGCGACCCGGGGCGACCCACGTCTCTACGATGCCCGGTCGACCCAACGCGACGCGTTGGTGGGGCACCTCGCAGTTGAGACGGTACGGTGGGCGCAGGTCCGCGGAGCGGGACTGGTGGTGGAAGACTTGCGGTTCATCCACGACCGCGATGTGAGCGCCACCTTTAACCGGGTCACCCACCAGTTTACTTAGCGGGCCTTACTGATGGCCATTGAGCGCGAGGCGCTACGGGAAGGCCTCGAAATCCGTAAAGTCACCCCCCCCTATACCTCATTCATCGGACGATTTAAGTATCAACCCCAGTATGGCATCGGTGTCCATCACACCGCAGCCTTGGTGATTCGACGGCGGGGGGACTCAAAGTCCCGGGCTCCGACGGGAGTCCCGGGAAAGCCCGCCGGGAGGATGTTCCCAAGGCCTGGCAACACTGATGCAAGATCACCGCAGGTGAAGGCCAAGTCTTTCGCCTGGAAAGGACGGTGACGCAGGATGTAAAATATATCGCGTCATCATGATAAGACGTTAAAACATGCGAACCTTTCTGCCTGCTCTTGGCTGCCGCATAAGAAGGCGCAGTATCCGCAGGATGGGAATGGGCGCGGTCCCGTGTATAAGGGCGAGCCTACGGAACACCGGCTTGGCGGGCTGACCCTGAAGGGCCAGCGGAAAATCACCGAAAACCTACGCCGCATGGCATGGAAAGCAGCGGATCGAGCCATCGTGCCAGCACCCTAAGCCGGATGCCGCCCATAATTTCTAAAATCCGGTCACGGATGACCGGCTAGCGGCGCTTTGCGGACGGCTCACTAGTGCCCGTCGGTTGCCCCGCTGATTGCAGATTGACGCTCTCAAGCCTGTTACACGGGAAGGTTTTGGTTGTCACAAATTGACGACAATAACCTTGCCAAACACCTGCTACACATCGGCTCCTCCCGTGTGGCCAAGTCTCCGCCATCATTCCTCACTGCGGGACCCGACATCCCCGTCGTGAATATTTCATCACGCGCTAGCAAGAAGACATTCGTAACCTTTTTCTAGTTCTTTTTTCCGGGTATATACCTTAGGAACGACGGCGCAGAAAGGCCGGAATGTCCAGGTCGTCGTTGGAAAACGGCTTGATCTCCACCTCTTCGTGCTGCACCTCCGCATCCGGGCGGCGATGCCGTTCGCCGGTAAATCCCGTAGCAATGACGGTGACACGCACCTCGTCGCGAAGGCCCTCGTCAATCACCGCACCAAAGATAATGTTCGCTTCCGGATCGGCGGCTTGGATCACAATTTCCGCCGCCTCATTGACTTCGAACAAGGCCAAGTCGCTGCCGCCGGTAATGTTGAGTAAAACGCCCCGGGCTCCATCGATGCTGGTCTCCAGCAAGGGGCTGGAAATCGCCGCCTTGGCGGCTGAGGCCGCTCGGTTTTCTCCCTGACTGACGCCGACCCCCATAAGAGCCGAGCCCATTTCCGACATAATGGTCTTGACGTCGGCAAAGTCGAGATTAATCAGTCCCGGCACCGCTATCAAATCGGAAATACCCTGAACTCCTTGGCGCAGTACGTCGTCGGCGATACGGAAGGCCTCAACGATCGATGTTTTCTTTTCCACGACCTGCAGAAGCCGGTCGTTGGGAATGGTAATAAGGGTATCGACTTTTGACTTTAGGTTGGCCGTCCCTTTTTCCGCAAAAGTTTGGCGGCGCCGTCCTTCAAAGGTAAAGGGCTTGGTGACGACACCGACCGCCAAAGCCCCGACCTCTTTGGCCACTTCAGCCACTACCGGCGCAGCGCCGGTTCCGGTGCCGCCGCCCATGCCTGCCGTAATAAATACCATATCAGCGCCCTTTAAGGCGTCTCCCACCTGTTCACGACTTTCTTCCGCAGCCTTTTGCCCGATTTCGGGGTTGGCTCCCGCCCCCAGTCCCTTAGTCAGCTTGCTGCCTACCTGAAGCCGCATTGGCGCCATGGACAAGGCCAACGCCTGGGCATCGGTGTTTAAGGCAATGAATTCCACGCCCTTAAGCCCCGCCTCAATCATGCGGTTGACGGCGTTGGTGCCACCTCCGCCGACGCCCACCACTTTAATTACCGCAAAGTTCTCTGCCGCCTGGTCGAAATCTAGCATCCTGTTTCCTCCCCGTTCTGGGTTCCTTCAATCAAATCCCAAAAGCCTTTCGCTACCCCTCTTAGCTCCACAGAGTAAACCACAATTGCGCCAGTTTCCGCCACGGTGAGTCTGCCTCCGGTCTCAATCCGAAAAGACGCGAGTCGCGGGCCACCCCCACCACCACAGAGTAGCCAGGACTCTTAGACAGGTCCGACAGGCCAGCCAGACCGATTGGCACACCGGGGCGCACCGGCCAGCCCCATCGGGTTTGCAAGAACGATGAGAGTCCTTTCAAGAGTGAGCCGCCGCCAGTCATGACCACGCCCGCCGCCGGGCCCTTAGGCCACTCAATGCGGCTTAAATGGCTTTCCACCATACTAGCCCACTCGTCAATGCGAGCTCGGACAATCTCTTCGAGTTCCTTTACCGGAATTTCTTTTACCGATTGACCGCTCACGGCTCGCACTTCGAGGGTGCCTTCGCGCTCAGAACCCACGGCAGCATACTCCAATTTCAGCCGTTCTGCCTGCGTACCCACAACGCCCAGTCCCACACTGAGGTCCGACGTCACCGATTCCCCGCCAATGGGCACGACGCCCAGATATTGGATGTGGCCGCCGCGATACACCGTGATTCCGGTGGTTCCTCCGCCGACATCCAGATGCACCACGCCGATTTGCTTTTCGTCATCCGCCAGGACGGCATCGGCTGATGCCCGCGGGGCCGGGATCAACAGCACCGGATTAAGACCCGCCATAGTGGCCACGCGGCGAATATTGCGAATCACCGTCGCCAGCCCGGTCACCACGAATACCTCCGCATCCATTTCATGAGCCACCATCCCGACCGGATCCACCACGCCACGGAATCCATCCACTGCCAGCCCGCGGCGGATTACCTGCACCGTCTCTCGGTCTCCATCCAGGGAGACCTGTGCCGCTTTGTGGGTCGCATGTTCGACGTCCTCAGGCCGAACCGTGCCCGTTTTGATGTTTACACGGGCTTGTCCCGGGACAATGGCCAAATGATCGCCGTTGACGGCAACGGCGGCCTGATTCAAGTCGGTTCCAGCCATACTGTTGGCCCGGTTCACCGCATCTCGAATCGCCAAGGCCACCCGCTCGACCTCGAACACTAACCCGCGCCGCATACCGACGACCGGCGTCGCGGCAACCCCCAACACCGTCAGTTCCCCTTCGGGATGGGCCTCCCCGACCAAGGCGGACACCTTCGTAGTTCCCACGTCAACAGCCAAAATTAGCGGACGCTTGGCCATTTGGCACCTCCCAGGCACGTCTTGTGCATGAACTTCTCTTTGAAACCTATTTTTCCTGCATTAAAGTGACTCGTGACGCAATTTTACCCGCGACTTTTGCCAGCGGCCGATGAGATCATGGCGAATCGCGCCCAAGTTTTGAAAGATGCGAAATCCAAAAGCAAACAATGCCGCGTCAAACAGCGGAACGCCCATCTTATTTCCCAAGTATGTCAATCCCGCTGCCAACACCGCATTGGACACCAAACCGGTGACAAACGTCATGGGGACAAATCGGCCCTCAAGGCTGGCGCGAATTCCCCCGAACGCCGAATCCAAAGCCGCGAGGAGAGAGATAGACAGATAGTTCGCAAATGAGGCGGGCAGCACATCGGGAAACGAAAGGCCTATCAATACCCCCATCGCCAGCCCAACAAGCACGATCCACAACGAGGGATTCCCCTTTCTCGGCTACCCCCCTATCTTAACAGGTTTAGCCAAAGAAAACTGAATAAACCCGGTATATGGAGGAATTTCCAGGTGCTTAACCGTGTGGAATTTGATGGATACCAATTGCGACCATCCGCCAATATCCGGATCCGACTTCAACGCGTGCATCATCGCATGGGCGGGCCCAACCGCCCGAATCACAAACGGTGACGCGTAAGGCACCCCATTAATGCGAATAGTGGGACCGGCACAATAGATCGACGTGGTAGCGGTATAGCGCTGGCCATTGATGGAAATAGCCCGAGCTCCCGCGGCAGAAATCAGTGCGATGGCGCGCAGAACGTACTGGTCGTGGACCAAACTCAACGCAGCCGGTTCCCCCGGGAAGACGTGAGGCGGACCGTCGTGCATGGCCACTGCCACGCCTTCCCCGTCGACCTGTGTGAGGTCCGCCGCCGGTAGCACGCGGCCTAACTGCTTTGCCACACGCGCAGGGTTAGGACCGGGACCCAAAGCAGCCAGACGGGCTTTCAGCGTTCCGATGTGCGCCTGGATTCGTACGTTGACCTTATCAGTCTGGGCTAGCAGATTGCCTAACATACGAGCCTCGCGGGCTTGGGCGGTGCGGTTTAGCGATGCGACCGTGCGAATCTGCTGCGTCATCAAAAACCCAACGATGAGCGCCATCGCGCTTACCACTGTCACAAAGCGCCCGCGCATATCATTCCCCCCTGGGCTAGTATAATGACTAGCGCCCCGTAATGTCCGCCCCCAGCTCAGCTAATTGCAAATCCAGATCCTGATAACCTCGCTCAATCACGTCGCGGTCACTGATGACGGTTTCACCCTCGGTCATCAGCCCCGCGATCACGAGCGCGGCGCCGGCTCGAAGATCCAGCGCGCGGACGGTAGAGGGGTGCAGCGGCCTGCCGCCGTAAATGAGGGCTATTCGCTGGTCAGCCATAATCTGCGCCCCCATTCGCCTCAGCTCGCGGGCGTGGCCCAGACGGTTCTCAAACACCCGCTCGGAAATAATATGAACCCCAGGCACCTTGAGCAAAAAGGCCATAAACTGCGCCTGCATGTCAGTGGCAAAGCCCGGGTACGGTCCCGTGTGCAAGGATACCGGCGTTGTCGGATAGGCGTTCGGAGCCTGTACTTCAACCCGGTCGCCCTCCCGTTCGGTAAGCTCCACGCCTAAATCGCGCAGACGCCCGGTTAACCCCGGCAAATGCTCGATAATGCAATTTTCCAGCATCACGTGCCCAGCCGTGGCCGCCGTTGCTAACATGTAGGTCGCCGCCTCGATGCGATCGGGAATCACGGTGTGGGAGGTGCCTTTCAGCTCGGTTTTCCCAATGACGCGAATATCAGGGGTGCCGGCCCCACGCACCACGGCGCCCATCTTCTCCAGAAATTGTGCCAAATCCACAATTTCGGGCTCCATGGCGGCGTTACGTATGCGGGTTTCACCGGGAATCAGCGCGGCCGCCATCATCAGATTTTCGGTCGCTCCCACCGAGGGATAGCTAAGGTGCACCGTCCCCGCCCGTAGCCTAGGTCCATCAAGACGTGTACCTTGGTCGGTCTCGGCAACCTTCGCGCCCAGTTGGCTGAATCCGTAAATGTGGATGTCAATAGGGCGGTCGCCGATGGAGCAGCCACCCGGCTGGATGGCGACCGCGTGACCAAGCTTTGCCAATAACGGTCCAATGACAAAAATCGATGCCCGCATTTTCATCATGAGTTCCTCAGGTATCACATATTGATGAATGTCGGACGGATCGATGATGAGGGACGGACCCGACCACTTAACCGAAGCTCCCAGGGATTGCAAAACCTGGATCATCACGTCCACGTCTCTGAGCTTCGGCACGTCCTTTAGTTCGACAGGCCCAGAGGCGAGTACTGAGGCGGCCATTATCGGCAAGGCAGCATTTTTGGCTCCGTGAACCTTTAAGGTTCCCTCAAGCCTTCGCCCTCCTCGTACCACAAATTCTCCCATGTTGTGTCGGCTCCTCCCTCTCCCGGACCAATCCAGCGAATTTCCGGCTTTAACACGATACCGGTTTCTTGAAACACTCGGCGGCGAATGCGGCGCATGAGATTTAGTACATCGACTGCCCGCGCTTGGCCTTGGTTGATAATGAAATTGGCGTGTAAATCCGAGACCGCCGCATCCCCCTCGCGCCAACCTTTAGCGCCAATCGCCTCGATCAGGCGGCCTGCATAATCAGGCAGAGGATTTTTGAAGATACTTCCTGCGTTTGGTTCTCCAACCGGCTGGCTCTTCCTACGATAGTCCATGTTGTGGTGCATCTTGGCCCGGATTTCCGCGGGGTCTCCCGATTTGAGCCGCAGGGTTGCCTCAAGCGCAATCCAGGGGTTGTGCATGAACCGGCTTTGCCGGTACTGAAACTGTACGTCGTCCGCCGCAATGCGGCGCACCCCAGAGATGGCGTCCCACACCAAGACGCTATCCACTACTTCGACCATCGATCCTCCGTGGGCGCCGGCGTTCATGACCAACGCCCCGCCCAAGGTTCCGGGAATGCTAATGGCGAATTCCAACCCGGCGAGCCCGGCCCGTTCCGCGACCCGGCACAGTTTGGTCAGCAACACGCCGGATCCGGCACGCATGACGGGTGGCTCGACTTCTATCTGTCGAAGACCGCGGGCGGTTGAGATGACCACGGCGTCAACGCCTTGGTCCGACACCAAAATGTTTGTACCCTGTCCAATGATGAAATAGGGCAGTTGTTGGTCCCGGACCGAGTTCAGCACTTCCACCACTCCTCCCAGTGTGTCGGGCTCAACAAAAACGGCCGCAGGCCCGCCAATGCGAAACGAGGTATGGCGGCTGAGAGGCTCACCGGTTTTGACTTCACCGATTCCCATAGTACGCAACTGAGTCATGACCGGTTCCACCTGCATCAACTCCTCCTCCCTGCTCGGCCGCCCACTTGGAGAATGGTCTGAACAATGCGGTCAAGCGCGTTGCCGTCATGGGCCTGAGCCGCCCTCATCCCCATGCCCGCCAGCCGCGATTCGTCCGCCAGAAGTTCCAGCACTTCATGGCTGCGCCGCTCCAGTTGCTCTTCCACCAACATCATGCCCGCCCCGCGCTGAGCGATGGCTTCGGCGTTCCGCGTCTGGTGGTCTTCACTGACGTGGGGACTCGGAATCAGCACCATGGGCACTCCAAAAGCTTGACAGTCGGTCAGCGTCATCGCGCCCGCCCTGCCCACGAACAAGTCGCACGCCTGGTACACGGTTTGAATCTGGTAAAAGTATTCGACAACTTGAACCCGTTTCGAGTCCAAACCTTGAGGATAGTGTCGCTTGATCTGAGTCAGCACATCCTGGTAATATCGCTTGCCTGTCGCCCAGATCATACCGAATTCCCGCCGAGCCATCACCTCGGGCAGCAGGGTTAACATGAGTTGATTAATCGCTTCCGCGCCTTGACTGCCGCCGGTGGCCATCAGCACACGGGCGTTCGGATCCAGCTTGAGTTCTTGCCGGGCTGCTATTCGCGTCAACCGAGACTGGGGAACCTCCACCGGATTACCCGCCAGAATGACTCGGGTTCGGGGTGGAAAGTAGTGCACCGCCTCTTCAAAAGGTACCAACACAGCCGAGGCTCGTCGCGCCAAACTCCGGTTAGTAAGCCCAGGAAATGCGTTCTGTTCCTGAATCACCAGCGGAATCTTCATGAGACCGGCAGCCAATCCCACAGGACCCGACACATAGCCACCGGTGCCCACGACAACGTCAGGCCGAAAGGCGCGAAGGATGCCGACTGCATCCCATACGCCCCTCAGCGCAGCCGCCGCGCCAGCCGCCTTGCCGAGGATGCCCGGCACTAAGAGCCCGCGGGCATGAATCGCGCGGAACGCAATGTTCTCCCGCAAGACCAGATCGCGTTCCAAACCATGATTGGTGCCAACATACAAAAATATGGTGTGGCGGTCGGCCTGGGCCAATCCGCGAACGATGGCCAGCGCTGGATAAATGTGGCCTCCACTGCCGCCCCCGCTCAATAATACGCGCATGCTGTCCACCCTTAGTGCGTTTTTGCCGGCCGCGTCGCCAAAGCGGGCTGACCGGCGCAATCCTTACAATATGCATCCCTCTAGCTGCTGTGCCTCGAAATGTTCAACAACACGCCCACCCCGGCCAAGCTTAGCACGAGCGAGGATCCGCCGTAACTGATAAATGGCAGGGTAATGCCCGTCACCGGCAGCGTCGCCGTGACCACGCCCATGTTGACGGCTGCTTGAATCGCTATCATGGTCGTGAACCCGGTGGCCAAGAGGCTGGAAAATAAGTCGGGCGCGCGCATGGCGATGCGATATCCCCGCCAGGCCAGCATCAAGAACAACAGCACCACCGTCAGGGTACCGATGAGCCCCAGTTCCTCGCCCAACACGGCAAACACAAAATCGGTGTAGGACTCGGGCAGATACCCCAAAGCTTGCCGCGAATAGCCCAAGCCGAGTCCCAAAACGCCGCCGGATCCTAACGCCAAAAGTGATTGGATGGTGTGGAATCCCTCCCCCAAGGGATGCTTCCAGGGATTGGTAAACGCTATAATGCGCTGAAGCCGGTACGGCGCGATGGCAATGATAACGCCTAGCGCCGGCAACCCCGACAGAAACAGCGCGCCCAGATGGCGCTTTTTAGCCCCGGCCACAAACAGCATGACGAAAAAGGTGCCGGCAATGGCCAGCGTGGTACCCAAGTCCGGCTCCAACAGTATCAGGGCAAAAATAATCGTTGCGATGGCCAAGTGCGGTGCAATCCCGCGCCAAAAGCTTGACAAACGGTCCTGATTCAGGGTAAAAAGCCGGGCAAACAGAAAGATCATGCCGATCTTGGCCAGTTCCGACGGCTGAACTTGCAGTGGGCCGACTCCCAGCCACCGCCGCGATCCGTTAATTGTAATGCCAATGTGCGGAACGAGTACCGCTCCCAATAATACCATGGAGACGACAAAAACCGGCAGGGCCCATTTTTGGTAATGCCAATAATTGTACCGCGACGCCACTGCGAGCACGATCAGACCCAAAACCGCCCACATAATTTGCCGTTCCAAATAATAGTACGGTGTGCCCGTAGTGTGATAGGCAATGGCCGCGCTGGCAGAAAACACCACAATAGTGCCGATTGCCAACAGTCCCAGGACACAAAACAGCAATAGATAGTCAAAGTGGCCGGTGCGCCTCTCCATGCCCGAATCCCTCCCAGGACGACCCTCTACCACCATGCCAGCACCGCTCCTAACGCTGAAACCAGCCAAAACACGGCCACCACCCGTTCCTCCGACCATCCACCCAGTTCAAAGTGATGATGGAGCGGACTCATGCGAAACACGCGCCGACCCGTCAACCGAAAACTGAGCACCTGAATAATGACCGACAGAGTCTCCAATACAAAGAGAACGCCAATAACCGGTAACAAAAGCGGCGTGTCGGTAACCACCGCCAGACCAGCCAATCCGGCCCCCAATGCCAACGAACCGGTATCCCCCATAAACACCCGAGCCGGGTGCAGATTGACGCGCAGAAACCCCACCAGCCCACCGGTCATGGCCAGCGCTACCACCGCCACCGGCGTGCTGCGCATTTTGGCTGCCATCAAGGCGAAGAAGGCATACGACAACGCCGTCGCCCCAGCCGCCAGTCCATCCAATCCGTCCGTGATGTTGACTGCGTTGGCTGTACCCAAAATGGCCAATACGGCAATGGGCCCATACCACCACCCCATCGGCAGCCGCCCCAGGTGAAAAGGCAGCACGTAGCCGCTCGATGGCAAAAAGCGATACACGTACCAGGCGAACGCGGCGGCAATAAGCACTTGCAACAACAGCTTCTCGCGCGCCTTGAGCCCTAACGGCCGCTTTAGCGCCACTTTTAAAAAGTCGTCGGCGAATCCGATCAAACCGTACCCCAAGGTCAATAGCGTCAATGCCCAGGCGCGGTTGCTGGCCGGATCCAACACTGCCACCGCCATTGGCAGACCGGCAAGAAAGATCACGCCGCCCATCATGGGCGTGCCTCGCTTCTTGAGATGAGCCTGAGGACCCACGTTACGCACTTGCTGGCCAAGTTTCAGGCGCCTTAACATGGGGATCACAACCGGCGCCAATGCCAACGACACCACCAGCCCTATGAGGCCCGCCGCCGCTTCCCGCATTACGCCGGCCTCCATTCGCAAAGCCGCTCCGTGAGCCGCTCAAATTCCATACCGCGCGAGGCCTTCAACAGCACCACGTCGCCGGCGCGGACGTGAGCCGTCAACCAGTCGGCAGCTTCATCCCGTGACGGGACCCACTCCGCGATAAGTCCCCGGCTCTTGGCCGCCTCAAACGCGTGCCGGGATCGAGTTCCCACCGCCAGCAAAACGTCGGCGGACTGTGCCGCATGCTCACCCACCTGGCGATGGCCGCTTACCTCCTCGGAGCCTAGTTCGAGCATGTCGCCGAGCACCGCGATGCGGCGCCCGGGACGACTCTTCAAAACGTCCAACGCCGCTTTGGTCGATAGCGGGCTGGCGTTATAGACGTCTTCCAGAATGGTAACGCCACCCAGATTCACAACACGAATGCGTGAGCGCCCGGCGTCAATCCCCTCAACCCCCGCGACCGCGGCGTCCAGGCTGACGCCCAATTCCTGACTCACCAACAACGCCGCCGCCACATTGGCGGCGTGGTGCACCCCTAGCCAGGGAAGCCGCACGCGCACACGCTGGTCCGCCAGATCTATATCAATCAGGGTATGGTCAGCCTCAAGGCTTGCCGAGATCACCCGCGCATCGGCCGTTGGCGCTGATCCGAACCAAAAAACCCGTTTTGACGTATTCTCTCCCAGTTCCCGCACCCAGGCGTTATCATGGTTCAGCACGGCCAGGCCGCCCGGTTTCAGGCCGTGCAAAATTTCTGCCTTGGCACTTTGGATTGCCTCGATTGAGCCCATCTGCTCCAGGTGGCTCGGTCCAATCGTGGAGATGACGGCCACATCCGGCGGCGCAATCTGGGTCATCTGCAAAATCTCACCCGGGGCGCGCATCCCCATTTCCGCGACAAAGTGAGTTGTGTTCGGCGGCCCGGCGAAAAACGAGAGAGGAAGGCCGATGGCGGTATTGTAATTGCCCAGCGAGGACGTCGTGGTGTAGCGCTGTCTTAGACACGCCGCGGACAGTTCCTTCACACTGGTTTTCCCCACACTGCCGGTCACCCCGACGACAGTAATGTGTTGACGATCAATATATGTTCGTAAGAGCCGCCCCATAGCTTGAAGCGGGGACTCTACCCGAATTTGCGGGCCGGAACGATCGGGAAAGTCGCGGCGCACCAAGGCCACCCCGCCGGCTTGCCACACGTCGCGCACGAAGGCATGGCCGTCGGTGCGAGTGCCTCCCAGCGCGACGAATAAGACGCCGGGGGCGCTTTCGCGGCTGTCAATGGACAGTTTTTGGACCGATTGATTCGGGTCACATTGAAGGATCTCGCCCCTAGTCCATTCGGCAACCTGACGAAACGTCAACGGCATCATGTGCGCTTTAACTCCCTTAGCACCTGACGGGCAACTTCACGGTCATCGAAGTGGATTGTCCCATCCCGGTAGATCTGATAGGTTTCGTGTCCTTTACCGACAATCAACACCACATCGCCAGGCTGGGCCTGGCTAAGCGCCAGTTTGATTGCGCGCTCGCGGTCCAGTTCCACCTGCCAGCGCCCGCCCACAGCTTGGATTCCTGCCTCAATTTCATGGATGATGTCCACCGGATCTTCCGACCGCGGATTATCGGCGGTCAAAACGGTCCAGTCCGAGAACTTTCCCGCTACCTCACCCATCAGGGGGCGTTTGCCGCGATCGCGGTCCCCACCCGCCCCAAACACCACCCCGATTTTACCGATGGCAAACTCGCGCGCCGTGCTCAGCGCATTAGCCAGTCCATCCGGAGTGTGGGCATAGTCCACGATGACACTGTAGGGCTGGCCCTCGTCAATCCGCTCGAATCGGCCCGGAACTCCCTGATACCGGGCCAACGCTTCCGCCATGGTGTCAGGGGCTAGTCCATACACATGGCCGACCGCCATGGCCGCTAGCGCGTTTAGCACGTTAAATCGGCCCGGCATGCCAAATGATACCGGCTGCTGCACACCAGAGGGAAAGGTCGCGAGAAATTGCACGCCACGGCTGGTAATCTGCAGCTGACCGGCTCGGATGTCAGCACCGGCATTTAACCCGTAAGTAAGGATGGGCACTGGCGTCACCGCCTTCAGGCGCTCGACATAGGGGTCATCGGCATTAAGAATGGCCGCACGCGGCCCTTTCTTGAGTCCGTCTCCTAGCCGTTCGAACAAAAGCGCTTTGGCCCGAAAATAGCTTTCAAAATCCTTATGAAAATCCAGGTGGTCCTGCGTGAGATTGGTAAAGACCCCTACATCATAGTCCACCCCGTTTACCCGCGCCAAGGCCAAGGCATGTGATGAAACCTCCATCACCGCCGCCCGCATACCGCGGTCCGCCATGTGGCGCAAAATGCGCTGTAGGTCCGGCGCCTCGGGAGTCGTGCGGATCACTCGAAATGTTTCTGCGCCAATCAGGGTGTGCAGCGTTCCCGTCAATCCGCAGGGGACATCGCTGCCTTCCAGAACCGCCCGCACCAAATGGGTAGTCGTAGTTTTACCGTTGGTTCCGGTTACACCAACCATCCACAGACGGCCCGACGGATGCCCGTAGAAGACGTCGGCACAGACCGCTAACGCAAGCCGTGCATTGTCGACAACTATCCCCGCGGCTCCGTGCGGCAACGCTTCCTCGCGCTCGACTAAAAAGGCGGCGGCTCCCCGGCTTAGTGCTTCAGAGCAGTATAGATGGCCGTCGGTGCGAAAGCCGGGAATCGCACAAAACAAGTCGCCTTTCTCGACCTGGCGCGAATCATGCTGGATTCCGGTAACGGCGACACTGCCGTCGCCAATCACGCGCCCTTGACCCATTTGCTTCACCAGTTGGTTGACAGTCATCGCTCGTCCCCACTTTCTCTCGCGCTATGCCGTCCAAACCTCCACGGTCGTGCCAGCCTTCACTTGCTCGCCGGCGGGCCGCGATTGCCGCACAATGCGCCCGTGTTCATGCCCTTTCATCATCGCAATATTTATCCCTAGTTCAAACGCCAAATGATGGGCTTGAGACACAGACAATCCAAAAAATCTGGGGACGGTGACCCATTGCAGGTAGTCATGATAATGATTCCCCAGGGTCAAGGTTAACTGGGTCCCCACCGGACGGTATCCGCCATAGGTCACCGACTGCGCGACCACGTGCCGTCCCTGTCCCCTAAATTGTACCGGAAAACCGAATTCCGAGGCATCTTGGATGGCAGTTGACGGGGTTAAGTCGACCAAATCGGGGACAAAGGCGGGCTCACCCACTCTCGGCTTCTTGATCGGTTCTGTTCTGGGGATCCTGAGATATCGGAGGATGTCCCGCATCAAACGACCGAAAACCGGGGCAGCCACTTGTCCTCCGTAAAATGCGCCAACCGGTTCATCAATGGTCACGAGAATAGCCGCTGCCGGCTTGGGAACCGGTGCAAATCCAATAAACGACGAAATATAAATCCCATGTTCGGTCTTTCCATTCATGACTTTTTGCGCTGTCCCGGTCTTACCCGCGACTTTGTATCCAGGAACTTGGGCCAGCTTCCCGGTGCCGCGCTGCACTACCCGCGCCATCATGCGCTGCACCGTCTCCGCCACTTGCGCCGACACCACACGACGCGGAGGTCCGGATTCCAAGTTTTGTATGAGCCGCCCGTCGGGTGCCCTCAGCGCCCGCCCTACATGGGGCCGAAAGCGTTCGCCTCCATTGGCTATAGCGCTCACGGCGGTCAGAAGGCCAATCGGCGTCACCGTCAGGGTCTGACCAAAAGCCATGATGGCGAGGTCCAAGGCTGTCACGCGAGCCTTCCTCGGCAATATTCCCAGCGCTTCCCCGGGAAGATCGATACCGGTGCGGCGGGTCAAGCCAAATCGCTCCAACCCGGCGAAGAAATGGTCGACCCCGAGACCGAGGCCCAAGGTCATGAAACCCACGTTGCATGAGTTCTGCACCACTTCCGCCAGCGACTGCGCACCGTGACCGGCGGACCGCCAGCAGTTGACGCGACGTCCCAGCACCACTTTGAATCCGGGACAAAAAAATCCGGAGCTAGCGGTCGCCGTGCCCTCTTCCAGCGCCGTCGCTAGCGTGACCGGCTTGAAAATTGATCCGGGGGGAATCGCGTCGGTGATCGGAAGTAAACGGTAGCGTTTAGGATCAAAATCGCGAAAGTGATTCGGGTCAAAGGTGGGCCGCTGGGCCATCGCCAGTACCCCGCCGGTCATGGGATGCATGACCGTGATCATGACCGTTTTCCCGCCAGTGGCAATCATCGCCCGTTCGGCCGCCCGCTCCGCCATCCACTGAATATTCTCATCTAGAGTCAGCTCCAACGTGTCGCCCTTATGAGAAGGAATAATGCGCTGTTGAGCGAACTGCACCGTTTGCCCAAATGCATCAAATTCCTCCTGAATGGCTCCTTTCTTACCTTGGAGCGCCCGGTTATAAATCAGCTCGACGCCACCCAGGCCCTGGTTGTCAATCCCGGTAAATCCCAAGACACCTGCAGCCAGTTTTCCCTCCGGATAGTAGCGGGCCGTCTCCGTCAACAGGTGAATACCAGGTAACGCCGCCAATTGGCTTTTTAACACCTCCAGCTCTCTCCCGCTTAGCCGGCGCTTAAGCCAGACGAAGCCTTGGTTGCGGGATAGACGCCTGACAACCCGGCTTTGTTCCATATTGAGTATATCGGCTAAAATGATGCTCTCGCTGCGCCGGGACGCTCTTGCCTGAATAGGGATGGCATAGACCGAGTAGGCGTGGTGACTCCCGGCCAAAAGGCGGCCGCTGCGGTCCACGATATTTCCCCGGAACGGCGCCAGCGGCACCGAGCGAAAATGCACCCCGTCCGCTAGCTGTTTCAATTTCGGTGCGTCCAGCGCTTGTATGGTCACGAGTCGACTTCCAATCAATAAATCAAATAACCCAAATCCCATCAGAGCGACAAAATTGCGCCGCTTTAACATCAGCGGTGGACGATCGTTCATATCGGAGTGACCTCCCTCCCGCCTCCAGGACGGGCTGGTTACTCCCGATATTTATGACATTCTCGTCCAGCCAAGAACTTACGGCACTTTGCCCGGTTTCGACCCGTTGTCCGGTCCCGCATAGGGCTTAATGCCCCAGTACTTGAAAATGTATTCGGCAACCCGTTTCCAGACCGGCGCCGAAACCTGGTCGCCGTAAAACAACTTGCCTACCGGATGGTTAAAATTCACCGAAACCACCATAATGAACCGGGGGTTGGGCATCGGCGCGTATCCCAAATATGATGCGACAAACTCATTGCTGGAGGTTTTGCCGTTAACAATTTTCTGGGCGGTGCCGGTCTTTCCGGCAATGATGTATCCGGGCACCTGTGCCGGGACACCGGTCCCGCTGGTTGCCTCCAGGGTCATCATGTGTTGGATTTCTTTGGCGACATTGATACTAATCGGCCGCGACTCGACCGTCACCGGCGTCTTCTTAATGACTTGGCCACTAGGGCTCAAAATTGCCTTCACGATATGCGGCTGCACTAAGGTGCCATCATTGGCAATGGCGTTGACGGCAGTAATGATTTGCATCGCGGTGGTGGCAAAACCCTGACCAAAGCCGGTGGTGGCCAAGTCAACATTATTCACCCGACTTTCCGGGATCCACAGCGGATTCGAATCCCCCGGCAGACCGACGTTGCTGGGATGATTCAACTGAAACAGATTGATGTAATGGTACAGGGCCGATGCGCCCAATTTCAGCGCGACATCCATAAACACCTGGTCCGATGAAACCTCCAGGGCCTTGGTCAGAGTGATCCATCCCCACCCGACCGGATTCCAATCGTTAATGCGCACCCCGTCAACAATCTTATATCCATTCGTGTAGAATAGGCTATTTGGTGTAAACAGTCCGAGCGACAGGGCAGCCGCCAGGGTTATCGGTTTGAAGATAGAGCCCGGGGGAAACGGATCCTGTACGGCGTAATTGGTCTCCTGCAATGATGTCGCATTCGCCGGATTGTTGGGATTGAAGTTGGGCCAGTTGGCCAACGCGACGATGGCGCCGGTATGCACGTTCATCACAATCACGGTGCCGTTGGTGGCCTGTGCCCGCTTCACGCCCCACTCAAGCCACTTTTGTGCCGCCGCTTCAATATTGCTGTCAATGGTGAGCTCAACTGTGTCGCCGGCCTTTGGCGGTACATAAGCCTTTTGCCAAGGCAGTATGGGGTTCCCGGCCGGGTCGACCCGTACCGTCCAGTGGCCGGGCTTTCCGCTCAGAATTTGGTTGTCCTGCGATTCGATGCCAGCTAGCCCCTGGTTGTTGGAACCCACAAATCCCAGCACCTGCGAGGCCAGTCTGCCGTTTGGGTACAAGCGTCCAGTAGCGGGGATGGTCGAAATGCCGACCAAGCCTAGCCGGCTAATCTTATGCGCCACCGCAGGGGACACAGAATTCGCCAGCACCGCGTACCAGGAGTGATTGCTTAGCACACTATCGAGCGTCTTGGCACTAAACGGCAGGTAGCGCGCCAAAAGCCGCGCTTCGCGCATGGGATGCGTGATGTAACGCGGCGCGGCCACCACCTGGTCGCGCGGCACATTCGCGGCCAGGATCTGGCCGTTGGCATCGACAATCTCGCCGCGTGTCGCCGGCAGCGTAATGTGCTTTAATTGAAAACTGGATTCATAGGCTGTCAGACTCTTGCTGTCCGCCACCTGGATAACGACCAGGCGCGCGATTAAAAACAGCATGAATGCAAAAAATCCTAGGGTTACCCATAGAGCCCGCCACCGTGTGAGCTTTCGCCGTGTCTGGCCTTTCATCTAAATTTCCGCTGTGCCAAAACCTCGGTGTGTAGGCCGAGGACCGTTCGTCCCCGTAAGGGGACGAGCACCGCGTCCTCCTTTCTTAAGCACTGATGCGCCGTTTTCGCTGCCAGCCATCCCCCGCTGCAGGACGCGACAATGTGTGTTTGGAATACCCTGTGCCACACGCTCCCCATCGGCAGTGATGTCAAAACGGCTATTGGCCCCGACCACCTAAAGTGCCGCTCGGATCGGGTTCGATGGCGAATGGCCGTACGCCCTGGTCGAGCATCGTTGCCGATGGCCCTGGACTTTGGCTCGCCACATCTCCACCTACACCGGACGATGCGCGACGGACGGCAGCGTGCTTGTGCACACGCTGAGGGCCTGGCAATAGTGCCCCCGGGAGAAGCCGCGAGGATCCGCTGCATCGTGGTCCGTCCGCCTGACCGCCTTCGCTCGGCAAGCCCGTCACTAGGGCTTGGCCTCGTCGCCGCCGCACGACATTCATCCCCCTGGGGGACCGAGAGTCGTCATCGCCGCGTCGCCCCAGGGTTTTTAAGCTTTAACTTGAATCCCCGGAACCCCAAACTCAACCACGATGCGACGGTTTTTCTTTCGGTTCCAATGGCTCGGCCCTGTTGCAACAATTTCCGAGGCTGTTTCTCGCGGCGCGGCATCAGGGGTTTCTGGTGCTGATCTAAGACAAACGCCAACGTTTTGTCTCTCCTTTCGAATCGCTTACCAGGCGGGTCACGTTCCGCTGGCGCAGGATCTCTCGGCACCCATGTTCAGTCGGTTCGCCTCGTCTCTGGGACCGCGCGCACTACCCGGAGCTGCTTCTCACCCAGAACCAGGGAGCCGGGATGACCGCCAGTCGCAGAAAAGAAGCATTTCCGGTCTGCCGCCCCAGCGGAACTAAGACTGCTCATCCGATAAAGAGGCGATCTTCCTCGAGCTCCGCCTTTCAAGACGGGGCGGTTGACTGGGTCAAACTACGGCTGAGTTGACGGATCCAGAGCGTCACCTGCTCGACCGGCGACACGGCTCGTGCCGATACCCGCCTGGACACCTTGGCTTTTTTGACCGGGTCAACGCGCGGTGCCTCAAGTTGAACTTTGAGGCGTGCCGCATCTTTGGCGAAAGCAGAGGCCGAAGTTTTCGACGCGACCGTCGCCACAAGCACTTGGTTTTGCCGAGTTAGGTTGGCATATTGCTGATTCAATTGGTCATACTGATAGGAC
This sequence comes from Bacillota bacterium, assembly GCA_021820965.1. Taxonomy (GTDB): domain Bacteria; phylum Bacillota; class Sulfobacillia; order Sulfobacillales; family Sulfobacillaceae; genus Sulfobacillus_B. The sequence continues at coordinate 100,521 of JAKACZ010000003.1, read as the reverse complement.
ATTGTCATCACGTGAATGGCCAAGATTGACGGAACGAGCGCCGCAGCCCACAGCCACGCAATCCATAGCGCGGGACGTATCCAGGCGGCCGCCTGGCGGCGCCGCTGTTCGCGGGGTGCAACCCGTGGTTTGAGGCGCTGTTCCCAGGAGCGTGCCAAGTTACCTTCGTTTTGTGTGTGCCAGACCTGCTTTTCGCCCACCATGCCAAAATCCCCCCGAAATATTGTGCAATGTGTCGTCTGCGACGGAACCTCGCCGAATTTTGTCGACAATAAGCCGACACGTCCCTCTTGGGGTTCGGCAGTGGCTATCCTGGCAACTTCTCCACTACGCGCAATTTTGCCGAACGCGATCGTGGATTTTCCTTGAGTTCATCAGTACTAGCGGTCAACGGGTGCTTGGTGATGAGTCGCGCTTGATTCTCGTGCTGCCAATCCCGAAAGCGTGTCTTGACGATCCGATCTTCCAGGGAATGGAAGGCAATGGCGGCAATGCGGCAATTTGGGCCCAGCACCCGCCAGGCCTGGTCCAGCCCGTCACTCAGGGAACCCAGTTCGTCATTAACCCAAATTCGGAGCGCCTGAAAGGTGCGCCGGGCAGGGTGACCTCCACTGCGCCGGGCCGATGCAGGAATGGCGGCGCGAATGATGTCCACCAGCTGCCCGCTGGTCCGAATAGGCTCAATCTGCCGGGATCTGACGATAAATTGGGCAATTCTCGAGGCCCACCGCTCCTCACCCCATTGCCGTATCGCATCAGCGATTTCGCGCTCGGACTTTTGGTTTACCAGACGGAAGGCCGTGATGGGATTATCCGCATCCATGCGCATATCCAAGGGCGCATCTTCCTGCTGGTAGGAAAAGCCTCGTTCCCGCTGGTCCAATTGCGGCGACGACACGCCTAAGTCAAACAGAACACCGTCGACTTGACGCACCCCGATCGAGGCTAAAAGTTCGGTCATGTAGCGAAAATTGCCTTTGACCAGGGTTGTCCGATTGTGGTGTGATGCGAGATTCTGACGCGCTTGCGCTAAGGCCTGGGCATCCTGGTCGATGCCGATCAGGCGGATTTCGGGGTAGGTCTCAAGCAGACGCAAGGCATGACCAGCCGCACCCAGGGTCGCATCAACATAAACTCCCTGGCGGTTGGTGACTAAGAGTTCGGCCACCTCTTTTGGCATCACACTTTGATGCTCGAATTGGACCATGTTACTCACCCGATCTCTTGCAGCGCTAAAACCCGAAATCCACCATTTTTTCCGCCACGTCTTCGTAATCCGCTTGCGCCCGGACTTGATATGCCTGCCAGTTTTCCAGCGACCATAGTTCGACGCGGTTGGAAACCCCCACTAACACCACGTCTTTCACGACTCCGGCGTATTCGCGCAGTCTGGGAGGAATCGTTACCCGCGACTGTCGGTCCATTTCCACGTCTTGCGCTCCCGCTAAAAACAATCGCTGAAACGCTCGCGCGTTGGCATTGGTCATCGGTAGCGCCTTCAAGCGCTCTTCCAGCTTGCTCCACTCCGCCATCGGGTATAAGAACAGGCAGCCATCCAAACCCTTAGTCATGACAAAGTGTGTATCCAAATCGTCTCGGAGGCGCGCCGGGATGATAATCCGCCCTTTGTCATCCAGAGCATGGGAAAACTCCCCCATCATCACCCCAACATCACCCCCGGTGCTCCACTCACTCCCACTTTCCTCCACTTATTCGCTCCCCATCCTATCATTCCTGCCGAGCGAGGGAAAGTTTTTACTGACAAATTTCGGATGAGAACGAGTTTCCCCGAAAGTTTTCGCCACCATCTAGCGAGCACCTCAGACGATCTTGTCGACCGCGATGACCGGTGTCGGAGTGCGCAAGGGACTGTCGGGCTGTAAACCGCCCGCGTAATTGGGGACTGACTTGAGTAAGAATGTTCATCTCCCATTATGAAATAAATCCGGTGAAGCGGAGATGGTCCTGGGGCGAAGGCAAATATGCCGGCGTATGGAAAGGACAGGTGTCCGCTCTCTTCAGATTTCTTCGATATGACGGCGGGCGGACAGTGCGTGGCCCAAGGGATTTCCTATCGGCATTGCCTGAAGCGGCAACGCCAGGATGGCACTATGAACAAAAACCCCGGGCCGTCTAACGACGGCCGCCCGCTTTCCTCCCCTTGCGGTCGTTCACTTCCGAGAGAGAGGGACGACCGTTCGTCCCCGCAAGAGGAACGGTCCCCGCGCCTGAAGGCGGAGGCTTCTCGCCGGCTCTCGGAAAGCTGTCAGAGTGTATTAGAAGTCTTGGATTGTTGACCGTTTTTTGGCTCCGTCGCAGTGAGATAAGGCAGTTTTTTCCAACAAGTATTTAAGGTAAAAGGGGGTGCTTACCTTCATTGAGCCCACCAAACGAAGATTGCCAGACCGGGAAAACCAATACCGCAGCAGCATTTAAGGGATGCTCCAGGTTACTTGCACTCACGGATCTCGTCGTGGAAACCATGGTTTGGACGCACACAAACGCACAATGGCGACGCCCACGAGGCCGATTCGCTGGCACGTCAATAAAGGCTTTTGTCTTGTTTTACGGGCTCAGCTCCTGACCTGGTTTTACGCTGGATTTACACTAAAAGAAAACGGCCCGCGAATTTGCTCGGCCGTACGTCAAGACCGTCATCTATTAAGAAATTTTTTTGGTGGAGACGAGGGGAGTCGAACCCCTGACCTCTAGAGTGCGATTCTAGCGCTCTCCCAACTGAGCTACGCCCCCGCAACGCTCATTGATTATAGTCGGTTGCCAAACAACATGTCAATGGTGTCAAGTCTCACACTATTGGCGCAAAAATCGGCCATTTTGTCTAAAATTGGTTGTCGCGTTTTCTAGTGCGGGTTACAAGCACCGAGAGACCGACGCTCTTTTTGGCCACCTTTACAGCGTCTCAGGCTGGGACTCTCGCGGCGGGAGCTGCAATTGCACGCACCATCCCGCCCCGAGAGTGGAATGTTACCACGCTGTTAGCCAGGGCACGATGCGACCGAGCACGGGCGGGCGTTCCACGGGTACCGCTTCGATAATGCGTTGAATGTTTTATCACAACATACTGCCGACGTTTTTCGAATGGCCTGATCTGAGTTCCGCCGGGTTCCCTCCGTCTTCTTTTATGGACGGCTACCGCTGGATGCAAGCACTGGCGAATTGGCTGACAGACCCAGTGTTTGATGACAAGCCCAACGAACTGCGCGGCGACATCAGGCCACGCAGGATCACGACTGCCATAGCTGCCGGCACCGCTATCCCAATCGGAACTTCGGGGATGCGGGGCAACTAACGTGTGCCGGAGACGCTATCGGCCTTATACCGAGACCAGCCGCACACCCGTAGGCCTTTGCACAGATGCGCCGCTCCTAGTAGTGATCTATCCCAAACAGAACGCCGTAGACTGGCCGGCGTTGCTAAATCGAGCAATGCTGCGACCAGAACAATTGTTTTCCGGAGCGTCCGTCTGGATTGCCTATCTATCGGAATATGATAGCGCTTGGCTGGCGACTCGTTCAACCGTCACTCTCGCGGATATCGTTCACCTCATGGCCCAAGACGCCGCCGCTTTTGCTTAGTGGCCGAAGACCTTTTCCTTGAGCGATTCCTGATTTGCATACGCCTGTCAAGCGGCGTATATCATAAGCAAGAGCCGCCCCGAGTGTGATCCATGACGGTCGGCGAGGGCCTATCAGTCTTTCGATCGGTACTAACGCCACCCGAGATACCGTGCTGCGGCTGGTAAAGACACGGACACGGTGATCGTCAGGTGCATGGCCCTTCACCTTCTCTCTTGGAGGCATCCTGCGGCACGCGGTGATTTGGGATTGGCTCCGTCGTTGGGTAGACCTCGGTTGATGCCCCAGCTGTCTTTCGCCGTGAGCTGGGAGAAGACCGTGGCGAACGCCGAACATGCGTCGGTCATCAGGCTTCGGCCCCAATAGAGTCCCTGCATGGTAGAGAGATAGTCTTTGACACCTAATCGGTGGCATACTATCATAATTTCGGTTAAGGGGTTCTGTGAACCTCTGGATTTTTGTATCTTGGGTTCGTCCAAATCTGGTACAAAAATGTGCATCGCCTTCTCAACGGGGCGATTTTTTGTTGGGTTCACTACGGGGACGATGCTGGGGCGGTGAGTCAGACTGGTGGTATACTAAAGGTGGTCACATGCTCCCGAAGGAGGGATGTACAATGGCCGACGAAAAGACCGAGGCGGCATCTTCGGGGAGCGTTGTGGAAATGCCCTGGGTACTAATCAGCAATCAAATTCAATTGCTGAGCACCCAAATGAACGAGCGATTTAACGATCAACGGGAGCGGTTTGATGATCGGTTTGCTCAAGTCGACAAGCAATTTGCCCAAGTTGACAAGCAATTTGCTCAAGTCGACAAGCGATTTGCTCAAGTCGACAAGCGATTTGCTCAAGTCGACAAGGAACTTATTGCCATTCGTGGGGAACTGACTGACATCAAAAGCCGTTTGCAGTTCCGCAACAGTACCTGGCTGACGATTATCGCTGCGGCGCTCTCCATCATTTTTGGTATTCTTATTACCCTGCTAGTGCGGTAACTTCTTTTTCTATCTGCCAATCGTGGTAATGTATGGATGTTTTGCGCCGCAATGGAGCATATCTCCTCGAACGTGAACCTTTCCTCGACAGCGGAGCCCCTCTTGGCATGGGTCACCGTGTATCATCTCAAAGGAAACATCTGTGGCTGCACTGGTGCAGCGTACTATGAGGTTTTAAAGAATGGGTAGCCCCTCACCTCGTCCGTTAGGGTGCGCAAACAGCGACAGGTAATTTGAGATTTCTCGCGCCAACTAAGTTGAGACGTTACATCAATGGAAAGCCCGCACTCTTTCGCCACACGGAGCCGCATACCCGCCAGGCGTTCTCACATCACTTTTTTGCCGCACCGTGTATCGGCCAGCCAAACCCGGAGCCTTGCACCTGAAATCCCTTTGGCGGTGAACCGGAGGATGCATCGGTTACATTGGGCCTGAACGAAGCGCGACGGCGTTGCCCGCCATGACCCGTTTTGAGCCAAGGGTCGGCTTTTGTGTACCATGGTTAGCTCTCGCATACATGGTGTAAAGAAGCCGGGCCGCGTCAGATTTAGCCCTGGCGCAGATCAATGCCAGGCGGACCCTCGATGACGTCGCCAATAGCCCATAACGAGACGCCGAGACGTCGGAAGTTTGCTTCGAGTGTGTGCACCCGCTCCCCTGCCACTGTAAACAACAATCCTCCCGACGTGACCGCGTCGGCCAGCAAGCGCTCAAGCGGTCCTTCACCGCCATTAACATGAGCCGAAACAAAGTCCCAGTTACGGCGGCTTCCTGAGGGGAATCGATCCTGTTCGGCCAGGGCCAGGGATCCCGGCAACAGCGGCACCGCGTCGGTCCACAGCATGACGCGGACGCCCGACCCCGAAGCCATTTCCCACAAGTGACCCAATAGCCCGAACCCGGTGACGTCGGTGCAAGCACCCGGATCACCGCTGGCAGAGATGGCTTCCTCTGCCTGCCGATTGGAGGTCGCCATCATCTCGAGAGCGGCGTCGGCGGCGTGCGCATCAACTATCCCATCCTTGATCGCCTTAACAATCACGCCGGTGCCTATCGCTTTGCTCAGGTACACGCGCTCGCCCGGCTTAGCGGTGTTGTTGCGCCACACGTGGTCCGGATGCACGATTCCGGTCACGGCATACCCCATCTTGGGCTCCACGTCGTCAATGGAATGACCGCCAATGATGGAGGTCCGGGCCTCCGTCATCGCTTCCTGGCCCCCAGCCAGCATGTCTGCCACTACTTCCGGCGCCAAGACGCCTGCAGGGGTGGCCAACAGGTTCAGGGCCGTGAGAGGAGTTCCACCCATGGCATAGATATCGGACAGCGAATTGGTGGCGGCGATACGTCCAAATAGCCGTGCATCATCAACCACCGGTGTAAAAAAATCGACCGTTTGGACCAGGGCGGTGTCTGGCGTTAAGCGAAATACGCCAGCATCGTCATGCGTGTCATTCCCGACAAGAATCCGATTGTCGCGCCACGGCGACTTGGGCAGCTGAAGCAGGATGGCGTCCAGATCCTCTGGACCAAGCTTGCACCCTCACCCGGATTTGCTGGTCATCTGCGTAAGCCGCTTGGCCATCGAACGTCGCCCCCTTCTTCAAAACCGTCGCCCCTTGTATCGTCCCACTCGGCCACTCACTATGCACATCGTCGCATCGACAAGGGCGGCGCAAGACCGGTGCGGTTTCATGGTCAAGAATAGGCAAACTGCATACTTTTCACAAGTTCTCATGTAAAATGTGCATAGAACATCCGGAATCACGAGGGATCGCGATGACTTTTGATGACTTAGCATTGTTTTGGGCCGTAGCGGAACGGCGGAATATGACGGAGGCGGCCAAGGCAGCAGGCATCAGCCAACCAACCGCGAGTCGGCGCTTGCAGGCGATGGAGCAGGAACTAGGCGCCCAACTGGTGGACCGCGAGACCCACCCTTTAAGCCTCACGCCGTTCGGCTTTCTGCTTTTGGATTTTGCCGACGATGTGCTCAAACGGTACCGAGCGCTGCTCTTGCAGGCGGACCAACGCCATTCCATCATCGGCCGCTTAACCCTGGCCACCAGTTCGAGTCCGGCGGCGCGCTTAGTAACGCGCTGGATGGCCGACTTTATCGCTGCCAACCCGGGCGTGAATTTACACCTGTGGGAAATGAACTCGCATGAAGTGGAGCGGCGGATTGTTAATGGTGACGTCGTCATCGGCTTTACCGGACTGACGGCCCGCCACCCCGAAGTCACCTCGATTCCGATTGCCGACGATGAAATCATCCTCTTAGTTCCCGGCGCCCTTATGCAAGGCGTGAGCCGGTCCGTGCAATGGGACGAGTTAAGGCGCCTGCCCTTTGTCGTCAGGCGTTCGGGTTCGGGTACACAAGACGTTGTCGACGCAGCGCTCCAGGCCGGCGGATTCGCCTTGCCCAGTCATGTGGTTTTGGAGGTGGATTCCGCGGCGGCGCTCATAGATGCCGTTGAATCTGGACTGGGTGCCGGATTTGTGTCGCGCGAACTCTTGTTTCGTCGCGAACTGAGACTCAGCACGCCCATAGCCGTTAAGGACCTTTCCATCCACCGGCCCTTTTTTTTAGCATACCATGCGGAGCGGGTCAGCCAGTATCCCATTGCCTATCAATTCCTGCGACACGCCAGTTGGCGTCTCGCCCAAAGAGATAAAAACGTTCCACGCCCATAGGAGGACTTGCCGTGAACCTATCGCTGACTCATAAAGATCTCGCCGACGCCACCATCCAGGATGTTCAAGCCTGGCTTAATCAAGGGGAGGTTACATCTGTTCAACTGGTCCTCTTATATCTTGAGCGCATTGCCCGCTTCGACCGGTCTGGTCCGCGGCTGAACAGTTTTCTCGAAGTTAATCCCGACGCATATCAGACAGCACAGGCGCTCGATCAAGAGCGAAGCCTCCGAGGGCCCCGAGGACCACTACACGGGATTCCGGTGGTACTCAAAGATAATATCGCCACCAAAGACAAAATGCACACCAGCGCTGGATCTTTGGCAATGCGCGACGTCTACGCGCCCGCGGACTCCTGGGTTGCCGAACGTCTTAGAGCTGCCGGCGCTATTATTTTGGGCAAGGCCAATCTGACCGAATGGGCCAATTTCATGACGGACCATATGCCGAACGGCTACAGCTCCCGCGGAGGACAGACCCTGAACCCGTACGGGCCGGGAACTATAGATACCGGCGGGTCAAGCGCGGGGTCCGGCGTAGCAGTCGCCGCTGGCTTGGCCGCCTTCGCCATTGGCACCGAGACCTCCGGCTCTATCTTAAGTCCATCGAGCCAAAATTCCCTGGTAGGGATTAAGCCCAGCGTGGGCCTCATCAGCCGCTTCGGTATTGTGCCCGTGTCCTCCAGTCAGGATACGGCAGGACCAATGTGCCGTACCGTGTACGATGCCGCTCTGGCGCTGGGGGCGCTGACCGGTGTGGATCCTCGAGATCCCGTAACCGGCGCGTCCGAAGGACTGTATGCGGTGGACTACACGCTGGGGCTCACGAAGGACGGTCTGGCCGGCGTACGATTGGGACTCCCGCGCAGAGACTATCTCGACCGCCTGTCGGATTGGCAAACGTCGTTGATGGATCGAGCCGTTGCCGACCTCACCCGTCTCGGAGCGACGGTGGTGGACCCGACAGATATCCCCTCGTCCGCGGAGACATCCGACGAACTGCGCGATTTTGCAGTCCTGGTGTATGAATTCAAAGCCAGCTTGAACGCGTACCTGAACTGGCTCGGGGCCAGCAGCCCGGTCACCACCCTGGCTGATGTTATCGCCTATAACGACGCCCATCGCGAAGAGTGCCTCAAGTATGGCCAGACCTGGATGCTGGCCGCACAAGAAACCTCGGGCACGTTGACCGAGCCGGAATATCTCGAGGCGCGAGCTCGCGATCTGCTCCACGCTACCACCCAAGGCATTGATCGAGTGATGGCGGAACACCGGCTGGATGCGGTGCTATTCCCGGCCAATTTAGGTGCGGGCATCGCCGCCCAAGCGGGATATCCCTCAATCACCGTTCCGGCCGGTTACAGCCCGGACGGCCAACCGATGGGGCTAACCTTTACTGCCAAAGCTTTCGAAGAAGCCAAGCTGATTCGGTTAGCTTATGCCTATGAACAGGGCACGCAATACCGACAGGCGCCGGTCCTCAACGACAATGCATCTCCTTAATGGGGAGAGCGGGTTGTTTCTCGACCGGCGATGAATGCCACTGCTACCCCAATGAACGTCGCCACCATGGCTACCAAGGTGCGATTGACCAATGTGGTCATACTATCCGCGCTCACAATCCATGCCAACCAAAAAATCGTGCCCAATGCAGCCGGGACCATCGTGCGATAGGTTCCCACCGCCACCCCGTAGGTGGTCAAGACCAGCACCAGCCCCATGGCGGCCATCGCGTCGCTGTAGCGTTGCACCAAGGGCGCCATTGGCACAAAGGCCGACCCCAGCGCCAACCGAACCACCGGCACGGGAAAGGCTAACAAGACGCCAATGAAGAGGGCCGACAAGCCGATCGTGGCCAACAGCGTCCGGGTCAAGAACGCGCGCCGGCGGCGCGGCTCATCCAAGACCGCCGTCAACATCACGGTCGCCAAACTCCCGACAAAGAAAGGCAACGCTTGTCCTATAGTGGATAGACCGGTATAGAGGCCGGCATCAGTCACCGAAAGATTGGCCTTGGCCGCCAGCACATCCGAAAATCCCCACAGTGCCTGCAAAGTTCCAACCCCTAGGGTCGTGGTCACCACTTCTGGTCGCAGGTGCGCAGGTGGCAGTGTCGGTACCGATTCCGCCATCCAACGGGTCAAAAAGAACATTAGCACCACGAAAATCCCCTGCAACACGCCCATCCAGATCAAGGGGTGAGCGTGTCCCAGGGTCACCCCCACCGCTACCGCCAAGACGGCCGACGCGCTGGCCAAAACCAGCAGCAAACCCACCACGCCATACCGCCGGGCTCGCTTCAGAAATCCGATATAGAGCGCGTAACCGAAATTGAGAATGACGCTAAAGGCGTAGAGAATGATTAGGGCCGGCGACAGGCCAAACTGACGCGCCAGCATCGGACTAAGAACCACGGCGAGCACAAAAATCAGCACTCCCAACCCCAGAGAGCTCCAGACCAGGAAACGTTGTCGGCCGAGCTGCCGACCCACCCGAATGGCGGCTAGCCCGACAATCGGGAGCGGCAAAAGAAAGAGGCTGACCAGGTTGTTCAACGCCCCGATCCGTCCATAGTCGTTGGGGCCCAATGCGTGCGCCAACAAGACCGAGTAGGCGCTATTAAAAAGTCCGGCGACCACGGTCGCCAGACCCAATGCCGCATTATCGGTCCAAAAACGGCGTGTGCCGCTCAGGGGGCCATCGGTTCGTTCCATGCAACCATTCTACCATGGAGGCTGTCGACAACCGGGCTCATCCTGGTAAAGTCGATGGGGCGAAACGGAACCTTGCCTTCGCATTTGCCGAGATGGTAAATCTGCGCGCCTGCCAAGAAGCGAGCGCCGTGGCCGATCAAGTTCCTGGGCCAGCGTACCATGATGTGATCGTGCTGCCGACTGACCTCAATGCCACCGGGAACCCTATCCCCGATCATCCACAGAAAATGGCGTGGCTCGGCATCTGCCACGGTGATGCTAATCTCAATCCGGCTATCGGCCGGCGTGCCCGGGCGCAGCCACACATCGGCGCCGTCACTGTCTCCCCGTCTAAGCCATCGCACCCCGGCCAGCGGATTGCCGCGGCCGAAGGCTTGTGCGAACCAGCCTGTGTCTGGATTAGCGACTTGGACTACCGATGCCCCGCGGTGCCCAGACCAGCGGTGCTCCTCAGTGAAGGTTTCCGTTCGCCGGCAAAAAGCCAGCATAAACGGCTTGATCAGCTCGGCCTGGCTGGTATGGGCCATCAAGGCGAGCCGCTTTTGCTCCACGTGCTTGCGGTCTATCTCTTCGACATGCCAGGGTTCCTGACCTAGCCGACGTAGCGGGCGGGGTGCCTCCGCCGCCGATTCCGGCCGATAGGACAACGGCAGCGGCCAGGTCGGCCAGTGGACCAAATAGCCGAGGCGAGCTACCCCTTCCCAGAGTGGGTTCCGGCGTGCCAACTCCGCCCAGGCCATCGTGGCAAAGGCGTTGGTGCCCCAATGGTCGGGATGGGTGTCAAACGCACTCGGAAGCACAATCCTGGTCGGCCGAACCTCCTCATAGACCGCCACCAGCAAGTCCAATAGCCGCCGGCCCAGGTAGGACATGCCCGGTCGCCATGCCGTCAGGTAGGGCACCCGGTCAAACCCGGTGGTGGCACTCACCCAGGGGTCCCGATCCCAATGCGTGCGCCAGAGCGCGTCGATACCTCCATCGGGAAACCCGAGGAAAAAGAGGTTTCGGGCGGGAATCCCCAGCGTCGCCATGGCGCGTTCGGTTTCCATCTGACGTTCGTAGCCCATATGCACGTATTCCTCAGGCTTTACATCAAGAGAAAGATAATAGCGGGCGGCATCTTCAACAAAGCCGTCGCCTGAGGTCAAAAGGACGACGTACACGTCGTCGCCCTGGTGGCGCACTTTTGCCATCAAGCCCCCGGCGCCCAACGATTCATCGTCAGGATGCGGAGCCACCACCAACAGCCGAGCAGCCATTTACTTCAACACCACCAACACGTCGCCGGCTGACACGCTGTCCCCCTTAAAGACATGCACCGATTCCACGACGCCAGCGTCGGGAGCCACAATCTCATTTTCCATCTTCATAGCCTCCAGAATGACCAGCACCTGGCCTGTTTCCACCGACTGGCCTTCCGTGACCTTGACGTCAAGCACCAAACCCGGTAGCGGTGCATCCACCCCCACCCCATTCGCGGTCTGAGGCTGGCTTCTCTTCTCCGGCACCGGGGCGATGGGGGGATTAGGCGCTTTGGCGAAAGCCGCCGGTTGACCCGCTTGGGAAGCAGCCGGTGTCAGCTCCTCTGCCTCCACTTCGTACACCTTCCCGTTAATTGTCATGCGAAACCGCCGAACCGTGGCCAATGGGTTTCCTCCCTCATTGAAGTGATATTTCGGGCGTTTGGCGTGCGCCGCCCGTCACCGCCGCCCAGCGCCACGGCGACGGGTTGGGCCACACTTCCCGTACGCGTGACCGTGTCAGGGCCTGCTGCTCGCACAGGAGGGCGATGACCGCGGTCACGACGGCCAACTCTTCGTCGCCCAACTCCTCTGTCTCCATCGTGCTCCCCCTCAAACCGGTATGTTGCCGTGATGGCGCTTGGGCCGTTCATCATGTTTGTTGTACAAAATCATCAGGGCTCGGGCCAAGTGTGCCCGGGTCGTTTCCGGGTCAATCACGTCGTCAATGTAGCCGCGGCTGGCCGCGACATAAGGGTTGGCGAACAACTGGCGATATTCTTCAGCCTTTTCCGCCTTGGTTCGCGCCGGATTTTCGCTGGACTCGATATCGCGGCGAAAAATGATGTTGGCTGCGCCGTCCGGACCCATGACCGCAATCTCGGCTGACGGCCAGGCCAGCACCAGATCCGCCCCCAAGGAGCGGCTGCACATCGCCAAATAAGCTCCGCCATAAGCCTTCCTAAGAATCAGCGTCACTTTGGGGACGGTTGCCTCAGCATAAGCATACAAGACTTTGGCTCCGTGCCGAATGATTCCTCCGTATTCCTGAGACGTGCCGGGTAGATATCCGGGTGTATCCACCAAGGTAATGAGGGGGATGTTGAACGCATCCATGAACCGGACGAACCTGGCCAGCTTGTCCGAGGCGTTGATGTCCAGCGTGCCGGCCAATACGCGGGGCTGATTCGCGACAATCCCCACCGGCCGTCCGCCGATGCGGCCGAGACCGACTACCAGGTTGTCCGCATAGCCCTTTTGCAGTGGGAAGAAGTTCCGGTCGTCAACCACGCTCTCAATGATGCCGACCACATCATAGGGCTTATTGGGATCATCCGGCACGATCGTCGCCAACGCCACATCCGAACGTCCGAGGGGGTCGCCGGACTCGGCCACCGGCGGCTCCTCCATCCAATTGGCCGGCAGGTAGCTTAATATTTTCCGCACCAGGTCTAACGCCTCGACGTCACTATCGGCAATCAAATGGGCCACCCCGGACCGCTTTAAGTGCGTGTCGGCACCGCCCAAGGCCTCGGCCGTGACCGTTTCGCCCGTGACAGTCTGGATGACCTGAGGACCGGTGATGAACATTTGTGCGGTATGCCGCACCATCACAATGACATCCGTCAGGGCTGGCGAGTACACCGCCCCACCCGCCGACGGCCCCATGATGACCGTAATCTGGGGGATCACGCCGGATGCCCAGGTGTTGCGCTTAAAAATCTCGCCATACCCGTTCAAGGCGTCCACCCCCTCTTGAATGCGAGCGCCGCCCGAATCGTTGAGACCGATAATCGGGACCCCCGATTTCATCGCCAAGTCTTGCACACGACAGATTTTGGCCGCATGCATTTCTCCCAGCGATCCGCCCAATACGGTGAAATCTTGGGCAAACACGTAGACCGGACGACCATGAATACGACCGTATCCGGTGACCACGCCATCTGCCGGCGCGTCCACATCGGCCATGCCGAACCGCGTTCCGCGGTGAGTCACATGCGCTCCGATTTCCTCAAACGTGTCGTCGTCCAACAAATATTGGATACGTTCGCGAGCGGTCCACTTGCCCATTTCATGCTGACGCTCGATGCGTTTGGGGCCGCCCATGGCTTCAATCCGGGCCTGGCGCCGTCTCAGCTCCTCCCGTTTATCCACGGTCAGCCTCTCCCTGCGGGCGCTCGACCAATTCCACCAACACCCCGCCGGTAGCGGACGGGTGTATGAATGCGACCAACGTCCCTTCCGCCCCCACGCGCGGCGCCTGATCAATCATGCGCACCCCGCCGGCCTTGAGCCGTTCAACCTCGGCATGAATATCCCCTACCGTCAAGGCCAGGTGGTGCATGCCCTCCCCACGCTTTTGCAGAAACTTGGCCACCGGGCTCTCTTCGTCGTCCGGCTTGAGCAATTCAAAGCGCCCCCCCTCAAAGGGGATAAAGGCGACCTCAACCCGGTCCCCTGCCACATGCTCACGGTGTGCGGCGCGTAGGCCCAGGGCCTGGTACGCACTGAGACTTTTATCCAAATCCTTCACGGCCACGCCGATGTGATCTAGTTTCATGCGGCCTCCCTTAATACGGTTAAATAAAAACCGGGGGGCGGTACCGACCAAACTGGCTCGTCAGCACCTCCACAATCTCACCGAGACTGGCATAGGCTTCGACGGCTTCCAGGATGGGCTCCATCAAAGGAGCCCGCGGTTCTTGAGCGGCTTGCCCCATGTGTTGCAACGCGACCTTGACCGCGGCACCGTCGCGCCGCGCACGCACCGCATTCAACTTTTCCACCTGGCGCCTGGCCAACGCCGGATCCAGTTTGAGAATCCCTTCGGGCGGCTCTTGGTCCAGGCGAAACCGGTTGACGCCGACAATAATCTGGTCACCGGTTTCCACCGCTTTTTGAAAGCGGTACGCCGCATCTTGGATTTCCCTCTGAACGTACCCAGCGTCAATAGCCGCGACCGCCCCCCCCAACCCGTCAATCTTTTCCAGGTACTTTTGCGCTTCCTCTTCGAGCCGATCGGTCAACGACTCAACCAAGTAACTACCGCCCAACGGATCTGCGCTGTTGGGCACGCCGCTTTCATAAGCGATAATCTGCTGCGTACGCAGCGCCAGCCGGGCCGACTCCTCGGTGGGCAGAGCCAACGCCTCGTCCTTAGAATTGGTGTGTAGAGACTGAGTGCCGCCTAGCACCGCCGCCAGCGCTTGCAGCGTCACCCGAACCACGTTGGTCTCGGGCTGCTGCGCCGTAAGCGTGGAGCCCGCGGTTTGGGTGTGAAAGCGCAGTTGCCACGACCGCGGGTCTTTGGCCCCAAATCTTCTCTTCATGATGTCCGCCCACAGCCGCCGGGCCGCCCGGTACTTGGCGATTTCCTCAAAGAAGTCCATATGGGCATTAAAGAAGAACGAGAGCCGCGGACCAAACCTGTCCACCCCCAACCCGGCCTCGATCGCGGCATTCACGTACGCGATCCCGTTGGCCAGGGTAAAGGCTATCTCCTGCGCCGCGGTCGAGCCGGCCTCTCGAATATGATAGCCGGAAATGCTAATGGTGTTCCAGCGGGGCAGGTTAACGGAACACCAGCGAAAAATGTCGGTAATTAGCCGCATTGATGGCGCGGGCGGCAAGATGTAGGTCCCACGGGCCGCATACTCTTTCAGCACGTCATTCTGAATGGTGCCGGTGAGCCGGGTCAAGTCCACTCCCTGCTTTTTCGCCACCGCTACCACCATCAACAGCAAGATAGCCGCCGGTGCGTTGATGGTCATGGACACCGACACCTTATCCAGCGGAATCTGATCAAGTAAAATCTCCATATCCGCCAGCGTGTCAATCGCCACGCCAACCTTGCCCACCTCGCCGTCCGCCATCGGGTGGTCCGAGTCATAACCCATTTGCGTGGGCAGGTCAAACGCAACCGACAGGCCGGTTTGACCCTGATCCAACAAAAAGCGGTAGCGCAGATTGGACTCCTCTGCCGTGCCGAAGCCGGCATACTGCCGCATGGTCCATAGCCTGCCGCGGTACATGGTTGGATAGACACCGCGGGTGTAGGGATACTCGCCGGGAAACCCCACTTTCTCGAGATACTCCCCGCCAGGCACGTCGAGCGGCGTATACAGCCGCTCGACCGGTATTTCGGATACCGTGGAGAAGTTCTCCTGACGTTCACCGGCCCGGGCCTGATAGGGGGCCAGCACCTTCTCCTTCCACGCCTGGTAGGCTTCTTCCAACGAACGATAATCGTTCATGCCGAAGGAACCTCCCCTTATTTAAGCCACCCTCGCACCCGCATGGCCTGGGCCAGCCGGTCGGTGGCCACCAGGTATGCTGCCTTCCTCAAGGTCACGCCAAAGCGCTCGTGCATGCGGTGCATGTCCGCCATGGCGCGCGACATATATTCTTCTAACCGATGGTTGACTTCCTCTTCGCTCCAATAGAAGCGGCTCTGGTTTTGCACCCACTCGAAATAGGATACGGTCACGCCGCCGGCATTCCCCAACACATCAGGCACCACCATGACGCCCTTGTCAAATAAAATCGCATCGGCCTCCGGGGTGGTTGGTCCGTTGGCTCCCTCACCGACAATCCGCGCCTGGATTCTTAACGCATTATCCGCGGTGATCTGGTTTTCCAACGCCGCCGGAAACAAAATGTCGACCGGAAGCTCAAGCAGTTGCGCGTTGGTGATGGGTTCGGCCTTGGCATATCCGGCAAGATTGCGGTTCACCCGCTTGTACTCAACAAGGTCATCGATGTCGATGCCGGACGCATTATAGAGTCCTCCGTCCTTATCCGACACGGCCACGACGCTGGCACCCATGCGATAGGCGATTGTCGCCGCAACCGATCCCACGTTGCCGAACCCCTGAACCGCAATCCGAGCTCGAGCGAAGTCAATCCCCATTTCCGTCGCCAATTGACGCGTAGCAAAAACCAACCCGTGCCCGGTGGCCTCTACCCGTCCCCTGGAGCCACCAATTACCAAGGGCTTCCCGGTGATCAGCCCGAACGTATTCTCGCCCCGGATGCGGGAGTATTCGTCAACCATCCAGGCCATAATCTGCGGGTTGGTGGAGACGTCCGGTGCCGGAATATCCTTATCCGGCCCAATGACAAGATTGACTGCTCGAATGTACTCTCGGCTCAAGCGTTCAATCTCACCCTCGGATAATTGATCCACATCACAGGCGATGCCGCCTTTGCCACCCCCGTACGGCAACCCCAGCAAAGCGCACTTCACGGTCATCCACATCGCCAGCGCCTTTACTTCATCGACGTTGACGTCCGGATGAAAACGAAGCCCTCCTTTGGTCGGTCCCAAGGCATCGTTGTGCTGCACACGGTACCCGGTAAAGACCTGGAGGGTTCCATCGTCTCGAACAAAGGGAACGGCAACTTCAAATGTCCGCATTGGCTGTTTTAAGATTTCGTATACTGCCGCTTCCAGCCCTAGTGTTTCGACAGCTTCCTTGAAGCTCTGCTGCGCTCGCACAAAGGGGTTTAGTGACGTATCCGCCACCGGTAACGCCTCCTTCGCGTCGTCTAACCTCAGGTTTCGTCGGTATTATAGCACAGGCATACCAGCGGCCGCGGACAGAGAAGGGGCTACTTGGACGCCCCCTGCTGGTACTTCCCATTTATCGCCGACTTCAACACTCGTATCTTGACCCCCTCGGCAACCTTCAGGGTTAGTTCAGTCTCCTTGACGTCCTCGACGGTGCCAATGAGACCGCCTTGGGTTACCACGCGGTCACCTTTCGCGATGGTATTCTGAATCTGGCGTCGGCTCTTTTGCTGCCGTGATTGCTGCCAAAACATCCACACCGTCATCCCAATCAACAGCAGAAAGAAAATCCAGTAAATGGATGCACCGCCAGCCGCGTGAGTCGCCACGGCCGCCACCGGCGCAGAAATTGTCTGCATAGAATCTCCCCCCCTCCGTGTCGTAATTGGGTTCGCTTCCGACCCGGCAAATCCCTCTTTTTACAAAAGCGGCGGGTTGTTTAAGAGGCTAATCACCGTATGAACCGGATTGGAAACCGACTGCGAACTCTGGCTCGTGCCGCTTTCGCTCCGGTCGCGATGGTGCCGGAGATGGCGATGCGGAGCCACATCGCTGGAGGACGGAGGCACAGGCTGCTGGCCATCGAGGTGGCGGTGTGCTCGTTGTCCGCCGCTACCCTCGCTGCCACCAGCGTTTTGGTTGGACGGCACCAGGCTCAACGATGGAATCAGCCCGCCCAACGAGGGGAGGGGGAGAGTCACGCTAGGGAGAGCGGAGACCGGTGCGTGGTGCTTTGTCGGATGGCGCGACAATTGCGGGCTCGACGGACGCGTGTCGGTCAAGGGTTGAATGGCCAACGACGGCGTGGATACCGGCAGCTGCGGCAAACTCTTTTCCGGCTGGGACGACCGGGGCGCTTCTGCTCCCTTTTTCGTCCGCTCTGCGCCGGAACGGGGTTTGGACTTCTCTAGCAACTGGGCAATCGGCATGTTTTTGACTTGGTCCTTGGTGAGACGGTCGCGCTCCGAGGCAGGGCTTTCGCGCCACAACAGGTACCGCCCCACTGACACTTGGGGCTTTTGCATATTGGTTACCAGTGCTGAACTGACACCGCTTACGGTCACCAGCGACGCCACGACATGGTCGTGCTGCAGTGCTGCGCCAGCGGCTTGAGCGACCGACCCAAACCACCGCTGCCGGCCTGCCTTAAATACGGCGCCAATCACAACCGTCTTATGGGTGGAAAAGTAGCCGTCTTGGTTTGCCTGTTGCACCAGATCGCTAACCGCTCGCGCGATCACCAGCCCTACCACTGGCTGCTGTTTGAGCAAGTGGCTTCCCGCCCTGTCCAAACCCAATTCCCGGATCACCTTGCCTTGACCTGACACAGCTAAATTCACGCTGGGATTAATATCGATGCTGATCACGGCCGCGGCCTGGACAGACGCGGGCCCAATCCCCACGAACGCCAATAAGCTGGCAGCGACCAGTGCCGGAATTGCCAGCCAGGTCCGTGGCACTCGCCAGCGCTGACGGTCCGAGATCTCCCATTCCTGGCCGATACGCACAGTCTGGCCCCGCAGTGTCACCCGCCGAAAGTCACCGCCGGGCAGCATTACCACCGCGCTGGTGTGGTCGTAAGACATCACAATTCCACGCATACTCATGGTCAACCTCGTTCCAATACGTATTGCTGCAAGTACGGCAAATCATGACTAAGCAATACCGCCACGGCAAGAATGTACTTGCGATGGCGTTCGATCAGGCGGCGGCTCACGCCAAACTCCTTCACCAGCGCTTGCACCGGAATTTCACCGCGATCCAAAAGTCCCTGTTGGTACTCGGGCCGCCGTACCGCCGCCCGAGCCAGTTGGATGGCGCGGTCCCGCGAATCCCGATGCTTGGGCGCGGCCTTAACCAAATCGCCCCAGCCAATGCCGTACTTCCTCAGGGCTCGGGCGTATTCCTCGATTTCCTGGCGCCGAGCCTCCTCTTCCTCGCGCACCTGCCAGGCTGACTTGGCCGCCTGTTCCAAGGGTCCGGTCTCGACATGCGACCCGTCGTCATCCCGTTCAAAATCACTAAGCGGCACCTCATGTTGCCGTTGCTGGCGCTGGCGAAAGTAGTCCACCAGCCGGCGCTGGATCACGGTTTGGCTAAAGGAAATGAAGCTTCCGCGCTCCTGATCGTAGGCATCGATAGCCTCGTTAAAGGCCAATAGTGCCACAGTAACCTCTTCATCGCTCTCAGGCCGCAGGTACCGGCCGACCTTCTGGCTCGCGACCTTGAGAACAAACGGCGTATAATCCAAAATCAGTTGGTTGCGCGCATCCGCATCGCCCTTTTTGGCTCGCGCCAACAAGTCTTCGGGGCGTTCTTGGACATTACGTCTGTCCAGATACGTCACCGCCTTCTACAGGATTCGCACCTCCAGGGAAATTTAGGTCGCGAAAATCTTACTCGAAAAAGTTTTTTTGGGTATAGTCTTGGGGCAAGGTCCAGCCCATGCGCTCACAGGCCAGCGCGGTGAGTGTTCTGCCACGCGGCGTGCGTTGAATGTACCCTTGCTGCAAAAGATACGGTTCGTACACGTCCTCAATGGTGCCGCCTTCTTCGCCAATGGCGGCGGCCAGCGTTTCCAGACCGGCCGGACCGCCTTGGTAGCGAGAATACAGCGCCTGTAACAGTCGGTGGTCCACGGCGTCCAGCCCGTACGGATCAACCTCTAAAAGCCTGAGCCCTTCTTCAGCCATGGACCGCGTAATTTCCCCGTCTCCCTTAACGTCAACATAGTCGCGAAGCCGGCGCAACAGCCGATTCGCAATCCGGGGCGTCCCTCGGCTTCTGCGCGCAATTTCATAGGCTGCGTCCGCCTCTAACGGGACACCCAAAACCTCGGCGGACCGCCGAACAATCTTGGTTAAGTCGTCGGGCCGGTAAAAGTCGAGATGCACGATTACGCCAAACCGGTCGCGCAACGGCGCCGTCAGCATCCCGGCGCGGGTCGTGGCGCCAACCAGCGTAAAGTGCGGCAAGTCCAGCCGCACAGAACGTGCGCTGGGTCCCTTACCCAACATGATGTCTAAATGAAAGTCCTCCATCGCCGGGTACAACACCTCTTCCACGGTGCGCGCCAAACGGTGGATTTCATCGATAAACAGCACATCCCCAGCTTCGAGATTGGTAAGCACCGACGCCAAATCACCCGCGCGCTCAATTGCCGGGCCTGAGGTGTAGCGAATGTTGACGCCCAATTCGTTGGCAATAATGTGCGCCAGCGTTGTCTTCCCCAACCCGGGCGGTCCGTACAACAACACGTGATCGAGCGGTTCACGCCGCTGTTGCGACGCTTCGATGAAGATCGCCAACCGGTCTTTAATGCTGTCTTGACCGATATAATCTTTAAGCCATTGGGGCCTCAACCCCGGTTCTGCGTCTTGGGGCAGGGATTCTCGGCTGACAATGCGTTCTTCTCCCATTTAGCGAGCCCTCCCTCGATCTAATGCCTTTAGTGCCTGACGCAGGCGCTCTTCCGGCTGCTCCGCCGACACCTGGCTGAGCGCGGCCTCAGCCTCGCTGGCCTGGTAACCCAACGAGACAAGGGCTAATGCCACCTCATCCGCGGCCGCAGCGGACTGAACTGGCGGTTGAAAGCGACTTTCGACCTCCGACGCTTTTAGCCAGCGGCCCATAAGCTCCAACTGCACCCGCTGGGCGATCTTGGCACCCACTCCGGGAGCCCCTTTTAGATCTTTCCAGTCGCCAGTTAACACCGCCTGGCGGAGCCGATTAACTCCCAAATGACTCAAGAGGGCGAGTGCGCCTTTGATGCCGACGCCATTGACATTCAATAAATCCTGAAACACCTGACGCTCAACCGGGCTTTCAAATCCAATCAAGCGCCACTGATCCTCCCGCACCACCAGGTGAGTAAACAGCCGGGCTTTCTCTCCCAGGGCCGGCAATTTCTGCTCAGTCTCGCGGGGCACCTCAACGCCATAGCCCAGGCCCTGGGCGGTTCGGATCACGACGAACCCGGGACGCTTTTCCCCCACCACGCCTTCGATTTCGACAATCATCGTATGCCCACCATCTTAAGTTAGCGGCTCCCTCTCCGGCCTTCCGGACCGGGTGTTGATGCTTCCTGCCTAAAAGACGCCTGACGATTTTTGGAACCGGAGATTCTCGGCGCCGCAAATGGCGATGGCGAGCGCATCGGCGGCGTCGTCCGGACTAGGATAGTCCCGGAGACCCAAAAGTCGTTGCACCATCAGCTGTACCTGCCGTTTTTCCGCTCGCCCGTAACCGGTGACCGCCTGTTTCACTTCAGCCGGCGACATTTCGACATAGGCCACGCGGTGTTGAGCGAGAACCAAGAGTACGATGCCGCGCGCCTGCCCCACGATCATGGCGGTTCGGCTGTTCTGTCCGAAGTACAGCTTTTCCACCGCCGCGGCCTCAGGCTGAAAAGTTTGGCAAAGCTTGGTCAACCCCTCATACAACATTTCCAAGCGACGGTTTTCCGCCACCTCGGGCGGCGTTGTGATCGCCCCGTAATCCACCGCCCTTGTGGTTGAGCCCTGATGATCGATGACGCCCCAACCCAGTGTGGCCGTTCCCGGGTCGATCCCAAGTACGCGCATCCTTCCGCCTCCCTAGGAGTAAATACGACACTGTGACGAACTTTTCCTACGAGCGCCAGGGAAAGATTCATCCGAGCCGTGCGGTCGGACGGCTGCGCCAGACCGGGTGGACCAGCAAAAGGCGCCCAGCGTTATCCGAGCGCCCGTGGTGCGAAATTGAAATTGACTAACCGAAATGCTTTAGGATTTCTTCGATAATGTCAACCGGTGCAGGCTCTCAACTTTTTGACTCCACAAGAGATAGTCGACCGCATCAATGAGCGCCTGCCAGGAAGCGGCCAAAACGTTCCGTGAAACCCCCACTGTCTGAATGATATGGTCGTGGAATTCAGAGCGAATCCAAACCCGTACCGCCGCGCGGGTGGCGTCTCGCCCGTCGAGCACTCGCACTTTGTAATCGGTAAGCCGCAACTCACGCATCTCAGGGTATACTTGGTTCAGCGCCTTTCGCATGGCATCGTCCAGCGCGTGCACGGGGCCGTCCCCTTCGCCCACTTCCACAAAACGCCGATCTCCCACCTTTATCCGCACCGTGGCCTCGCAGATGGACTCTGTGTCGTATGTCACCGACACGTGAAAGCGCTCGACCGCGTAATATGGCGGAACATGGTCTGCCGCCCGTTCAGCCATAAGCCGCATTGAGGATTCGGCATCCTCAAACTGATATCCTTGCGCTTCCAACTCTTTCACCTGTACCACCAGCGACTGAATTTGATCGGCGTTAAGCAGCTGGTCAAAATGGTGCAACAGGTTCGACCGTCCTGCCAACTCCGACACCAAGATTTGTCGGGACTGGCCTACCCGCGTCGGCTCGATATGCTCGTAGGCCTCGGGATGCTTGCGCACTGCTCCCGCATGTACCCCGGCTTTGTGAGCGAACGCGTTTGCCCCCACGTAGGGCGCCCCGTCATCTGGAGCAAGATTGGCAATCTCCGAAACAGTTCGGGACAATCGGGTAAGCTCGGTCAGCCGGTCGATGCGGCCAGCGGTGCGGTCCATTTTCCAGACCAGATTAGGCCAGACGGTACAAAGATCGGCATTGCCGCAACGCTCACCGTACCCATTAATAGTTCCTTGTACCATCATTGCCCCGGCGTCCACCGCTTCCAGAGAGTTGGCGACGGCTAACCCCGCATCGTTATGCGCGTGAATGCCCAGCGGAAGTTTGGCCGCAGCCTGGGCTCGTTCCACTCCATAGCGGATCCAGCGCGGAAGGCTCCCGCCGTTGGTGTCGCACAACACCAACCATGCCGCCCCGCCCGCCGCCGCTGCTGCTAACACCGCCTCAGCGTACTCGGCGTCCAGACGCAGTCCATCGAAGTAATGCTCTGCGTCAAAAATGACCGTCATCCCGCGCCTCGCGAGAAACCGCACAGATTCCTCCACCATGCGAAGGTTTTCCTCCCGGTCGGTCTCCAATATTTTCTCCACCTGGAAGATGGATGCCTTGCCGAAAATCGTCGCCACCGAAACGCCTAGATCCACGATGGCGGCCAAATTGGCGTCCTCACTAGCGGTGATTCCTTTATGGCGGGTACTCCCGAACGCGGCCGCCCGAGCCGCCTGAAAGCGGTCGCGGGTGGCTTCGAAAAACGCGGTATCCTTCGGGTTCGATGCTGGCCAACCGCCTTCGATGAAGTCAATGCCATATTCGTCCAATAACGTGGCAATACGGATCTTATCCTCGAGAGATAGGCTGAGGCCTCGGCGCTGTGTGCCGTCGCGTAGCGTGGTATCGTAGAGATAGACGCGTTCCATGGGAACCCCCTAGTTTCGTGCATTAGCAGACGAAAGTTTCCATCACTATACCATAAAGGCAATCCACATAGGAGAGAGAGCCGGGCAGCAATCCAGGTCTTCGGCAAAGTTAAATGGGCATGCGGATTTTATGATGGATCCGTCCATTGTTACCGAAACCGGGCGTAGAGCCCCTGTCTTCTGACATCGGACCGTTCGTCCCCGCACGGGGACATCCCCTCCTCTGAGGTGGATCTGGGGATTCCCTTCGGTCATAAGGCCGTTGGCCCGCTAGGGACAAAAGTTTTTGGCTATTTGCAATCTACGGTTGGATGGTCTTCTGCTTCATCTTGACGGATTTGGCCTGTTTTGTGCAAAACCTGGTGGATTGGGCCTTCGGAATAATCCTCTGTATTGTACAAAATACGGTTGAACTATTGCCCGGGGTTTGAGGGTCCTTAATGCACATTCGGTCCGGTTAGCGATTTAGCATAATTGTTCGATAGTTATTGTTTCTTGGGTAGTGATGACCTGTCCATCCGCTATAATATGGGAAAGGAGGGATGGGCGGTGGCGACCCGCGAAGAGTTGAAGCAGCTCATCGATGGCATGCCCGACGAAGCGTTGCCTTTCATTCAGGAGACCTTAAAGCGTTGGACGCCGGAGCGTTCGGCGGCGGCGGCTCGCTTAATCGCACGCTTGTCCAAGGGCTACGACTTCGGACTGCAAGGCGAACGGCCCTATGGGAAACGCGATGACCTCTATGACCGTTGAGTTTGCGCGATACCAATGTCCTCGTATACGCACACAATCGTCGCGATGAGCGCCGTCACCCGGTCGCGCGGGACCTTCTGACTCGCCTGACCGAAGATGGCACCGGCGCGGTCAGTATTCAGGTGCTACAAGAATGGGTCAATGTCGTGACGCGCCGCGTGCCCGTTCCGTGACGCTGGACGAAGCCGCACGGGTCATTGAGGATTTCGACTCCGCCGGATGGCGGATTATCTCCCCGCAAGTGGGCGACGTCATCGAGGCCTTAGTGATGATGCCACGCTGGCAATTGTCGTGGTGGGACGCCTTAATTGTGATAGCCGCACAGGTGGCCGGGGCATCGGTTTTGTGGACCGAAGATCTGAATCACGGACAGAAGTTCGGGTCTGCCACCATTCAGAACCCATTTCACGATTGACTGACGGCAGAAACCACGCCGTAAGGAATGTTCGGGGGCAAGAGCGCCCCAAGGGGACGGGTTCCGCCGCTTTTTGTAATGGTGACAGCTACCGATTGGGGGTATACTTAACTAAGCCTTTAGAAAGGGGGTCGCTGCGATGCGAGTCGTTCAGGTAGAGCCCCGGGAGGACTTCAAAATTTGGGTCCGATTCGACGAGGGAACAAGCGGAACGATCGACCTTCAGGACCTGGCGGGCCGCGGTGTGTTCGGCGCGTGGAAGGATCGGCATGTCTTTGAAAGCGTGCACGTTAATGACGCTGGGGCGGTGGAATGGCCGAGCGACGTCGACTTGTGCCCCGACTCTCTTTACTTACGGTTAACGGCGAAACAAGCCGAAGACTTGTTTCCAGCCTTGCGGCCGGTCCGGTCTGATTCCTGAAGTTTGCCGGTTCTATGGCATCATCATCCGGATGTATTACGACGACCACAACCCTCCCCATTTTCATGCCCACTACGGTCCTCTACCACGCAACTGTCGCCATTGGAACTCTGGCTGTAATCGCGGGCGCCCTCCCGCCTCGAGCCCTTGGGTTGGTTGCGGAGTGGGCAGCACAGCATCAAGATGAATTGAATATCGCATGGCAGAGGGCTAAGGCTTTAGAAGTCCCAGGACACATCGATCCCCTGCCCTAGAGAAGAAACCTTGCCAACGCACTTTCGGGGGCAATAGTTCCGTACGCAGTAAGGGCCGTATCTCGCCTAGTGATTCTCCGGAACGGCGAGCCATGGCACATCAACGGTGCCAACGACGGTTCGAGGCGCAGGGATTATGCCGCCACCAACTTAGAGAGCCTTAAGATGCTTCACGAGCGCTCCAACAAATAGATGTTGCGGGTTCAGACGCCGTGGTGCCGGTCACAGAGCACCCAGGGACGTCTGGACAATAGGCGGTAAAGTTGTCGCCAGTCGAGTGGATAATCATGGTGTACTGGGCCACGAAATCGCCTCCTTTGAGGCGATAATAGCATGACGGCAAAGCCACGCCTAATGACGGCTGTTCCGACTCCGTGATGGCTCCCGAGTATCGCCGGAGCGCTAGATGGCGAGCGTCCGGTTGTCCCGGCTCCCAATCGATCGTCGGGCCGTCTCGCCTTCCTATCTCTGTGTATTCGGCGACGCTTTTCTGATGATGGACGGCACACGGCCCTTCAGCCAAGAACCCGCCTGCAAGGATTCGCCGGCCGGCCCGAAGAAAAATGAGACGTGGGAATTCGTGTTTCTCTATCGACGTCTTTCCGAAGGGGGGCTGGCCATGAGCCTGGATTTTGATGCCCGACCTTGCGCGTAAGTTGCTGGTATGATACGTGCAGTTGGGGCAGATCCGCCTGGCCATGACATCCCGCCTTCCCGCAAGCCGACGTGCCCAATCGGGTGCCCGTAAGCCACAAACCCGAGGGGGCTGGTCTCGCGCACCAGTTGGTAATAGTGTGCTCGTCGCACGCTAATTGTCATTAATGCATAAAGCGAACCATTCTCGCCCATACTACGCGGGTAACGCATGACGTTCCAAAGACCGGAAGCTACCTCGGGAGGCAACTGCATATGGGTCTGAAATCTTCCGGACGCGACAAATCCCGCCGTGCTGGCGTCCATCATACCGGGCGGGGTCATCGCCACGGCTTTCAACGCGACCTCACCACCCCTTCCCTCACGCTTCTCACTGTAGGCGGTGTTATGGGATCGGGACTCTTCATGGCTAGTGGCCTGGCCATCCGGCATGCCGGACCGATGGTGGTGTTTTTGTACGCATTAGGCGCCTTGGCAATGTACCTGGAGATTAACGCATTAGCCGAAATGTCTATCGCCACCCCGACCCCAGGATCTTTTCTGGTGTTCACCCACAAGGTTTTGGGTGCCGGTTGGACGTTTGTCGCGGGATGGATTTTCTGGTTTTCCAGTGTGCTTACCATGTCCAGTGAAGTCACAGCCGCCTCTTTGTTCACACGCTATTGGTTTCCGACCATCCCGCTTTGGGTCTGGGCTCTGGCATACTCCGCCGCGATTATCGCCATCAACTTTATCAGCGTGCGTGGCTTCGGCACCATAGAGGGAGTGATGGCGGGAATCAAAACTGTTGCCGTATTGGCCTTTATTGTGGTGGGAGCGCTGGCGGTGACGGGGGTCTTGGCGCATAAGCCTAATCCTGCCTCGCCGTTTACGGGACACGGCGTTTGGATCCCGCACGGATGGTACGGAGCGGCACCTGCCATGCTATTAGTGCTCTTTGCCTATGCCGGCACCGGGGTAATCGGGTTGGCTGCAGCCGAGGCCAAAAAGCCGGAGAAGACCTTGCCCCAAGCGATTCGCCTCAGCGTGTGGCTGACAACTATCATGTACTTGGGGTCTATCGTGTTCATTTTAGCCCTCACTCCATGGTGGCGGAACTCAGACAAGATTAGCCCGTTTGTTTTGGCCCTGCACAACGTGCCGTTACCTTACGGGGCCTGGCTGATGAACGGCGTCTTGCTTTTCGCCGTGCTGTCCACAATGAACGCCGCATTGTATTCCAACGTGCGGGTATTATACAGTCTGGCGGAGCAACGTCAGGCCCCGCGTGCCCTGGGACGTCTGAACGCGAAGGGGTTGCCGACGCACGCCATCTGGACCAGCGCCGCATTGCTCGGGGCCACCATCGTGCTGGCATACGTGTTACCTCACAAGGCCTATGCGTATCTGGTGACCGCCACAGGGTTTCAAGCCATGTTTATTTGGCTGATGATTCTCTTGACTCAGCTTTACTATCGACCCTATCTGGAAAAACATCATCCGGAGAAACTGACGCATCGGCTCTGGGGATATCCCTATACCACTTATTTTGTCATGGCAGTCGTCGTTCTGGCCCTGTTGGCATCGCCGCTGGCTCACGGAGAATTGGTCGGGGCTGTGGTCGGTTTCGGGGGTATTTTGCTGACCTGGCTGGTGTGGATAGCCCTTCGCAAGCGAATTCAATCCCCATCCGCTTAATGACGATCACGGATCACCGGCACCTGCCAGAGGCGACGGCTTTTTCTCATCACCACCCAGCCTGCCCCGATCAAAATAGCACCCAGCCCCGAAAGCCAGGCGAAGTGGCCGCGGGGGTACACGGCGTTGGCCAGCGCCGAGCCGAATACCATGCCGCTGTACATGGCGGTGTTGTTGATCGCCAAACTGGTGCCCCGCCAGCGGAGCGGAACATCAGAGGCCAACGCTTTCAGGTCGGGAATGTACGCTTGACTGAAGGCGAACAACCAGGTGGATAGGGCCAGTGGCCAGAGCATCGATATCCGCGCAAAAACCGCCATCACCACCAGCACCGCCATTTCAAACACCTGTGCCTGGCGAACGGCCGGCCCGGCACCGACGCGATCCCCGCGCCACCCGAAAAAGCGATTCCCCGCCAGATTAAACGTGCCATAGACCGCTAGTATCGCCATCAACCAGGGATACGGAGCCACCCCCCGATTCATGAGAGCGGTGGGAAGGTAGGTGTAGACCAGCCCCATAGCCGAAAAGGCGGCGAAACTGGCGCCAAGTTGCGGCCAAAGCGCCCCAAGCCAACCCCCAGAATCGGTCGAGGCGGTGCGAGGCCTGAGCCGCGGCACAGATCGCCCGAGCATGTATAGCAAAGGCACGCCCGCCAGAAAGAGCGCCGCACCGATGGCAAACAGCGCCCCCCGCCATCCCGTCCAAGCGGCCAGCCACAGGCCTAACGGCACACCCGCCACGGTCGACACCGAAAAACCCATCGACAAGATGGCCATCGTGCCGGCGCGGTGGTTCTTAGGGACAACGTCGCCAACCAGAGCGTAGGCGACGGGACTGACCGCTCCGGCGAAGACGCCCGCTAACGCGCGCGCTCCGACTTCCGTCCACAATGAAGGTGCTACCGCCGAAGCGGTCTCAAAAAGAACAAATCCGCCCATGCCCGCGGCCAGCATGCCAACGCGCCCCAACCGATCGGACGCCCAGCCGGACAGCGGCGAGGCCAGGGCATAACCAAGGGCAAAAGCCGTCACCAGCCACCCTGCCAACGCCAGGTGCACGCTAAAGCTTCGACTCATCGCCGCCAAAAGCGGCGATACAATATTTAAGTCTGAGCCCATGATGAACATTACCACCGCCAGCATCCAAGCTATAGCCCGGACCGGAACGGCTTTTGACGTCGTCTGCGTGGTCACTCCAGCCATAATCCTAGTGTGGCTTTCCATCGGCTGCGTCATGAGAATAGATTTCTCGGCACCCAACACCTAACTTGATAGAGTGGCCCGACCTCTGGCCAGCGCGGGGTGGAAGGGCTACTCACCGTGAGCAGCCCAACCTCCACAGAACCCAGCGTGCGGATTGTCGGGATAGAAATCAGGCGCGCGGCCAACATGGACACGGGGTCGTCCTGCATTGCCACAGACGACGAGGTTGCAGGAAACCTGCCGTCGGTACTTATTTATCCTTCTTACCATCGAAGCGTCTCAGCCGTTCCGCATAGGCCACGATTCCTGAAGCCCCCCTACGATCCCGGACGGTCGGATTTCCCGAGTCCGGTTCTAGCCCTGGGTCTCCGTTCGCAACGCAAGCCTTCCCGAAACGGGTCTCGGCTTAAATGGTGACATCCATATCCGTCCGACACCCGTTCAGTTTACTTGTGTACTAGCCCTGCTCCCGAAGGTCCGCCACGCCGACACTGTGTTCGGCCGTCAAGTTCCTTCCTGAGCCGGCGCCCCAGGCGCCCAGAGGTCCTTCACTACCTGGGCATTACCCCACGATGTTCGCTACTACGACCTCATGCGCCAATCCGCGCTCCTCTCGGGCCGTCGCGTATGCGACGGGGCCGAGTCTGTGCTGGTTGTTGTCACCCCAGCTGCAACGCGGACCTTCCCGACGTTATCTCTGAGAAACTTTCTGCAGATGCCAGAACCCATACCCTGGTGGCTTCGGTGGTGCCCTCGGTCGTTTCTTCCCACCGAACAACGGCCTTCCCCTCTCAGGAACAGGGTCGGCGCCCACAATATCTCTTCAACCGCTTCCGCAGAGGAACCTATTTCGAGGCTGCAGTATTCGTTTCCGTCCTTCTGGCCTCCACGTTTGCTTGCCGCACAGACGGTTCCGACCTTCGGGGTAACCGAGGCCGCCGCGGCGTTTACATCCCAGCAGAACATGAGTCGTTACCTTCCCATGCATGGGATATGCTAATCACCCGAATCGACCAATTGGTGATGGGGAGACTTGCACTCCCCCAGTTTCTCAGCCTTGTCGGCTGCTCCTCCCGCACTGAGCTCTTCAACCGTGGTTTCACAGAATCGCGTGGCGTTGCAACTCCTGATAGGAGAGGAACACCTGAGGACGCTGGATCTCTGCTATTCGTTCCAATCCCGTTGGCATGGCTCGGTATCTCCTTCCATTGCATGAAGGCCGGTGTTCTCCCATTGTATGGAGCCCATGTTGCCTTAGAACGATTCCACGATTGCTGACCCCTTCCCCATGTAGCCGCCTTTCCCGACCGCGGAGTACGATGAGTCAGTCCGACTTCCGACCAGTCGTCACGGGGTCCTGGCTTTGCGAGGCTTGTTCCCCATTATCCGCCCTAGCGGGCGGAAACCGGCCGGCTCTCCTTGTTCCCAAGCTATTGTTTGCGTGCCGTAGGTACGAACCATGGAAGCCTCGCCGCACCACGCAAGACTCGGTACCGGGCTGCTCTCGTGTAGAGAAGAGGCGCCATGGGTTTAGGTGGCTTGTCGCTCCGTTAGCTGCCCCTACTTGCACTGACTAGAACTGCGACCCGCTGGTCGCACGCGATCAGGTCGCCACAGGCAACCTCCATATCAATGCCGGTGTTCCCAAAAAGCGATCCACGCGCATGATGGCGTATTTGGCCGTGGTCGTCTTGCCATCGCCAGGCCGTGGCCGATGGCGGCAATCCCGAGCAACGCCTTTCGCATGACCGCCCAGACGAGGGCGGCGAGTGTTTTACGTTGGGATAGGCGCAACTGGCCGTGCGTGGTAAAGTAGTCGGTGATCCACGAGAGTTTGATCATGGTGGTCCTCTCCTCGACGAGATGGGTGTTGACTCCTCTCTCCGACATCGGAACTACCTATTCATTTGTGAGAATCTTCTAACTACTGTTAACATAAAACTGTGCGTTGGCCATGATAGTGGGTAACATCGGCGTTCCGGCGCCGATAGCGTGGTTCCCATTTGCAGGATGGAAGGAGGATTCGTTCTACGGTGACCTGCATGCCACCGGCGAGGACGTGTTTGCCTTTTGCACGGAGCGCCGGGTGGTCACGGAATGCTGGACCGAGGCAGGAATGTGATGCTCGGGGAGCGAACTACCGAGTTTAGATAGTCAGTACAAAGTTGATAGAGTGAAACGTGGGGGAGAATTGTCGTGATGAGCCGTTACACAATCCGGTCGGCTGTAAAGGTGCTGGATACCCTATTCGCCTTTGATGCTGCAGAGGTGTTGACTACGGAAGAACTGGGACAACGAACCGAGCAGTCCCGCAACCAAGTGTTTCGATGCATCAAGACCTTGCAGGAATATGGCCTCATCACCGAGCGCGATGCCGGATATGCGCTGACGCCGATGGTGTTAAAGCTCCTGCCCTCCGTCCGCCGCAACCCTATTGCGGCGGTGGCCGAGCCTTACCTGAGAGAGCTTCAGGAAAAGACTGATGAGACGGTCAATCTGGTGGTGCGCTGGCACGACCGGGAAACCATCACCCTCGCGACATTTCCCAGTCGGCAAGGCGTGCGGTTGGTTTCGCAGGCGGGGCAAGTATCTCTGCTGCATGCTGGCGCCACGCCCAAGGCTATGCTGGCGTTTGTCAGCCCGGAGGAGCAGGAGGCCATTTTGGCGGAGTTGGCTAGCTATCCGCAGTATACGCCGGCGACAGAAACCGATCCGAAACGGCTGCGACGGGAGTTGGAGCAAATACGCCAGCGGGGTTATTCCATCAGTGACCAGGATTTCGAACTGGGTGGCCGGGGAGTCGGCGCACCCATTTTTGATGGGCGCGGCGAACCGGTGGCGGGGATAAGCATTGGCGGTCCGGTTATGCGTGTCAGCGATGCCACCATGAAAAACTGGGGGCCCATGGTGGTGAAAGTTGCGGCTGCCATTTCCAGCGAATTGGGATGGCGGGGTGGAAGTCTGCGCGCATCCGGAGAGAGGAGTGGCGGTTCGTGATGGGCAGGCGGAGCTTCGCAGCCCGTGCCCGAACGCTGTTTGCCGTACTCATTCATGCCAATCCGGAAGATGTAGCCTGGGTGCCGTGCGCGTCGGAAGCCGCCTTTCAAGTGGCATCGACTCAACAGTTTGCGCCGTCGAGAAACCGCATTATTACAAATGACTTGGAGTTTCCGTCCATCACCCACGTGCGGCTTGCGCAAGGGCGGCACGGAGCCGACGTGCACTTTATCCGCCACCTCGGGGGAACTATCGGAGCCTAATTTCGGTGCCGTTGGCCGCATACGCCAACGGACTGCGGCTGCCGGTGCGAGCAATCGCTGACGCGGCGCAACGCGCCGGGGCGCGGGTGGTCGTCGACGCCTATCAGGGGGTTGGCGTGATTCCCGTCGATGTGCGCACGCTGAGCGCACACTATCACTATCTCTTTACCGGCGCCCGGGATTGCCTTTTTGTGGGTAAATCCCGAGCTGTCGCAAGGATGCTGGGGTAGTCCCAAAATTCTGGTCTGTAATGGTCAGCGTCGTCTCGCTCGGCCTGGCCAGATAACTGGACACGACAGGTTCAGACTGGGTCAGTGCCGGGGTGGTCGCTGAGACCATGACGCAAGCCAGCGCTGTAGCGGCGGTAATCTTAATGGGGCGGCGGGATAAAAACATGAGGAACCTCCTTGATGCGGAGGCACGATGTCTACGGGTTTCCTAACACAACATTAGTGGCTTGTTCCGCAAGTTCCTGCTTTTTCAGGCAAAACACAGAAAAAGAGGATATAGTACGCGGCGCGAGGCGATTTTTTGGGGTGAAATTGCGATGCGCAGCGAGAAGATCTCAGACACCATCCGTTGACACGATCAAGGCGCTATTTAGAGATTCTTCTCTCCTCCCAAAAAATTCTTCTATGCTTTGCCCAAATAAAGCAGGAACACCAGCAGAGTACGTCGAACATCATTCATGCAAGTTGGAATAACCAAACTGCAGTTGACATTGCCAACGATTTCCGATCCGATATCGATGGCTACTCGCGCATTTTAGCGCGCCGCTTGACTATTCGCATTTTTCTAAGTGCGGCGCTCGCAATCTCGCGATTTTTCCCTACCGTTCCAACTCTCCGTGGTCGAGAGGCATTTTTAGAGAGGAAGTGCAGCTTTGAAGGCGCAGAAGAAATATGACGGGTACAAGTCTTTTCAATATCTCCAGGCGGGGGTGGACTATCAGGAATTCAAGCTCGCTCAAGAGGTGGGCCGGGTCAACAGCCGCAAGGTTGCTGTGACTCCTGAGCAGGAAGCCCATGTGCAAGAACTGCTCGACAACAATCTGGTAATCTCCCTGCACGATCATCCGACACTGGTGCCCGCCGATCCCAGCGAGATTTTCTGGTACCGCCGGCAGGGCCGCGACTTCATGGGATATGAAGGCTTGAGCCTGTCTAAGACCGATGTGGTCTTCGACAACATGAATGACGGCACCGCGCTGATTACCTCGAAGGCGGGCTGGAAGTGGGACGACATTATTTATGACATGGGGATCCGCCTAAGCGACATTGCCCATCAAAACCTTGCGATGGTGGTCCACCGCGTGGAGGACATTGCTACGGCGATGGAGACCGGCCGCATCGGCGTGGTCCTGACTCTGGAGGCGGCGACACCCATCGAGAACGAGCTCGACCGGCTGGACATTCTCTACGGGTTTGGTGTCCGCTGCATGGGCTTGGTCTACAGTGAGGCCAATGCGCTCGGAGCCGGGTTGAAAGAAGCCCGTGACGGCGGATTGACGCAGTTGGGCCGCCAAGTAGTCCGCCGCATGAACCAGCTGGGCATTGCCATTGACGTGTCGCACACCGGTGACCAGACCGCGCTGGACGCGATTGAAGTCAGCGAAAAGCCTATCTTCATTACCCACGCCGGCGCGCGGTCGCTGTGGAACACGTCGCGGATGAAGCCTGACGACGTGATTAAGGCTTGCGCCGCCAAGGGCGGGGTCTTCGGCGTGGAAGCGGCCCCGCATACCACGTTGACCGAGCGCCATAAGGAGCACTCGGTGGAGAGCTACATGGAGCACTTCGAGTACATCGCCAACATGGTCGGCATTGATCATGTGGCGTTCGGCCCCGACACCCTGTTTGGCGACCACGTGGCGCTGCACCATGCGTTTGCCCGCCAGCTTTCGATCGAGTCGGCGCACGTCGGCCCCAAGTTCGATGAGGTCCCTTTTGTCGACGGCATTGAAAACCCCGGCGAGAACTTCCACAACATCGCGCGGTGGCTGGTCTCGCACGGTTACTCCGACCAGGACATCCAAAAGGTGCTGGGTGCCAACATTCTCCGAGTTCTGAAAGAAGTCTGGGTTTAAGTCGGCCCGCCGGGCCGATCATTGTGAGGAGGTTATGAGATGACACGAAAGGCAACCGTTGCGCTGGCAAGTGCAACTCTAGTGCTGGGGGCGCTACTAGCGGCCTGCGGGAGCACTACCAATCCCACGACATCGGCCTCGGGAACCGCAACCTCCGCGTCAACAACAAGCAGCATCACGATGGAGATTAACGGCAACCCTAACTTCAACTTATGGAATCCCAATGCGTACGTGGATTCAGACAACATCGACCCGTTAATCTTCTCAGGCCTGACCAAGAGTAACTTGAAGGGCCTTCCGGCTCCTGACTTAGCCACCTCGTGGCACACCGCCAACAACGGTCTTGAGTGGGTGTTCAATCTGCGCCACGGTGTCACCTGGCAGGATGGCAAGCCCTTCACCTCGGCGGACGTGCTATACACGTTCAACGACGTGGTGCTAAATCCCAAGTTGGGGGCGAATGGCGCGTCGAACTACAGCGACGTGACCAACGTCACCGCCAATGGCAAGTATCAGGTTATCTTCCATCTGAAGAGCCCCTGGTCATCACTACCCTCGTATCTGACTTTCTTCGCGCCGATTCTGCCTAAGCACATTTTGCAGAGCCAGGGGACCAACCTGTGGAACGACGCCGCCTTCGGCACCAAGACGCCGGTGGGAACAGGCCCGTACGAAGTGAAGTCGGTGACGCCTGGACAGTCTATTACGCTTGTTAGAAACCCACATTACTTCGGGGGCGCTGTAAAGATCCCGAAGATTGTGTTCCAGATTATCCCGGATGCCACCACTGTGGTCAGCGATCTGCTCAACGGCGACCTGAACTTTGCCGAGGTGGACTCGCCGCAGCTGGTTTCCCGGCTGAAGACCGATTCTTCCTTGACGGTGCAGCCGGTGCCTGAGCAGAACTACTACAACATCACGCTCAATGGCCGCGAGGCGCCATTCAACAATGTTCTGGTGCGTCAGGCGCTGGAATACGCCATCAACCGGCCGGCGATCATCAAGGGATTGCTGAAGGGGTACGGCACCGTGGCCAACGGCCCGATTGGGCCTATCCAAAAGTACTTCTACCACCCCAACGTCAAGCAGTATCGCTATAATCCGAAAAAAGCGGTGCAGCTGTTGGAGGCGGCCGGCATGAAGAAGGGCCCGGGCGGCAAGATGTACTGGAACGGCAAGCCCTTTACGATTAACATGCCGACGGCGCAATACGGATACCTGGTCCCGCTGACCGAGCTGGTGCAGCAAGACTGGAAGCAAATCGGAGTCACGGCCAACATCCATGTGATGGACTTTAACAGTTGGATTGAGACCTCCGTCATTAAACTGGACTATCAGGCGACCGCCAGCTGGTGGATTGCCCCGTTGACGCCCGACGTGTACCCGTACTTCTCGAGCACCACTATCAAGGGCGGCTATAACGTACAGGGCATAGGAATACCCAAGCTCGATCAATTGATGACTGCGCTGCGTGAGACCACTAATTTGGCGCAGCAAAAGAAACTAGCCGATGAGATCCAGGTGGAGATTGGCAAGACTGAGCCCTTAGGGTTCCTGTTCTACCCGCAGATGGTGGACGTGTCGAGCTCGAATCTCTACGTGCCCCCGGTCAATTACAACATCGCACTGGTTAACGTTCAGGACTGGCACTTTAAGAAATGAGCCGATACATCGCGCGTCGCGTTCTGCTCGGAATAATCACGCTGTTAATCATGAGTCTCATTGTGTTTCTCTTGATTAACGCCGCGCCGGGGGGGCCCGCAGCTATTGTCAACATGAACGCGACGGCGGCATCGCGAGAGGCGGTGGCCAAGCTCTACGGACTTAACCAGCCCGTAATAGTGCGGTACGGCGAGTGGCTGGTTAACGCGGTACGCGGCAACTTTGGCGTCTCGTACTCGCTGCAGCAGCCCGTCATGCAGGTCATAGGCGTGTACTTTCCCAACACCGCATTGTTGGCCGGCACAGCGCTCATCCTGGCGATGTTGATTGGCATACCGTTGGGAACACAGGCAGCCATCCGCCGCAAGCGGATATTCGACAAAGTGGCTTCAGGCCTCACCATGTTGGGGTTGTCCACGCCGGACTATTGGCTCGCGATGGTGGCCATCATTGTATTCTCCGCTTGGCTCCGTCTTCTGCCGGCATCTGGGATGTCGGCAGCGGGTGGGGGCGGCGGCGGGGGGCTCATTGCGCATATGGTGCTTCCCGTCAGCGTCCTCACTTTCGTGTTCATGCCGAACATCTTTGTGATTGCCAAGTCCAGCATGATTGAAGCGATGCGGTCAGACTACACCCGTACGGCGCGCGGCAAAGGTGCCTCGGAGGCGCGGGTGATTTACCGCCACGCGCTTCGCAACGCCTTCAACCCCATCTTGTCGGTGGTCGGCTTGGTTTTTGCCGTCCTCATCGGGGGAGATGCCATTGTGGAAACGGTGTTCGCGTGGCCCGGCATCGGCCACCTCATGGTGGAAGCGACCACTCAGCGCGATTATCCGCTGATGATGGGGGCCACCATGGTGATTGGCTCCGGAGTGATCCTGATTAATATTGTGGTCGACGTCATGTACGGCCTATTAGATCCGAGGGTGCGCTATGACTAATCCGGAAACGTTGGAGCAAATCGAAACGGTCGCCGTGCCGCAGCGCCGGGGCGGACTTAAGCGCTGGATGCGCCACAACCCCGGCGGGGTTGTGGCCGTGGTGGTGCTGATCCTTGTCTACCTGGTTGTGTTTTTCGGGCCCTTGGTGTATCGCGTCTCGCCTATCACCACCCATCCGATCAACGCGTTGCTGCCGCCTGGTCCGGGTCATCCGCTCGGCACCGATGATTTGGGACGCGATGTGCTTTCCCGGCTGTTGGCAGGCGGCCGCGTCTCACTCATTGTGGGTGTTATGGCCATGGTGGTGTCCATCGTCGTCGGGGTTCTCGTCGGCGCGCTAGCCGGATACTTCCGCGGTGCGGTGGAAATGGTGCTGATGCGGATCGTGGATGCCGCGTTGGCGATTCCCGCGCTAATCCTCATCATGGTTGAGGTCACGTCGTTCGGCAACAGTCCACCGGTCATCATTCTGGTCATCGGTCTCGTCAACTGGCCGGCGATGGCGCGTGTGGCCTACGGCGAAGTGCTGTCAATCCGTGAGCGGCAGTTTGTGGAGGCCGCCCACGCGCTGGGCGGGAAGCAGTTCTGGGTGCTGCGCCGGCACATTATTCCGCAGCTTTTGCCCTCTGTGCTTTCCATGGCGACCTTGACCATTGCCTGGTCGATTTTGCTGGAGTCAGCGCTAAGCTTTCTGGGGCTGGGAATCCAGCCGCCGCTGGCCTCTTGGGGAAGCATGCTGCAAAATGCCCAAACCTATGTCTTTGTTGATCCGGTGCTGGCCATATTTCCGGGGCTTATGATTCTCATCACCGTGCTTTCCTTTAATGCCCTGGGCAATTCACTCAGGGATTAAGACTTCGGATGGAGGGGGAGTTGGGTGAATATCAGCCGCAAGATTGTTGAGCAACTACTGGTACCGCCATTGACTGCGGAGGAGATGCGCATTTTGACCGCCGAGCTCGAATCCCTAGCGAGTCTGTCCGACATGCTGCAAAAGGCCTCGGCAGTGGGTGCCCTCATTGATGGCGAGGATGTGCGTCTATGAGCGGGGCAATAAGGACGCTACATCAGCGATATCTTGATCAGGAGACGTCGTCGGTCGAGGTGGTGGCTAAGCATTTGGCCGCGGCCGAGGCGCTGGGCCGAGAACTCAATGCGTTCACGGCCGTGCTCCGCGAGCAAGCGTTGGCAGAGGCTGATGCTTCGCTGGCTCGCTACCGCGCGGGCCGGCCACTGTCGGAGCTGGACGGAGTGCCCGTCAGCATCAAAGACTTAATGCATGTGAAAGGGACGGTCACCTCGGCCGGGTCGCTCGCTTATCCGCGAACCCGCCAGACGCGGGACGCCGATATGGTCAAAAAACTACGCCGGGCCGGGGCGGTCATATTCGGCAAGACCAATCTATTGGAATTTGCGTTTGGTTTGGTGCATCCCGAAATCGGACCGGCACACAACCCGTGGGATCCGCGCCTGACGATTGGCGGATCCAGCAGCGGTGCCGCGGCGGCAGTGGCGGCGGGAATCGGCCTCGGGGCGGTCGGGACAGACACCGCCGGGTCGATTCGCAACCCGGCCGCCTTTGGCGGCGTTGCCGGATATAAGCCGACCTGGGGCCATTACTCAGCCGAAGGGCTTATCCCGCTCTCGCCGAGTCTGGATCACTTGGGATGGCTGGCCCGGACAGCGGACGATTTGGTCAGCCTGTTTGAAGGACTGGGGGGACGGGCGCCGGTGGACCAAGATCGCCCTCGGGTGGCGGTTATCGATCTCGGCCGCACCGCTTCTGACGTGGACGAGTTGACTCAGAAAGCCATCCGGAAGATTGAGGGCCAAGTGGAGTTTCGCGACCCCTTCGATTACGATTGGGTGCTTTCCAATGCCGCCGCTATTGCGATTATCACCGTAGAAGCGTATGGCGTGCACCAAACGCTGTTGAAAGAGCGTTGGAGTGAGTACAGCGCGGGAACCCGCGTGCGCCTTTTGGCGGGTGCCGGCATCACCGCCGCTGACTATCTTCGCGCCCGGCAGATTCGTGAGGCGCTGCGCCGTGAATGGTCGCGTCTGACGCGCGATATTGATTTCGTGCTGATGCCCACCATGCCCGCTGTGGCCCCCTTGGAAGAGGTGGCGCTGGTGGAGGACCTGTCTGACGCCACGCTGTACACCAGTACTTTTGCACTGCTCGGGCTACCAGCGGTCTCGGTGCCTTCGGGGCTTAACTCCGAGGGTCGTCCGGCAGGCATTCAAATCGTAGGGCGTCCGGCTCAAGATGCGGAGGTTCTGGCATTTGCCGCGCGTCTGGAGCAACTTATTGGACCGTTTCCCAAGCCGCCCCATTATGCCGGACTCTACGATTAATGCTAAGGAGGCCACCATGTATCGATCATACAGTTACTTAGAGGAAGGCCGAGACTTTCAGGCCTTCAAGTTCCCTCCTGAAGTAGGCCGGGTGCCCAGTACGGTGGTGAGCACCACCCCGAACCAAGAGGAGCGGGTCGCACGCTTGATGCGCGAGCATCTCATGATCTCGCTGCATGACCATCCTACGCTGGTGCCGGAAAACATTTTCGAGCTCCCCGAGCTTATTCGGCAAGGCCGTGACTTCACTGCGTATGACGGACTCCGAGCGTCCCGGCTCCATGTGGTCTTTGACAATATGCTGGACGGCACCTCCATGATTACCTCCAAGTCGGGGTGGAAGTGGGACGACGTGCTTTACGACTTGGGCATGCGCCTTTCGGATTTCGCGCACCAGGAGTATGTGCGTGTCGTGCACCGCGTGTCCGACATTGAGGCGGCACGAAGCCACGGGCAGATCGGCTTTGTTATGTCGGTGGAAGGCGCGATGCCAATTGAAAATGAATTGGACCGCGTGGACATTCTCTACGGATTTGGCGTACGCCTAATGGGCTTGGTGTACAGTGAAGGCAATGCTTTGGGAGGCGGCCTTAAGGAATCGCGCGACGGCGGTCTGACCAAGTTTGGGCGCCAAGTGGTGCGCCGCATGAACCAGTTGGGGATGGCGATTGATGTATCGCACACGGGGGGTCGCACGGCGTTGGACGCCATCGAATGCTCTGAAACTCCCATATTCGTAACCCATGCCGGGGCACGGGCACTCTGGGATACGCCCCGCATGAAGCCCGACTGCGTGATTAAAGCATTGGCAGAAAAAGGTGGGGTGTTTGGCATCGAGGCAGCTCCGCACACCACATTGACCGCCAACCATCCGCGCCATTTACTAGAGAGCTACATGGAGCATTTCGAGTACGTCGCCAATCTTGTGGGAATTGATCATGTGGCGTTCGGGCCCGATACACTCTATGGGGATCATGCGGGTTTGCACCAGGTCTTTGCCAAGGCGATGTCCATCGATTCCGCACAAACCGGTCCTAGTTTTCCCGAGGTTCCCTATGTAGACGGACTCGAGAATCCCTCGGAGTTCCCAAACATTATTCGCTGGCTGGTGGTGCACGGATACAGCGATGCGGACATCGCCAAGGCGGCCGGTGAAAACATCATGCGGGTCCTCCAAAAGGTCTGGGTTCCATAATCTTGGCAGAACCCGCATAGACCCCCGGCCCTTTGGGCCGCTTTTTTCTTCTATGGCTTCATCAGGCAATCGCCCTCTCAGACATTGGGGGTACATTCGGAACTGGTCGCGTGTGGGCGCGTTACGTTCGCCAGCGATATGGTACATACTAGATATATACCTTTATGCGGGGGTGGCAGCGTGGAGCGGGCAATTTTCCAGTCCGGCCGCAGCCAGGCGGTGCGGCTGCCTAAATAATTCCGATTCGGCGGCTCGGAAGTGCTTGTGAAACGTGTTGCAAAGCCGTGGTGCTGTTGCCCACGGATGATGCGTGGGCTTCATTGGCCAAGGCGTTGGATTTATTCTCGGACGACTATATGTCCGAACGTAACGAGTCATCGGCGCAGCAACAGCGTGAGGAGCTGCTCTGATGCGGCACATGTTGGACACTAACATCTGTATCTATCACATCAAAAGCCGGTCAGGCACGCTGCTAAACCTCATGCGGGGATTTTAAACGGCTGAGAGCGGTGTCTCCGTGGTCACCGTGGCTGAGTTACAGTTTGGCGTATCGAAAAGTCAACACAAGGCGCGAAACCAGTCAGCCCTCGAAGCGTTCTTGCTGCCCCTGGACATTGCGAGACTTTCGATGGACACCACGTTAGTCTATGGCGAGATACGTGCAGACTTGGAGAAACATGGACGACCCATCGGCCCCCTCAACACGTTGATCGCAGCGCACGCCCTATCCCTTGATGTTCCGCTGGTCACCAACAACAGTACGCGAGAATTTTGGCGCGCGTCGACGGATTGCGCGTGGAAGATTGGACATCGACATGACCCAACCCGCTGTTCTCGCCCCGTTGGCGAGGAATCGGTGCAGGGGTGTCGCGACCAACTCCGCCCGGGCTGGAAGGAGACACACTTTGATTGTTCCCATCAACCCGAGTCTGAGTGGGAACGTGCACAACGAACCGGGGGTACCTGTCTGCATGCCTCGAAAGAGACGGACTAATTCACGGGTCCAAACGGGGATCAGGTTATCGACATTACGCACAAGTTGTTTCGAGGATAGACGGATTGGGGATCGCTCTGTATTGACGAGGCGCTGGTGACTCATCCGGTCAAAACTGGAAGACCTAAGCCGGTCCCCCACATCTGGGCCTGTTCAACTTGGATGCGGTTACCTCAGAGCTCGGGTCACACCCGTAACGGACAGCACGTTTTTGCTTTCCGATGCATTGCGACACTCGCCCATTTTTTACCCTATCGCTGTTTATTCGGCAAGATCGATTAGACATTGTCACAGATACCAATGTCCAAGGAGCACCGGATTTAGTCGTCGAAGTCTTATCACCGAGCACCCAAAACCGGGACTTAAACGTCAAAGCTCGCCTTTATGCGCGATTCGGGATTCCCGAGTTCTGGATTATCGATCCAGATGCCGAGACCCTCACCGTTTACCGGTTAACCGCCGAGGGATATCAGGTGATCGGCACATTTCAGACTGAAGATAGCGTCGTCAATCCGCTTTTCCCGGATTTGCCATTGTCCATCGCAGAAATCTTTCGTGCCTAAATCCTGCTGCTCTGAAAAACCCTCAACCCCCATATGCGGTGCCCAGAAATCAGCTAGGATTTTCATCCCTGTGACGGTTGACTTTTCCCTTAGGGGAATCTTCTATCATACATAAAGACGCTATTGTCTCGGGTCGGGAATCCTTTCGGGCTCCCCTCCCGGTCTGGCGGAAGGAAAGGAGCTATAGGGATGGAGTTATATCCCATTCACGTGCTGTCCGAGCGCAGTGGCGTCACCATTAAGGCCATTCGCTATTACAGCAATCAAGGATTGTTACCGCCCGCCGAAACGACACCGACCGGTTACCGGATGTACTCAGACAGGGAACTGACACGGCTGTATCAGATTGTCGGGTTGCGTTGGCTAGGTGCCTCCATCCGGCAGATCCGGGAGCTCTTAGACCAGCACCTATCCTTGCACGAGTTGCTCAACCTGCAAGCGACCGCGATCACGGATGAGATGGCGCGATTGCGCCGACTGCAAAGTCGCGTTCAGGCCGCTAAGCAGATGCTTGCGCAGAAGGACAGCCTGGCGTC
Organism: Bacillota bacterium; assembly: GCA_021820965.1. Taxonomy (GTDB): domain Bacteria; phylum Bacillota; class Sulfobacillia; order Sulfobacillales; family Sulfobacillaceae; genus Sulfobacillus_B. The sequence goes on along the minus strand of JAKACZ010000003.1, from coordinate 58,399 downwards.
CGACGTGTTGCAAGATCTGGGCCAATCCATGCAAAGCACTCAGCACCAGCGCCAAGCCTGGTTCAAGGACTGGTTGCGTCAGCGCGCCGGCACGACTTGGTCATCCGCAGATCTCGACGCATTGGTGCCTGTTGGCCGCGCTCTCTATGAAGGGGAACCGGACGGGCTGAAAAGCCTCGTGCTGCATGCCCTCAAAACTGGGCAATCCCTCCCGGAGGGGCTGCCCGGCGCGCCGAACGACTGGGGCGTCGAGACGATTGCTGCCACGTGGAGCGAATGGCAGGCGCAGCAACGCGAGTCCTTAACCGCTCTGCGACAGACGATGGACTTTTCTCCGGCGGATGCGCGCGTGCAATCCGCGCTACGAGCGTGGGTCGGCACGTTCGGTCCGGTCAACCGCCACACGGTGGCCCAGATCCGAGCCGCATGGGAATCCGCCGAGGCCCATCGCCTGACCCAACGTCTGGTGGTCAAGGCGGGCCAGGCACGGATCGATCTTGCCCGTCAACACCTACAGGACGCCCTAGATATCCTGGCCACCACGCTCAGCCAGGCAGGCCCAAGAGCAGAGCAAATATCTGGGGCAGACCGCGAGCAGGAGTCAGGCGAATGACCCGGCCCAAGCGACTCTGGATCCGCCGCGCGGTAGGGCTGAGCGGCGGTGTGTTGATTCTCATCGGCACACTCACCCACGTTTCAATGTTGGCCTACCTCGGAGGCGCGCTGATTGTCGTTGGGGCTGTGACGGGCGGACCGGGCGGGTCAGCATGAATGCGGACAATTTCATCACACCCCCAGCCCTTAAGCTGGACGCGGTCACCTGTACCTTTGGGACGATTGCGGCGCTTGATCGGGTGACGTGTCAGATTGCTCCGAGCACCATTTTTGGCTTGGTGGGACCCAATGGCGCCGGGAAAAGCACCTGGCTGCGTGTGCTTTTGGGCTTAATTCGACCCAGTTCGGGCCGGATCACCATCGGGCCCTGGGATCCGTGTGAGAACCCCCAGGTCGTTCGTCAACAGTGTAGTGCGCTCTTGTCCCCCATCGGTCTATACGATAATCTGACGGCCCAAGAACACCTGGAGTTAGTCGGCCGAATTTGGCGGATGCCGCAGCTAGACATCGCCCGCCGCATGCAAGACGTTCTCGAGCCGTGGGGCCTATGGCCGCGGCGATTGGAGCGCGTGGCCCAGTGGAGCCAGGGCATGCGCCAGCAACTGGCGCTGGCCAAAGCGCTCTTCATACCCACGTCCCTGCTGTTGCTGGATGAACCGACCACCCACTTGGATCCTGACGCCCGGCATCACGCGATTCAACTCCTCATCGACCATTGGACCCGCTATCAGCCTACGATGATCGTGACGTCCCACGACCTGCCGCTCATTGAAGAACTCTGTCATATCGTGGGTATCTTGCAGCGAGGCCATCTGGTTGCAGTCGATGACCCACACCGGCTACCCCACGCCCGCGATGCCGCGACCGTTCGAATTCACCAGTACTCAGAGGGCTTGCTTGAACTCCTGGGAACGATTGACGGTGTCACCGGAGTTGCGCGTCAGGGTGACCTGGCCCAGGTGATGGTGGAAGCGCCGGGCCTGAACGCGGTGTTGGAGCTGGTGGTGCGGCAGGGGGCGCACATTGTGGATGTCACCACCGCGTCCAGGTTAGACGAAACGGTCCGTCACATGCTGGGAGATGAAGGCCAATGATGCAGCACGACAGTGTTCGCGGCACGTGCACGATATTTTGGAAGGAACGGCGCGAATGGGCGGGGGCTCGGCAACGCAAGCATTCCGGATGGCTGAACACGTTGGTGTTGGTTGCCCTGGTCGGCGGTCTGTTGCCGGACCAATTGAAACCTGTCTGGACAACATCGTGGATCCCCATCTTCGTGGCGATGTGGGTAATGTTTTATCGCGTCGCCAATACCATCGCGGACAGCGTGGCGGGTGAGCGCGAACGCCATACGCTAGAAAGTCTGGTTAGCACGCCGTTGCCGTCCCAGGCCATTGTCTGGGGCAAAATCATGGCCGCGGTGGTGAGCGCCGCCCCCGCCATGCTACTGGCGATGACGGTGGCGCTCGGAACAAGCAACGGGTACACGCTGATCCATCCTTGGCACGTCTACACCGTGGCCGTCATGGTGGGCATTGTCTTAGACGGAGTCCTCGCCGGTGTGCTGGCTGCCGGAGCGGGGATGTGGATTTCGGTGAAGAGTCGGACGACTCGTCACGCCCAACAGACGCTCAGTGGCCTGTCGTTGCTGCTCTGGTTCCTTCCCATTGGTGTGAACCGTGCTCTGCATGGGTCGCTGACGTCCCCGCAACACCTACAACACCTGGGTTGGGTCGTCATCGGCGTCAGTGCCGGGCTAAGTCTCATCGGGGGCGTTGCGGTATTTATGGCTCAGCGAAGTTTGCGACACCTTTCAGGGTGCTAAGCGGAACGACAGGCACGGTTCATGCCTGCCGCTGGATGACCATGATAGTTCTTGCGCAGCCGGTTGCGACGACCGCGTGATCAAAGGCGGCCCCATCAATCCACGCCATGTGGTTTTGGGCGGGCCGCTATACTGCACCACGAGTCGCTTAATCTCGCTCGACCCGCCGAAATACCCGCAGGACGCCAGGTAAGGCCGCGGTGAACCGGGGATTTAGCCAGGTGTCGGTTATCCTTCATCGTACAGTTCATCAGGCAGATCGGCATTGGAATAGACGTGCTGCACATCATCGTGTTCCTCCAGCAAATCCAAGAGCTCCAGCAGTTGTTCGGCTTCATGTCCAGCAACCGATACCGTCGTTTTTGCAATGCGCACTAATTCGGCCTCATCCACCGTAATGCCTTTTTCCTCAAAAGCCTGCCGCACCGGCTCTAGCATTTCCGGACTGGTGAGTACCACCATCTCGTCCCCCTCCCGCGACAAATCGTCTGCCCCGGCTTCAATGGCGATATCCAGCAATTCTTCTTCGGCCCTTCCGTCAGCCGCGATGACAATCCGGCCCTTAGGCTCGAACATCCAGGCTACACAACCGCTTTCCCCCAGTGACCCGCCGTGGCGGGAAAAGATATGGCGAATTTCTCCGGCGGTGCGATTGCGGTTGTCCGTGAGAATGTCCAAATACACAGCTGTCCCCGCCGGCCCGTATCCCTCGTAGACGGCTTCCTCATAGTTGACACCGGCTTCCTGACCGGTGGCCCGGCGAATGGCCCGTTCGATGTTAGTGGCCGGCAGGTTGTTGGCTTTCGCTTTGTCAATGGCCAACCGCAACTTAAAATTGGTGTCCGGATTGCCTCCGCCGCGCTTGGCCGCCGCCATAATCTCCTTTGTCAATCGCGAGAAGACGGTGCCCTTAACCGCATCCACCTTGGCCTTTTTCCGCTTAATGTTGGCCCATTTGGAATGACCTGACATTATCTCCCCCCTAAAACCGGCCACTAATCGGCATGCGCCGATCCCGTCCAAACGCTCGCGGCGTCACTTTGATTCCCACCGGAGCCTGGCGCCGCTTGTACTCATTCTGATTGATTAGCCGTACCGCTAGTGCCACCGCATCCGGATCGAGTCCGGCGCCGATCAATTCGTCGGGAGTCATATCCTCCTCAATGTACCCCCGCAGGATCTGATCCAATATATCATACGGCGGAAGACTGTCTTCGTCCTTTTGGTCCGGACTGAGCTCCGCACTGGGCGGCTTGGTCAGCACACTGACGGGAATGCGCTCGCCTGCCGCCCGTTGATTGACAAAACGTGCCAGACCAAAGACCTCCGTTTTTAGGACATCCTTCAACACCGCAAATCCTCCGGCCATGTCCCCATAGAGCGTGCTGTATCCTGTCGCCGTCTCACTCTTGTTGCCTGTCGTTAGAACCAACCATCCCATTTTATTGGACAGTGCCATCAACAAAGTTCCACGAATCCGTGCCTGCAGGTTCTCTTCGGTTAAATCCGACGCCCGCCCGGCAAAGTGGGGAGTCAGTTCATCCATGAATGCGGACATAACCTCTCGAATGGGAATCTCCCTCCAGTCGATGCCCAAATTGTCGGCAAGCGCCCGGGCGTCGTCACGACTGGCACTGGATGTGATAATCGAGGGCATGAACACACCATGCACCCGATGATTTCCCAAGGCGTCCACCGCAATGACGGCGGTCAACGCCGAATCGATGCCGCCGGATAGGCCTAGCACCACGTCACCAAAATGGTTTTTCTCCACATAATCGTGAAGACCCAATACCAGGGCTTGGTATAAAGACTGAACGGTGTCGGGGAACGGCTCAACCCGCCGGGCGGCCGCCGGCCGATCCGCCACCGGTTCCAACGGCACCGAGACAATCTCAAGATCGTTGCCCTCTATTCCGCCGAGCCGCCACCGCGGATCGATCCAGCGCCTATGCTGGCTGGGGGTGCGATTCAAATCGACGGTCAAAACATCCTCCGCAAACGACCGCGCCTGAGCCAGCACCTGTCCGTCCGGCGAGAGAACGGCACTTGCCCCGTCGAAAACGAGTTCGTCCTGGCCTCCGACCAAATTGGCCCACACCAAGTAGGCGGCGGCATCGTCCGCACGCGTGCCCAGCATCTCCTGACGCATCAGGCTTTTTCCCCGGGAAAAGGGAGAGGCACTGATATTGACCAGAAGGTTGGCTCCGCTCCGTGCCTGGCGAAGGTAGGGCCCGTCAGGATACCAAAGATCTTCACAGACAGACACACCCAAGGTCCAGCGTTCCCACAAAACCAACGTAGTCCCGGTCCCGGGGGTAAAATAGCGGTCCTCGTCAAACACGCCGTAGTTGGGCAGATGCTGCTTGGCCACCCGCACTAATGTCTGCCCTGCTGCCATAACCGCAGCGGCGTTGCGCAGTCCCCGCTTTTCGGCATAGGCGTAGCCGACAATGACCATAAGACCATCCGTCCGGGCGGCCAACTCCTCCTGTGCTTGGTCCAAGTCCCTGAGGAAGCTGGGGCGAAACAACAAATCTTCCGGCGGATAGCCGGCCAGTCCCATTTCCGGAAAGATCAGCACGTTAACCCCGTCCCGGCGGGCATCGCCCATAAATTCCACCATGCGCGAGAGATTGCCGGCGACATCACCCACGACACTGTTCATTTGCACCACGCGGATGCGCACCGCCATCCCCCCTCGACCGACTGATGCACATGCTCCGCCAGTTTAATCCCAACAAGTGAACGGCACCCCGTTGCGCTCTTGGCCATCTCATCCAATCTCATCCACGAGAATCCTCCGCGAATACCGATCGAGTCGGGCGCTATCATTGCGGTGAGGACGGCTCATCGGACTCAGACCACCCTCTTTCCCGAGATATTGGCCGTCTAAAACCAAGCTGGCGGGATTCCGACGCACTCTTCCCGCAGAGCTTCCGACCGCGCTTCCTCAAAACGACGCAACCCATGCCCAAAAACGGGGGCCGTCCGGTTTCATCCACACGTCCTGTTTCTCCCACCGTATGACCTCGGCAAGATCCAGGGAGTTACCCCTGGGCGTACCTTAGATTGCATGACAACACGCGCCGGCTAGTTGACCGTAGCATCGCCAACCCGGTTCGCATCAGGCCATGGAAGGTGTTGTCAACAAAAACGCCTGTCAGCCGATCCTCTTGACTTAGCCGAAGCCGTCCTCCTCGCTATACCAGCGCTAGCGCGAAGATGGCGCTTGCCGTCATCCGTTTAACGCGACCCGCCGCTCGTATAAACTGGCCAACTCGGCTTTACTGGCTGCATCCCACAATTCGCCCTGATACTTCAGATATTCCACCATGCGACCAAATGCTTCGTCATTAAAACCGCCCCGGGGAATAGGCACCACACTCGGATAATGAACGATAAGGCGGGCTAAGGCGGGGCGGCGTTCCCATGCTCGGCGCCAAAGCCGCTCAGCCTCCCGCGCTTTCCCCGCCTGGAACAACAAAAGTCCAGCCGTGTAATAATCCTCGGGAAAATATTCGGCAGCCTGCAAGTACGCATGGATGGCATCATCCCGGCGCTCAATACGGTGAAGCACTTGTGCCAAAAGTTCCAGCGCGACACCCTCCATCCCGGTGACGTCCCAGGCGACAATCTCCTCCAGGGCGGGCTGCGCCAGCGCCCAGGCCTCCTGGCGAATGTAGCTTAGCGCCAGGTAATAGAGAGCCCGGAGATAAGGGCGAACCTTTTCGTCGTCCCAGCCCGTGTGCCGTTTGGTACGAGGGAGGTCCCGTTCGGCCTGCGCCGTAGCCATTTCGCAGAGCTCCCGCGCCTGTTCAGCCTCGCCGGCCCGGAGATATAGAGCAGCCATCCCGGTAAGCGCATCGGGGAAAAAGGGGTCGACCTCCAATACTCCGCGAAAATTTGTCTCCGCGGCTGTCCACTGCTGCTTCGCCAGGCATTCCCACCCGCGCTGCGTCTCGTTTTCTTTCGACATATTGAACCCCTTTAATCGCGTGGTGACTCGGTAATGCGAAAATAACGCCGCTTGCCCACCTTGACCCAGGAACCGGGTCCCAGTGACACCATAACGCCCATGCCAAGCCGCAGCCCATCTACCGTGACCGCCCCTTGCGTCAAAAGCCGTCGTGCCTCTTGGCGGCTGGGCATCCCGGGCAACGATGCCACCAAATCCAACGCCTGGGCCTTTTGCATCCAAGGTGCAAAGGGAACCTGAGGTGCATCCTCGGGAACTTCGCGGTGCCGAAATGTCCGCTCAAACTGTTCTTGGGCGCGTTGCGCCGCGTCCTCCCCCCAAAAGCGTGCCGTCAGCCGATGCGCCAGCTGAGCCTTCACGTCCCGAGGGTTTTCTCCCGCGGCTATGCGCTCCGTGATCGTGTTAGGCCGCTCTCCCAGCAGCAATTGGTACCACCGCGGCATCAAATCGTCGGGGATAGACATCACCTTGCCGAAGATCTCGTCGGCCGGCTCGTCCACGCCAATATAATTGCCCAGCGACTTAGACATTTTGCGTACTCCGTCAGTACCCTCCAAGAGAGGCATAAACAGTCCCACTTCAGGTTCCAAGCCATATGCCTCTTGAATTTGACGCGCGGTGAGAATGTTGAAACGCTGATCGGTCCCGCCCAACTCCACGTCCGCTTTGAGCGCCACCGAGTCGTAGGCTTGCATCAATGGGTACAAAAGCTCATGCAAATGAATGGGGAAATGTTCCGAAAATCTGGTCTGAAAATCGTCGCGCTCTAAAATTCTGGCCAGCGTCACATGACTCATCAGTTCGATGAGTCCCGCCAAAGTCAACGGCTCAAGCCATTCGCTGTTGTACCGAAGACTGACGCTGTCGGGATTGAGCACTTTGACTGCCTGAGCCACGTAGGTTTTGGCGAACGCCGCGACGTCGGCCTTGGTCAGCTGCCGTCGAGTATCCGACCGTCCGCTGGGATCCCCGATACGGCCCGTCATATCCCCGATCAGAAACACCACCTGATGGCCCAATTCTTGGAACTGCCTAAGCTTTTCCAGAACCACGGTGTGGCCTAGGTGGATGTCGGGAGCGGTGGGATCTACCCCTAATTTCACAATCAACGGCTGTCCGGTGCGTCGGGACCGTTCGATTTTGGCTGCCAAAAGGTCCCGACTGACCACATCGTCGGCACCGTTGACCAGCCAATCTACAATGGAAGAAATGTCCTGCACCTTGTGCCTCCTGATCTTACTTTCGAGAGTATAGCACAGCGTCCCAACCAGTCAAAAGATTAATCGATGTCCCCGAAAGCGGCAACCGTCACCCCGTCGCCGCCCTCTCCCGTTTCTCCCAATCGAAAGCGGGTGACCCGGGAATCGCGCTTTAACTGCTGCGAGACCGCGCGCCTCAGCACTCCAGTGCCTTTTCCGTGGATAATCCGCACAAAGGGAGCTCCCGCCAGAACCGCGTCGTCAAGGTATTTGTCCAACACCTCTAGTGCCTGGTCCTGAGTCATTCCGCGCAGATCCACCTCAAGTCCCAGCGACCGTCGCTTTTCCTCCGCCAGGGCAGGGCGCGCCGAAGTCCGCCTGCTGGGCTTTGGAGCGTCCAGTTCATCCACGCGCTCCAGTTCGCTTAACGATAGTTTCATCCGCAGTGCGCCCAGTTCTACCGTAGCCGTGCGACCTTCAATTTCCGTCACCGTGCCCACATCGAGAAATCCGGATACCCGCACCCGGTCGCCGACCTTTTCCGGCTGTGTGCCGGCCACTTTAGTCGGTGCTAAGCCCTTGGGCGAGTCCGGCAGTCTCTTGTACTGTTCCCGCAGCGCTTCGATAGCACGCGCGCGCTCCTTCCCCTCCTCGCGGCGGACCGCCTCCAATACCTGGTTAAACTGGTCCCGCATCGCCTCCAGCTCGCGGCGCCAATCTTTCAACGCCTTTTCCCGATCGTGTTGCAGGTGTTGGCGCAGGCGATCTTCACGCTGAGCCAAGTCGCGCGCTTGGCTGAGAAGTTCAGCCTGGCGCCCTTTCAGCTCGTCCCGCTCGCGATGCAGCTCGGCTTGCAAGCGGTTCACTTCCTCTATCGCGCGAGAGAGACTCATAGACTCCCCGTCCATGAGCGCTTCGGCCTGATCGACCAAGTATGCCGGAAATCCCATGTGCCGGGCGATATAGAAGGCGTGCGAACTTCCGGGCGAACCCATGATTAGCCGATACGTCGGTGACAAGGTCTCACGGTCAAACTCGACCAGGGCGTTTTGAATGCGCGGATCCTTTAGAGCCATGAGTTTGAGCCGGCTGTAATGCGTGCTGGCAATAAGGCTGGCTCGTCGCTCCACCAGGTGGCGCACCATCGCCTCGGCCAACGCAGCGCCCTCGTCGGGGTCGGTTCCCGCGCCAATTTCATCAATCAGGCAGAGCGTCTCGGAACTGGCATCGGTCATCATCGGGGCAAGCCGAATCAAGTGGCTGGAAAACGTCGAGAGGTTTTGTTCCAGACTCTGCTCATCCCCAATATCCGCCAGGACCTGGCGAAATACGGGAATGGCTGTCCCCTCGTCCGCCGGAACCATGAGTCCCGAAAGCGCCATCAATACCACCAGCCCGCAAGTCTTCAGGGCCACAGTTTTTCCGCCCGTGTTGGGTCCGGTCACAATGACCCCCGGACGGCTTTGGGAAAGCTCCAGCGATATCGGCACCGGGTTATCTAACAGGGGATGGTACGCGCCCACTAAGCTTAGGCGGTCGCCACCCAATTGCGGCATGGTACCGTTCAGTGCCACTCCATAACGGGCACGCGCGAGATGATTGTCAAACCAGGTCAGTTGCCGGTCTATTCCATGAAGCGAATCCGATGTTTTCGCCACTTCAGCTGTCAGTGCCGCGAAAATTCGTTCGATCTCCCGGGCTTCGTCTTGCTTCAGGGTAGTCAGGCGGTTTTGCCGCTCAACCACGGCCAAGGGCTCAACAAATACTGTCTGACCACTGCCTGATTGATCGTGGATGATGCCGGGCACGTTGTGGCGAAACTCGTTTTTGACCGGCACCACCCGACGCCCGAACCGTACCGTAACCAAGCCATCCTGAAGATACTTGGCCCATTCGCCGCTCTTGACAATGCGCTCAAAGACATCGTCAATCTCCCGCTCAATGCTGCGCATGCGCCGGCGGATATCGGATAGCGCCGGAGATGCGCTGTCTCGGACCAAGCCGTCGGCATCCAATGTGCGATCGATGGCGTCGATGAGGGAGCGGGGTAAGACAAAGGCCCGAAGAACCGCACTGGTGCGTGGGAAACGCCCGGGATCGGCTATCTCGCCCAGACGGCGATATACCTCGAGCGTCCGCCGGAGCGCAACAAAGTCGGGTGCCGTCAACACGCCACCCTTGGCCGTCCGCTCCAGCATCTCCCACAGCGGCGACGCCCCCTGAGCACCGCTTAGGCCGGAATGAACCCACACTAAAAGCTCCGCCACCGCCATCTGCTCTTCGTGAAGCCAGGCGGTATTCGGGTTCGGTTCCATCTTGGCCAGACTGTCACGGCCCATCAGAGTGTCCGCATGGGCGGCAAGCCGCTCAAGCACCTTAGGCCAAGAAAGCATTGTCAACGTATCGGATACTGGTGTTGTCATGTAACCCCTCGCGAAGACACAGGCCGGGAGTCCGACCTGTGTTCAGTTGACCCTATTATACCAGTTTGGTCGATGCGATCTCTTTACGTGGCGTCCTTGGCCTCACGCTTGGCGCGCCATTGCTGCTGCATGGCCTCCACCAGCTGTTGGTGCTCTTCCTGTAGTCGAAACAGCTCTTCCGCAATGTTTAGGGCGGTCAACATGGCTAAGCGGTTCTGGCTCACGCGAGGGTTCTTGGACGCCAGCACCCTGATTCGGTTGTCGACATGGTACGCGAGAGCTTGAACCACCTCTTCGGGTAAATCTCCCACCAACGCATAATCCTCGCCATAGATACTCACCGTGGTCCGAATTGGTTCACCCACGACGCACTCGCCCCTTTATTCGAGTTTGATATAACTTCTCGACGTACACCGCAAATTCCTGCCAAATTCGACCACGACGGGAAAATTATTGACGCAATTCGACCCCATAACGGGCGATCGCCGTCAAAATCCGACGCACCGCCTGGTCCACTGTCTGGTCGGTTAGGGTGGCTTCGTCCGACTGAAACGTCAGCCGCACCGTTAACGATGTACCAAAATCACCCTCAAATCGGTCGATGGGTCTTATGTCGCGCAGATCGTTAAGGCCTAGATCCCGGATCGCCTGTACCAGATCGGCATAGGATACCGAGTCCGGCATCACCAGGGACAAATCGCGCTGCACCTCCGGAAAACGGGACGTCCGCCCCGGACGGGAGGTCGTACGGTGAACCCTCTCCGGCAACCGCATGATCAGCACCACCAAGCGCTTGGTTCGATATCCGGCCGCCACGCGGGGTCGGAGTTCACCAACATAGCCGATGGTCTGGCCCCCCAGGGCGATGCGCTGGGCGCGACCCGGATGCAAAAACTCAGGAACCTTTTGAAACGCCTCTCGACGTGCATCCCACCCTAATCGTAAGAAGAGGTGATCGGCCAGACCGGTCAGGTCGTAAACCGACGGTTCCGGCCGCGGGGGGTAGGCCGCTATTGCATCCAACGCCAGCACCACACCTAATTCCCGCCGTTCTCGCGCCTCATCTCCGTGGCGGTAAAAGACCGACCCCACCTCAAAAATATGCACCGGCATTTCATGGCGCGAGCGGTTGTACCGCACCACGTCGAGCAAACTCGGCAGGAGCCGGCGGCGCATTAGACTCTCTTCCTCGCGTAGCGGATTGGTCACCGCAATTGCCGGGCCGGGCTCATCCAGGGCGAAGAGATTATCCCACTCACGATTGGAAAACGTCCGCGTCATAACCTCGTCATAACCGGCGGCGGACACTATATCGCGAATATCCTCCTCCACGGCTACCCCCCTATCGCGCACGGCCAGCTCGGTCCGCTGAACCGGCAGACCTTGCGGGATCGTGTCCAGCCCATAAAACCGGGCTACGTCCTCGGCCAAATCGTAAACTGAATCCACATCGTGCCGATACCGCGGGATGTCCACCCGATCGCCGGAGATGTCATAGCCCAAACGGATAAGCGCGTCGCGAATCTGACCATCGGACCAGTCGGCACCAATCAGTGCCCGAATGCGCTCCGAGTCAAGCTTCAGCCTCCGTATTGGCGGCAACGTGCCCACCAATCCGCTGGCACCCACGTCGGCCAACAAGCCCGCCTGATTCAACAGCATAATGACGGCCGAGGGGGCACTCAAGACTGCTTGGGGGTCGGTCCCGCGGCCAAAGTGCCAGGCGGCATCGGTCAACAACTGATGGGCCTTACTGCTTTTAAAGATTCCAGGCGCGGCAAAGTGCGCGCATTCTAATACGATATCCTCAGTATCCTCGGCTACGCCGGAGTCGATGCCCCCCATAATGCCTGCCAACGCAAGCGCTTTAGACTGATCGGCGATGACCAGATCGTCCGGATTCAGGCGCAACTGGGTCCCGTCCAGGAGAATTAACTCTTCATCAGGATGGGCCAGCCGCACCTGGATAACACCGTCGACGCGGCGAGCATCAAATGCGTGCAGCGGCTCGCCTAAATCCCACAGCACAAAATTGGTGACGTCAACGGCGGGATGGATAATGCGGTGGCCCACTGCGCGTAAGAGCGTCTGTAGCCATAACGGTGAGACTTGGCCGGGTTTGAGCGTGAGTTTGACCGCGCCATAGAGCGGGCAGCGCTCAGGAACGTTGACCGTTGCCAATAGCGCATCTTGGTACTCAAAAGGTTCGATTGGCTTGTTCAGTTCCATCGACCAGACCCCCGCCAACTCCGCCGCAATCCGCTCCACGCTGGCTAGGTACTGAGCGATATTAGGTGTGAGTTCAAGGTCATAGAGCATGTCGGGCCCTCCGATGGCATCCAAAAACGTTGTACCCAGGGGCTCTGGGCCGCCCCATACCCAAAGATCTCCGGTCGCGGCCTGATACCCCAACTCCCCAGGCGAGAGGAGCATGCCGGGCGACTCGATTCCACGCAAATCCTTCACCTCAAGCACGCGGCCATCGGGCAGGGTGGCGCCGGGTGGAGCATACCAGAGTCGGTCGCCGACAAATCCGTTGTCAGCCCCGGTTACAATCCGGGTGACAGCGCCCGAACCGCGCCTGACGTCCACCAACGACAAATGGTCGCTATTGGGATGGGGCAAGCGAGCCACCACTTCCACCAATTCGACACCGCTAAAATTCTCTCCCCACATCCGACGCGTAGCCACTTCCAGTCCCAATTGCTCCAACCCAGCGACGACCCGGTCGGGATCGGGCAGATCCGGCAAATGGCGCCCGAGCCATCGATGACTCAATATCATGAGAGGCTCCCTCCTTGACCGCTTTGAAAGCGCGCCAGATATCTGAGATCGTTCTGATATAAAAGCCGGAGATCATCCAATCCGAAAAGACGCATGGCGATGCGGTCAATGCCCAAACCAAACGCAAATCCAGAAACCTCGTCGGGGTTGAACCCGCCGCTTTTCAGCACCGTCGGATGCACCACGCCGGACCCCAGAACTTCCACCCAGCCAGTGTCCTTACAGACCCGGCAGCCGTCACCGCCGCAGGCAGCACAAGCGACGTCCATCTCTACCGAGGGCTCGGTAAACGGAAAATAGCTGGGACGAAACCGGGTTCCCACGTTCTCACCCAAAAGCTCGTGGATCAGCATTTTCAATGTGCCCAGCAAATTGCCGAGGCTGATATTGCGGTCAACCACCAGCCCCTCTACCTGCTGAAACACCGGCACGTGGGTGGCGTCGTCATCGCGGCGATACGCCAGGCCCGGCGCCGTAATCTTGACCGGAAGGCGTCCCTGATGGCGCTGCATTGACCGAATCTGCACCGGAGACGTATGCGTGCGCAGCACCAGGCCCGGCACGTCGACGAAAAAGGAGTCCTGCATATCGCGCGCCGGATGGTCCGCCGGCATATTCAGCGCCTCAAAGTTGTACCACTCCGAATCAATTTGCGGGCCATAGGCCAGGGAATAGCCCATGCGCAGCATGATGTCTTCGATGCGACGCCGGACCCGAGTCAGCGGGTGGAGGAGACCGGATATCGGCTCCCGCCCAGGAAGTGTGAGGTCGACACGTTCAGTTTCCAGGACTTGACGCTCGGCCCGGTCCTTGAGCACTTCCTCGCGCGCGTTCAAGGCGGATAAAATGGCTTCCCGCACTTGGTTCAGCTCGGCGCCACGCGTCCTCCGCTGGTCGGGCGAGAGCTTCCCCAGTATTTTCATTTCCTCAGTGAGACGGCCTTTTTTCCCGACCCACTCGGTCCGTATGTCCTTCAATTCTTCCAGTGTTGCAGCACGCTCAATGCGCGCGCTCACTTCGACGACCGAAACTGCCTGCGCCATGTTCACGCGCTCCCTTCCTGGCCTCTGTTCAATTAAAAAAGCCCCACCATCAAGGGCGAGGTTTCCCGCGGTACCACCTTTATTGACCTGCCAGGGCAGGCCCGCTTGAGAACGTAACGGGTTCGACCGGCCTACCCTACTCTCTGGTTCAGGCAGGCACTCCCCAGAGAACTTCGATAGCGAAAACCGATGTTCCTTGCAGTCGGGGGAACACTCCCTGCGCGGTCCTCTCTCTATGTACTCGTCTGGATCATCGTGTTGAACCGACTATACCATAGCCGGCGGGAGAAAACCAATGCCGGCAGCCTGCCGTTGATATGCCGCATGGAACAACAAGACCGCCCCGGCCATGGACACGTTGAGCGACTCCGAAACCGGCGACATCGGAATATTGACCACCTCGGCCCGTGCCAGCAGCTCATCAGCCAGTCCGTTCCCCTCATTGCCCAAAAGCAGCGCCGTGGGTCCGCTCCAGTCCAGCTCATAATACGGTGTGCCTTGTCCGGCAGCTGCCGCCCTTACGCTTGCCCCGCTGTCCTTGAGGAGCCCCAGCCAGTCGCCGTCCAACTGCACAACCGGGAGACGAAACAATGCGCCGGCAGACGCGCGGATGCATTTCGGATTGATGGGCTCCACCGTTCCTGATGCGACCCCAAAGGCCTGGGCACCGCAAGCCAACGCTGCCCGTATCAAGGTCCCCAAATTTCCGGGGTCCTGCACCGTCAACGCGACTGGGAAAAGAAGCGGCGCCGTTAGGCTAGCGGTGATGTGAGCCAGTTCCACCGGCGGGGGACTGGGGATAACCGCGAGGATGCCCTGCGGCGTCTCGAGCTGCGACAGCTCGTCAAACAGACGATTAGTAACATAAAACAGGTGGACGGAAAGCGCCTGCAGACGGACAAGAAAGGAACGTCCGTCCGGACGTTCCACCCACTTGGGGCAATAAACCACCAGACGCGGCGTCAAGCCGGCCGCAAGCGCCTCGTCAATGAGGTGCGGGCCCTCGACCACCGTCTCCCGACTCTTCTTGCGCGTCTGGTGACTCTGGGCGAGTCGCCTGATCTGACGCATGATCTTATTGTCCGCCGAGTCCAGGGGCTGAATAACCATTACAGCGCTCGTTTAGCCGTGTCCACAAGAACCCGGAAGCTCTCCATATCACGCACGGCCAAATCGGCCAGCACCTTACGGTCGAGTCCAATTCCGGCCCGCTTCAGTCCGTTCATAAGGCGGCTGTACGACAGACCGTTCATGCGGGCGGCGGCGTTAATGCGGGTAATCCATAGCCGGCGAAAGTCGCCCTTGCGCTTCCTGCGGTGCTGGTAGGCATACCATAAACTATGCATCACCGCTTCGTTAGCCGGTCGAAAGTGGCGTGACCGCGCACCGCGATAGCCGCGGGCCAGCTTCAAAATCTTCTTGTGACGGCGGTGCCGTACTGTACCGCTTTTCACACGTGC
This sequence comes from Bacillota bacterium, assembly GCA_021820965.1. GTDB lineage: Bacteria > Bacillota > Sulfobacillia > Sulfobacillales > Sulfobacillaceae > Sulfobacillus_B. Next base: position 43,071 of record JAKACZ010000003.1, on the reverse strand, counting down.
CATGAGTGAGTCCCTCCGTTTGTTTCAATCACTACGGCCGAAAATGTTAACCGTATGGCAAAAGCCGCTTGGTGCGGTGCTGGTCGCTTTGAGACAAGACCGCTGACTGACGGAGCCGCCGCCGCCGCGTCGCCGACTTATGCTCTAAGTTGTGGCTCTTGCCAGCGCGGTTGCGCTTCGGCTTTCCCGATGCGGTCAGTTTAATGCGCTTAGCGGCACCACGGTGACTTTTCATCTTTGGCATCTCGTTTACGCTCCTTTTTTCGGGGCCAAAATCATAATCATGGCCCGGCCTTCCACTCGGGGTGCCCGTTCCACGGCTCCAACATCGCTCACCAACTCGGCCAGTTTGGACAAGGTCTCCTGCGCCAGCCGCGCGTGCACAATCTCGCGGCCCCGAAACACCATGGTGCATTTCACCTTATCGCCTTCGGTTAAGAACCGCCGAGCGTTTTTTACCTTCACGTCGAAGTCGTGATCTTCAATGGATGGCCGCATCTTCAGCTCTTTAACGCTAACAATCTTTTGCTTCTTGCGTGACTCTCGGTCTCGCTTGGCCTGCTCGTATTTATACTTTCCGTAGTCCATCAACCGGCAAACCGGAGGACGGGCTGTCGGCGACACTTCCACCAAATCCACGTGCCGGTCTTGCGCTAACTGCAAGGCGTCCCTAGTTGGCATCACCCCAAACTGCTCTCCGCCATCGCCGACGACGCGAACCTCACGTACTCGGATCTGATCATTAATCCGAAGATCTCTGATAATCGCACCCCTCCCCATAACATCCCTGTCCAGTCCAGCGATTCCGGGCTAAACCCAAACAAAGGACGGGCATCACCCGTCCAAACAGAAGACTGCTGTCGTTGGCCGCCGAGATGGACTCGTATGGCATCGCGGTCTCAAATCTTAACCCTTTCGGCCAGGCCTCGGGGTGAGAAGTCAAGCACTTCTGCTTTGTTCGGAGTTTCCAGCCTTCATTGTATTCGCAACCAACAACGGAGTCAATGTGTGGGATGACATTAGAAATATAGGACGCTCGAACTGCCTAGACGCTTTTGAGTCTCGACACAATCCGTTGAGATCCGATACGTCCGATGCAATGGTTATCAAATTCGGGAGTAAGACCCCAGCGGTTGCGCCTGGGGACCGTTCTCCTTGCGGGGATCGCAAGTGCATAGGCCGTTCTCCGGGTCAAGTGGGGATATCCTTAGCCATCAGCTCGTAGCTCCTTAAGCTCCTATTCCCTTTTTGATAATGGGATACAGCGTTGAACGTAGAATGTATCGCCTCGTCATGATAAGGCGTGAAAATGTACGGCGACACCACCATGAGCGAACCCGACACGTCACCACAGACTTGATCCAAGCGAGTGGCTGAGGTGCTTGGCACACCCCTTGCGAGTAAGGCTCGGATGAGTTTCTTGCGAGAATCCCCGGATTCATTCGTGGGGAGTGTCAATCCGCATAGGCGATTTTGTCCCAGCCTTTTCCCCGCCAGCTCGACCAGCCGAGGGCAGGGATGGCGCCCCACCCTCGTCGGCTTAACGCGTTGCGCTTAGTCTGCCAAGCCGGGCACTCGGGCCCGGTCGACAATTGCAATGAGATACTCTTCGAGCGGCTTGGCCCCTAAATCCCCATCTTCCCGGGTCCGCAGAGAAACGGTTCGCCCCGCCTCATCGCGGCCCCCCACGACCAGCATTTCCGGAACCTTGGCCACCTGCGCCTCACGAATCTTATAGCCAATTTTCTGGTTGCGCTCATCCACCTCTACGCGAATCCCGCGACGGCGGAGCTGGCCCGCAATAGACCGTGCGTAATCATGCTGCTTGTCGGTAATCGGAAGAATCCGCACCTGAACCGGTGCCAGCCATAATGGAAATGCCCCCGCATAGTGTTCCACCAAAATGCCCAGGAACCGCTCAAGCGACCCCATGATGGCCCGGTGAATCATCACCGGTCGCTTGGGCGACCCGTCTTGGTCGACATATTCCAGTTCGAACTTCTCCGGCATCTGAAAGTCCAACTGAACAGTGGCGCACTGCCAACGCCGGCCCAAACTGTCGACCGCATAAACGTCCAGCTTGGGCCCGTAAAAGGCCCCGTCTTTGGGATTGATTTGGTACTTGAGGCCGCGCGCCTTGAGCACCTCTTCCAGCTCCCGTTCGGCCCGATCCCATAAGGCCAATTCCCCCATGTAGTCGTCAGGGCGGGTCGACAGTACGACTTCGTACGGCATGTCGAAAGTGCGGTAGACAATGTCGACTAAGTCAAGCACACCGAACATTTCCTCGCGAATCTGATCCGGCCGCACAAAAAGGTGCGCATCGTCCTGATGGAATCCGCGCACGCGCATAAGGCCATGCAAAGCACCGGAGCGTTCATAACGCGATAGCGGGCTGTATTCCGCCAGTCGCCAGGGCAGATCGCGGTATGAGCGGGTGGATTCCCGAAACATGAGACAGTGGCCTGGACAGTTCATGGGCTTGACACCCTGCTGCTCATCCTCCCGCTCGATGAGAAATAGATTGTCACGGTAATGGTCCCAGTGCCCGGAGCGGTGCCACAAGCCCACGCGAAAGATCCAGGGCGTGGCCACTTCCTGATATCCGCGGTCCGCCTGTAGTCGCCGCGAGAAATCTTCCAAGAGGCGGTACAACTGATGGCCCTTGGGCTGCCAAAACGCAAAGCCGGGTGCCTCCTCATGAAAGCTGAACAAATCCAACTGCGCTCCAAGCTTGCGATGGTCACGCAGCTTGGCCTCCTCAATCTGGATCAAATGGCGCTGCAAGCTTTCCTGATCCGGAAATGAGGTCCCGTAAATGCGCGTCATCATCGGGTTTTTTTCATCGCCTCGCCAGTACGCGCCCGACACCTGAGTCAGCTTCAGCGCCCCGATAAGGCCAGTTCGGGGAAGGTGCGGGCCCGAGCATAGATCCACAAAGTCTCCCTGACGGTAAGCGGAAATAATCGCGCCCTCAGGGATTCGCGCGATAATCTCCTGCTTGAAAGACTCACCGCGGTTCGCGAACAGTTCCAGCGCTTCTTCCCGCGACAATTCGAGTCGCTCAATACCCAGGTTTTCCTTGACAATCTCCCGCATGGCTTCCTCGATCCGCGGCAAGTCGCCTTCGGTCAACGGCTCAGGTAGCCAAATGTCGTAATAAAAACCATCTTCCAGTGCGGGTCCGGTACCCAACTTGGCTTCTGGCCAGAGCCGCTTAACCGCCTGTGCCAGCAAATGCGCGCTGGAGTGGCGAAACACGTGGCGTCCGGCGCTATCGCTAAAGGTGAGGAATTGCAATTGGCCGCCTTCGTTGAGCGGCCGGTTTAAATCCCGCACCTGCCCATTAACCCACACGGCCAAGGCGTCCTCGGGAATGTGCGTAAGTTCCGCCGGCTTCACGCCCGCGGCCTTTTCCACCTTTTGCCCATCAATATCAAATTGTAGTGTCGCCATGTTCCCTTCCTCCTGACATAAAAACCCCCTAGCTCTCGGGGGGACGGCTTCACGCCGCGGTTCCACCCCCCTTGAACCAGGGGTTCCACTCATCACGCAATATCGGGCGCACCGCCGACTTAGCCTCAAGGTTCGCCGGACACTCCGAGGTGGTCTAACAGACAAGAGCCTGAATCAGCTTTCAGCCGATGACTGATTCTCTCTTGAGGATCATCTGATATTGTCCTCTTCATCGTATGTCACTATGATGTTAGGTTTATTCTAGAAGCTTCGCCAATCCCTGTCAACGTGTGCCGCGTAACATCGGGAACAGCCCCGGCAAAATAGCACGCGCCCGTCAAAAACCTGCAGGAGCGTTTCCTGCCCTTCCTTGGCCAGATTCCCTTGGTGAATAGTAATGCGCTCGGGCGCCAAGGTAACCAATGCGCTGATAAGCACGTCATCCAAACCACCCAGTTCGACATCGGCGCCATCCAGTATGTCATCGATCAACTCGTCGGCCAGCCTGAGGCCAGAGGGATCTTCAAAATAGAAGCGGCGTTGATCAAAGTGGACGTGAATCCACTCCTGCCGCGTACCCGCAACATTAACCAGTTGGCGCAGCAAGTGAACAAATTCTTGATACTCTTGTTCCATCAAATGGGTATCCACAGCCTGATCGATGGCTTCGTCGAATTCCGCCTTGATATCACTCATCAGGAAGGTGCGGACGCCTTCCACCACAAGCGTCGGCTGATGAACCAGATAGTTAAAGATCACGGCCGCGGCCAGGTCCATACGGCTGAGGTCCTGGTCCTGGTCCTGGTGCAGGATACGCAGCGCGTGATCGAGGATGGTACGCTGTTCGTCGGCGTCAAAAATATGGTACCGCCGATGCAGCAAATCGTCGAGCCAATCGCGCTCATGATATATGAGCAGATACTGCGCCAAAGCTCGTGCCATTGGCCAGGCCAACTCGTCCAATTCGTCGGCGTCACCTGTCAGCTCGCATTGGAGATGCGTTCCTTGACGGGATTCCGTCCATTGCCCCGCCACGCTACGGGCGAGAAATTCCCCCAGCCCCTGAGACATTACGGCATCATCGCTCGTCACAACCCATCCGGCCACGCTGTCGCCTGCCTTCCTACCCATTCTATCCACGGTAGTATATGCGATTTGCGCAAGGCTATTCGGCACGAAGCCAAGGCGGCGCACAGTGGACCCGGACTCAGGCAGACCATAGCAGATACATGACAGGGCCCGATTCGGAGCGATGGACGTTAAACGCCCGGCACTAGCTTCCTCTTCCGTGTCAGCCTGCCACAACACTGACGGATGGCCTCGGACCTGACGCGGAGAGTCAAAGCAGTGTCCCAAGGTAACCCCACAGGGTATTTCAGTCTCCGACAAGACGCGCTAAACACTGGGAGGGAGGAAAGACGCATCACGAACACACGTCAATCAGGGCGGTTCTGCGAACTCGCGCTGTCTGCTCCCACCTTACGCATGCCCTATCAGTGCAGGTGCTACGCATGTCTAATCCCTTCCTCACGCGACATCTCGTGATATGTCTCACACATCGGCTCCGATGTACAGATAGTTACCAGCGGTCGACGAAAGTTTCTTTAAATGTGGGGCGTAGCGATTGCTACACCTAAATAGTTACAATTCATGCTATTCATGCTATGCTCAACAGTGAATAGCAAACCCGAGGAAGGTTGGAAACTTGCATGGACCGCTTGGACCTCATTATTCGTGATGCCTGCCTAGCCACTGGCAATGAAAGGACGGACATCGGCATTAACGCCGGTCGCATCTCCGCCCTCGCCCCTCGCCTCCCGGAAACAGGTCAGCAGGAACTAAACGCTGAAGGGCAGCTTGTTACGGTTCCAATGGTCGATGCTCATATTCACTTGGATGCGACGTTGACCGTCCCCCAGCGCACGACCAACCAATCAGGCACCCTGCTGGAAGGTATCCAGCGATGGGGCGAAATCAAGCCCGACATTACGATTGAGGACGTCAAGGCGAGGGCTCGTCAAGCCATTCTCTGGGAGGTAGCGCACGGAACTCTCCAGATCCGGAGTCACGTGGATGTCTGCGATGAACGTCTGGTAGCTTTGAAAGCACTGCGTGAACTGAAGCATGAAATTGCCGATTTGGTTGACTTACAACTGGTAGCATTCCCCCAGGAAGGCGTCCTCTGTTATCCCCACGGTAAGGAACTCATGGAAACCGCGCTCCACGAAGGCGCCGATATAGTGGGAGGCATTCCCCACTATGAATGGACGCGGGAGGATGGGATCCGCGAGCTGGAATTTGTTTTTGAACTCGCACAGCGCGAAGGGCGGCTCGTCGATGTCCATTGCGACGAAACAGATGATCCCGAATCGCGCTTCGTTGAGACGATGGCCCGCCTTACTCAGGTCCATCATATGGCGGGTCGAGTGGCAGCGAGCCATACCACCGCCATGCATAGCTACAATTCCGCCTATGGGTTCAAACTGCGGCGTATCCTTCAGAAGTCCGGGATGGCAATTATCGCCAATCCCTTGACGAATGTGGTGCTGCAGGGACGCTTCGATGACTTCCCTAAACGACGGGGCATGGCACCTATCAAGGATTTGAACGAGGCGGGAGTGCCGGTTGCATTAGGCTTCGACTGCATTATGGACCCATGGTATCCCCTTGGCACAGGAAACTTGCTGCAGGCTGCCTGGATGGCGCTCCATCTCGCGCACATGACTGGTCAGACCCAAATGGAACAAATCTTTCGTATGGCCACCATTAACGGTCAAGGCGTTTTCCATCCCGGCCAGCCCAGCGATCTGGCGGTTGGCCGCCAGGCCGACCTGGTCATCTGGGATGCCACATCGCCCGTAGAAGCCCTACGGCTTCTACCGGTCGCCCGCACTGTCATTCGGCGGGGGCGCGTGGTGGCTGAAGCTGATCCGGCCCGCCACTCCGTTCGTTACGGCGGAAAGACAGTTTCGCTCGATTTCCGGCCGCACTCGCGCGTATAGCTATAGCTGGAACGCCCCTGCTCTTCACGGGAGAGACCTCCCGCTGGCGGCGAGGATTTTCGGTCCGAGGTCGTCGTTATCAATGCCTCAGAAAGCCCATTTGAGGAAGAACTGACCCAAGATGTTTTGGAGATCGTCACGGGCCGGAATGCGACAGATTGCGCACTCGCCAGGTCTTCTGCCTAGCTCCTTGGCACTGGCCTAAACGCGGACGGCGGAATATTAGTGTCTGCCCGGGCGTTCTGCCCGCAATGCCATCAGCGTGACAATCGCTGTTCCTACGATCTCGAGGTGACTGGCCTCTTCGGTCGCAATGTTCATCAGCAATGCACGTGTGGAAGAGTCTGGTGCTGCAAAACTCTGCACCGGATATTGAAGCATGGCCGCGAGCTCACCGCTGGCCCCGCAAAACTGCTCCTGCAACATGGCAGCGGCGTACGGATCGGTTCCCGAAACCTCAACCGGAAACAACAAGGTTGATTCATGTCGAAACATAATCTCCCACCCCCCCGACAGATATAGTGCCCCGGTCACGGTTGATTACCCGTGACTCAAAGTGATTGCGGGTGCCAAACTTGGCCATCCATGAGAACAATAGGCCGGATCGCCTATCTCCACCGCCCATCAGGCCGGATCCTGTTCATCACCTGATACCATACGGCTATCTAGAGCAGCCGTCGTTCACCAGATTTGTCGCCACAAAAGCCCCTGCGGTCAGGAGGACGTGGCGACGTCCTCCTTTCATGGGCTTCGTCTCGTTAGTCCAGCCATCGGCTCGCCGTAATATCCGGCGACACCGATAGGAGATATATACCCGGTGAAAAAGATTTTGAATCGGATTTGGAAGATTTTGTCTGGACGTGGCCGGTCGGATTCGCTATCGTACACTCATCCTTTGTTGACGTAGGAGGAGTGTATCATGCGCAGACCCGTTCTCGCGCCCGTGAATCCGCCCCAGCCTCGAGCATCATCTCCCCTCGATAACTCCCATTCGCAAGACCTGCTATTCATTCAAGCCACGATGAAAAGCATCCGGAACCGCCGGTTGTTCGAACGGTACCAAACGGTCTTGCTGGTCCTGCAAGGCTATCCGTATCGGCAGGTAAGCCAGATCATTGGACGGTCGGTGACGATCGTTGCCAATTACATGAAGGCCTATCGCCGGGGCGGCTTGGGTGCCCTAAACCTACGCCATTCACCCGGCCGTCCGCGCCACCTTACCCCGGGCCAGGAGCGCCAGACCATCGATGTGATCACGCATCACGTCCCCCAAGAGATCGGCTTTCCGGCCGAGATGAATTGGACCGCGCCACTGGTGGCGCGGTATATCACGAAGACGTTTCAGGTCGAGTTTTCCGAACGCGGAGCCCGGAATCTGCTGTATCGCTGGAACTTCAGTTGCACGCGCCCGACCTATACGCTGGCGAAGGCGGACCCCGTGAAGCAACGCCAATTTAACCGCTGGTTCCGGCGGGAAAAGCGCCGCTTGCGGCGCGGTGAAATTGACCGGCTGCTGTTCGAAGACGAGTCCATGATTCGGGATTATCAGGCCATCGGCCGCACGTGGTTTCCCAAGGGTCAACAAAAACAAATCCCCACCTATGGAAAACATTGGGGCGCCAAATTATTAGGAACGCTGGATTATGGCACCGGGGAAGTGCTGTGGCATCACGCCGATCACTATGACGCTGCCGTGTTTCTCACATTTCTGAAGCAGGTCGTCGACCACTACCAAGGCGAGCGCATCGTGATGATTTTGGATAACGCGCGGATCCACCATGCCAAGCTCATTCAACCATTTCTCGACGCGCATCGCGAGACGCTCACCCTGCTCTTCCTCCCGCCCTACAGCCCGCAGCTGAACCGGATTGAGGGGCTATGGGGATGGTTAAAGCGCTCGGTCATCTACAACGTCTTCTTCAAGACGGTCTCCGCCATCGTGGATGCAGTCACCGGGTTCATGAAGCGGGTGAACGCAGACCCGGAACAAACCCTCAAGCGTCTCTGTTGGAATTAGGCCGCGCGAACGCGCGGCACCACGAAGCGGTCCTCTTCAACGCCCCGGTGTAGGCGGGGCGGCTGGGCGTGCCCGCCGCCAAGCGTCTCCTCTCGGGCCGCCATGCCTCCGGCATGATTCCCTACGGTGGCAGTCGGCATTCCCGTCGCGAATGCTCCACCAAAGGTCTCATCACGCATTAAATCGCAAACAGTTGTACCCTTTTTCAACTTCTTTTTCACCGAGTATATATTCTGGGAAAATTCGTCCCCGTCCGTGACCCCCCCCCCAAGGGTTCGCGATGGCGTGAGAAAAATCCTGCTGTGATGACGACACTTACGAGGTCAGCGTACGGTGTACTGTTGACGGTTGAACAAAAAAGCGTGACAGCGCCGCGTTTTCCGGTCCAAAATGAGACATTGGAATGGGGGACGGGCAGGCGTGGTTGTCTTTATCGATGAGTCGCAGGACCCTCAGCATTTTGTGCTGGGAACAGTCATATCAGCGGACATGGTACCCTTAACTACCACGATGGGGCGATTACGTACGATCGCAAGACGTCTTGATGTTGCGGTGGCTGAGTTTCATGAACGCGATCTCCGCCACCACCACCCGCGTTTGCTTAACCTTACCTTGGAAGAAATGACCCTGTGGAAACGTAAAAAACGTCGCGCGATCCCTCGAAAGGATTTGCGCGTTGTGGCCACCTATTACCTTAAATCACCTTCCGAGCAAACTGGGACAGCGCTTTTATACAGCCGCATGCTAACGATCTACCGTGAAACCTTTCGTGGTCTGGTGTGGGCACTTCCCTTGGCTCCTTAAGAGCCGGTAAACATTGTCTGTGACCGATTTGAGGGGTGTGAGACGCTATTGGCAGATTTGCGGACGATCGTAATGGAACGGGCTACTGGGACCGTGGACTTCGCAGACTCCCGCGCTGAAAAACCCTTGCAACTCGCGGATTTGGCAGCGGGAACGCTACGCCGGCATCTCTCTGACGAACCCAATGAAGGGCGGTTCCGCTATCTGGCACCGATTTTATATCACATAGGTCACGTACCTGTCAGGCAATAAAAATGGGCAACTTCACTGTGGAGACCTTGCGTACTCTGGTAATCCAGAGCGCCTTACGCCACGTTAGCGCGGCGGGACAACACAGGAGCGGTTGCTCTCTTAGTACACATTATAATCACTCACAATAACTTTAGTCAATTAAAAACAAAAGACGACAAAGAGATGGAGGTCCAAACCCGCACGGGGCCTCATTGGCTAGCGGCGGCACCGGACCCCTGCGTTTTTCGGTACACTCAGTGGGGCCTGTCATCACGAGAATTGGGGTTGGGCGGCTGCATCGAGATGGGCAATCCAGTCCCGATGGGACGTCAGCCGTTGCGGGACGAACCATATTAGACGTCGGAACCTGACGTGCGTTGGGCTTCGAGTCGCATGACACGGCTGTCGATCCCGAGGATTTTCGCCTCCACCTCGGCATGGAACCGGTCTAGTTTTTCGTTAACGGTCGTCACGCCTTCGGCTACCAATTGGATCTGATGGTGAAGATCTTCCACGAGGATGCGCGTCTCCCGATTCAGCTGCTCCGCATGCTGACATGTTTCGCGATTCAGCTGCTCGGCGTGCTGGCGCGACTCCACGATTTGCTGGGTTAAATCCTGACGCATGCCATCCAAATAGGCTTTCAATTCAGGATCCGTGTGACTCCCCCCCTCATCGCTCTGGTCGATTCGCTCCTCCAGGGAGAACCATTCGCCATCCGAGTTTCACCATTCCCAGTAGTCGCCAGCAGGCTTGATATTATTGGCTGCTGTAGTGATGTGACTAGTACACAATGCCCGCACCACCTACGCGATCACACTTTCAGTAATTTGCCGTCTCAAACGTCCATCGGAAGCGCTTGGCCAACTGTTCATCCTAGTAGTTTTCGAGCGCGGTGCTCGAGGCAAAACTGGCCCGTTTATTGAGGGTCTGGCGAACGAGGATGCTAAACCAGCACTCGATCTGGTTTAACCAGGAACAGTGCTTGGGCGTATAGAGAAACAGTGGTTACGCATTAACGCCATCGTGTACTAGTTGTACCATGCGACATACCAATAGCTGCGATAATGCTGAATATTGCAAACGGTATCCAAGGACCTGTTATCAGTGACAGGTCCATATATTACTCCATTCCAGTATATTGCCACTCGTAGCCCCACCGTTAGTATACACCCAGGCAGCGGGAAGTATTGATGCTGGGAAACAGCGCAAAGAGGAACCCCTGGTTCTGAGTAGTCTAGAACCAGAGGCCCGCTGTCGATAGTCCAGTATCTTACAGATGGTTGTCAATCACTCAACTGAGCCATCGCTTTCGAGATGTACTGCCAAAGCTCCTTATCCAGGCCGAATTCAGCTGCTCGGCCCGGGTTCTCCGCGTAGTAGCGCTCGGCAGATCGCGTAATGCCGGAATCGCCTCCGGTAAAGAGGTTGACGAGTTCTTTCCACCGCTTAGCCAGCAGTTGTACCTCCTGACTCTCAGGAGCGGTTCCCTTCTCCAGTTCCGCACGTACTTTGACAATCAGGCTTGGCCATTCGTTCTCGACCTCTTTGATTTTCTCTGTTCCGAGAAGTTCCCCTTGTTTCTTGAGTTTCTCCATCTGCTCCGGAGTAAAATACTTCTCCGTCATCTTCATCACCTCGATAATTTTGATCAATTCCGCTCCAGTCAGTTCTCGTCGAGCTTGAACTAGTTCATAAAGATGCTCCAGTCGGCTCCGCAACTCTTCCTGAATTCGGATCTGTTGAGCCAAACGATCCAACTGCAATCGAATGGTCTTGTCCGGACGAAAACCGGGATTGTCAAGCAAATCTCCGATTTCATCCAGGGAAAACCCTAACTGCTTCAGGGATATGATTTGTTGCAGCCGAGCGATGTCCATCCCCGAATAAAGTCTGTGACCAGCATCCGAATGCAGTGACGGAACGAGTAATCCGATCTGGTCGTAATGGTGCAGCGTCCGGACCGTAATTCCTGTCAATTTGGCCAATTGCCCCACTTTCCACTCTTCCTTCTCCGCCATCATCCCCTCGTTTCGTGCACATTGTTTTTGTCGGCAAGTTCATCCTACAACCTGACGTTACGTCAGGATCAAGTGCTTTCTTCGTGTTTCATCACAATAAGTGTTTATGTTCATTTCCCCTCAACAAAAAGTGGTCCTATATCGCATTTTTGTGCAGCATTTATACTTCGCCCTATGGGATTTTCGCCCCCGTTAGCTGAACAATGCTTGAGATATGCCCCATTACCTACTTAGTTGGACATACATCTTGAAAAATGCGCGAACTCTATTCAGCAGTGCGGAATTCTGTTCTTTGTATTGCGTGTAGTAGATCAATGCCTGGATGGCGATACGTTGTTTTAACGGATCCCACAACCGCACTCGTTCCAACAAGTCTTTCTTGGCCACAGGCTCAAGTCCCATTTCTACGAGTTCTTCGCGAACGCCTTCGGCAAAATCTAAAGCCACGATGAGTCCAAGCGCCTGACGACGGGCCACCAACGATGCAAATTCGGCCACGTCTCCGAGATGCGTCCGGTCAAATAGGAATTGCTTGACTTCTGCCGACAGAACTATATATAGATACCCTGAGCCACTCATGCAGCGGCGACCTTCATGTTCGAAATAGCCTAAAGTCCGGAAGGCCACTTGCCCGATCCAAGTGCCCGCATTTTTCCCACCGGTCTGTTTCGCCTGCGTTATCCCTCCACCCGCGTCGGCATACGACGCTCTAAAGGATGGCCTGCCTTTGGGGGCGGAACCAACAGTTTAAAAAACCCATCTAGCAGCTATAATAAATGGTTAGATATCCTATTGATTCTATAGGTTATATAGGGTATTGTTGTGCTAGGCGAAAGACCCGGCCCTTGATACCATGCCAATCTAGAAAACAACCCGGGGATGCTGTGCCTGAAATGACGGGGATTGAACATAGAAGGATCGTGAGTAAGGCAGTTACTTCATAATGTTGGTAGCATGCGAGGGGGAACAATCATGGTTGACTTTACCCACGTTGCGTTGGACGAACCGACCGCCCGGGTTGGGCAGACGGCCCCCTCCAATCGAGGTCTCGTAGTCGTCTCGGGTGTTATATTTTTCGCAGGGTCATTACTCCTCTGGCAAACCGAGTCGCTTACTCAAGTCGGGCTTTTCTTAGTGGCTGGCATGTTGGGCGCCGCGTTATATTTCGCTCGTTATGGGTTTACTTCTTCCTTTCGCAATTTTCTTCGAGACCAACGGGGGATCGGAATTCGAGCCCAAATGGTCATGTTCTTGATGGCAAATCTGTTGTTCTTGCCGTTGATGACGCATGGACAGGCATTCGGTCACACCGTAGGCGGATATGTATTTCCTGTCGGCATATCTGTCGCGGTAGGTTCGTTTCTTTTTGGCATTGGTATGCAACTGGCCGACGGGTGCGCCTCCGGGACCTTGTATCACACAGGTGGAGGTGACTTGCGTGGTGTGGCGGCCATAGCGGGGTTTGTCGTGGGTTCGGTCGCAGGCAGCGTGAATTTTCCCTGGTGGATGGCTACTCCCCATTTTTCTCCCATCTCGTTCGTCGCGTCGTTCGGTGCGGTAGGAGGGTTCATGGTCGAGGGACTTCTCTTAGCCATCGTCTTTTTGCTGGCCTGGAGGTTGGAGCAGCGCCGATACGGACATGTCGAGCCGCTCTTTAGCGCTCTTGCACTCCACCGGAATCATGCCGGTCGGTTCGATCCGCACATTTTGTTCAAAGGACCGTGGTCTTGGATCGGAGGAGGTCTGGTGCTCGCGGTGGGAAACTGGCTCGTTCTGCTGCTGTCCGGCAAGCCATGGGGTGTCACGTTTGCCTTCGCCCTCTGGGGCGCGAAAATCGCTCAGGCACTGGGGATCCCGGTAGCCCATTGGACCTACTGGCAAGTGCCAGCCAACGCAATGGCCTTGAGGCATGGCATCCTACATGATGCGACCACCGTCCTCGACATTGGTGTCATCTTGGGTGCCTTTTTAGCCGCCTCTCTGGCAGGAGGGTTTTCCAATTGGAAATTGCCACGAATCCCCGGCCGGATGTGGGTCGCCCTGATTGGGGGAGGTGCCCTAATGGGCTACGGTGCGCGGATTGCCTTCGGCTGCAACATTGGGGCGTACTTCTCCGGCATTGCGTCTTTTAGCCTGCACGGGTGGGAATGGTTTCTCTTCGCATTGATGGGTAGTTGGGTGGGTCTCTTGTGCCGACCCGCGTTCGGATTCCGTCGGTGAGCCAAGATTGAGCGTACGCCCCTGCCAGGGCGTTAAGCGCTAATCCAACCCATTGCCCCGCCTCACGCCACTCAACTGCGTGTGCTTGCAAGTCGGAGACCATGCCAGAGGTATTGCGACTTCCCGATCATCGGCTAAGGTTACACGTCTTATCAGACACATGAACCGAAATAATACGGAGATCGGTTTGCAACGGACAAAGCCTGCCATGATTACCTCTTCAAACAACGATGGCCGGATGGTTTCGTGTGCCCCAAACGCCAGGGGACCACGTACTGGACGATTCAGCGGTCCAACCGGACCGCCCCATGGTATGAATGCACCGCCGGCCACCATCAGTCGTCCGTCACGGCCGGGACCATCTTTCATCGGACGAAATTGCCCCTGCGAGTGTGGTTTCTCGCAATCTTCCTAATCGCTGTCGATAAAGGTGGGAAATCCGCCCTCGCGTTAAGCCGCGAGCTTGACCTCCGCTACGATGCCGCCTGGCTCATGCACCACAAGATTCAACAAGCCATGCAGGACCGCAATGCCCGGTATCAACTCGGCGGTCTCGTCGAACTGGATGACGCCTATTTTGGCGGTGTCAGTCACGGAACCGGCAAACGAGGCCGCGGCACGGATCAAGACTCGGTGGTGATCGGGGTGAGTTTGAATGCTCAGGACCATCCCCGTTACGTGTTTCTCCAAGCCGAGCCCAACAACCTACAAACGGACACGGTGTTAGACGTCTTGCGGCGGCGGGTGGAGAACCAGGGCGTGTGGCGGAGCGACAGCGCGGCAGTGTTATGCCACCGCAGCCCAGCAACATGGGGCGAACCATGATGTGACGCTCAATACCGATCCGGAGGCCCCGGTGGTCTTCCATTGGGTCAACACGGTCATCAGTCTGGTGAAAACGTTCGTTGACGGCACGTATCACGGGCGCGGACGCGCCCGGCGCCAATTGTATCTGGAAGGGTTCGCCTATCGTTTTAATCGCCAGCACTTGAAGACCGGCATTGCCTCCAGATTATTGGTGGCCTGTATTCAAGCATCAGCGCATCGGTACGGAGCATAGCCCGGCTCATCCCCACCTTTATCGACTAATTCGTTCTGGCAAACCATGCCGCAATGGTCCTGTGCGCCAGGGTGTGACGGGCCCAAAATTTTCTCAGAATATAGATGCCAGCAAACTGCGTCATTATTGCAAACTACGCTGAGGAAGTCTATTTTTCGCCGATAATGGATATCTTAAAGAGTAAGACTAAAAACACAGATTTTACTGAAGGCGAGGTAAGACCTATAATGAAGCAAAACGATGATCCTAAGGAGGCACCCATGAGAGCCTTAAGTACATTGTCCCGTAAGGGACAAACCGTGATTCCCGCGGAAATTCGGCACAAGTTGGGGGCCGAGCAAGGAGACCAAATTATATTTACGGTCGCGGACGACGATACCGTAACATTGCAAGTGGTCAAAAGAAAGAGGCTGGCGTCGCTTGTAGGCATCTTAGCAGCCACTCGAAATTACCAAGACCCCAGTGAATACCGAAAGTACGTCTATGCAACCAAATCTCAGCTGCGGTATCCGGAAGATATCCGTGAATAGCCCGCTCACCGTTTGAGCCGATACCAATGTCTTGCTCCGAATTATTACCGGTGACTCACCCAAGATGGTTGAAGAGGTTAAACAGTTGGTGCAAATGGTGGACCAAGGCCAAGTGGTGTTGAAAATTCCTTCTATCGTGATTGCCGAATGTTGTTGGGTGCTCGAAAGCCCGTATGGCCACAATCCTCCAGACATCGCACAAGCCTTGATCAACATTATCAATGCGAAAGGCATGGATATGGAAGAAAAGTCGTTAGTCTTGGAAGCGCTCAGAGACTACGACCAACAGCACGTGGACTACATTGATGCATATATTGCCGCGAAGGCTCGCTCGAGTTCTCATCCTTATGTTGTCACCTGGAACCATAAACACTTTAGCCGTCTGCGGGTAAAGCATGACAAGCCACACCAAGTGCAGTTCTGACCTTTGTTCGTTTTCGGTGCGACCTCTTACCCATCCCAGTTTTATGTTAACAGTGCCCCGATGTCGAAGAGAGGAGTGAATGCCACTCTCGTCGAGGAGGATCCCCATGATCAAACTGCAGTCGATCATCGACATTAGTCGCGCGGACGACACATCCAGGCGGCCACCGCCCACCCCCAGGAGGGCGACCGAGACGTCATCGACCGTCGCTACATAATAGAGCGATTCGCAGACCAATCCTCGAAATCCCGCATAATGATGGGGCGCCATCAGGCTTCGCCACGGGCTGGCTGCGCCAGCCTGATGTAGAGCCGATCTGCCTAATCGGGGACAGCTCGACCACCAATCGTCGCAAGTTCTGTACGCATGGCATAATCGTATCAGGTAAAATAAAAGAAGCCCGCCGTCAGATGGGAATACCACTCATAGCAACCTTTTCCACAACTTTGACGGGTCTTGGGGGTAATCCGGAGCGTTTCGCCTCCGCCATGACATCCTTGTTTCCCTGGTCCCGGGCATTGTCTAAGACCACGGTAATGGGGGAGCGGCCAGCTGCCGAAGCACGCCCACCATACTCTCACTGTTGATATAGGTGGTGTTGGCGACGGTAATCACCTCATGGGTGGGTGATGGCGTGCAGAGCCCCTAAGACGTTGAAAGGCTAACGCCCCGAGCGCGTCGGCAAGAGAATGCGACGAGACACCAAAGTTAAACATTCTCGGCGCTTGCGCCCGGCGGGTCTCCTCGCCGGACATCCGATTCACTACGCGCTCGGACGGGCAGTTCGCGCGAGCGGACTTCCACCGACCAGCACATCATGGTTACTGGCGTGGCACCCCGGACCCGCCAGACTGGTGTCCACCCCCCGATATGACGGGTCTCGCTACACTTCATTGGCACTGATAGCCGCCCCTGCGACGATCAGCACTACCAGCCCTCCCACCCATTTACGACACGTGCACGCGTTCACCGACGACGCTTTTAACACGGTCATCACGTTCCGAGCGGATTCGAATCCCGGTACGGTTTTGGGCAAAACGTGGAAAGGCGTGATTCCCGGCAGCCGGGTCACGGCCTCTAGATAGTGAACCCCCAACCATCCCTTTAGCGTCTCCGGCCGTACCATTTCCAGTACGATCAGGCGCCCCGAAGGTCGGAGAACACGAATCATCTCCGACAGGCCTCGGTGCCAGTCATTCATATTGCGCAAGGAAAATTGGGCGGTCACCCGATCGAATGTCGCATCGGGAAAAGGTAAGCACTCACCAAATCCCCGCACCCACCGAATGCATCTTCTCTGTGCGTCTGAAGAGGCCAAGCGTCGGGCCTCGGCTAACATGGCTGGTTCCGGGTCTAGTCCGGTAAGAAGGTCTCCTCGCCCGGTGCTCTGCGCGACCGAACGAAGGAACTGCCCGGTGCCGCACCCGACGTCAAGGATGCTCACCGAGGAATCGAGAGCCATCGCGTTCAAAGCAGCCCGGTGCCAGTTTCCGAACTGCCCCATTGCCAAACGGTTGCTGATGGCCCAATAACGTGAGGCAATCTCCGCAAAAGGTGCTCCTGCCCGCGAATATTCCACATCGTGGCTCATGACAAGTCCCCCTCTTTAAGGCTGCATCCCCGTGTCTCCGTGGGACGCCATCATGGGGATGTAAGCATTGCTCACAGGTCCGGTGCTCCGCAGCGGCGGTTAATACCGTCGCCCAAAGTTCTCCTGGTCGCGGCCATTGTAGTGAGTTAGGCCAGCCTTCTCCTGTAGTTCTGACCCGCCACCTCAAAAGCTCCCGCGCCGTTCCACCTTCACCGCTCGCCGCCTCCGCCGCCGCCCCGCCCGGGTGGCCCGCGGTCGCTCTCTTCCGCCTCGTGTTGCCGCCACCATAAGGCTGCGGCCGCCGCCCGATGGCGGACCCCAAGTTGCTTATAGATTCGGGTGATTCCGTCGCGAACGGTCGTGAGTTTGATACCTAGCCGCTCGGCAATTTCCACATTGCTTCGACCTTGAGCCACGGCTTGCCAAATTCGCTGATCCATAGGGGTAAGGTTTGTTTCCGACGCCTTTCGTTCCGTACTGGCCGCCCGCCACCGGGTGACCATAGCTGGAACCGCCACGTGGGACTGCCACGCTAGGCCTTGGACCGTGGCTACGATTCGTGCCACCGGGTCGCTGTAATCCAACACCACTTGGGCTCCCGCACCCATCAAGCAAGTAGTCGTCCACCCCTGGCTTGCATCGGTGATCGCCACCATCGGTCCCCGCGTACTCCAGTGGCTCACTTCTTCCTGAACCCATCGCAGCGAGGGACTTGCCACCACAGTCACCAGAGGAGCCTTGCCGTCGCTCAGCTCCTCTGGTTCAACACAGCGAATCCCCGCAATAGCGCCAAGCACGCAGCGTAAACCTTCGCGATCCACATCTCGGGCTGCTCGCACCGCCACCACGACGGTATCCTCGGCGTCAGGGCGACTCATCGTGCGTTTCGGCGCCGGGGATACTGGAAACGGGGGCTCGCCTCCCTCCTTCGCGGTCATTGCCCCCTGCCTGCTTTCTTCCAGAGACGCGGATCCGCCTCAATCCCCGAGGTGTCCGACCCCTCAACCGTCACCGAAATGGTGCCCGGCGAGGCTTTCTTAAGCGCCTCTGAGTGGGCATCCTCAGGGTCGGCCGAACGTTCAGACAGTTTTTGCCCAATGACCGCCTCCTTAAATCCCCGAAGCGCCTGTCCCAACCCGGAACCCAACTCGGGCAGTCGTTTGGGACCAAACACCAACAGCCCGATGATGCCCAACACCACCAAATGCACGGGACTCAACAAATCACCGACCACGGTCATCGCCCCCTTTCATCCCGATGTTCCGATCATCGTGCAGCGGACAGCGGCACTATTCCCACCTTCCGGAGAAAAGCCTATTCCGCTCCCCCCTGTTCCGCGGTACCTGTTGCCTCGATCCATGCGATCCCCCAATGCGCCAGAGCCGGATAATAGGGGCTGCGAGCCGCGCTCTCGAGGCGGGTGAGAAACGCGGGGACCCAGCGCAACACGTGCTCCGCGATAAATGTTCTGCGCAATGCATTGGCTTCCGGCCTCAAGTCGGCGCTCAGTTCCGCCAAAAACGCCCATTCGACCCCCATATGGTCCGGCGCCGCCACATGGCGGAACCGATGCCACTCCAGCTCTCCTTGCTCGTACCACTGCAGCACTCGCCAAGTCGTGGGGCCCCACAGCGTGACGGGTTTGTCCAGGTACACGGAGGCGTACGGCGCTACGTAGCGTCCCGGCAGGGGAACCTCCAAGCATTCGTGAAAATCCACCATCGCTCGCTGCTCGTCGACCTCGTGGGCCAATGCTCCGGTCACCGTAGTCCATAAGTCGCCCAAGTCGGCGCTTCTTTTAGCCACGCGTTCTCCCCAGGTGGCTTGCACGGTGGGGTCCAGGCGCACCGGTCCGTAAAGAAACGCGGACGCTAGATAATCATATCCCGCCGCCATCTCGTCCGCCGACCAGACCATTGTCTCGGTTTTCATGGATTTGCCCCCGTTCCCTGATTCCGTCACCTAGCTAGACTTTCTGAATCCGAACAGCCGTCTCAAAATAGGCGCACCCGCCGCCAATCGGATCTTCCAGTGCGATGGTCCACCCGTCCGGGGCCGCCAAACTAGGGTCGAGCCGCATCACGGCGTTCAACCGCACGGGGGCGTTTCGGGCCGAGTCTCCGACGTAAGATCGTCCGTCGATGACCCACTTGCTGGATCCGTAATGCCAGTGGCCATATCCATGGGGAAAGGAGATCACGCCGGGGCGAACCCCGGGCAACAAGCGAACCCGCCCGGTCAGGCCGCGGGGATAGGTACGGGAGGATACGCGAACCTCATCCCCTTCGTGAATCCCGAGGCGACGGGCATCGATCGGGTTCATGTCAATAAACGCCTCCGGTAGCATCTCCAAGAGCCAGGGATCGGCAATGGTCCATGCCTTGCTTTGCACCGTTTCTTTCCGTGTGGTGAGCACAAAGGGAAATTCGGATGACGGGTCAAGATGCGTCAGCAATTGGCCCCGCATCGTCTGCGGCGGCTGGTAGCTTCCCGTACCCAAGAAATGGGTACCAGTCAACGCATTGATGGCCAGGGCCTGATCGGGGTTATAGATCTGTAACGGCGCCCCGGTCCCCAATTGGTGGGTCACCCACGACGGGTTTTGGAACGGTGAACCACCGCTCCAGGTCGGAAGCATATGCCCATAGATTCCCAGAAGATCCTCGGGACTGATCTGATTCGGCGCCTTGGCCCAGCGCTGCGTTCCCGTACGCAGCACCTGACGGGTGATCAACGCACGCAGCCGACTCGTACTTTCTGCGTTGGGCAGGTATCCGACGGGGTAGTCTTCAAAGCGCCCCCCGCGCGCCAGCACATAGGCGACTTTGGCCCAAGCTGCCTGACTCAGCGCCGCCGGATAACGGGTACGAAGGTCCGAAACCGCCATCTCCTCCTCGGCGCTTGAAGCGTCGGGAACTGGCCCCAGGGAAACCAACTTGGCGCCCGAACGCTTTTGATAAGACGAGTCCCATGCCACATTGGCGACCATTTTCAAGTAGTAGTCCTCCCGGGCATTCAGTGCGCCCCCCTCGATAAACGCGTTCGGGCCGAATCCGGGTAAGTGAAGTGCCTTGGCCACATCGATGAAGAACTGTTCCATGCTCATCGGTTCACCCGCGGGCGTCTTTTGGGTGAGAGGCTCGATGACGGGATGCCGAACGCCGGTAGTTTTGGTGGGAACCACGGGGCGCAGGCCCGGGAACCCCCAGCCTTCCAGATAGGTTGTATCGGGCACGATGTAGTCGGCATAGCGGGAACTCTCCGAAATCTGGGTGTCAATCGCAATAAATAACGGGACCTTCGCGGTGTCCTTGATCAGGCGCATCCACGGCAGGTTGTCATCGTCGGCGCCCCCGATCCCCGGGGCACTCCACGCGGGATTGGCAATATGCTGCACCAGAATGGCACAGGGATAAGGATAGCTCTGATAGATGCCGGCAAACATCTCCTCCCACAGCCCTCCGCTAAACGGGAACCAGGGACGTTTTGCGGGATAAGGCGACTCTTTATGGGACAACCGTGCTTGGTAAAATGACGTCGATTCGTAGGCCGTCCCATTGCGGGATATGGTAACTCCCTGGGGTCCAGCACCCATGTTGGGCCAATTGTCGAGCGAATAGGGCTGGCCCTGGCTACTCCCCAGGATGTCCGCTCCACCGCCGCCCACCATGTATCCGCCCACCCAGTCGAGATTCCCGATGAGTAGGTTTAACGTCATCAGCGCCCGGCCCGTATACACCCCATTGGTGTGCATCACAGCCCCCCGGAAAAAGTCCACCACAGCTCGCCGGCCATGACTGGTCACCTCCCGGGCCAGGTGCACAATTGTCTGTTGGTTGGTACCCGCCATCGACGCGTATTGCGGCAAGCTGTAGCGCATCGCCTCCTCCGCAAGGACCTGAAAAGAGGTTTTGGTGGCCACCCCGGCCACGCTTACCGGGCTCATATCCAGAGGTTTTTTCGGCCACAGCTTGGCCCTCGAGACTTCGGTAGCAATTTTCGGTTTCCCACTGGTAGCGTCCCACACCACCGGATCGGAGGCGCGGGGATCCGACTGAGCCACAAGCCCGGCTTCGGCAGCTGTCAAAAACGCCCGGTTGTGGGGATGTGCCACATCGCTCACCACCAGCCAGGCCGCATTGGTATAGTTCGGTTCGCCGTGCGCGTTCGCCGCCTTGGCATGCGGAATACTGAGATAGGGGCTATTGTACCGCTGATTTTCCAAAATCCACCGAACCATTCCCATGGCCAGGGCGCCGTCTCCACCGGGACGCACCCAGGTCTGATTGCTGGCGTGAATCAGGCCGTTGCCAGCACGCACATCGACCATGTGATACTTCAGCCGTCCGTCACTCACCGCTTCGACGACTTTTCGCCCCAAGGCCTGCATGGGAAAATTCGCTTCCAGGGCATTTAGCCCAAACCAGATGACGTATTCGGCATTGAGAACGTCCGGACGCAGTTCCCCCGCTTGCCCGGAGGTCGAGAGGTTGAAGGAAACTCCCACATTATTGTTGCAGATCTGCCCGTTGCCTTGAACATTGACCGTGCCGAAGGAGCCGGCAAACCGGCTGATAAACTGACCTTGGCCCGCTTCCGCCTCGCCCACATACATCACTAAACCATTGGTCTTGGGTCCCAGATCCGGATGGCGCGAGTCAATGGGACTACGCTGACCCCGCCCCCCGTTATAGAGATTGGCAAAGCCCGCCACCGCCCGGCTGGACTCCCCGGGCACTTTGTGAAATAGCCTGCCCCCGTCCACTACCTCACTAATCAACTGAGGCCATGAAATCACTTCCCACTGGTCCGAGCCGCGCGGCCCGACGCGCTTGAGCGGCACGGTCACCCGGTAAGGGTCATATACTGTCTGGCGTCCGGCCTGGCCACGGGGGCACAGCGAATGCGGCGCTGGCCACACCACAGCCGTGCTGAGGGCCGTGGCATAAGGGGCATGCGGTTCGGTCGAAGCGGGATGATATGGATTCCCGTCGAGCTTTTGCAGCACTCCGCGGAACACATGGGCCTCGAGCCCGCAGTCGCTACCACACTGTTTGCAGACGCTGTATTTTGTCTCTACTCCATTCCATGTCGGCGGACGATTGGGATAGACGTATGTGCCCCGGCGATGAAACACATCGCCGATCCATGGCGACAACCCCCATCCGCCCGCCACCAGGCCGCCGCCCGCCAAACTGGCGCCTTTCAAAAAGTCCCGCCGCGACACGCGAGCCAGGGACGATTTTCCCGAGTCCTTACTCATGCCCGTTCGCCTCCTTGGAGCGACTCCCGTTGCGAGTTCGCCACTCCTTGCCATTCGGCTGGCGTTTCCCATGATTTCCAAGGAAACAGCCACGCTAATCCCGTAAACACCACAAAGGCCACCGCGAACACCCCCACCACGGTCTGAATGGAATCAAAGCCAAACCAGGGAATCTTGACGGCGACCAGGTTTTGCGAAATCTTGGACTGAACCTGCCCGGCAATCACCACATCCCAGCGCATGGCGTACACTCCGATAAGAACAGCCGCGGTCATCACGGCCCCCCCGATGAGGGATTTGCGCAACCGGGGAATTACCCACACCAATAACGGCACGAACAGGCCGACGCCCAGTTGCAACCCTAGATAGACCCCGGTATCGGGCCCATGCAGCAATATGCGCTGAAACCCCTCAGCAGTCGGTCCTTGAGTATAGGCGGGAACGGCACTGGTCAAAAAGTCGACCGCATCCATATAGAGGTCTAAGAGCACGAACAGAACCAGGTAGCGCAACAGACCATCGGCGACAGCTCTTTGCACCGGTCGGCGATAGTACCGCATGGTGAGCACATAGGCGATCCACATCAGGGCAATTCCGGATACCATGGCAGAGACGATGAAGAGCACCGGCATCAGCGGGGTCGCCCAGAGAGGCCGGGCTTTGGTCGAGCCAAAGATGAACCCGATGTATCCATGGAAGAGAAATGCCATGAGGATGCCCAGGCTAGAAAGCACCAAGAGGATCCGTTTATCGCGCAAGGCCGCCTCGGGCCTTAGATCGCGATTGCCCAGCGCCAAGATCCGGTACAGCCGCTGGCGGGGACCGCCGAGGGCGGCGCGCCGCACGTTTTCGGCGCGGAAGGCAAAGTAGAGTTCACACAACATCAGCACAATGTAGGCCAACCAAATCAAAATGAAGAATGCAATGGGGGAATACGGCCAATGGCCCCGACTCAGCAGTTCCAGAAAATTGGTGGGCTGGCGCGCATCACCCAGCACGGTGAGCGGAGCGGCCAAGAGTAGCGCAAAACTGATCAACACCGCCAGAGGGGCCAATTGGTCGAACACCTTTTGGTGAAACACATGACTCAACGATGAGACCACAAACGATCCGGCCACCAAGCCGGAGATGTAGGGATAGGTCACAATCATGAGACCCCAGTACACGTTTTCAAGTCCCGACTGAATTAACGCCCCATGTGGCATCAGGTCGTCCTCCTTTCTCCGCCTGTCGGCGTCTCAAGCAGTACCCGCCCCGTCAAATCGTCGTACTCGTACGTATTGGTGCCGACGGCATACGGATAGATGGTATTCAACGTGCCGGCACCGTCTTCCGCGAGCACACCATCCATATCGATGTAAAAGACTTGCGGTTTGGTCCCCATGGTGCTCTTTAAATGCACGGTGGGGTATTGCGCGATTAACCGAGATACGGCACTGTGAGGATCGTTGAGATCTCCGAAAATGCGGGCCCTGCCCACACAAGAGGTGACGCACGCCGGCAACAGCCCCCGATCCAGCCGCTGTACGCAAAAGGTACATTTGTCGGCGGTTTGTTGGATCGGATTGAAGAAACGCGCATCATAGGGACAGGCATTAATGCAGTATCCGCATCCCAAACATTTCGGATAATCGATGAGAACCAACCCATCCTCCCGTTTGAACGTGGCCTGCACAGGACACACCTCCACGCACGGCGGCGCGTCACAGTGATTGCACAGTCGCGGCAAACTGTACCGTTTCACGTTCGGTTCAAACTGTCCCTCAGCAGTGACGACCGGACCGGTCAGGCTCGGCTCCATGCTCCCGGTCTCGACAACCTGTACCCAGGTCCGGTACACTCCCACCGGCACGTTATTCTCACTCTTGCAGGCCACCACGCAGGCCTGGCAGCCAATGCACTTACGAAGGTCAATCACCATGACCCAGTGATGAGGCAGCTTGGTCACGGGCAACAGCCGTTGGAAATTATCATGGATATATGAGACATGATGTGAGTTTTCGATGGTGGGCATCCACGCCTGAGGTTCCGACCACCCATCGGCCACATTCAGGGCCGGAACGGTCCAACTGGCCCACCGGGGTTTGGTACGGTAGTAGTCCCGCTGAAGCGCCGCTTCACCCGCCCAGCGGCGCCATCGCCGCGCCGCGATGGCACGTACACTTTGAACCCGTATGCGGCTGCGCAGCAATGTTCCGGCTGCGGATAAGCTGATAGCGGTGAGGGCCAATTGCCGGATGACGCGTCGTCGCGACATGGGGCCCTGTTCTGGTTTCACGTCTTTTCGCCCCTCCCTGGCCTGTCTCGTGTCCTCCCGTGAGGCTCCGATCGTCTCCACAGGTAACCAAGGGACACGGCAGAAAGAAGATTGTGACCATCGTCACAAAACTTATGATAGTTCTTCAAACCTCGTTGGAAACAGAGCCATCCTCCCCCAAAACCGGGGGCCAGGGGGTCCCGCATGTTTAGGCCGTTTTACGGACGCAACCATACGGACAAGTATGATCCGTCGATTTTCGGCCCGGCTTGTTGTGACTCTTTAGGCCCCATGCTCTCAGCCCCTAACGACCAACCCCCGTGCCCAAAAAGCTCCAACCGCCTGCTGACAAAGATCAGACGGTCAACGCCGCATGGAGCCGCCGGGAGTGCTCTAGCCTGAGACGGACGCTGCTCCCTAGGCGCAAGGAAGCGCGCGACCCCGAGCGATGTCGCGCGCCTGGCGTGCCTCGACTAATGCGGGGAGGCGGGCGCCGACTCTGCCCGCAATGGGGCCGGCGGAACCGCTCGGCTACCGATAAACAATTGCATCACTGCCGCAAGCAACATCAGGGCTTGGCCGAGCACATAAACATCATGCCCGCCGCTGGCCAGAGCCCAACTCACCGCGTGTCCCGGTGTCGCAAACGTCCACCAGCCCAATCCCACTAGACTTACCAACATTCCCGCGATGCCGACCCCCGCCATCGATCCGGTCAACCGCCTGCGGGCGGGATCCGCCGTCAGTTCGGCCGCCAGGAGAAAGACCGCGAGAACCGGAAGCGCAAGGAACACATACAAGAGATGCGCTCGCGTGAAAATCTGGTCATTGATGGCTCCCGGAGCCGGCAAAGCACCCCCGCCGAACACCACCTCGTGCAATTCAATGTAGTAACCATAGACAATCATGGCCACCATGGCGCAAATCCAGGTCAAAAACACCGCCAGCCGCACCGGATTAATCCGGCTGCGTACGGTTGCCGCCGCGACCCGGGCCCGATCGCGAAGTTCCGACCACAGGCTGACCATTAGGATCAAGCTTCCCCATCCGACCAACCCCGTCAGAAAGTCATCCTCGGCAATGCCATTGACGCCCTGCGGCCCAGAAACCCACAGAGCGGGAATATTATAGGTTCCGAGGGAGGACAGCACGTAGGCGAGGGTCATTAAGACTACCCCGATCAACAAGATCGCGATGCCCCACTGCGCTACCCGACGGCGCAGACCTTGCAGATGGGTGTATCCAAACGCCTGCGCTGCTAGAAGCACAATGCCGGCCATAAATGCGGGCAGCATGTCGTGGGAGTGGGATGTCACCACATTGCCCAAAAAGCCACCCGTGTTTTCATGCAAAGCATGGGCCCAACCCGCCCACGACAGCCCAACCTCCGAGGCCGCCAAAATACCGCCCAAGGCGACGGCACTCACCGCGGAGACGCCTGAAATAAACAACGCCCACGCCATCAGAGGCGAAGATTCGGCTGAGTGCTTGGGTGTTCTGACCGCAGTCAGAGCCAATCCAACCAAAAACACCAGAGCTACGCTGACCATGATCAGCGTGCCGGGGAATTGAATCCACGCGCCTGCGCCAAACCCTGCGGAGTGATACACGTCGCCATACGCCCGCACCAAGGATCCCACCGCATCGAGCCCGGCGCCCACCACTCCCGCCTGTACCACCCATCGACGCACCCAAGCCGGAACGCGAAACACGAACGTGCATAAAATGAGAAACAAGGCCGCTACCGGAATCATAATCGCATGATAAAAATCGACAAGGGCTGACGAAAAGTCGCCTGCTTGCCCCGGGGTCAGAAACGGGGCCGCAAAGAATCCTATCAACGCAACCACCACGATCCAGGCCAACAGCCCGCGCACGGCCAGGCTCCATCCGGCATCAGATTCAGGGACCAAGAGCTCTGACGTCATCGCTTTCTCCTCCTTCTCCCGATTCACCTTCCCGATTCACCTCCGTCTACAATCGGATCACAATCACCAATAGCAATAGACCCGCCAAGTAAGCATTGACCGTCTGAAATACGAGCCGGGCATGCTTAGTCGTCGGCCAAACGGCCCATTGCCCCCCCAGCAAGGCGACCACCGCCGCGGCACCATCGGCGATCAGGCCGGCAACTTGGCCTAAGGCCGCGGCGGCGAAGGTCATGGTTGCTCCCAGCATCAACACCAAGGCCGCATACCAGGCCCGTTGAAACGTCTTAGGCGACCACACCACCGGTGCCATAGGCACGTCCGCCCGGGCATAATCCTCACGGCAGGCCCAGGCTAGACTCCAGATATGCACCGGAATCCAGCACAGAACAACCACGCCGAGCAACCAACCGCTGAGGCTGATCGGCAGTCGCACCACGGCGAACCCGACCCATACCGGGATAGCGCCTGCGCCCGCACCCAGCATGATGCTCCAGGGAGTTGTACGCTTTGCCAGGGCACTGTAAATAATCACGTTGTCGATCAGGCCGATGACCAAGAACAGCAAGGGAATCGCGCCCAAAACAGCGCCCAGACTCAGGCTGGCTCCCACGCACACGAAGCCAAACACAACAGCAGATCTTGGAGTGATGGTTCCGCGCGGCAAGGGTCGGGTATGCGTGCGACGCATGACTGCGTCCATGTTGCGATCCAGCACGTTGGTCAGCGCCTCCGCCCCCGCCGCGGCTAGAGCAATCGCCAGCACTGCGGTCACCACCGGGAGCCAGGGAAAAATCTCGGAAGCGCTCTTGGCCAGCATGCTGCCGGCCAACCCTTCCAACGCAAAAACCGCCCAGATGCGCGGCTTGGTAAAGTTCCAATAGACAATTGTGCGCGCACGAAGCGTCTTGCGTGACAACCCGTGAACACCGTGAACACCTATCATGGCAACCTCGGCTTTCGGCGCCGCATCACGTTGACCTCATCGGCTGTGGCCCAGTGCCGCGGCATTTGTGAGAAGGGCCCGTAGATCCCGCTCATACTTGACCTCTGATGACGATTGTGATTGATATCACAATCACATAATCATCGTAGTGTTCGGACAAGGCGAATCGTCAGGGCCCAAGGACTCAAAGTTCAGGACCAAAGGGCTCGCAGAAGGGGGGTCAGAAAGTGGTGAGGTCCGAGGATTTTGTGGGATTGGCAGGACAAAGGACAAATCGGAAAAAGTTCCGCGATGATTTCTCTGGAGACTCCCACGTGTTATAGCCGTTTTTGTTAGCATCCTGGAGAAAATCGCCATCGAGTCGCCTCTCAGCGGCTTTAAATTTAACACCGTCCTGGAATCCCGCGTCTTGGGCTAACACGCGCCACTCTGCGATTGATTTTGATTAGATTAGGCTAATATTGGCGTTCGGGCTGGTCTTTAGGGCATCTGATGGCCCTAGCGGGCGTTTAACACTTACCGTATAGTACCAACCCCTACCCACAATTACCAACTCAGGCCGGAAGTGGTGACAGCAGCCGCTTGCTGCGTAGGTTTTGCGCCTTAGTCAGCAGGCCGACGAACGTCCGCCAGCACCGAACATCGGAAGACTCAGAAAACAGGAATTACTGCTGTGTGGCGAATCGCGGAGGCACGCAATCCGACGTACCGCGGCACCGCATTATATGATGGGCGGACGACCAATGCGCCCATGACCTCTGCCACGCGTCCACCATGTACACGATCTCCGGCCCGTCATGGAAACCACCCAGCAAACCTGGGCACTGGATCTCATCATCCGCCTCCACCGCATCAAGCGTGCTACCACTGACTCGCGGTCGTATGATCTGGTATCCGAATTTTGCGATTGAGCTCTGCCTTCATACCGCAAGCCAACGGCAGAGTATTGCGTGTTGATCGAGCCATTGGTAGGCAAGTGACGACCCTTGGTCCAAGGCGATATTTGAGGGTAGCGCTGTTGCACTAACGTCTCCAGTAGCTCCGAATCACCCCGACTGCGACACCCTGTGCCACCCGTGTCTGCGTGCAGGCGGGTGCGACCAATCGTTGGAGCCGCTCCCGGTGGACCTTTTAAAACTTACCCAGCCTATGGTGCTTTTCCCCTGTTCAGTTGCGAAAACAACTCTTCTGTGTTATATATGTCATGACATATAGGAGGACTCACATTGGTCAATGAAACCGTTTTGCTAACGCTGCTTCTTCCAGAGCCCAAGCATGGGTACCGCCTGTTGGAGGAAGCTGACCGGGCAATTGGACCGGACGAAACCTTCGATACTAAGCGACTATACTCGACGCTTCGCCGACTGCACCAACGCGGCGCCGTCGCCGCCCACGCCGAGCCATCGCCACGCCTTGGAGCGCCGCCGCGGAAAGTCTACGAACTGACCGCCGTGGGGCGAACACTTCTCACGGACCTCGTGGGGGATCCCCAAAATGCCGCGGACCGGCGCCGCTTCTTTCTAAGCCTCTCCCTGTGGGACCTCATCCCCACCCGTACGCAGTACCAGTTACTGGAACAGCGTCGCGCGTGGCTGACTGCCGAACTCGCCCACTTCGACACGGTCGCCGCCTTGCCGCGGAGCACGTACTGGTCTCGTGCGGTACTCGGCTTTCAACGACAACAGGTCCTCGCAGAACTTCAGTGGCTCGACACCATCGCCCACGAAAGGGGTCTCGCACATGCCAATGATTGACGTCAAGCATCTATCCAAAACGCTCGGAACAACCACCATCGTGAATGATCTGTCCTTTTCGGTCGCGCAACGGGAGGTGTTTGGTCTTCTCGGGCCCAATGGCGCTGGCAAGACCACAACGGTGCGTATGTTAACCGGACTCCTGCGCCCCACATCCGGTACGGTCACCATTGCGGGATATGATATCGTGCAACAGCGGCGGCAGGCGGTGCAGACCATCGGCGTGGTCTTCGAATTGCCAGCTCTCTACCCCCAGCTCACAGTCGAGGAGAACTTGCACTTTGCAGCGGCGATCCGGGGCGGAGAGCGGGCCCATGTTCTGCACATCATCGAGCAGTTTGGTCTCCAAGCCTATCGGCGGCATGAGGTACGCACCCTCTCCAAAGGATGGCGACAGCGCACGATGCTGGCGCGGGCACTACTCGCGTCCCCCCGGGTGCTCTTCCTCGATGAGCCCACCAGTGGACTCGATCCCCATGCCGCGGCGACCCTGCACCAAACACTGGGCGCCGTGCGCGATGCAGGCGTGACTATCCTCATGACAACCCACGACATGGTCGAAGCCGCGACGCTGTGTCATCGCGTCGGCATCCTCAATCGGGGCGTCTTGGTTGCACTCGACGTCCCCAGCGCCTTGGTCGACCGCCTGCCGAACCGGATGGTCCGAGTGACATGGTGGGAGTCCGGGCAGTTGCGACGGGCATCGGTCTCTCTGTCCGACCCTAACACTCCGGCATTCCTTCATAACGTACTCGCGCATCATCGAGTGCTGGAGATGGAGACCACCGGTACCCTCGATGAGGTATACCGCCAGCTAACAACCGGACAGGAGATGTGACGCCGATGCTCCCCCTCTTAGCCGTCTCATGGATGTGGACCAAATCGATGGCCCGTAGTGTGATGACGTGGGTGATGCTCGCGTTGCCCACCGGCATTGCCTGGGCCGTTCAGCACGCCGGCGCATCCCAGAACCCATCGTTTAATCCGCTGTGGCTGGTGTTCGCACAACTGATGACCGGTTTGATGTTGGCGTCGGGGCACTGGCTGCAAGAACGGGACCAGGGCACCTGGGATACGTTGCGAATCAGTGCGGTCCCGCTCGGGGGGTTAATCGCGATGCAGGCACTTCTCGTCAGCGGACTCGCCCTGGGCAGTGAGGTGCTGGTCTTCGTCGTGATTCACGGAGACGCCCCCTGGAGTCTTCCTCTCTTCGTGGCGATGCTCGCAGGTACCATCCCGGCCACAATGCTGGGGGTCCTCATCGGGGTGGCGGGCCGGTCGGGGCGCTCCGGCAATATGCTGGCGACCGTCGTGATGCTGGTCTTGTTTCTGGGAACTATCACGGTATCAGGGCTCACACATTATGCGTTGTTGGCCATCCTCCTGCACGGGTTGCCGTCGATCCTGGCGATGTCAGCCTTGAACGCGGGTTTGGCCGGCCATTATGCTGCGTTTCGCATCAGTTTGGGGTTGTCCGCCTGGTTCCTCGTGATGGTGGCCCTGTTGACGTGGACATTGCGGCGGCGGTACCTCAACGGGCAATGAAGGCGCGAGGATCCCACACTCGTCAGTCACAAGCCCTTACCGCATATTGCGACGGTCCGCACCTTCAATGTGTAGATTCACGTACCGTTGCTGGCACGTACACGACCCGTATCCGCAGGCGAGGGCCGCTCTTCGCTGGTATTATTTCACGATGCGAACATGGGGCGGAACCGTGAGGACTAACTTTCTCTGGCGGAGGGCTTTATAGCGCGTGAAGGAGACGACCTCGCCCCACGCGGAGGCCAGGATCACCCGGTTGAGGCCCGCCTTCGCTTTTCTGCCGTTCGGCAGAAACCGGCCTTGGGCATCGCGCTTCGTCTTCGGGTGCTTGGTCATGTTGGCAATTTTGAGATCCTCGAAGACATAGAGATCGATGGTGTCATTGACGACGAGCTGATGACTGGTTTGATGCGCATACTCGTGCCGCACGTGCGGCGGTTCTTCGATCCCTTCTTACGTCGGGCGGCCCGCCGTTGCCATTTCTTGCGTTGCCGCTGATTTTTCTTCCAGGCCTTTTGCACCGGTTGGAGATCAAAGACCTGTCCATCGGAAGTGGCTAACGGTTTGGCGACTCCCCGATCGCCGCCGAGCGTGCGCTCGGCCAGTTGGTCCCGGGACAGGTGGCGCAAGTCCTCGGCGATCTGTTCCGTCGCCGTGTCGGTATCTTTTCCCGGGATGGCCATGGTCGCATCGTCGGCCGCAAATGACAGCCACCATTGACAGCCGTCGACCCGCAATGTGGATCGAGGTGGGCACGGCATGGGAACGATGCGCCCTATACGGGATGATCCCCACGGAAAATTTGTCGGTCCCGACGTGAAGCTGGTAGGCGAGGATCTCCCCGCTGACCGCATCGACCTGAGGCATGAACTCGAATAGCTCCTGGGTCGGCCACACCGCCTGCCTTTTCTTGATCTTGGGACGCCCCCCGAGCTTCTGAAAGAAGCGGCTGTAAGCGAGTAGCCCCGGGGGATTGCACCCCGAGGCTCTCCCAAAACCGGACAATGAACCTCTCGACTCATCCGGCTCCCCTACCTCACCATTTGTCCCATTCCCTGCCAGTGTGCAAAAAGCTGTGGGTCCCGCTGCATGATACCGCGGAGCCAATGTGCCGCGCGCCGGTGGTGGCGCCACAGCCGCTTATATTTGCGGCGGGCCCAGCGGACCAAAACGTGATCGAGATGCTCCCGAAGATGCTGGAGCGCAGACGGATAAAACCGTCCGTAGTACTGGAGCCACCCGCGAATGACGGGGTTGTACTCCTGAATCTGAATAAATAACCTGCGAGACTGCGAAGATCCGAGCAGAAACTCCTCACCTGTCGTGTCAACGAATCAAGTGATGCTCACCGACTAGTCTATGTCGTGTGCCACCATCGCCAGGAAATAAGCCCACGACAGCGCTGGCATGATTATGACACCCGAGGCCCGAATTCGGCCCCGTTCGCGGCCCGGAAGCCAGGCTTGACCGGGACCGCCCTATTTATGTCGGTTGTGGTCGCCAGTGCTCGGACCCTGCGGTGCGCATCATACCAACTCCTCCCGGGCAATCTCCATCCACGTCCGGCGGGGCATCCGACGGTATGCTCAGCTCACGGTGCCTCGATCCGTCCACCAGTGCCCGAGTGTGATCACCATCAGTTGGCCCTCACCAGGGCCTCGATCATTGCGGGACATGACCAAAAGAATGCTGCAGGTGCCAGGTCGTTTTACCCTGGTGGAAGATGCATTCCTCTAAGGCGGCACGGTAAAATAACTTTTCCGTATGCAAAGGAATTGGCACACCAATTGACCTGGCACGTGTGGAATGTTTTCCCAGCGATCTGTGGGAAGGCATGGCCCGGTGTATACCGGCGATATCGAAGAGATAGTATCACCTGGCACGGACGGTCTCTCGAGACGTTTGACCCGGTGGTCTAATGCATTTTGGCCATACGCGCACCCGCCGAAGAGGAGGAGCGGTCCAAGCGGTACTGGATGAGCGTACCTACCAGAAGGGTCGCAAGGCGGATGACGAGATCTTCAACGCGCTCAATCTCACCTTTCACGGGGAATGGAACTACATGATCCGGCCGCAACCCAAATCATGAAATTGCTTTTTCGTGCCTCCATAGTTGTGCCGCATCATTGGACGCCCGGGTTGGTCCCGCCGTTGGGGTTGATGGTGAGCGCAATCGTGGCAGTCGGCCAGGCCGCCGCAGCGGCCGTTGTGACCAACCGTTCCAAACAGCACCATGACGCCGAAAGCCATGACCCACAATAGTCGCAAGCGCATCGTACTTGGAATCCGCTGGAAGCGGCTTGGCGTAAGCGGTAGTCACAAATGTGATTAACTTCTGTGCATGACAAACACTGATGAATTACGTATTATGGGAATATCATAGTTGTGTTCTACAACTACTAGGGGGCAGCACAATGACAACAAACTCGTTTCACGTCTTGCGCCAAGTAACGCGGCGGTTCGCGCAACTGCAGCGACGCGCCTGGGCGTGTTGTGCACCCGCTTCTGAAGTACAGTGCCTTATTTTAACGGAGCTCTATCCCGATCAAGCATTGGCCATTCGGGAGTTGGCGAAACGCATTGCCAGCGATGCGCCATGGGTCAGCCGCGCGGTAGAAGAGTTGCGGCGCTTGGGATGGGTCCGGCGGGATCCCAGTCCGCATGACCGTCGCTTCGTGGCGGTCACGCTCACCGAAGCGGGCCGCGAACAGGCCCGCCGCCTTCAGGACGAATTGAACCGCCAGTCACAAGCCCTGCTCGAGGGACTTCCCCCTGAGGAGCAGGAGACCGTCTTGCGTTCGCTCACCTGGTTCGCCGAACGACTGGCCGACGAGCGTCTTTGGGTTGCCCTGCCGACGCCCAACGATTCGGCGCACTGACGGAAACGTGCACTCATCGTCGACGATTGC
The DNA here is from genome assembly GCA_021820965.1 of Bacillota bacterium. Classification (GTDB taxonomy): domain Bacteria; phylum Bacillota; class Sulfobacillia; order Sulfobacillales; family Sulfobacillaceae; genus Sulfobacillus_B. Next base: position 9,113 of record JAKACZ010000003.1, on the reverse strand, counting down.
CCCCGGAAAGAAGGGATCTGAATGCACACCCGACAATTTGCCCGCCGAGCGCAACTACTCGCCGGCACGACTACCTTTGCGGACGTGGCGACCCCGTTAGTGTTGCCCTGGTATGGATATGATGTCAGCCATTCCTTAGCCCTGATGGCCATTATGTTTCTCGCCGAAGCCCTACTGCCCGTCATGGCCGGACTCGGCTTATCCGCGCCGCTGGGCCGCATGGCGCCGGCCGCCTTGATCAAATGGGGGCAAGGCGGCCGGGCGGTGCTCTTCACGGCGCTGCTAGGTGTGGCTGAACTCTATAACCACGACCTTGTGTGCACAGCCTTGGTTATCGGCTCAGGTATCAATGGGCTCTGCAGCGTGCTGGCGGAATCCGCGATACAGTCCGCAATTCCGGGTGAGGGCCAAGCATTAACGGCGATGGCCGAACGAATTCAACGGGCCATTACGGTAATGAAGATGATCGGAGCCCCCGTGGGAGCCATCTTGATCGCTAGCGTGGGACCCGATGTGACTGTCGGCGTGCTGGCCGCGAGCGCACTGGCCAGTGGTCTCGCCGGGGCCGTGTGGCTGCCGACCCAGACTGACGCGCCCGCGGTGGTCACACCAACCACGGGACAATGGACGGAGGGATTCCACAAACTCTGGCGGATGCCCGTCATCCGATCCTTAGCGTTGCAAGCGATGACGGGGAATTTTGGCTGGTCTCTTGTCATGAGTGGCTTTTTGTTTTATTTGCTGCACACCTTGCACGTCACGGGCCACACCGTGTCGGGTGTGTATCTCATTATCGCGATTGGCAGCGTTGCGGGGACCTTTGTCGTCACGCCCCTCTTAGGACGCTTTCGCCGGGGCCGCCTCTACCCTGTGTTCTTGCTCGGAGGCGTCCTGGGCCTGCTCATGTTGCAGTGGCCGTCACCTTGGGAAGCGGCGCTGGGAGAGGGGATCGTCGGATTGTGCGACACCGCCTGGGTGGTGCTCAGCACCGGTGTGCGGCTGGAGCGGATTCCTTCCAGCGACCGACCGTTGGTCCTGACCACGTCACGCTTGCTCTCGAACAGTCTGGTTCCTGTCGGCGGCATTATCGTCGCCCTGTGGGGAATCCACTGGGGATTTGGCACCCTCTTTGGGTTAGCGGCTGGGGTGAAGGCGTTAGAAGTTGTCATTGCGAAAACGACCGCCGTCGGCCGCGTCGACGAAGACGCATGCTGCGCGGTGGCCGCGATGCGAGTGGCCGGGTGAGGCATCACAGGGAGGATACCATGAATCCGGTCGTCATTCGCTCGATGAATTCCGAGGATTGGCCCGACGTTGGCCGAATTTATCAGGAAGGGATTGCTACCGGTCAGGCGACCTTTGAACAAGAGGTGCCATCACGGCGGATATGGGACGCTAATCATTTAGGGGTTTGCCGCCTTGTAGCCGACTCCAAGGGTGTCACGGTAGGGTGGGCCGCCTTGAGCCCCACGTCTGCGCGCCGGGTGTACGCGGGGGTCGCTGAGGTGAGTATCTATGTGAGCCAATCCCATGTGGGCTTAGGCGTGGGAACCCAACTGCTGCAATTCCTGATACGCGCTAGTGACAATTGCGGGATCTGGACCTTGCAAGCGGTGATTTTTCCAGAGAACATCCCCAGCGTAAAGCTCCACAGCAAGCTAGGTTTCCGCCTAGTAGGCCGGCGCGAACGCATCGGTCGCATGAATGGGGTCTGGCGAGACACCGTGTTGATGGAACGGAGGAGTCCAGTCATATCATGAAAAGACCCCATCGAAGTCGATACGGAATGGCCCGGCCCTCACCCACCGACTTTGCGTCATGTACTCTCGGAATTGAGGAAACGGCGCCGGTAGGCACGGACTCACTAGAACGCCTGACCTCCGACGGACCACCTGCCCAATGTTCGGGCCAGAAATCTCTCTCCAGGGCTTGGTCTCCAAAGCGCAACGGTGGTGTGCACACCGTTGACCTCCCGTAGGGGTGAGGACAGCCTCACCTTTTAGTACTCTTTTATGGAGAATTTTACACGCTGAAAGTGGGGAAACACACGCTAATCATGAAGAGTTCCGCCAAACCTTACGGCGGTTTTTGGCCCGAGGAGCTAGTGCCAAATTTTCAGGAGTGGAAAACGAATCAGCACGTACTCCGGAAATTCTCAGGAAGATGGGGGTCAGGGCTATCTGTGCCCCATGGTCGATGAACAGAATGGCGGTGCATGCGTGGACTTCGGTTATGCGTGGTCATCAACCAGGAGCTCGAACGCGTCAAGTCGGGGCTTGGTGGAATTGGTCTTCACAAAGACCGGCCTCCCGAGCAGGGATACGGCCCATGGCGGGATCCCGACGCGCCATGCGGTGAACCCGATCGGGCGCCACGCGCTGAGCAATCCGGACTTGGTCGAGACGGCGATGGGAGTGGCCTTCGCCCGCATCCGCACCGATGCCACACACCTCTATCCCGCCACAGTGGAGTTGCTGATGGCGCTGAACATCTTTCTGCGCCCCATTTAATGACCCGATTGTCAGGCCGGTGCGCGAGTTTCTCGGGCCGTGCGGACCGCTTTCCGACCTTGAGCCAGCAAGGCTGCGACACACGCCTGCCTTCCGTTTGAGTGGAACCTGGGCGGGAATTGGTTTTCTGGCTTCGAAGAGCCATAATAGCGCTAGAAGGGGGGAAACGGGTGGCGGCGCCAAAGCCCAACACACGTCACGACATTATTCAGGCAGCGCTCGAGGAATTCGCCGAGGCAGGGTACGATCGCACCACAATGGAGGCGATTGCGCTTCGCGCTCAAGTGGCCAAGGGCTCCCTCTATTATCATTTTCCTTCTAAAGAAGCGCTGTTTCGCGCCTTGTTTGCGGAACGCGCCGAGCGGCTGGCGACGCTGACCGAGGAGGCAGTCGTGCAGGACCAGTGGCAGGGGGCGATGCGCGCCTGGAGTGATTTCTTCTGGGCTGAAGAAGCATTTCTGGAGCTGTTTTTGAGTGAAGCCTGGCGAAACCGCGAGCGGGAACGTCTGGTGCAGCAGTTTCTTCATCGCATCATCGCGCCCGTTGTGCCCGTTCTAAAAACGCGCAGCGACAACGCGGAACTGATGGGCTATGCGCTGTTTGGCGCAATTGCCGTGCCGGCATTGCACCTGTTGAAGCAGCCTGAGCCCCAGCGCCTACTTCTGGATAACTTGATGCAGGCGTTGGCGGACTGGATTTCCGCACACATGGCCTAGATTTTTTGGTGGACATAGTTATACTGACTAGTCGGTACAAACATGGAAAGGAGTGTAACAATGACGATATTTCGCACATCCAGAGGGCGTCTCAGTGCGTTCGCTATCGCGGTAGTGCCGCTTTTATATACTGCCGCCTATCTTGGGGCGTTTTGGAACCCTTACGGTCATCTTAGCCGCATCCCGATTGCACTGGTGAACCGCGATCGGGGGGCTGATGGCCAGATACTGGTGACGCAATTAACAAAGCAGTTTGCGGTGCATATCGAAAATTCGGCGACGGCAGCCACCGCTCTAGCCAATGGACGGATTGGGATGGTCGTGACCATACCGGCCCATTATACATTTGATTTGAATCATCACGATCCCGCACGGCTGGAGTTTCGGGTGGATCCCGGCGCCAATTATCTCACCAGCATTTTGATGCAGCACGAGGCACAAGCGGTAGCCGATGGCCTAGCCGGGACTGTCCGCTCCCAGACACTGACTGCAGTCGGTTCCGGACTATCGCACCTGTCTTCCGCCACCAGGAAGGTCGCTGTCGGCGCTTCCCAGGTTACACACGGACTTGAAACAGGTGCAGCGTATGATCACTCGCTCTCGTCAAGCAGTCAAACGTTATCTTTAGACCGGGTAAAAATGGCTCGTGCCTTGGAGGTCTGGCAAAGCGGCGCGGTCCAAGTCGCGCAACATCTGGGGGCTTTTGAGCGAGGCAGTGCTGTGACGCTACATGGGGCGTCGGCGTTGTCTCAGGCGGCCGTGTCCATTGGCCGCGATGATAAGAGCGTATCGCAGGCGGCTGCCCATCTTTCGTCAAGCAGTGCGACACTCGGAGGCCAGGCTCAAGAACTTCAGGGCGGCTTGGCCCAACTGAGCCAAGCCACGTCGCGGCTGGGCTCGGCCATGCAGGAAAGTGCGGCCCTGACCCACCAGATTCAGGCCTTGGCGGTGCAAGAATCCACGTCGCCGTCTTCGCAAACGCTGGACCGGATGAACACCCTCATTCAGCAGCAGAGTCAGCTGCAATCGCAACTGCTTCAGGCAGCGTCCGCCATCACCGGCAGCGCTCACGTATTGTCGCAACGCACGGGGGCTTTGTCTGGGGGGATCGGACAACTGTCTTCCGGAATCAGCCAAGTGGGCTCGGCCAGCCAATCGGTGGCGTCTGGCGCAAGGACTTGGGCAACGCAAGCGAAGGCTTGGGAACAGGGCGTGGTCACCTTGAATCAGGGAGCTGCGACACTGTCTCACCACCTCATTGGCTTGAAGAATGGAGCCCGCGTCTTGTCGCAACAGGAGGCAGCCTTAGGGCAAGGCATGGCCCGTTGGGCCCAAGGATCGACGAAAGTCGCGACCGCTTTTGACACGCTAGCGCACCGCACGGGCGCATTGAGCCGCGGTGCCGGTCGGATTGCAAGCGAGATGCCTGGCCTGTTGCGGCCCGTTGGCACGGCCGTCCAGCCGGTCTCGGCTCATGTGGCCGAGACAGACCGCGCCAATTACGGCACAGGCATGGCCCCCTATTTCCTGGGTCTCTCTCTATGGGTGGGAGCTGTCGTGGCCACCGTGCTGGTGCCGGGCGGTCGCTATCGAAAAAATGCCCTGCGGTCGCGGACGTGGCAGAGCTTGGCAGTGTCCCTCCTGCAAGTTGTTCTGCTGGGAGCGGGAAGCGTTGTAATGCTTCCGATAAACCCTGTGCATGGATGGGATTATGCGCTCAGCATATTGGGAATCGGCCTAGTGTGGTGGGCCGTGGTTCGATTGCTGGTCGAAAAGCTCGGCGATGCAGGCCGGATTCTTGGCATTGTGCTTTTGGTGGTCCAGTTGGCCGCGTCAGGCGGCACCTATCCCGTCATTCTGTCGCCGCCGCTGTTTCAAGTCATCCATCCCTATCTGCCAATGACTTGGGCCATTCATGTGCTGCGCTGGACACTCTCCAACGGCTATCCCAAGCGAGCCTTCGGTGATGCGGTCCGTCTAGCCGTGCTAGGCCTTTCGGCCATTGCGCTGGTGCGCTGGTGGCCGGCCCAATGGCCTTTCGAAGCGCCGGTAGTCAAAGACGGGGAGGCTGACGACGCTCAACACCCGTTGCCGCATGGGATTGCGTGAGTGTAATCATGCGGCAGGATTGTGCGCGGCGGTAGAGGCAGGAACGGGGGCTCTTTCGGAGCCCCTTTGTGTTGGAGGTTGCCAAGCGTCCGAACTACCGGTGCCGATAGCTTGCTCCGCATGCCGTCGAACTCGCTAAGGTCTTCGGTCATATTGGCTTCGTAGGCATAACCGCCCGACTAAGATGGTCAGCACGTCGGAAAGTCGCTCTTAAGCTCCCGACGGAGAACCTATCCGCCCAATGGTACGGTCCGGGGTTGCTGCCGCGAAGGGCTGGTAGGATCGAGAGAGGACGCCTAAGACCCGTCGGGGCGTGCCGCAGTGATGAAACGGCCGCCCAGTCTCACTAGCATTTTGGATGCCGTCACGCACATGCAGGTGATCCCTGTATGCGGGGACCGAACGCAAAACCCTCGGCTAAAAAATCCGCGTCTTCTAGGCAGTCGCCCAGCAGAGGTAACGTAGGCCTTGGGCGTGGCGTCTTCTGTCAAAATAAAGCAGTGATTGAGATGGCGATACAGCTCGAAGGTGACATTCTCCATGCCCTGGGCGGCCTCTTGCCGCAACCGCCACAACGGCCTAACACTCCTCCCCACGGTTGGGCTGGTCGCGTGAACCGGCACCGTGAGGGAATCGCTGCAAAACCTGCCAGGCCGCCGTAACGCAACCGCAGGGTCCCCAAACACCGCACCGATGATCCGAACGGATTTATGCCGATAGGTCGAGGAATACTGTTAGTTAGATCGCTCCGAAGGGCCACCGTATTTAGGATAAGTGCTGGGCTAATCAACTTGAGGCTTGATGCAATACGCCCGGTGTCCTGGAGAAGGCAAGCGCGGAAAAACTGTCGATACATCCGCAGATGAGGACCATGATCAAATGGAAACTAATGCGGTGGTTCAGACTCATCAATCTTTTGTCTCACTGTGTGGAATTTTCAGAGTCGAGGCACTCTATGATATATTGTGCTTGGAAACTCTTATCTACTAGCAACAAGAGGAGGGAAATATATGCAAACGGCCGTTCCCAGAACCCGTTGGCACCGCATCATTCCTATCGCCTTCCTGATGTATACTATTGCCTACATGGACCGTATCAACGTAGGCTTTGGCTTCGACGGCATTGAGAAATCGCTTCACGTATCGGCGACCTTAGCCGGTTTGGCCGGTGGCATCTTCTTTTTCGGCTATCTCTTCCTACAAATCCCGGGCGGCCATATCGCCGCCAAGTATAGTGCCAAAAAATTCGTCTTCTACGCTCTTATAGCCTGGGGAGTTTTCGCCATCCTCACCGGATTGGTTCAAAACTCAACCCAACTTCTCATCGTACGCTTCTTATTAGGTGTATCCGAAGGCGGCGTGTGGCCCGCCACCCTAATCCTGTTGTCTCGTTGGTTCCCGATTGAGGAACGAGCTCGGGCCAATATGTATTGGATGTTCTGCCTGCCCGTAGCCGCAATTATCATGGCCCCGTTTTCCGGACTCATCGTGGCTCACTTGTCGTGGCGCTGGCTCTTTATCCTGGAAGGCGTCCCACCCTTTCTCTGGGCAGCCATTTGGTGGTTTACAATCGACGACTCTCCAGAAACGGCGCGATTCATTTCTCCAGCCGAACGTGACTATCTTCGCCAGGAATTCGCTAAAGATCGGGCCAGCGTCCATCCGGCAGCAAACAACTGGCGTGCCTCTTTCTCCAACGGCCGGGTCTGGCTGTTGGTGGTTACTTACTTCCTGGTTCAGATCGGTTTTTACGGATTTACCTTGTGGTTGCCCGTTGTGATGAAAACCGTAACCAAAACCGGATTCAGTGCGACCGGGGTTCTAACCGCGCTGCCGTTTCTCTGTGCTTTGCTTCTTATGTGGGCTAACGCCAACCACTCTGACCGCACCGGCGAGCGGCGGGCGCACACGGCATTGCCATTAATCTTTGGCGGCATTGCGCTCATTCTCTCCGCCCTGACAACACAGATCATTTTCCTGTCCGTCCTCTTCCTGATTTTAACCGAAGGCTTCATGTTGCCCTATATCGGTGTCTTCTGGACCCTGCCACCAATGTTTGTCGGTGCCGACGCGCTCGGGCCGACTATGGGACTCATCAACGGAATCGGTAACCTCGGCGGTTTCTTCGGGCCATTTCTAGTCGGCGCACTCATTACCGCCACCCATGCCACCTTCGCTGGGCTTCTAATGCTCTTTATCGCGCTTTTGGCCGCCGGCCTGTTATTGTTCGCTCTGCCTCCGGTCAAAACTCCGCCTGCGGAGCAGCCGAAAGCCGCTATTCAATAGGCAGTTGACAGTTATCCCGGCGGGAGGCGCCCCATGACGACGCCTCCTTTTCTACCTCCAGGCTAGGGTAGCCCTTTATCAGATGCGCCGTAAAACTCCGCCGTTCAGGGCGGAGATATCCCCTGCTTTTGGGCCAGTCTGGGGATTTCCTCCGGTCATAAGTGAGGCGCGTGGCGAAGGAGAGCGGGAGTGGAGGTCCCTATCCGAGATGTGCAGGTTAAAAGCGTATGCTGAATGCCGATGCGGCGGGATGAACTGGGGACGCTGCGACCTCGGCGGAACTCAAAACCTGCTCGAAGAAGGGCCGACGCGGCGCCTAACGGGTGGCCGTCTCGAACCCATTGCGAGGCCAGGTAAGGCAGTCCTGTCGACCACGATAACGGGACAGGCGGTTCATTACGTGGAGGGTGAGACATGCACATCGTAGCCCATGTGGGTGACCCGTCGAGAGCTCTTGGTGACCCGGTAGGGGCACAGTCCTATAAGGGTATCCGAAGGGGACGGTGTGCCAAGAGCAGTCAGAGCGCGGGCATAGTAGCGAAGTAACTCGAAGGCCATAACTCCGGGTGAACGAATCGCTGATCCAGGCGCGGACATGCAAATGGGTAAGCCTCCGTGGTGAAACACTGCCCAGAGGGTCTAGCGTGCGAGGAGACACTCGAACATGAAGTGACACAATCTATCTGGGGCAGCTCTTAAGCTACCAACGACTCTATCAGGCATGGCTCAAAGCCAGCCAGAGCGCCTACTGGGAGCGGCGGGCTATCGCTGCCGCCCGAGCTCGCCCTTTCGAGAGTACGTGATGTAGAGCGGTGTACGGGAAGACCGCACGCACCGTTCATTGAGGGGTTGGCCTCGCAAGAGGTCGGCCTACTCTATCAAGGGATATTTCTCTCACCTTAACGCGCACCGATATTTAGTAAGTGCTACGCTCCGAAACCTGACTCCTATGCGGACCAATAGAACAAAAATCTACTAGGATTGCTGATTTGATAGGGGGGTCATGTCGGATATAACGTATCGTTTCGAACCATTCTTCGCCCACCTTCCCAACTCCCGATCACGTCTCACCGGTCGAGTCGGTTTTTCGTCTCCGATGTTGGAAGAGAAATGGCGCGGATTTCTGGCGTTATCGCCGTTCGCAGGGATGGAAGTATGAATGATTAGCAGAAAATCGTGGCTTTAAAAGACAACAAAAAACCCGCAATCGCTTGCGGACTTCAAATTTGATGGTGGGCGGTACAGGACTCGAACCTGTGAACCTCTCGCAGGTCAAAGACCCGTGCGGTGTTTCAGACGTTATCAGCAGTAAACCAAAGTCTTTAAAATTCTTATTCATCAATGGTTTCAGAGTTTCATGTGTTGCATGTCGAACGCCAAATAATTCACCCGCATAAGCGCGAAAAACGCCAAATAATTCACCCACCCCCGCGTCACATAATTCACCCGGGCAGGGAATCCCCCGTGCATCACGAAACAGGACGATGAAGTCG
>JAKACZ010000026.1 GCA_021820965.1 Bacillota bacterium | reverse complement strand
ATCTGAGCGAATTGATGGGGACCAACGGTTGCCCTCGATGGACAACATGCTATGATGAGGGAGACGGGATTCCAGGTGGGTGAATTGTTTGACGCACCCCGGTTGAATTAAATGACGTTTGACACCATTAAGGCGGAGAATTATCGAATATCATTAATGAATGAAGGAGCCGATCTTTGCATTCGCTTGTCGATCCCAGTACGTTAAGTCCAGATGAGCAGAGTCGCGGCGCACCTCACCAACCACCGTGCCCAAGGTGCGGACAGAAAGACCACGTAATGTGAGCAGCACTCCGATTCGAACGGGGGAGCGCGGCGGGGATGGAGGCGCTTTAGCCAGGAGACCCAAGTATTGGGTATGTGATGACCCATCGCATAATCGGGTGGGGTGGCAAACCTCTTAAGAGGCCCATAGATCAATTGTCTCGTTGTGGAGATATGTCGGCAGGGGGTTGTGATGGAGAAGGGAAAGGCCGAGGAGCAGCAGGTGAGGTGGGAATATCAAACAACTTCGGCTCAATTGCCGGAAGAGCTTGTGACGCGCGCTAATGCGTTAGGTCAGCAGGGCTGGGAAATGGTGAGCTGCATAGTCCATCCGAATGGAACATCGTGGAACTCGACCGTGACCATTGCCTACTTCAAACGGCCAGTGACTTGAATGTTAGTCTTGAGAAATTACTTGCATGAAACGGAGGCGTTATTGCCCAATGATCGAAATTCGTATTGACAAAGAACTTTCGGCCGAACTTGAAGATCTTCTTGGCCCGCGCCGATTCTTCGGAGGCGATTGACATGTCGGGACTGGGTCGCCGGGAATTTCCCGCTCAGGACGCGGAACAAATTTTCCCAGCAAAAAATCCATCCCGGGTCTCCCTCCGTACGCTTTCATGTACGAGCGGCGCGCATAGTCGTTGCCCAATAGTACATGGTCCCCGAATCCTGCGTCGACGAGCTTGCGGAGCACGGCAATTCGCTCGCTGTCGGGCCCATACTTGATTTTGCCCGCGCAATCGTAACCGAGGTAGGCGCCGGCATGGACAATCTCGCGATGGTATCCGAAGTCAGGATTGCGGTCGATATGAGAAAGACACACGCGCGATACCGGCACCCCCTCACTGGCCAAAATTTCAAACTGCTCAATCCCCATCGTGCCAGCCTCGGTATGGGTGATCATGGGCGTTCCCGTAGCGGCGCTGGCTCTAGCACCCACACGCAGCAGCTTTTCGCCCAAGCCTCCGGCGTTATTGTAGGCCGTTCCCGCCTTGATGACCCCCGCCTTCGCGGTCGTTCCATCCATGCCTTCAGTAATGTCCCGAATGAGCATGTCCACCAAGAATTCTTCTGACGACGTTTCCACCCAACGGTCACAATACAACGGTTTGTTGAATCCGGTGGTCGCTATCACGTGTACCGTAGACCGTCGCGCAATTTCCATGAGTTTGGCAGCACGTCGGCCATAGTCAATCGCGGTCATTTCCACCAACGTTTGGCCGCCGCTTTCCCCAAATCGATTGAGCTCCTCGGCGGCCTTGTCGACATCTTCCAGAATGAAGTCAGGATACTGCTCGATATGCCATCGCGGTGCCTCGACGTAGAGGTGTTCGTGATAGTCGGTCGCCCCAAGATTTTCTACAGGAATGGGGCCAAGCACTGTTTCCACGGTCATCTTCATTCAATCACCTCCCATGACTCCGAGGCCCTTGCGCCAGCTCTACCGCTCGACCCACTGCCCGTGATTCAGAGAAATAACATCATCCCACGAAGGATATCCCTCCCAGTCACCCGGATGAGCAACCGCAAATGCCCCGACAACAGAGCCGAAATCAAGACTCTTCGACCAACTCCACCGACGATATCGTGCCGCCAACACGCCGCCCGCAAATCCGTCTCCAGCGCCAACAACATCCTCAACGTGTTTGACAGGATAAGCACTTGCACGGGTCAACTCTTTCCCTGATTTCTCTGCCCAGGAACCTTGGGCGCCATCCGTTACAACCAAGGTCTGTGACTCATCAAGAATCCCTTGGTCAATTAAATAGGCACCTGATTCCGTTCCCCACAGGTCGATTAATTCTGAGCGCGAGGCAAACACGACCTCACATAACGGAATCGCTGATTCAAGGACTTGCCGCCATTCATCGGCGTTGGCCAGACGATATCGCAGATTCAAATCGACCGAAAGACGCCCTGCCTTGCGCTGTGACCAAAGCTTCAACCAACGTAACAGGTCTGCTCGCAGCCCTGCATCTATCATTAAAGTAATTCCCGAAAGGTGGACCCAGTTCACTGGCAGAGAGTCGACCCACGTATCCTCGGGTCTCCACGAATGCATGGAGGTGCTTTGTCGAAAGTAAAACACTCTGGGAGATTGACCGACCCCGTACCGTTCCTTGAACAGGAGGCCCGTGGGTCGCGTTCCTAACTCAACAAGGTCAATGTTCACGCCTTCCGCCAGGAGCATCCGGCGGATCTCGAATCCCACGGGATCCGGGCCCACCGCCCCTGCGAACCAAACGGGCACACCGAGACGCGCTAGCGCGATACTAACATTAAGTTCTGAGCCAGCCACCCGAAAAACCGAGGTGCCACCGGACGTGAAACGTCCGCGTTCTGTAGTAGCAACAACTCCCAGCGCCTCGCCAATTGCCAGAATACCGCTCATACGTTTAAGTTCCTCAGGGAAGCGATGCGTCGAGAGGCGTCGGTCACGTTAAACAACGACGTCCCCATCCCCACCGCGATGGCGCCTGCCCTTAGCCAAGCTTCTGCGCTGTCCCACGTCACTCCACCTGTCGGCACCCATTGAACGTCCGGAAACGGTTCACGCAACGACCTGAGGTGAGATGGCGAGCCAGTCGCCGCAGGAAATAACTTCAGGACGTTGAACCCCAATGAACACGCTGCCGCGACCTCATTGGCGGTGTAGACACCCGGAACGTACGGTACTCGGCGATCCCGTGCGACCCGGCCAACCGCCTCGGAAAAGTTAGGCGCAACGATAAATTGCGCGCCCGCTTCTAGCGCACTTTCCGCTTGCTCGGGAGTCAAAATGGTTCCCGCTCCCAGCACTGAAACAGCGTCGCTTAATTCTCGTAGTGCCCGACTTGCGTCCGGGTTAGTCCACGACACTTCAATTAAGGTAAGTCCCAAGCCGGAGGCCGCGCGAGTCCCCAATTTTACGGCATCCTCCCATGTTCCACTTCGAATCACCGCTACTACTTTCGATTTCCCGAGTTCTCGTCGGAATTCGTCGTCCGTCATTGCCCTGCCCCCTCGCGCAAATATGTGGTGATTCACCCCAGAACTTCTCCTAGATTACGCGGTAACCACAGAGTATCAAACCGATGCAGAGCCTTACTAATGCTGTTCCCGCGGTCCGTTAAGGCAGGCTGAAGGTGTCCAGCAAAGAGAGCCGAGTAGTCTATCCCTTCGAGCATGCGCATGCTGTCGGCATATGCGGCCACATCGCAACCGGGTATCGGCTCGATGGCAACGTGGCCCCCCGGAAACACATGATCGCCGGAAAAGAGAAGTCGGGCTCCGCGTTTGCCTGTCAGCACGTAGACCATATGCTCTGGCGTGTGCCCTGGAGTGTGCAGTGCCTGAACCTCTAGGGTGTTCAACGTAAAGGTCTCCCCACCTATGAGTTCCCGATCGACAATCGGACGCTCTAAGACAAAGTCGTTGGGATATATACCAGCGCGTTTGGCGCGTTCCAAGGATACTGGATCAGGTTCCTCATCCCATCGCTTGACGAGCGTCGGCCCCGCAAGCACCTGAACATCGCGACAAGCTCTGCGGATGCTCTGAACACCTCCGGCATGATCCGCGTGTCCGTGAGTGAGAAATAGCCACTTCAATCTGACTCCAAGATCTTCGCATAGCCTCCGAACCCTTGCGCCAATGTCACCGGTAGCTCCGGCATCTACGAGAAGAGCCTCATGGCCGTCACGAACAAGATACGTGTTCGAGTCGATGGGATCAGAGAGTCCGAGACCCGCTGCCCCGCTGGCAACTAAATGCACTTCTGGATCTTCCCAAAGCTTTAGTGAGGCAATCACTGTCCGCCACCCCTTCCTACTCGCCGTCCGCCACCGTCAACAAAGCACCTAGAGTATTTCGGCCCTGTGCCTCAACCGTATGTATGGGGATCTTGGTCTGTATTGCCAAATCGGGTAGATCGCGCCACCCCGCGCCCGTAATGATGCAGACCACTGCTTCACCATTGGTAAAGTTTCCGGATTCTCTCAACTTCGCTGCCGCAGCAAGCGCCGTGGTGGCGGATGGCTCAGCTAGAATACCGGTCTCGACGGCAAGACGTTCGCGCCAATAGATTGCCTCAGCGTCATCGACCACCACCATTCGCCCGCCGGAGGCCCTCATCGCAGCAAGGGCCGCAACTCCATCGGGGGGGAAAGCGTGTCTCAAGCCGGGCGTTTGCGTGGGCAAGGACGAGTCAATTTCTTTGGCAACTTCCAATAGGTCATCCAATGAACTAAGGTGCCGTTTCATAGCAATGTCGAGCGCAGCGAAATTTCGATTCTGCACTCCCACCATTTGCGGAATTCCGCCTGCGCCCATGTCCCGGAATCCCTGGTATATGCCCGCTAACGTGCCACCTCCCCCAATCGGCACAACAACCGCCTCCGGAACCGAGCGCATGAACTCTGCAATCTCGTAGGCAATGGTTTTGGGAGCCTCCGCTTGATAAGGATTAGCGCGTCGATAGGTCGATACTTCCAAGAACTCACCGCTTTGGTTAACGAGTTTTACGATCTCAAGGACGTCTTCAACATTGCCTTTAACTTGTACCAGCTTGGACCCATAGAGGTGGCACAACAACACTCGTGACGGAGGGGCATCCTCCGGAACCACGACCACATTAGTAATTCCCGCACGTGCCGCATAGGCAGCCGCAGCAATCCCAGCGCCTCCCGCTGAGAGGAGGATAGTTCGGCCGACACCTTCTTGCCTCGCCTTCGAAAACGCAACGGACATGGCCCGATCCTTCATTGATCCGGTTGGGTTTCGCGTTTCGTCCTTAAGCCACAAATTCAATCCGGGGATCAATCCCGGAGCAGGCAACAGAGGCGTCGCCCCCTCTCCCAGCGTTACCGGATCCGCGTTGGTCAGCGGCAAGCGTCGTCCATAGTGCCACATGGACGATGGAATCCCCGATGGCACTGACTCGTCAAATACAAACGCGACCTCGCCCCCACAGGGGCAAGCCTTTTCGTCTATCAATACGCTGCCGCATTGACTACAGACTGCTGTGTAACTCATATTGCGGAATCCCTCCTGCAAAGGATCAGGTTTTCAACCTCTGACTCACTACGCTATGGGTTCCATAAGAGACTCTGGAAAACGTCGATCGCGGCGTACATGTCACTTAATAGCAACCTCTCGTCAGCTGAATGCGCGGCCTTGATACTTCCAGGTCCGAAGATGATTGTCTCCATCCCTGCTTGCGCAAATTGCCACGCGTCGCTGCCATATGAAACACCCATGGGCGAGGCTTCGAGACCGTTTCTGTTTAAGGCCTCCGCCATGTCGCCTACTATCGCGGCGTCCGCGGGTGTATGCACCCACGGTATGCTTATAGACTTGGACGATGACAACCTCACCCCGTCTGGAAGATTGCATTCGGAGGCGTGTTCTATTATGCTGCGGTACACTTCGTCGGGATCCTCAGGCGGCACCAGTCGACGATCAAATGTCACTGTTGCCGTCGGCGGCACGATGTTGTCTCCGAGTCCTGAATTGAGTCGTGTGGGAGTAAGCGTGGGAGCTCCGACGAGTGGGTCTTGAGGCCAGTCGTACCTTGAGTGCCATTCCGACAGGTGTCGAATGAGCGAAACTGCCCCCATCAGCGCATTGGATCCCTCATGCGGAACACTCGAATGCGCAGCTTTTCCGATTGTCTCGACGGTGAATCTCAGCACCCCACGGTGAGCCGTCACCAAGCGATTACCAGTAGGCTCGCCGATGATTGCTGCGTCGAACCGACAATTGTCCAAAAGAAAATGGCCCGCCCCGGAACCCAATACCTCTTCGTCACCCACTGCTGCCAACGTAACATCCCAACGGGCGGGTCGGTGGGCGCATTCCGCCAATACT
Organism: Bacillota bacterium; assembly: GCA_021820965.1. Classification (GTDB taxonomy): domain Bacteria; phylum Bacillota; class Sulfobacillia; order Sulfobacillales; family Sulfobacillaceae; genus Sulfobacillus_B. The sequence continues at coordinate 56,261 of JAKACZ010000026.1, read as the reverse complement.
GCGGCAAACAGCGCCACCGCCGCCTTGGCATCAACGCTTCCGCGTCCAACCATGTATGGTCCGTCGACGCCACTTGTAGAGGTCTGCTCATCCACCGGACAAACGGTGTCCAGATGGGAACACAGAACGAGACGCCCTCTGGGCGCATTTGAGCCAACTCGGGCTATCACATTCCATGTATCTGCCCCGACGTCGCGCACATCGGCATCAACCCCACGCTCACTTAACCATCGGGACAACAACTCCGCCACAGCCCCTTCGCCACGACCCTTTTCAAGTCGGCTATTTACGGAAGGGCACCGAACGAGATCTTCGAGCAACTGCGTTACAGTTTGATAATTGAGCGCACTAGTCACTACCCGCCACCCCGCCATCTTGGAGATCACCCTTGGAAGCCATCCACTCTGCGACTTTCCCAATCCATTCCCTACGGGATTTAGAGAGCAGTCCATAGTTATAGAAACTAAATCGCCGGGCTCCTGCTTCCCACGCGGCGTTAACCCGCATCATTACGTCGTTCAAGCCCTCAACGACTCCTTCGACCAGCGTAATCCCGACCACCAGGTCTTCCGCATGCCAGCCCAATGCGAGGCAGTCCCTCACATCGTCCCGAACAGCCCGAGGAGACGAATACGCCAGGACCACGGACTCGAGTTTGTCTGTCGCGGCAGAGGGCACCAACCGGCCGCCTTCTATTAGGGAGTTTCGGGCAGGTCGCGAGAGGGCTGGACCAACAATGGCTGTCTTTCCGGGAAATTGCAGTGCGGTATTGACCACGTTATTCTCGACAATCTCCGCACGATGAACCAACCATGTGGCGAGCGGTGCTTCGGCCAAAATCAAATTAGACAAGTTCAGGAAAGGTTCGTCCCCCCATGACCCCTCTAGAGCAAACCGGCGCCACCATCTTCGGACGAGTTCTTTGAGCGCCTCCGAATCAATGCCAGCTTCCGTCATTGCCCGACAACAGGTTTCACAAAAACAGAGTCCAAGGAGTAAGTTTTCGACGGTTCCGATGGCGATGCCAGTGATGTCATGATGGTATCCGTGAAACGCGGGGACGAATCCCGGCGATTCCACCTCGAGCGCGTCGAAGACACCAAAGCCAGCGATGGTTTGGGCCGCCTCCGAAAGCCATCTGGCATTGGACAACGGGCACGGAGCATGAGGCAACGCTTGACCAAACGCGTTCATCACGGGTGCCATGTCGTATTTGTCATGATATGCAATGGTCCACGCCCTTAACGCGATGCCATACTCTCGGAAAGCATCGGCAACGTCTGATAAAAAATCCGACCATTGCAAGCCATTGAGTGCTCCAGGCAGGTGATTTGGCTCAGCCTCCCAAAGAGGAACCCCCGGCGATGGGAAAACGATTTCAGGTTCCCCGGATATCAGGGATAAGACCTGTGCCGAGTGGTAAACGGTGGTAATGCTGGCAGCATTCACCCCCAAGGCGACAAATTCCTCAGCGATGGTCCGTGCTCCGCGCCGCGCGATATCCCATGGGTATACCCACGTGTGTAAGTTGGTCAATGCGTTTCCTCCAAAATCCTCATTCCTACACCACTAGCGACGCCGTTCTCTACCGTAAGCCGCTAGCAAGGCCAAGATCAGTAGTCCTTCAACAACCTCGCGAGCGCCCGCCCCGAGATTTACTGACGTTAGGATAACAACGACCAATGTCAATAGCACGGATCCGGCGATGGTTCCGATATACGAGCCCCGTCCCCCAAGGATTGACGTTCCTCCCAACACCACCGCAGCAATCGAATTCAACTGGTAGGGATCGCCGAGCTGCATATATCCCTGGCCGGCATATCCGAACAAGAGAATGCCGGCGATTCCTGCGAACACTGCGCACAAAATATACGCCACAACGGTCACCGACGCGGTACGTACTCCGGACAACGTGGCGGCCGTCGAGTTGGAACCGAGCGCATACAGACCGATACCCGTTCGGGTTCTCGCTACAATAGCAACCACCAGGGCACTTACACCAATCCATACCCAAACCGGGTTTGGTACGCCAAGAGACGCACCTCCACCTAGTGCGCTTAGAAATTGACTCTGCCCCGTCACAACCGATCCGCCGGTGTAAAGCAGAAAGGCACCCTGTAAAATTGAAAGGGTGCCCAAGGTCATAACCATTGGCGATATTCTCAGGTAGAATGTTCCGACTCCGTTCACCAATCCAACAACTGCACAGAGGGCCAACGTGATGGAAACAGCACCGAATGTGCCGGAATGGTATCGCCCGAGCAATATAGACACCGCGACGGACGCCACAGAAACGGTCATAGAAACAGACAGATCGATTCCGGCGGCCAACACAACAATCGTCTGGCCCGCAGCCACTATTCCGAGAAATGACGCCGTCTGCAACACCGGTATCGGATTGTGTAGACCCGGTATGAATGTCGACGCGACCAGCCACAGCAGAATCACCAAGATATAGGAGCCGATGACACTCGCCGAACGGACCAATACTTGCACGGAACGCGACCGAGGGCTCAACTCCGGTTCGTGGGGTTGTGCTATTGCCTGTTGACTCATGAGACCGCCCTCCTTCGAAGGTTGAGCTGCCCAATCGCCAAAGCACCCACCAAAACAAGGCCCTCGACAATGTACTGCACAAACTGTGAGATACCGAGGAAAAACAGGAGATTGGTTATCGCACCGACGATGATTGCGCCGGCGAGTGCTCCTCGAAGAGTGCCTTTCCCACCAAAAAAGCTGACGCCGCCAACCACCGCTCCCGCGATGGAGCTTAAGGTGAACGGTACCCCAACAGTCGGATCGCCCGTGCTGGTCTGAACTGAAAGAGCAATACCTGCCAAGGCTGCGAACGCGCCAGCTATTCCCCAACCCACCAGTCGAATCGCCGATACGTTTACTCCGGACGACCTTGCCGCGTCGATATTGTTGCCGATCGCGTAGAAGGCAACACCTGCTTTGCTTCGCTTGAAATAAGCCCACAACAGAAGGGCGATGATCCAGCTCCAAAGGGCCGCCGGAAGTATGGCGACGGATGATCCAAAATTTAGGATACCGTTGCTCACCTCACCACCGGGAGTCGGAAGCACCATCAGTGCAACTCCCGACACGACGAACGAATTTGCCAACGTGACCACGATCGCCGGAATCCGGAGGAACACAACAAAGACTCCGTTCCACAGTCCAATCGCAACGCCCGCCGCCATTGAAAGAAGAACCGCCGTCGCGGAATGATGCGTAGCCATTAAACACGTAATGAGACTAATTACCGCTCCAATGCTAAGGTCAACGCCAGCCGACAACATCACCGTCGCCTGGGCAAAGGCGGCAAACACAAACGGCGTCAGATCGAGGACAGTGTTGCCAAACTGGGGTTCCGAAAACAGATTCTGGTCGGCGATAAAATATAGCACCGCAACAAGCAACACTACCACCCAAACAGCAGCTAGGGGCACAAACACGGTCCATCTTTCTCTCAGTGACTGTCTAAGACTCATGATGCTCTCCCACTAACAAACGCGCGGACCAACCGTTCTTCCGTGAGTTCCTCCGCCGTGTATTCCCCGATCATCTCACGCTCATATAGCACTACCACACGGTGACAAAGATGAACAAGCTCCAAAGTGTCGGATGAGGTGATTAGGACCGTTGCGCCGCCCTGAACAAGTTCCTGAAGTAGGTGGTAGATCTCATGTTTGCTGCCAACATCGATCCCCCGGGTTGGATCCTCCAGCAAGTACACTGCCGGATTACGCAACCACCATCTAGCAAGCGCAACCTTTTGCTGATTGCCCCCGCTCAACTGTCGGATCAACACATTCGAGTGGCCAGCCTTAATACGAAATCGATCCCGCGCCCGATTCACGGCGGGCTCCAGAACCCCAACGCGCAACATACCCCAATGGGTGAACTTGTCTAGCATCCCAGGCAACGTAACATTATGTTTGAGGGCAAGATCGACCAATAGAGCTTCCGTCTTGCGTTCTTCTGGAACATAAGCGAGGCCCGCTCGCATCGCGTCGACAGGGGATTTCAGTCGCACCGGCTTTCCGTTGATCTTGAGCAATCCCTTAAAATTCTCTAATCCAAAGAGCCAACGAAGTAATTCATGCTGCCCGTGGCCGGCTAGGCCACCGATGCCAAGTATCTCTCCTTTATGCCCTACAAAGCTCAGGGGCGCACGACCGCCGAGGTTGAGATTCTCTACAGCTAGTACTGCGCTCGACTCAGCATGAGACGACAACGGAACCCGCTCGGGAAATACCGTTTTGAGTTCCCGTCCTAACATGAGGCTAATAGCCTTGTCGGCCTCAAGAGAGTCACCTTGCAGGTCACCCACAAGTTGTCCGTCACGAAGTACGACCGCCCTGTTCGCGTGCCGTAGCTCGGCCAGCCGATGCGTAATGAGCAAAACCGCTACGCCATTCTCGGCCATCCGTGACGCGTGTCCGTACACGATTTCTGCCTCTTCAGCGGAGAGGGCGGATGTAGCTTCATCCAAGATGAGTATACTTGGCTGACGCATCAACTGCTTAGCTAATTCGACTAACTGTGCTTCAGCCAAGGTTAAGGATCGCATAAACCGAAAAGGCGAGGCCTTCACCCCTACCTCTTTGAGAACGAGTTCGGCCTGGTGTTCGATTTTTTTGTAATCTAGAAATCCTGCGTGATTTGGCGCGTTGGTGCCCAAAAATAAGTTTTCGGCGACCGTTAAGTCCGGTGCAAACGATAATTCCTGTTGAACAAGACCAATGCCTAGTTGCCGTGCAAGCTTAGGGTTAATCCGCGAAAAACCGCGGTCGCCTGCTCGAATCTCGCCGGAGTCGGGGGAAACCAACCCTGCAACCATCTTGACGAGTGTGCTTTTCCCGGCGCCGTTTTCACCTAAAAGCGCAACGATCTCTCCTGGCCTGACTGAAAAGGACACTTTTTGGACCGCCAAAACTGCATCAAATCGCTTGCTTACTTCTCTCAACTCCACCACTGCAGCCCCACCCGTGAAGGCCGTCTCACTCTCCACCGGTAACCCCCCTTAGCTGCCCGCGCCACTCGCGTTGGGAGCGTCGATCCCAACGCGACGCGAGACAAATGCCCCATCCGTGATACTTACCGCCTGCCAGGGCCCCTACCGCTATAATCGCTGAACTCAGACCATCGCCCCACGCGCGCAGGACGTGACCGCTCAATGATTACTTCAATTACTTCACCTTCGAGGGGGGAAGTAAGGGACCGCCGATTAGCTTGTAAATTTCCTTAGTGCTAATGGGCTTGATTCCGTAGTAGTCATTCGGTCCGCCCAACTTGACAAACTGTTTCACGTTTTGGTTCGTGATTACTTGAAATGGAACGTCGACATTGTGAGGAACCTTAAGGCCTTCCAGGTGCCGAACCAACGCGTATAAAGCAATTTCGCCAAGCCAGTTGGGCTGTTCCACGGCCACCGCATCAAGGTGGTACTTAACCCACTGTTTCAGGAATTGATTGTAATTCTCGCCGGTAATTGGGGGAACTTTCCGATGCGCATGTTGGAATGCCAATACAGCGCCGGCTGACAACGCACCGCCCTGAGACCAAACTCCATTGATCTGCGGATAGTTTGGCAGGAGCGACGCGACCGTTGATTCTGCTGGAGCAACATTGTAGGCGTCGTTGGACTCGTTGAGAATCTTGATACCCGGATATTTCTTGAATACCGCCTCGGCGCCTTGCCACCGCTGTTCCGATACCGACACACCGGCGGGCCCATTCAGCACGAGAATCTTTCCATGACCGTGCAACTGCTTCACGAGCCACTTGGCAGTGATCGTGCCCCACTGAACCTGATTGGTGTTGACCTTGGTTACCAAGTTACTCGTCGTTACTAACGAGTCAAAGTTTCCGACGGAGATACCGGACTTGGTAGCTTGAGAAATCGCGTGATTCAATGCCGTTGAGGACCCGGCATCCACTAGAATGCCGTTGTAATTCTTATCTACCATGTCTTGGATCTGTGAAATTTGCTGCGGTGTCGACCCGTTAGCATTTGCAATAGTGAAGTTTTTGATGAGACCTTGTTTTTTCAGGGTCTTCACCGATGAATTAAAATAACCGATGGTTTCGGTCATCCACGACGGCGTGGTATAGATATCCGACCACCCAATGACATAAGGCGGTTTCGTGATGTTGCTGTTTCCGCCCTTGGACGCTGAGGTAGTACTTCCGCATCCGACGAGGGAGACAACCAGAGCGCCGACTCCCACAGCGGACGCAACAGAGCGCAACTTCATCTCAATTCCTCCTGAAAAAACAGTATCATCCGATTTTCGCCACATCGAACTCTCTCATTGTTCTTCGTTCGACCGTAGAATTCCTTCTATCTTCCAAAAAAAAGTTAATCTGTGGTTTTACAAATTTTTCAATGCTAGCCTAATTTTTTGTGTTATCATCGCCGAGGGGATATCTTTAGGATGTTCGCGTCGCGATGGCTCTTCGATGCATCACTCACCGCGTGACAGTCGCCGAACAACCGAACGGGAGGAAAACATGCCATACGATTTGGACCGTCTAGACACTCCCTTTGTATCCGTTGATCTTGGTATCGTGGAGCAAAACATCGCCCAAATGCATCAACGTGCAACGTCCCACGGCCTCAAAGTCCGACCGCACACCAAGACGCACAAGCAGCCGTTTTTGGCGCAACTTCAATACGACGCCGGATCTCAAAGCTTGACCGTAGCGAAGCTCGATGAGGCCGAAATTATGCTAGAGGCAGGTTTTGACAACCTGTTAATCGCATATCCGCTTATGGGCGATGCCAAGGCACATCGATTGGCCAATTTAATGGCACGGGGTCTCAAGCCGACCGTATCGATCGACTCTCTTGCGTCAATGCGAACGTTAATGAAGGCTGCGGCCATGTCTGACCGCTCGATCGATGTCCTCGTCGAAGTAGACACAGGGTTTCACCGGTGCGGACTAACCGGAACGCCCGTACTGGAACTGGCGCAGGCCATCCACGATGCGTCGGGGCTCAACCTGGCTGGCCTCATGTCCTTCGCCGGCCACATCTCGGGCAAAACGGACCCTTCTCTGATCCGACAGATTATCCAAGACGACGACGCGCAACTTGGCAGCTACGCGGCGACGTTGCGCCAGCACCATCTTCCTGTGGACACCCTCAGCGTCGGCGGAACAACTCTATCCCATTACATGCAGGTCCTCGAACACGCGACAGAAATCAGACCCGGAATTTACATATTCAATGATATGGGAATCGTATCGGGCGGCTCCGTCGACGTCTCGCGATGTGCCGCGCGCATCTGGGCCACAGTGGTCAGTCGGCCGTCTCCTGACCGAGCCGTCCTTGATGCCGGCAGCAAGATGCTATCGACGGATGGCCCATTGGCGGGATCTTACGGTTTTATCGTCGAACATCCAAACTGGTCGATCCCAAGAATTTCTGAAGAACACGCGGTGGTGGTGTTCGAGGATAGTGATGGGCCCGATATCGGCGAGCGGGTTTCAATTGTCCCCAATCATGTATGCACTGTGATGAACTTGCAGCAACGAGTGATCGGCATAAGAAATAATCAAGTGGTGGCTTCGCTTCCGATCCTTGCTCGTGGCGGAACACGTTAGGAGGAGATTTTGATGTCGCTCAAGAAAATTCAAACGAACGATGCGCCTGCGCCCGGCGGAAGTTACTCGCAGGGCTTGCGCGTAGGACAGTTCTTTTTCACTGCGGGTTTGGGGCCTATCAGTCCCGAAACGGGGGCAATAGTAGGGTCGAGAATCGAGGAACAAACTCGGCAAACGATGAATAACCTGCAAGCCATCTTAGAGGCCGCAAACCTGAAGTTTTCGAACGTGGTCAAAACTACTGTCCATCTGCAGAATTTAACGGAGGACTTTAGGGGGTTCGACCAAATTTACCGGCAGTATTTTTCCGATCCATTCCCGGTTAGGACAACCGTCGGGTCGAACCTCAACGGTTTTCTCGTCGAAATCGATTTGGTGGCGTTGACGGATTAAGCACGGGTGGGTCCCACGAGGTCACAAGAATAGACGGGGGCGGAGACTTGTTTGACGTAGACTTGACATTCGAGTTTTTAAAGAAAGTCATTGCGGTGATGGGCAACATCATGGGTGACAAGTGCGAAGTGGTTTTGCACGACTTGAGATCGCCCGAATCGTCCATTATTGCTATCGTTCACGGCGATATAACCGGGAGAAAGGTGGGAGACCCCTCCACCAACCTCGGACTGCCGGTACTGAACAACCCCTATGGCGATTACGACAATTACAACTACAAGTCAAGGACCCATTCGGGGAAGGTTCTAAGGTGCTCGTCGGTATACCTCAAGGATCCGAACGGCCGCGTATTCGCCGCAATATGCGCCAACTATGACATATCCGAACTGTCCGTGGCAGCGAACATCCTGCGCTCCCTGACATTGACCCAAGATGAGGAAGTGGATGAGAATTTTGCAACGGACATTAACGACGTGATCAGTCGAATCTTGAATGAAGCTCTCCAAACAAACAGCAACGCTATCTTATCGGGCGACAAGGAGGAGCGTGTTAAGCTCATTCAAACGCTGGACGCCAAGGGCGTCTTTACCGTAAAGGGCGCAGTAGATCGTGTTGCAAAGCTACTTGGGGTGTCTCGCGTGACCGTGTACGGGTACCTCAACGAGGTACAGGCAATGAAGTTGGACAATTTCATTCCCTAAAACGCTTTAACCGTCCAAGCGACGCTCACGGAAACGATGTAGCTTGAGGGGGATTAACATGGAGCTTGTGCTAAAAGGCGGGCGCGTTGTGACTGAGGACGGACTAATCGACGCCTCGGTTCTCATTCACGATGACCGAATAGCAGCCGTAGTCCCCGCCGCAAGCAAGTCTCCATTAAGAGGCGACGATGCCCTTAACTGCACAGGACTGGTTGTCGCACCCGGACTTATTGATGCGCACTCTCATGACGATGTAGCGGTGAGAAAACCCGAGTCTTACGAGGCCAAGATTCGCCAGGGGGTTACGACTACCACAATTGGAATGGACGGTCTGGGTTATGCCCCGATTCCTGCGGAGCATGCCAAATCGGTAGTGCAATACTGGCAGCCGGTTGATGGCAATCCTGGTTTTATGATCAGTGCATCAATTGCCAAGCAGGCGCGGTCGTACGGGGGACGCATTGGCCTTAATGTAATTCTTCACGCGCCCCACGCGAATTTTCGCATTGCAGAGACCGGTTTCGAAAACCGACGACTTAGTTCAGACCAATTGACCAGAGCTCAGAATGGAGTCGCAGCGGCTCTCGACCAAGGAGCATTGGGCCTCACTACTGGTTTAAGCTATGTGCCTGCGGTATTCTCGACGCTTGAGGAGCTTTTGCGCTTAACGCGGCCATTGGCCGCCCCATCTCTTCCCTATATTAGTCATCTGCGAAGTTATGGCCTGGACATCTTCCGGGCCATTGACGAAGCAGTGAGATTAGGTGAAGCACTGAACATACCCATCCATATGTCTCACCTGCATTTATCGCATCCGCAAATGTTTGGCCGTGCCGCGGAGCTGCTAGACCATTTACAACGAGCGATTCAGCGTGGGGTCCGGGTAACATGGGACCTCTACCCCTATTCTGCTGGGTCCAGCATCCTTCATTCATACCTGCCTGCATGGCTCACCGAGGGGGGCCCGAGTCGTCTGGTTGGTCGGTTAACGGACCCGCGAACGGTGAAACGGTTGGCAAACGATCCAGAATTCGCGTCTTTCGATTGGACCAAGGTGGTAATTGCTTCTACCGAAACGGGCCGCCACGTCGGCCAATCTGTCGACAACATCGCCAATGAGCACCACTTGGCCACTGCAGAGGCAGTTGCACAGCTTCTCACCGCCGAAAATCTTCGGGTCAGTTGTCTCGTTCACCAGACAGACAGTAAAGACGACGACCTGCTTGCCACTGCGGACGAGGCCATCGTCGGGAGTGACGGTCTTCCGTTTGGCCAGAAGCCCCATCCGCGTTGTTACGCAGCGTTCCCGGCATTTTATGACCGATACGTACGGCAATTGAGGCGAATGACCCTCGAGCAGGCTCTCCGGAAAATGTCCACGCAGTCTGCGGACCTTTATGGGCTTACCGAGAGAGGTCGTATCCGCCCCACCGCCAAGGCCGATCTTATGATTTTCGACCCTGATCGTTACACACCCATGGCCACGTACGAGGAGCCGCGGCGTTTTGCCGATGGAGTCTACCATGTTCTTGTCAACGGAAAGGTTGTCCTTCGAGATGGCGTGTTCAACGCGTCGGTAAGGGCGGGAGAAGTCGTGACACGCTAAAAGGAAAAAGGTGAAATCGGCCCTGGATCTGCCCCCACAGCTCCCCGGGGTGCCACCGACCACTCCCTCACTGCCGCCTCCCATACCCCACAGCCGCTCCCGCTTAAATTTAGCCTTTTTGGCCCGGGTGTCCGTGATGGTTTAAGGTGGCGAATCATTCTGCATCTAGTACACGATGGCGTTAATGTGTAATCACGGTAACGAACACATATTCACTGGACAGCCGACGCGGCTTCCCTTATGCTATATATCCGGTCATAAAGAATTACAAAAGCGATAGTCATATAATGCCAACTATGTTATTTTAAGCCACATGGGTTCGAGTTTATGTGCATCGAATGCGGCGACGACCATCACGAGTACGGTAGGGTTGTGCATCAAACGCCGAAGGCGCTTAGTCGGCGCGAGACAAAATTTGCCAATTGCCGCGGCGTCGGGCATTTAAAAATCTTTATGACCGGATATACAGGTGGCAACAGAGGAAAAAAGTTTTCTGAGATTACAGATTCGCTATAGCACAAGTCGATTGCAAAACAAAAAGAACACCGAGGATATCCCCGGTGTTCCACTTCTCGCAATGTTTGGCCTAATCATTTGTAGTAGGTTTCACATGAAGCCATGCCGCCTCGCAGGTGCCGACCACCCGAATCCGCAAGGTCCCAGTGTGGAGGCCCGATGGTCTGCATGAATCGCATAGCTCGTTATTCTCAACTGCTCAGGGCAATTTTTCACACACCCCAAGAGGAGGACCCTATCGATCCTTCCGCCGCCCTATGGTTAATTTGTTGCCGGGGCATAGTCTCCGGCTCCAACCTTGTCTCCCAACAGTGCAGGTGCCAGTCGCTATTTTAGACCTGGCGCCCGTAAATCTTTTGTCGTCTCCCACACCATGCCTCAGGAACACGTCACAAGACCAACCAGCTAAATGTTAGTATTCGTAGTCGTTCGGCATACTACCCACATTCGAAGTCCCCCCAGATTCAGAAGGGGCCGATGACGAAACACGTCGGTAGCGCATCCTCACGACGGCATCCACAGCGGGATCTAGCAATTCGGCCGGAGTTATCAGGGACACCACCACGTATCCGATCAGCGACGCCAGAATGACGATGGCAATCCCAAACACCCCTCCTGGGTTCCAGCCGGTCACCGTTGCCCATATCCCACCTACGACCCCGATGACACCTGACGCCACGACTCCCGCACTCGTGCCCCTGCGCCAATTTAACCCAATCGACACGGTCGGGAGAAACACCGCCGCCAATAACCCAAAGGCTGCCGCTCCGGCAATCCCAATGAGCGTATGGTTGAAGTACGTGACCACGGCTGCCCCGACCAGCATTACAAGTGTCCACACACGTCCCCAGAGAAGTCCCAGGTGTTCGTTGAACTTGCGGTGCAAAATGCCTTGCATGAAATCACGGGTGATGGACGCCGATAGAATGTTCGAAAAGCCATTGATCGTCGCCATCGACGCCGCGAGTAAGGCTGTGAACGCTATGCCGGCGAGCCATGGCGGCACAAAGTGAATGAAGAAATAGGGAGCCGCGTAGTCGGGGTTCTTTAGAAGCGGAGCACGTCCCAAGACTGTCAGAGCCGCCATAGCCAAGCCAGAAAAGATCATTAAGGCTGCCAACGACATCGTAATGCCGTTTCCCAGCGCTTGGTATCGCACGTTCCGGACGTCTCGATGGACGTAATATTTTGCCAGCAATTGAGGTTGTCCGGCCATTCCGGCACCGAACTCGAACATCCATGCCAAGGCAGCGCCGATGCCAAGTCCCGCCGTGCCGGCCGGCCACCATGCCAGCGCGTGATAGCGCCAGGTCGGCGAAGACGACGTAGCTAAGACATGTAGTGCGTGAAAAGGACCTCCAACCACGACAAACACCATCACGAGCACGATCAAGCCTGCGGCCATTTCCAAGCTAAATTGCACGAGGTCGGTCCAAATGCCCACCTTAATCCCGCCGGCTATCGTGTAAACGCCTACGATGGCTAAGCCCAGCAGTGCACCGGTCCAGTAAGACACAGGCAACAACGATGACAACACCACGCCCAGGGCCTGTAGTTCTACACTAAGATACCCAAGCAAGCCCACAATGATGCCCGCAATACCAACAAGGCGAACCGCAGAAGCCATGCGCGGATATCTTAGAGCCAGGGTATCCGGGATCGTGTAAACCTCGCGAATTTCAGCCAGTGTCCGTAGTTTGCGTGAGGACAGATAGGCGGCCGTGGAGAATCCCAGGAGCGAGAAGATCTGAAGAATAAACCCAATGCCTCCGAACGCATAAGCCAGACCGGGAATGCCCACCAAGCCAAACCCGCTCATCACCGCCGCGCTGCCAGAGACGATGGCGACCCAGCGCGGAGCCGATCGCCCGGCGATGTAGTAATCACCCAGATTCCGTGTTCGTCGGCTTGCCACTATCCCGAACACAAGAATCCCAACCAAGTAGACCGCTGCTATGATCGATACCACGGTGGGTGCATGTAGTTTCATGGTTTTTGCTCCTGTCCATCAGCATGGCCGCCATGCTTTTTTATTACCTCAAGGCTCTCGGCTTCCATGTAGCGGCCTGCTCTCAACAGTACGAATCCGGGTATCCAGTTGAACACCACCCACCCCAAAGCGATTAGGATAACCACCTGCATGCCTGCCACGGCCGTTTACTCCTCTCTTCGCAACTCATTGGCCGAATACGGCTTTTCCCACACGTGCGTAAAACTCAAAAGCGAGTTTGCGGTTCCCGCTGACTCGCGCCCTCCCACTCAGGAACAAACCCATAGGAGTCGCTTGTTTCATTGCCATGCGTTGGAAATCTGCACCCGTAACTTCAATAATGCAGTCGGGATTGGCTGCACTCCCGAGCGCCACTACCGGAATGCCATCGTCAATTCCGACATAAAAATCCCCCGGCTGATCCCCGATAACACTAATTTGAAACATTCCGGTAAAGCCAGCCAAGCGTTCCCGATCCTTTTCCAGTTGGATTCTGATATCGTTCACCGCATCTTCCGTGGACATTCCTTGACCCTCCAGTACCGCTTATGTCCTTGTTTTGCGCACGACCGATGGGTCTATTTGATTCACATCCCCGCACCCACTGAGGGTCATCGCTTCCAAAAGCTGATCCCTTAGAATCTCCAAGACCCCCAAGACCCCTTCTTCACCAGCTGCCCCCAGTCCCCACAGATAGGGGCGGCCGATGCAGGCCGCAGAAGCACCCAATGCCAACGCTTTCAGCACGTCGGTCCCATACCGGATGCCCCCGTCAATCAACACTGTCATACTGCTGCCGACTCTATCGGCGACCTCAGGGAGGACGTCCAGGGCCGCCATAGTGCAATCCAATTGACGTCCGCCATGGTTCGAGAGGATAACGCCCTGGCATCCCGCGTCCAGTGCAAGCTGGGCGTCGTCCGCATCCAAAACCCCTTTCATGACGATCGGTAAACGAGTCAGCCCGCAGAGCCACTCAATGTCTTTCCACGTAAATTCGGGATCCCATAGAGCTCCGATATAATCACTGAGAGCGGATTGTCCCGGTGTTCCCCCCGCCATGGTTCCCGTGTTATAAGGAATGAGATTCGCCCAGATGAGGTCTGGGGGAAGTCCAAACCCTGCCCGGACCTCCGCTTCACGGCGGGCAAGAATCGGCGTATCCACCATAGGGACCAACGCCCGATAACCGGCAGCTTCTGCCCGCTGCACCATGTCTTGAATGATGCCCCGATCCCGGAAGAGACCGATCTGAAACCATCGGTGTCCGCCAGGAGCCGCTGCCGAGACCTCTTCCAACGAAGCGGTCGCGGCCGCACTAACAATCATCACGGTACCCATGGCCGCCGCGGCTCTTGAGACGGCCAACTCCCCACTGGGATGCACGACCATTTGAAAGCCGGTCGGAGACAATATGATGGGCATTGAGATGTCGTGCCCAAACAACCGGGTGGTGAGCGCGGTTGGTTTATGGCCGGTCAGCACCCGTTGTCGCAGTTGCCAATCCGCAATGGCTTCACGGTTACGCCGTAGGGTCGCTTCAGTTCCCGAACCACCGTCAATATAGGCGGTTACGACGCCCGGCCAATTCTCGATGGCCTGCTGGTGGTAGTCCTCCACATTCACAAAGGTCATGCGTCTCTCTCCCCCCGCCTTGTCCTCTTAGCCATTCGAGCGATGACGCTCCGCTGAAGACCAACACTCAACCAGCGTCGAATCTTCATCAGCCGACAGTTCATGAAGCACATTTGACCCAATGCCGAACATCATGCCAGGTAACAGTGTTTCTGTATGCACCACCTTAGCAGCATCCCAGACTCGAAAAGTGACACGCCCTGAAACCACATAGGTAATCTGCTCGTCTGTGTGTTGGTGCGGCTCGGTTCGCGTACCCTTCGCAATATCGATCCGTCCCGCTCCGAACTGATCCAGCAGCAACGGCCGGTAGCGTAGCCCCGGGGCTAGCTCTGCCCAGTCCACCTTGGAGTAGTCCAGTGTGCGATACACGTCTTCACCTCCCTTTAGCGCCAAGCCATGGTTCAGAATCGGATCTCTCACGAACCGGGGGGATGGACTTGTCGCCAGCTTTTCACCAAATCCGCTTTGGATGGATACGCAGTTACCAACGGAGCACCGCTTTCGACTTGATGTTGACTAAGCTCTTCGGCCTCGCCGAGATAGCGTCCCAATTCCAGCATAGCCTGTTCTAAAGTTTGGGGAACGACCACGACACCATCTGTGTCCGCGATAATCAGATCTCCGCGACTGATCAGGGTGCCATCCGATGTCACTGAAGTCTCTGCCGTCGCCACAAACCGTCCAGGGTTGGCTCCCACCATCGAGACCTCTTTAGCCCAGACAGAAAAACCTAAACTTGCAATGGCGTCCAGATCTCGAACCACTCCATCCACAATCGCCCCAGGAATTTGCAGATAACGAAGGCGGGCAGCCACCACATCGCCCAGGACGGCGCCGGTCAGGGTTCCTCGTACCACGATAACCGGAACACTGCCATGCGGGCAGTGATCAAGGATGTCAAACCAAGTCTGGCGGCGCGTGTCACTATATGGATCCGTAGTCGGGAGTACCGAAATGGGATAGGCTGACCCCATGACCGGTTCTTTAACCCGCAAACTCTTTACCCCGCGCATCCAGTAAGCGCCGGCCTCGCCCGGCCCTTGGAGTTGCTCTGCCGTGTCCATCACCAGTGCACTGCTGAATTTCATCTCGATCTACTCCCCCAGTTCGTCAGGATTGACATGCGTGTGAATGTTCTAAAAACTATATAGTTGCCAATTTACTCCCGAGAGGGTATGGGGATTGCAGATGCTTTCAAGTCGGTAACCAACTCCCGTACAATTTGTTCCATCTGCTCACGACCGTCCCATCGCCGAATCGCAAACCACGGCATAGTGTCTCGCGATGCCGCCTCCGTCAGACCCAAGACATATAAAATCCCGGCCCCATAGCCAGTACAGTTCGAGCCACTGCCGATCGAGATAATCGGAATCGCCGCCCGTTTGGTGATCTCGGCCGCCACATCAGCAACAATGCATTTGGCGATGATGCTCACGCATCCCGCGCGTTCCAAACTGGCAGCTTCCATCAACAATCGCTTAGCGTCTTCTTCGGTTACTCCGTCCACATCGTCTATGCTGGCCAGAGTCTGGGCCTGCGTTGTGACGCCGATATGTCCCATCACGGGAATCCCCTGCGCTATCACCGCCGCAACATGTGGCACGATATGCAGACCCCCCGCCATTTTCACTCCCTGACATCCACATTCGGAGACTAAACGCACGGCGTTTCGCGCGGTCTCAGAAACATCAACACCATAGGAGCCAAAGGGCATATCAACAAAAACCGGAGCACGTCGTACCGCGTGGCAGACGGCTTTTGCGTGATGAATCATGTCGTCTAACGAAACTTGTAAGATGTCACGGTAGCCAAGTATGTCGGGAGCGAAAGAGTCGCCGACCAGCACGACGTCAACCCCGGCCGCATCCGCTAGCCACCCGGTGAAGTAATCATGCGCTGTGAGAAGAACAACGGGTGGGTCGGAGGACAACCAACGGCTAGGCTTTAAGGGTTTCATAGGTCAAGTCCTTTCCCGGGTCGTACATGGGTGCGCCGCAAAGCGCTTTGGTAATGCGACGGGCCGCATATAAAACAGTCTCTACCACTTCCGTGTCATACTCCGTCGTTTTGTTGGGTTTGCTTACGCTGACCGCTCCCGCTGGAACGTGAGGTTGCCGCGAATAGACCGGGGCGGCGATGCAAAAACAAGATTCTTGACTCTCGCCGTCGTCTACCGCATACCCCCGCTCTTGCACCCCCATTAGGTCATGCAAAAGGTCGCCAGATGTCATTAAGGTGCGTTTGGTAAAGCGAATCCACTCAATCTGCCGTATGATCTCGTCGCGCTGGTTAGCGGGAAGGAAGCCCAAGATCGCTTTGCCAGACGCAGTGCAATGAATCGGTGCCAGTCGCCCTACAGCCGATCTGAGCGCCATGGTCTTGTTCCATTCCATTTTCTCGATAAACACGATATGCGCTCCGTTCAGCACGCTGAAATGCGTCACCCCGTCCAACGCTTCGGACAACTCCCGAAGAAAGGGTTGCGTAAGTACACGCAAATGTTTCAGGTACGGGATGGAGGAGCCCAATTCAAACAGACGAATTCCTAAACCATACCGCCCTGACTCGGGATTCCGCCGGAGAAAGTTCCGGGACTCCAAAGTTGCCACCAGCCGATACACACTGGCTTTGGGAATCTCAAGACGTTCGCTCAGCTCTGTGATTCCCAACTCCTGCTGGCGCCCAATCAGAAACTGTTCTAAGACTTGCATCGCACGCTCCACGGCGTGTATGGAGAAATAGTTCGGGTCCGAGTATGACATGGAAGTCACCGCCTTTCGCCAACCCTATGTCAAGCTTCCAACGTAACCGCCATCCACCGCTATCACAGTCCCGGTCACATAGCTTGCCTCCTCAGAACAAAGGAACGCCACAACAGCTGCGAACTCTTCAGGCCGACCCAACCGGCCAAGTGGGATATCTTTGGTCCATAGTCGGAGTGCGTCGTCGATCTCTAGATCCTCCCGGTGAGCCCGTGCTTTAGCGAGGTCCACCATGCGCTGGGTTTCCGTGTAGCCCGGCGCAATACAATTCACCAGAATGTTGTCTGTTGCCACCTCAGAGGCGAGCGTCTTGCTGAACCCTAAAATGGCCGCCCGAGTCGTATTCGACAGCACCATATTGGGAAGTGGTTGCTTAGCGGACATCGATGTGTTGTGCACAATTCTTCCGCCGTGCACCCTCCGCATGTGAGGAATCACCGCACGCGTTAAGAGAATGACACTTAGCAGGTTCGCGGCGATGGCGGCGTTCCACTGCGCTAGCGTGAGTTCCTCAAACCGACCCGAAGGAGGTCCTCCCGAGTTGGTAAACAAAATGTCTAGGCGTCCATGTCGCTGTATCACCTGTTCAATAAATTGTTCAATGTTCTCCTGTTGGTTGAGGTCACAAAGGTATGCAGAGCATTCCTGCCCCGTGGTCTCGCGAATGGAAGCAGCGGCCGAATGGATGGCTGGCGAATGAGAACACATAGCAACTTGGGCTCCACGGCGGGCCAGTTGCTCGGCAACCGCTTTCCCCAACCCACGGCTGGCTGCGGTGACAACCGCGACCTTGCCCTCTAAACCCAAATCCACCAATAATTCCCCCTATTTTCTGGTGTTGCGTATGTCTCGTGTGACGTGTGAATATTCTTGTGCGTCATACAAGTTTCCTTCTGCCCTTGTTTCGCACAGCAAAACACTTGCTTATTCTCTTGGCAAAACGCAACTGTTGAAAAAGATTGCATCCCTCAGGTGGTTGGACTTTTCTGGCCTTGATGGAAGCCCATGGACTATCCCGTTTCGCACCTGATCTTGAATTGGAAAACAACCATGGGATTCAAGGTCTGACCACGGGCGAGTCAAACCTTACGCGTCGAGTTCATAATTTTCACTCAGCGAACCGTTAGGCGGCACGCGAAAACAACTTTTATGATTTGGGTTACGGGCGGATCACGTAGTTCTACTTCCCTTGAAAGGTGTGACGGGTTAGATTGAGCGCGTTGAAGATCTCGTCATCCACCTTACGACCTTTCTCGTAGGTACGCTAATCTAGTTCGGCTTGAACCGCTCCCCCTCGGCGGGCGCACGTATGGTCGGCCAATGCATTGGACCACCGTTTCAAATCTCGAGCGGCTGAGCGCGCCAGGTGATACTATCTCTTCGATATCGCCGCTATACACTTCGCCATGCCTCCCAACGGATTCGTTGGGAAAACATTCCACATTGGCAAGCTCAGTTCCTTTGCAAATGGAAATTTTATTCTACCGCGCCGCCTATGTTCTATACCCAACCCATTGTTTTACGAACGAAGAAAAAATTCCACACCATATTCCTTACATAGGCGACTGAGATTTGCGACCATAAGATCTTCCAACGGAAGTCCCCCCCGCAATGCTTCCTGTTCCTTGTCACGAGCGTGTTGCCCTGGAAACCGTGCTCTGGCCCCGGCCAAAGTACGAAAGGTAGACGTCCATTGATTGATGCGATTCGCTAGTTCTTCAACCCCACCCACCAGTTTCGGCCCATTTATTACCAGGATAAAAGACCCCGCGTGCGGAAGGGAGCCCTCGGACGATTCCCGTGGCAACATGGGAGTTCCCGATAGAACACCAGCCAAGGACTGCACAATCATGGCCAACCCGAGCCCCTTATGAGCCCCCACCGGCAACATCCCTCCCTGTAAAGCCACGGCAGGGTCCGTCGTTGAATGACCTGTCTTATCAACAGCCCAACCCTCCGGAATTGGTCTACCAAACTTCTCGGCCACGATTACGTTGCCCCGTGCAGCCACGCTGCAAGACATGTCAAACACCAAAGGAGCACCGCTGGGCATGGGCGCCGCAAACGCCAGCGGGTTATTCCCAATCGCCGGGCTGCCTCCTCCCGGTACCACCATAGAAGGAACCGTCGATTGCGAAACAACTCCAAACATACCAACATCAGCGGCGCGTTCAGCGTAAAGTCCCAGCGCTCCCATGTGTCCGCACTGTTCGATTAGGCAAACTCCTAACCCGTATTGACCCGCCAATTTAATAGCCATTTTCATCGCAACGGTCCCTACGACCTGGCCTAATCCATTATCCCCATGTACTAGTGAGACCGTCGGCACGAGCGACCGCTCGTCCACACGGGGCTGAGCTTTCACACGCCCAGCACGGAGTAGGGCAAGATACGACTCGACTCTGATGAGTCCGTGCGTCTTGATCCCGCGGCAATCAGTTCGCACCAACATTTGGGCCACATCGGCCGCATCCCTTGTGAGTACACCAACAGATTCAAACAAGACCTGCACCTGCATGACCACCTGATCCACTGCAAACCGCCGCATCCTACCCTCTCTCCTCACATGTTAAAGACAACTCCGTTTGCTATCGGGAGTTACGAAGTTTCTCCAAATCCCCTCTCCCGCGAATGGATTCAACGTTGTGTACGTGCACATGTTCACCTTGTTTCACGGCGCGTGTCATGCGACCGATGACCTGCCCGTATTTCATGACGTCATCCCCCGCATTAAGGTCCGTAAGCGCAACCTTATGTCCATACGGAATCGCGCCTTTCAATATAATCGTGCCGTTCTTAGGGCCCTGTAGGCGGCACTCGTCTCCTTGTTTGCCTTCGCTGATCAAGGTGGCAACGTTGTCTGTGGCTCCTAACACCAATGCTTTAACCATCACCTTCATCCTCCGTTTCAAGACTATACAGTCGGGCCAAATCGACTAATTCCTGTCTCCACCTGAAATAGAGCCTCGCTCGTCGTTAATGCCCCGGACGCAACGTTTAGCATAAATTGGCATAATCGGGAGCCTGCGTCCTCGACGGATACGTCGGCGGTTAGAATATCGCTAACATCGAAATCTATGTTATCGACAAACTTGCGAACGGTATTTTCGTTACCCGTGATCTTTATAGTGGGTGATACGGCGGATCCGATGGTATTGCCAACTCCGGTACTGAATAAAATTAGTTGACATCCACCCGCCGCTAAGCCCGTCATAGATTCCACCGCTGGTGCTGGCGTATCCATCATCCATAGACCTCCACCCGCTGGCGATTCTGCATAATCCAACACTCCTTGAACGGGTCGCGTCCCAGCCTTCACCATGGCTCCTAAGGCCTTTTCTTCAATGGTGGTAAGGCCTCCCCGGATGTTATCGGGAACTGGATTTGACCCGCGCATGTCCACACCTTCTCGAAGTGCTGACTCTTCAACCTCTCGCACAGCCCGGATAATACGATCGCGCACTTCGGGTGTCACCGCGCGCTCTGCAAACAAGTGCTCAGCCCCCAAGAATTCTGACGTCTCCGAAATCACGACGCGCCCCCCTAAATCGATCACTCGGTCAGCGACGTGACCAATGGCGGGATTGGAGGCTACCCCTGATGTGGTGTCGGAGCCACCGCACTCCACACCGACGGTAAGATCTTCAACGGAACACTCAGTCGGCCGGATGTTTGAAATTGCGATAGCAAGTCGCTGGGCCTTGCGAATCCCTTGGGCCATAGCCTCTATGGTGCTTCCCACTTGTTGTACAATTACGGTTTCGATTGGTTTTCCAGTCTTTGCTATGCGCTCCGACAATCGAAAGGTTGTCGTGGGTTCCAGCCCCACCACCAAGCAAGCGCCGATGTTCGGATTGCTACCAAGACCAACCAAGGCTCGAACTGTCGTAGCCTCGTCGCGCCCGAATTGCCCCCGAACAAAAAGCGTGGTAATGGGCAAACTATTACGTACGTGTGAGCATATTGCTCGGGTAACAGGATTGACATTGTCCATAGCCGAAACTACTCCGACCATATTTCGAACGCCTACAGTCCCGTTTTCCCTTCGATACCCCCAGAAGGTCTCCATCATGCGTTCTCCCTTCGACTCTCTGTTTTTTAGCTACAAGACATGTGCCAACAAGGAAATTGGCGGTTGGACTCCAAGCAACACCGTGAACACCACATAGAGCCCAATCGCCACGGCCACTGCCGCGCCGGCAGAGCTAATCACGTACCGCAATTTGATTTGTTTCCGTTCAACCCCGACAAAACCATACATCCCGAACAAAAAGCAGGCCACTGACACATAAAATCCCAAAACGAAGATAGCTCCGAAAAACAGTATTGTGGCGCCGAGCCCAACCACCAGCGGCGAAACCCCCCCTTTTCTGGACTTTCGGTCGGTTTGGTTCGATGTTCTATCAATCCGTCGGAACGACACAAAAGAACGCGCTACGTTGTAAGCGGCTAACAATGCCGTAATAGCGAGAACCCCTTTCTCAAAAAATGCGTCAGGATAACTAACCATAGGATTTTGCACCCAATAAACCACGGCCAACCCAAGTACGCATATACTGACAAGGCTGGATTCAATCGCTCTTTTTCGATCACTCATACAGATTCCGTCACCCTCTTATCTGATGATCTCGTCGAGGTAGCACCCGGACGTCGCTCAATCAGGAACCCACTCACCACCCCTGCAATGATGAGAACAATTAGGATAATGGAGACCCACGACCCGAGGAAGGCTCCAATCATCGAATGAGAAGCACGTGCCTGCAGCAGCGTCTGCGTGAACCCTTCGTTAGCGATGGGGCCCAAAATCAATCCCAGAGCAAGCGTTCCGGGGTGGATTCCCACCCGGCGAAACGTATACGCAATAATTCCACAAGCTAACAGGACGCCTACATCCAACATGCTATCGTTGAGCGAATAGGTTCCGAGCATCGCCAGGGCGATCACGGTGGGCATGATGTAACGTCGGGGTATAAGCAGAATTCGTCCCGTAATCCTCATTAAGAAGAACCCGGTAACCAGCATGACTAGATTCGCCACGAATAATGAGGCGATGAACGTGTACGCCACCACGCCGCTCTGCTGAATCATTTTTGGTCCCGGAATTAAACCAAATGCCAGAAGTCCCCCTGCGATTACGGCCGCGTCCGCATCCCCGGGAATACCCAATGACATCAATGGAATGAGACTTCCGCCGACCGTCGCATTAGCCGCTGCTTCAGAGGTAAACACACCTTCAATGATTCCTGTACCATACCGTTCTGTAGGCTTGGCCCACCGCTTCGATTCGTTATAAGCGACCATTGTCGCAATCGGAGAACCAGCGCCAGGAAGCATTCCGACACCGGTTCCAATCAAAGCCGACCGGACCACGATCCCAATTTTTTTGGTGTATTGGCGGAATACTGTAAGAAGGTAACCCTTTCGTTCCTTGTACTCCGCAATAAACGCATCCTCCGAAGACATTAGGCCCATCATTTGCGAAAAGGAAAAAAACCCAAGAATGCCGGCAATCAAGGTAATACCCTTTGTGAGTGGCTCAAGACCAAAAGTGTATTGCGGCGAACCAGTCATAATATTCAAACCAACAAACGATAGAAGGACACCCGTGCAAACACCTAGAAGTCCTTTCGACAGTCCCGACGACGACATGGAGCTTATAGTGGTCATCCCGAAAATCGCTAGCCAAAAAAACTGCGCCGATCCAAATTTTAGTGCAATGTGAGAAAGCGGTCCAAACAACAGGAGCAAGACAGCAGCACTAATCATTCCACCCGAGGCACTAGCAATGAGGGCCCCAAATAATGCCTCGGCGGCCTTGCCTTTTTTGGTCATTGGATAGCCGTCAAACGTCGTTGTCATTGCAGAAGGATTACCGGGCGTATTAATCAAAATGGCAGCTTTGGAGGCGCCATAAATCGCCCCACCCCAAATGGATCCTAAAATGATGAGACCCGTAGCGGGATCCATGGAAAAGACAAAGGGCAAAGCAAGTGATATTGCTAAGGCGGCCGACAACCCGGGAACCGTCGACATGAGCATCCCGAAAATTACCCCGACAAGCATTCCCAGCATTCTGCCCCAGGTAAAAACGCCGACCAGACCTATAACAAACAAATGAAGATGCATGCTTGCCCCCCCTGTGATCTCCTATTGCTTTAGCAAGTTGAATTCCTTAAGTAGCGCGTATGCGGGTTTCTGATAACTCACAACTTCTTGCTCTGCGGCTGACCCCGAAAGGTAACCGGTGGGTTGGCTGTCCTTCTTCATCAGGGCTTGGAATTTAGGGTTATCATAGATTTTCTTAAATCCCTGCCGAAGAGTCGCTAAAACGGGGGAGGGAAGCCCTTTGGGAGCGACAAACAAACGGCCATCATCCGTCACAATGGGATATCCTTGCTCAGCGAATGTTTTTACGCCAGGAAGAAGCTTGAAGGGTTTAGCCGCTGACACCGCTAAAAAGTTAACTTCAGGGGCAATCGGTTTGCTGACCGAAAAGTTCACCATCGCCGCATCTATGTGGTTGCCGAGTAGGGCTGCAGTCTCAGGCGCACCGCCCGTATAGGGAATGATCGTGAATTTAACATGTGCATCTTTTTCCAAGTCCAAGAGAACAAACTGGGTATTGTCCAATGTCGTGGGAATACCCACCGTCACCCTTCCCGGATTCTTTCGGGCCGCCGCGACGAGAGAGGCCAAGGTGGGATACTGGCTGCCTTTAAGCGTCGCGATAGTTTGCGGATCGCCAACCATCTGCGCAAGGTAGTCAAACGAGGACGGCTTAAAGTTTCCAACGCCAGCAAGGGGCTGAACTGTTATTTCTGGAAAATTGACGGTACCGATTGTGTAGCCATTAGGCGGCGCGTCCGCAATGTCGGTAGCCCCTAATGCTCCTCCAGCACCGGGATCATACCGAAAAATGAAGTGATGGCCAAATACCGGCACAGCAAACTGATTCACTATCCGAGCGATGATATCGCTCGCTCCTCCCGGAGGATATGGGATGACCACAGTGATGGCATGAGCGGGATGCCATGACGCAGTCGTGGTTGAGCTTGGCGAGGCTGACTTCGAAGTGGTGACTCCGCAGCCAGTCAGCGCCGCGACAGCACTAGCTAGAGCAAGCGCACCAAGTGCCTTCGATAGTTGCATTGATTACTCCTCCTGACATCATATGTTGTAACTAAATTTCGCTGTCTGACCATTGTGGTATGATGTCATTATAGTCATTGTCTAAAGTGTTTGTCTAGACCGAATTTATCCTAATTACAGTCAACTGTGTTATATACTAAGAACTAGTTGGGGGCGAATCCTTGTGGCCAAGATAACTTTAACGACGTATGTAGCCTCATCATTGCAAGGATCTATCATCAACGGAGAGTATCCACCGGGCGAGCGGTTGCCAAACGAGGACGAATTAGCAACACAATTCGGGGTAAGCCGTACCGTGATTCGCGACGCCACAAAGTTATTGATTGGGCAAAATGTGCTTTACGCTGCCCGTGGCAAAGGCATTTACGTTAAGGCGGATCGCGTATCGAATGATGGGGTTGCGGTGCTCGACCAATCCACGATCAAAAATTTGTACGAAACTCGTCGGTTGCTTGAAACTGGGGTCATCAAGGTGGCGCTTATGCAGGCACAAACGGCGGATTTGAAGAAATTACGTACATGTCTAGAAAAAGCGCGTTCGTGTGTTGAACAAAATCGGGGACCTCTGGAATTAATCCAGTACGATGATGAGTTTCATCAAGCGTTGGCTCTTTGTACGCACAACGATATTCTTATACGGTTATTAGGGGACCTCAGGAATTTACTCGTTATGGCCAGAATCCACACTCTTCGAATTCCGGGACGTCCAGAGCAATCAGTGTCGGAACACGAGAGGATTTTTTCCTCACTAGAAAAGAAAGACAGTGATGGAGCAGTAGCCGCATTGTACCTGCACCTAACTAGTGCTGAGAACGCGCTACTGGAATACGCAAATGAAGCCGGCTCCCAAGGTTCAGTCTCAAAACTATTGAAACTCAATCTTGTGCCCGCCCCAGAAAAGTCCGTCCCGTGAAAGAGATTGATGTGGATTCGAACATAGACATGATCGAGAAGTGGTGCTAGTTGGAGACTCAGTCCATCATGGGATGTCGGTAGCCCATCGACACGATGTGTTTGCTGCATGGGCCTCCTCAGCCCAGTTTTCGGGGTTCCAAAGAGGCAGAGTCGTCGCGCGGCGGACGACGGCTCGGACACCTCCCGCTCGAAAAAAGTGACACCCGCAACCAAAAGTCATTGGGGACCCGAGGGCACATTTGGATCAAGGATTTCTGCCCGATCCGTGGAAGGTGCAGGAGTCACAGACAGTGCGGAAATTTCGGCACGCCACTCGGGTGTCATTTCAAAATCGATAGCCGCGAGAGAAGGTTCCAGTTGTTGCACATTTCTAGCTCCGACAATTGGAGCGGTAATGGCTGGGTGGGACATCACCCAAGCTACCGCCATCGTTGCAGGGTTTACGCCATGTTCCTCGGCGTATGCAGCAAACCCCTCAGCCACTTCAAAATTCATTCCGTCCGCGTACCGAGCCCTGTAGCGAGCTTCATCGATCAATCGTCCTTGATTAGGTCGCTTGTTGACGCCATATTTTCCGGTCAAAAGCCCCGCGCCCAATGGACTGTAGGTAATCACACCTATTTGTTCAGACAGGGCAAGCGGCAAAATTTCGACCTCCACCTGACGTTTTACGAGGTTGTACATAGGTTGAATGAGCTCAACCCGGGCCAATTGTTCTTGAGCACAAATCCCAAGGGCTTTAGCAATTTGCCATGCCGCCCAATTGCTTACTGCCGGGTAGAGAATCTTCCCTTGGGCCTGCAGGTGATTGAGAGCACGCAGCGTCTCTTCCATCGGCGTCTTCTCGTCAAACACGTGGACGAAGTAAAAGTCGATGTGGTCGGTCCGTAATCGCTGTAAGCTCGCTTCAACAGCCCGCAGGATATGGCGACGGGATAGCCCTTTAGCGTTCACGTCGGCTCCTGTTGGGTAATACACTTTTGTAGCCAGGACAATCTCGTCCCGACTACCCGCAATGCATTCACCAAGGATCTCTTCCGCGCGCCCCCCGCCGTACATGTCGGCGGTATCAAAGAAGTTAATGCCTGCATCTCGGCATCGCTTAAACATTGCGCGGGATGTCTCTTGATCTGCGTGAGTGCCAAATGACATAGTGCCAAAACATAAAGGGGAGACTTGCACTCCGGTTTTCCCCACGGTTCGATATTGCACGGCATTCGCTCCCATCGCTGAATAACTTGTTTTGTTGGAGCATCGTGATTTCCATCGTCTCTGTCGCCTCGATCGCGCAAACGGCACAGGCAAAACGGTATCGATCAGTCTCCTATCTTGAAGATCGGGCCTTCCATTGTAGCCTATTCTTCAACCGCTCCCGATTTACCGGATTGTCGACCGGGATATACAGTTCCGTGTCGACCTATCATTATTGTGTCGCTACGACGACTCTCACCAGGTAAATCGCTTGTTAGCGCATCGACGGCCATGCGGGCCCGTTCTTACCCGCAAGGCAAGGCGTATCGGGCGGTGAAAGTCGCCCCATATCCTCTGAGCGGCGCCTGTAAAATTTTATGCTGCGTGCCCCATGGCCTTTTTCATTACCGTGCAGCAAGACTTTATCCGGTGGTCGCGCCCCGGATATCCGCCCACTAAGAAATGCAGATCGCATGGGTCGCGCCTTCTTGGGTCGCGCGATGAAATTCTGCCAACAGTGCAGATTCGAAATCGGCGGTGGTTGGTGTAGTCAACCTGTTCCCTCGTACCTTCGTTTTGGGTTCTGGGAGCTTTTTACAGCTCTCGTCTGACACGCTTCGCAATCCGTGCGCCGTGCTCCTTCCGCAGGGCCAACTCAATGGGACGAACCCCCTTTGGACCATGCCCGGGGCCACAACTAATCGATGTCAACATCTCTGCGAACGCAACGAAATTTCCTCCCGGTAGCTATCAGCTGGGATGGCCCCCGAGAAATGATTCTTGCCAGGGAAAATAAAAAACCGGGGGCAAATTCCAAATTTCCATTGACATCCTAGTCAGACAATGTAGAATACAATTCAGTATAACAATATAAGGTGATGGTGAATTGCATGAATCGTCATCTGATGCAGGCCAAAACGCCCTTGTATCACGCCGTTAAGGAGACTTTGCGGCGCCAGATTGTAGAGGAATACCAGCCGGGCGATCGTATTCCACCAGAAGCTGACCTCACCATTGAGTTTGGCGTCAGTCAGATTACCGTGCGGCGAGCAATTCAAGACTTGGTGCGCGAGGGTCTCTTATATCGCAGACAAGGTAAAGGTACGTTTGTCAGCGAACCCAAGTTCGCCCAAAATCTCACGATCTTAAACAGCTTTACTCAGATGGTAGTGGAGCAACATCGCACCATCCGCTCGGAAACCATCTCGATTACCAAACTATCCGCGCAGGAGGCTCAGAAATATTCCGCTTTGACGCCGCCCGTCCTGGAGGTGGTGCGGTTGCGCATTGTCGACGACCACCCGCTGGCACTTAACAGTTCATACTACTCGATTGAATCCTTTCCCCAGTTGCGTGACCTACTCGAAGAGAATCCCAACATGTCCATTTACCGGGTTTTGGAAGAATGTTGCGATGTCAAGGTATCCGTACAAGAACAGTCTCTGGAAATCTCGTTTGTCGACGACTGGGAAGCAAGTCTTCTCGACATCGAGCCCGGGAGTCCAGCCTTTCTATTCAACATCAAAACCCAGAACCAACAACACCAGACCATTGAATATGTCCAGGCGGTATACCGGAGCGACCGGTGCAAATTCACCATGTTTCCCAAGCGTCAATGACTGACGACCTCAATCGAAAGAGGAGGATGGAAACTATGCATTCCGCGTTTTTGGCGACCCTATTGGGCAAGGGACCGATTCATCACATCCTCATTGGACTGGCACTAATTTTTCTCATTGGCGCGGTCGCCATTTGGATCATGGAGTTTTCCGGATGGACCATCAGTGTGAAGGGGTTCGTGCGAAACCGGGTCAAGTGGGATTCTACCAACATTGCGTTGGTGGCCGTGTGTGCGGCGCTTTACATTGCCGGACGGCCACTTGCCATCAACTTTATTCCCGGAATCGGCGGCTTGAACCCGTCCTTGTCGATTGCTCAGACCCTAGCCGTGCTTTTTGGACTGCCCGGCTGCATCGGTGTGACCTTCTCGATGCCCATCGGTGATGCCATCAGCGGGCAGCTGACTTTAGGATCGGTGGCGGGCTGTCTCTCTCACACCTATATCACGTGGCTCACCTATAAAATCTGCACGGGCGCCGACTTCAAGCAGGTGCGAAATGTGGTCAGCTTCTACATTGGCGGCGTTATCATTGCCCCGGTTATCCACGCCATCACCATTCCTGGCTGGCTGGACTTCATCCACTTAGTCCCCCCAGCCGTGGCATGGGGAGGTATAACAGTCTCAATTCTCACCAACCAAGCATTGTTGCCGGCTATCATCTCGCCTATCTTGATTCCCATTCTCTATCCCATCGTCAAGGCGCGTGGTCTGTATTGGAAGGATCGCCTGACAGGCATCCACTTGGAACCTCCACCTCTCGTTACCCCGGTCTAAGCGTTCCAGGGTCGGCAGGCGAGGGGCGAAAGCCCCTTGCCTCAGCGATATAGGAGTGAAGTCGATGAGCCAAAGCGTACGCGTGGAAAAGCTGAGCTTTCAGTACAACAATGATGTCCGTTGGATCTTAAAAAATATCTCGTTCCAGATCGGAGAAGGTGATGTGGTTGGTGTCGTCGGACCGTCGGGTGTTGGCAAAAGCACGTTGTGCTATTGCTTGAAGGGTATCATCCCGCACGTGTTGCCCGGCAATGTCGTGGGTGATGTTTGGGTTAACGACATCAATACCCGCGAAGTGCCCGCAGGGAAGATCGCGGAGCACATTGGTATCGTTTTTCAGGACCCGGAAAGCCAAATCGTCGGTCTAACCGTCGAGGAGGAACTCGCGTTTGGTCCAGAAAATATGGAAGACCCCCCTGAGGAAATTCGTCGCCGCATGCCAGAGCTCTTGAATTTGGTCGGTCTCGGCGGTTACCTCCGGCAGGAAACCTACAAGCTTTCCGGGGGACAAAAGCAGCGTCTCGCTATTGCCAGTGCCCTGATGATGCATCCCCAGATTCTCATCTTGGATGAACCTACCTCTGAGTTGGATCCCATCGGTCGTGAGGAGGTGTACCGATCCATCCGGGATCTCAAGCGGGATGGGGTCACCATCATTCTAGTTGATCACCATATCGAGGAAATGTTGGATGTGATCGACCGGCTCTTGGTGCTTGAAGATGGCATGTTGATAGAGGACACCACCCCGCGACAGTTTTTTGCACGCGATCTGACAGGAAAGTATGAATGGTTGCGGCGCCCGCAGGTGGTGCAAGTGGCTGCGGTTCTTCAAGCAGAAGGGACAATGGAAGGGCGCATGAGTCCCTTCGAACAGGAATTCATCGAGGAGGCGCGGGAGCTTCTCGGGCCGGATTCGGAGTCCCACTCCACGGCGGTAGGGGGTAAGCGGTAATGGCAACAGATGGAGCGCCGCACATCGCATTTGAGCAAGTCGCCTTTCGCTATGATCGGACCTCGCCGTTTGTCATCCGGGATGTAAACCTCACCATTCAGGCGGGCGACTTTGTCGCCCTCATTGGCCAAAACGGGGCGGGAAAGACCACCCTCGCGAAGCATATCAATGCGATTCTTAAGCCAACGTCCGGGCGTGTGCTGGTCGACGGGCGCGAGAGCCACGCTTACAAGCGGCTTGAGATGGCCCGGTTGATTGGCTATTGCTACCAGAATCCCGACCACCAGATCTTCTCGCAGACGGTGGAGGCAGAGGTCGAGTACGGGCCCAAGGCTCTCGGAAACTCCCCGGAGAAGGTTAAGGAACAAACCGATGCAGCCCTGGAACTGGTGGAATTGACACACCGACGCAAGGTCCATCCATCGATGCTGGGGCGTGGTGAGCGGCAACGGCTGGCGGTTGCCTCCATCTTGGCGATGGGGGTGTCGACGCTGGTTGTTGACGAGCCTACCACGGGACTCGATTACACAGGTGTCACGCGCATCATGGACCTATTGGCATCATGGAGTCGGCAATTCAAGACGACTATCATTATTATTACGCACGACATCCCGGTCGTCGCTGACTATGTCGACCGCACAATCCTCATGGCTGAAGGGCAGGTGTTGCTGGACGGTCCAACCCCCGAGGTGCTGCAAAGTTT
Source organism: Bacillota bacterium (assembly GCA_021820965.1). GTDB lineage: Bacteria > Bacillota > Sulfobacillia > Sulfobacillales > Sulfobacillaceae > Sulfobacillus_B. The sequence continues at coordinate 25,736 of JAKACZ010000026.1, read as the reverse complement.
TGACCCACTGGCACGCGCTGCGGTGCGCCCGCCTCAAGTGACACGTGTGGCAAGGGCACTCGACTTGCTGGGGGGCGGGCCTCCCATTGTTCGGGTCCCAGACCTCGCCTGGGCGTTGATGCAGCGGCATTAGGGAAAAGGAGGATCGCTATGCCATCCGGCTACAGTTTGTATATCGACCGTCCCTCATATTTGCACCAAAAGCTAGATCCCCGTACCAAAACTCTCATCCTGGTGGCCACGTTTGTGCTTTCGCTTCTGTTTAATGGTCCGATTCCGTTGGCCCTCATGCTGGGGCTTCTGCTTGTCGCAAGTCGCTGGGGAATGGTGCCTTGGTCTGTCATCCGCGTGCTTTTGGTAACCGGCGTCTGGTTTGTTGCGCTGTCGGTCCTGATCTGGCCGTGGTATGTGCGCGAGGGAACGCATCTCTTCCAGTTGTTCGGCGCTTGGATTACCACGGACGGGATGCTGTTTGGGATTGCTATGGGTCTTCGAGTGACCATCATGGTCATGGTCGCGAGCTTGTGGATGTTCACCACCTCCCCTCAGAAGATCACCGCGTCCTTTCTCAAAATGGGACTTCCGTATAAAGCGGGAATGGCTGTTGGATCGAGCATTCGGCTGGTGCCTCTTATCGCTGGCGAGTGGACCACCATAGTCGAAGCACAGCGCTCCCGCGGGGTGGACTACAAGCAAGGTGGGTTGCTAAGACGGGCCAAAAAAAGTGTGCAAATTCTTGGCCCGATGTTGCTCCGGTCGATTGACATCGCACAGTCGTTGGCGATTGCCATGGAGGCGCGGGCATTCGGAAGCCGGTCGGGTCGCAGCAGCATCACTGAGGTGCGGTTGGTCTCCATGGACAAATGGGTGATGTTGCTCGGTCTTGTGGCTATTGGGTTCGGGATCTTCTGCCGGATCCAAGGGATTGGTGTTTTGCTCCGGAATTATCTTTAGGGTGAGGAGGCGTCAAACATGGAGGTCAACGAGAAGGTCAGTTTAGACTGGAACAATATGGTGAAGGGTATTCGCGCCCAAGTGGATTTTCTGGCCGATGCGCCGGAAGTGATGTATCATCAATGGCAGGTTTTGACGGAAGAACGCGAGATGCCTCAACGCCTCTACATGGTGGGGTGCGGCGACTCGTATTTCTGCGGATTGGCCGCTGAACGCATCTTCAAAGAATCGGGGATCGATGCGCTGGCCATGGAGTCGTTAGAGTTCTCCCGATATGAGATCGACGCTGCGAGAGCCGAAGATTGGCTAGTGGCAACATCGAACAGCGGTAACGTCTCGCGCACGGTAGAGTCTGCGATGCGCGCCCGAAAAAAAGGGCTGAGGACATGGGGGATCAGCTACAACCGGCAGGGGCGGTTAGCTAACGAGGTTGACGGCACGCTCTTCTATGCCTATGGCGATGTCGGGTTTGGCCCCGGCACGATATCCTATACCGCGTCGATGGTGGCGCAAATGACGTTGGCCGCCGTGCTGGCCGATCGCGCGGACCCTTCGCGGGATTCGGGACGATCCATTCTCGAGAAGCTGACCACGATGAGCCGTCAGGTTGGCGGGGCGATCGACCAGGTATTTGATGACGCCGTGTCTTTGGGCCAAGAGGCTGCACAGCTCGCGCAAATCGTGGTCATTGGCGGCGGACCCAATTACGCCACCGCACTCTTTGGTATGGCCAAGCAAATTGAATCGGCTCGCCACAACACCGTGGCGCAAGAGCTGGAAGAATGGGCGCACGAGCAATACTTCTGTACCGAAAAGGGGACTTTGACGCTGGTCATCGCGCCGCCCGGCCGATCAGCGGACCGCGCTCGTGAGCAGTTGCAGGCGGTACGAGACATGGGGGGAACGGCTGCCGTGATATGCAGCCAAGATGATGCGGAGACCGCCGCCATGGCCGATGTGGTGCTGGGTTTGCCGGCGACAGATGCGGCCGATGAATGGGTCACGCCCATTCTCTATCAAGTGCCGTTGCAAATCTTCTCCTATGCGTTCGCCCAGCAGGTGGGCAGCGTCATGTTGGGATTCGACGACCGGGAACGCATGCGGGTGAACTTCCGGCAAATCTTCGGAAGCACCTTGCAAGACTAGGCAGTCAGCCATGACTACAGCAGACTCCGCCGTGGTGGTTGGTCACCTCACGGTCGACGACATTGTGCTGCCGACCGGAGAGACAGCCATGGAAACCCCTGGAGGTGATGCGCTTTATGCCTCTCTGGCGATGAGGCTCTGGGGAGTCACGCCTCAGCTCGTCACTGCACGGCCCCGCGAATATCCTCCTCGCATCTTGGAAGCCATCAACCACCTAGGGGTCGATACGCAATTCCTGCAGCCCGTGGAGGTGCCCGGCGTACGCCAATGGGCGTTGTACGACGGCAAAGGCGGACGTCAGTACCACCCGCAGGCGGGGTCGTCGAACTACGAGGAAATTTCGCCTCGTCCAGATCGGGCGATCCAACTTCCCGGGAACGTCGTCGCTGCTCATGTGGCTCCCATGCCGGCAATTTATCAGCATCAATGGGTGCAATGGCTGAAGGGCCAGGGCTGTCAGTGGATTTGCTTAGACCCGCACGAGAATCAATTGAGCGATTGGGATCTGTGGCGCCAGATCTTGGCGGTTGTCACGGTGTTTTTGCCGTCCGAGGTGGAGGTGGAGGTGCTATTGGGACCGCGCGTTCCAGCGTTGGAAGCCGCCAAGGAGTTGAGCCGCATGGGTCCACGCATGGTGGTGGTTAAGCGGGGAGAACACGGGAGTCTTTGGTATGACCGGGAGACCCAAACCGCAGGGGCTGTGTCTGCGGTGTCGGCCGATGCGGTCGACCCAACCGGCTGCGGGGATGCCTATTGCGGTGGATTCCTGGCGGGCTTAGTCCGTACCGGACGACCGGAACTCGCGGTGCAATGGGGAGCCGTTTCGGCGTCGTATGTCTTGGAAGGGTACGGACCATCCCGCATCTTGCAAGCGCGGCCGGCCGAGGCCGCCGAGCGGTTGTCGTGGTTTCGATCCAATCAGTGTGGGGAGGAGACTGAGTGATACGACAAATGAAAGCAGTGGTAGCGGTAATTGGCTGCCCACCGTTGCCTGGGTCACCGTTGTATGAACCTTTAGCGCGAGCCGAGTACTGCGCGTATGTGGACCGCGAGCTCGAAACGCTCGCCGCTGGGGGTATCCAAGCGATTATGCTGCAGAATATCGGCGATTTGCCGGTTCCGGCTTCCGCGCGGGCTGAAACCATTGCCTGGATGGCGATGCTAGGGGCTCGCATTCGCGACCGATTCGCTGGCCTGTTGGGTGTGAGCTTACTCGAAGACGATCCGGAGGCGACCTTGAGCGTGGCCCATGCGACTGGGGCAGACTTCGTCCGCCTTAAGGTCTTCGTGGGCGCCATGACGGGTCCGGACGGCATCCGTGAAGGCATTGCCTACCGCGCACAGCGGCACCGCGCCATATTGGGAGCACGCGACATCGCCATTTTCGCAGACGTCTACGACCGAACCCGGTGGCCTTTAGAGGGCGATCAGTTTGAAGCGATGGTCCATGAGGCCGTCTGGTATGGCAAGGCGGATGGATTAGTGATTACCGGGCGTTCGCATGCCGAGACTTTCCAGTTGCTGGAGCGTGCGCGGCAGGTGACCGACGCGCCCCTGTGGGTCGGCGGCGGCGTTGAGGAGGCGAATGTTCAAGAGTATCTCCAACAGGCCGATGGTGTTATCGTGGCTACGAGTCTGAAGCGTGGGACCGACCTCTTGGAACCTTTCGACCTGAGCCGGGTTCGGGCATTTGTGGAGGCGGTCGACAATGGCCAAAGCACGGACTCGTAATGGCGGGGCCGCCAGAATTGCTCGGCCAGTGCCGCAGTTGTCCTGGACTCCTCTGGCTGGATTCAAGGACTCGCGTCGCTGGAAGGCCGAGGTGTTAGCCCGCGGCGGGCAGCCAGTGGGGGTGTTCTGGGCAGCGCGGAAATGGCCGCTTGCGACCGAACGTCCCGTGCGGGTGGGGTTTGCGGAGTGGCGCAAGGGACTCCCCGAGCCGACAGAGGGCTATGAGCTGTGGCAAGCACGCCGGCCGGAGTTCCCGTTAATGTTGAGACGGTCGACGCGTTCGATGCTGTTTATGTACGGCAGTTGGTGGTTTCTGGCGATGTTTTTGGCCATGGATGTCACCAGGAATCTTTGGGTGCAGGTGGGCTTAATGGGAGGGGGGACGCTATTGGGCGCCTGGGCTTGGTTCACAACCATCCAGAAGACCCGATGGATTCTTCAATACGATCCGCGTCGACGTGCGGACTTTGAACCGTTGATTACAGACAAAGGGAGGCGATGAGGATGGCGCGATATCGTGTCGTCGTGGTGGGATCAGGTTTCGGGGCTAAAGTGCATGTGCCTATCCTGGAACACCATCACGCCTTCGAAGTGGCCGGGCTGATTGGGCAAACCAGCCACAGCGCATTTCGGATCATGGCGGAACGTCTCCGTATTCCTTATTACCAGGGGCTGGACGGGTGGAGGCAGGCGTCTGTCGGTGCAGACCTGGCGGTGGTGGCCAATCCGCCCTATCAGCATTCTGCATTCCTCTTAGAAGCGTTAAAGCGGGGGATTCCCGTGCTGGCAGAGAAACCACTGGCCGCTGACGCATCGGAGGCGGCTCAGGCGGTCATGGCGGCGCAGGCTTTAGGGATCCCGGGATGGATCAACTTTGAGTTCCGCATGTTGGAAAGCCGCCGGCGTTTGGCTGCCCGGCTGCACGAATCGTCGGTCGTTGGGCGCCCCTTATCGTTCTATTGGATCCAAGGAGGCAGTGGCTACCCGGCCTATACGGGCCGACCGGTGAGTTGGCTCACCGAGCGTGGGTTGGGCGGAGGATACCTCGGAGCATTAGGGAGCCACATGCTCGATTATTTGTTGTGGCTGTTTGGCGATGTAGAGCACGTGCAGGCCATGGAGGTCACCGAGGTAAAAGAGCGAACCGACGGCATCAATCACGCGGAGGACGGCTTCACCGTGCTCATGCAGTTTGTCTCCGGGGTGACCGGCGTGATTCACTATCGCTCGGCCTCTCGCAAGGGACTCGGATCGGTGTTGGAAATCACCGGCACGGATGGCGGCTACCGGTTGGTAAATGACAAGATGCTGTACGCGTTCGACCATACCGGCGTGCTTACCGATTTATGGGCGGAAGATGTGCAGCCTGAACCACGTGACCCAGGATACATGTGTACGGAAAAGATCTATGACTCCATTGCTGCGGAGCTGAGCGGCACGCGCACGGATTTGCCGACCTTGCGTGAGGGATTGGCGGTGCAGCGGCTCATGGATGCCATTCATTTGTCTCACGAAACCGGTCTGCGATGCGGCGTATCTTAGGGAGGGTACGATGGAGAATTCGATGTCGGCATTGCGATCCGCGATAGCTCCCTGGGCCGTGATGAATCTCAGTCGGGCGAATCAATGGATTGATGAGGTACGGCCCGTCGTCAAGTCCCTGGTGTCTCCAGTGAGTCGTGGCCGGGTAGATGCTCTGAGCATCGCGGTGCGTGATGCTCGGGAATCTCCTTACGGGACCTCTTTGGGATCGTGGATTGGGGACAGCGCGGAGGGCCCAATAATTTACACCCAAGCCAGTTGGGCAATACCGCTGGCGTTGATGTTTCTGCACACACCGCATTGGCTCCACGAATATGGGCCAGATATCTGCGGAGTCCGCATGCAGATGGGCGTTACGAACGACGTGTGGCAGCCCTTTGTGATGAATCCTCCAGTCTATAGCATGGTACGTCACCATGCCTTAATGCTGACGGCCGCCTGGTGCTGGCTTCCAGAGTCGGATAGACAACTGTGGTTGGAAGTCATGACCGATCAACTGGCTACAGCACGGCAACGGTTCGCGGGGCAGATGGATATTGTTGCTGTCTGTGAAAAGGCCGAGCTGCGGGCCCAATCCCTTTGGCGCTCGCCGATAGATTTCTCGTCAGACATCAAGGGTATCATGGCGGACTATTACTTGGCTAGTGTGGTGGGTATCGCTAGTTTGGTGCGGTGGATTGCCGCCCTTCCGCCCGCCCAGCACGAGGAGGCACTGCGGCGCTGGTCTTTCGACCATCAGCGGTCGGACTTTAACGTGGAATTGATGCGGGAGCTGTGGCGTGCAATCCAGACAGGGGGATCATGGATCGTCTGACAGCATCGTCTTGGATGACCGACTAGTACACGATGACGTTAATGCGTAACCACTGAAATAAGCACACGTTCACTGGACAGCCGGCGCGCCTTCCCTTATGCTAGTGGCTCTTTCGCACAGTGTCGGATGGCTATCCCGTCAGACCCCCATGATGAGCGCATTGTAGGCATAGAGCAGTTCGAGCCCAGCGCCATTGTTATTGACACCTTCCATAGGTCCCATCGAATGTTGAGCATAGATCCGGCAACTTGCGAAGAGCCTGCTAGGTTGCAAACTTTCGAGCCTCAGAAAGGATGCGATCTAAACAGGGGACGATTCACAGCGCCCGTCATTGAGTTGACTCACAAAGTTCGGGCGATTCTCCAAGGCTGGGCCAAAGGCACGCATACCCCCTTACATTTGAAGCAACGCGCCACGATTATCCTCCGGGCAGCCGAAGGCGCGTCCAATCGAAGTATTGCGGCCGAAACCGGGTGGAATCGCAACACCGTGAAGTTGTGGCGCCAGCGCTGGGCACAGGCTACGCCCGAAATCGCGGCGCAGGAGACTCTCCAACCGTGGACATTACAGCGTCAGGTCGCAGCAGCCCTGCAAGATGCACCCCGCCCGGGAAAACCGTGCCGCTTTACCCCTGAACAGGTGGCACAGATCATCACGCTGGCGTGTCGGCCGCCGGCCGACTGCGCCGTGCCGCTCACGCATTGGACGCCCGCCGCGCTCGCCCGGGAGGCCATCGCGCAAGGGATTGTGGAGCAGATTTCGGCCCGCCAAGTGGGACGGTGTTTAACCGAGGCCGATTTAAAGCCGCATTTGAGTCGCTACTGGCTCAATCCCACGATCGAGGACCCCGAGCAGTTCGCCGCCAATGTGCAACAGGTGTCCGACCTGTACCGCGACGCCCCCGCCCTGGCGGACCAGGGAATCCATGTGCACTCGTGTGACGAGATGACCGGGATCTCAGCGCGAGAACAGAAGCATCCGCCCCTCCCTATGGTGCCGGAGCACGTCGAGCGCCGCGAATTTGAATACATCCGCCAGGGCACCTCGGGCTTCATGGCCTCCCGTGACGTCGTCACGGGGCAGGTTGAAGCGCCGTTGATTCAACCGACCCGCACCGAAGTGGACTTTGCTCAGCATGTAGAGGCGGTGGTGGACCTCCATCCGGACGATGCCCATATTTTTGTCCTCGATAACCTCAACACGCATCAATCCGAAGCGCTGGTGCGCTTCGTGATTCACCATGACCAGCTCGACATCTCCCCCGAAGAATTGGGCAAGAAGGGCCACTTCTCGTCCCAGGATACCCGCAAGCAGTTCTTAGAGACGGAAAGCCACTCCATTCGTTTTCTCTATACCCCCAAGCACTGTTCCTGGTTAAACCAGATCGAGTGCTGGTTTAGTCTCCTCGTTCGCCAATTTATTGACTACTATAATGAGCATTTAGCCCAGCCCTTCCGATAGACGTTTGATGGCAAATTACTGAAAGTGTGATCGCTCGGGTGATGAGGGATTAACGCCATGATGTACTAGGTCCTATTCCCCTTCGAGCACGCCCTGATTTTCACCCAAAAGAAGCCTTGTGCCGTTCTTTTAGAATGCGCCTTAATATTTTTCCGGTGGAAGTGGCCGGAAGCGCTTTCAGCACTTCTACTTCCCGAGGATATTTGTAGTGCGCCATCCGGTCCTTAGCCCAATTGATTATCTCCTCAGAGCTTATCGTTTCTCCGGGCTTAGTCACCACATAAGCCTTGACCACTTCCCCATGGTGAGGATGTGGTATCCCAATTACCGCCACTTGCGCGATGTTCGGATGGCGTATGAGAAGAGATTCTACGTCCTCGGGAAAGACGCTATATCCTGACACTTTGATCATCTCTTTGTATCGTCCGAGAAAATAAAGGTAGCCATCCTGGTCCAGCTTCCCGACATCCCCGGTCAGTACGTACCCGTCTCGGACGGTGATGGCCGTTACTTCCGGCGCCTGCCAATAGCCATTAAAGACGCCGGGGCTCCGTACCGTAATCTCACCGGCGGAATTCGGGGGACATTCTTCTTTAGTCTCAGGATCAACAATGTGAATCTCAGTGCCATTGACGGGTTTGCCCACGGTACCCCAACGAATGGCATCCCGAGGCATAAAGGTGTCGCCGGTATGGGTTTCTGTCAAGCCATACGATGCCTCGTGAATCACGCAACCGTTAGTGAGCTCGTTCCATTGTTGGGCCATATCTTCAGTTAACGGTATCCCGAAACTGGTGCAAAGATTATGCTTCAATGAAGTTAAGCGGGGAGTATCCTTCCCCAAACGGTCCAATATGGCTCGATTCATTGGAGCCACGCTATACCACCAGGTGCAACCATATTTTTCAATCGCCTGAATTGCCACATCAGGATCAAAGCGATGCAGCAGCACTACCGTCATTCCCTGATAGATAACGATATTTAATCCCACCAAGAGCCCCGCAATGTGCGACAAAGGCATTGCCGCCAACGAAATGTCCTCAAGGGTTAAGCCATTGCTTATCGACCCGGCGGCGGCCTTATAAATTGCATTGCGATAGGTCAACATAGCCCCTTTAGGATGGCCTGTCGTGCCCGAGGTATAGATCATTAGAGATGTTTGATCAAGGCTAAGATCTGGCCAAGGGCCTTCGGAAGGTGCGATCGCCAGCATCTCCATGAAATCCACGACACCCTCCAGAGGTGTGCGCGACCCCGTCATTTCTGGAGGCACCGGTATGGCAGGTCGATCTGGTAAAAAATCGGAGTAGTCAGTGACTATCACGCGTTCCACTTGAGTGTTAACCTCACGGCTTCGAACACAGAATAGCGGTCATAGGGCAGAATGATAACCCGTGACCCGCTGTGGTTTAACTGATATTGAAGCTCCCATTCTTTGAAGGCCGGGCTCACTGGTGTGATAATTCCGCCGATCTTTTGTACTCCTAAAAACGTCATGATGAACTGAGGGCAGTTTCCTAAATACAGTGCCACGCGGTCTTCGATGGTAATCCCCCACGATGTCAAAAGACGCGCAACTCGATCACTCCAATCGTTGAGTTGCCCATAGGTGATAACCTGTCCATACCATATTATGGCAGGCCGGTTCGGTTCCTTTCGAGCGTGCATGCGCAAGTATTGGTGCAGGGGTCGCTCGCCCCAGTGATATGAAATATCCGGTGCCATCGCTTTACCTCCTCTTAAAGCTAAAATCCCGTTGGCCAATTCGCCAGCCGACGGGCACTTTTCCAACGCCCTGTCTCCCACGCGGCGCTGAGTACGCGCACGAGGAACTTCCTAGTGGTGGCCGGCTCGATGACATCGTGAATGAGATACTTCCCGGCCGCAGGGTAAGGGCTTACCTCGAATTCCCATTGGGCCAAGAGTTCTTGGCGAAGCGCCTTTGGGTCAGAAGCCTCACTTAACGCTTTTTTGTAGACAACGTTAATCCCCACTTCGGATCCCGTGAAACTGATTTCCGCACTGGGCCAGGCCACCACAAAGTCTGATCCCATCCCGGGACCAGCCATATTGCTATAGGCGGCACCGATGCTTTTTCTTATCACGACTGAGATCTTGGGCACAGTTGACCAAGCCAGCGCCTGGTTCCACACCATAATCTTCGTGGGCATTTTCTGGCGTTCGGCAACGCTACCCACGCGAAAGCCGGGAATGTCATGAAGAAATATCAGCGGAATATGATACGAATCGCATAAACATATGAATTCGGTCGCCTTATCCGCTTCATCCGGACCCGCCGCGCCAGCCTGGTATAGTGGTTGATTGGCAATGACCCCTACCACATGACCGTCTAGTCGAGCAAACGAGGTTAAAAGAGCTCGACCAAAGCCAGAACGCAGTTCAAAAATGCTGCCCTTGTCAAAAATCGCGCGAGTCAGTCTACGCATGTCGTAGGGCTTGGTGCGCTCCGTCGGTACCAGGTTAACTGTGTCGTCGTTGAGCATTCGGTCAGGGCTATCGGTAGGCGGCAGATACAAAGGTTCAGAGTCCGCGTTTTGCGGCAGGTAGCTAAAAACCTTTCGTAGGGCATCTAAACTTTCGTCCACGGTTTGGCCAATATGGTCAATTTGCCCTGTAATTTCCCCTTGAATTTTGACGCCGCCTAATTCTCGTGCGCTAATCCGCTCGCCCGTAGCGATTTCCAGCATTCGCGGTCCCACTGCTGCCATGGCGGTACCGCTCAGTTGGGTGACAAAATCCGAAGACACAGCCACCCAGGTGGGGCCACCGAAGCTGTCTCCTATGATGGCCGTCAATAATGGCACCTGGCGGCCATGCCGGAGAAGGCGCATAGGCATCATGCTTTGGCTAATACCGTCTGAGCCCATTCCATCGGGAATGCGCAGTCCCCCTCCCTCTCCAAGATGAAATATGGGAAGACCACGACTGACGGCGAACTCGTCCAAATGTTCCCATTTCCGCAGATGGACCCGTCCTTCCGTTCCTGCTAAGACATGGCGGTCGATAGCCACGACCACGGCTTGCCTACCCCCTACACGGGCCAAGCCGCCAATCACCCCGTCGCCTGGAGAACGCTCCTTCATTCCGGAAACATCGGAGTGGCTAAGCAACCCGAATTCATGAAAACTATCCTCGTCCACCAGACGCCGAAGGCACTCACGCGCTGTGACGTCCGTGCTCTCTTCCCGGTTAGTTTCCCGACTTTGTCCTTTCAAGGTCAACGCTTGTTGCTTGCGTTTGTTGAGATCATCGATGAGATCACGCATGGTATCGCAAGCCTCTCTTCTCACAATTATCACGTCTGCGGTAATTCTCAGTCATATTTTTGTGCATCTCCCTCCAATCTATGTCCGCTAACGAACCCCACGGATGGTCAAAGAATGCTACGATGCATAGCCTGTCTCAACAAAGTGTTGATCAATTTCCTAGAAATTTCGGAGTCCTCTTCTCCAAAAATGCAGCAATCCCTTCCTGGGCATCGTGCGAGTTAATGAGTTGCGCCGCGTAACGTTCCGCATAGGAAATCGCTGAGGATAAATCGAGATTGGCACCGACGGTCACAGCGTCTTTGATTGCTTGCACCGCTAACCGGGGGCCTTGCGCGAGTTGTTTCCCAAAGGTAAACGCGTGGCCTAACACATTGTTGTCCGGATACACCTCGTCCACCAAACCGAACGTTTTGGCAGCATCTGCAGTAATAGCGTCCCCTGTCAGTAATAGGCGCATCGCTATCGAACGTGGAATTAACCGCGGCAATCGTTGCGTTCCACCAGCACCCGGTAAAATTCCCAATTTCACTTCAGGCAGTCCCAATCGGATCGAGGCATTGGCTAATCGAAACGTCGCCGTCAATGCCAGTTCTAGTCCTCCTCCCAGCGCAGAGCCATTGAGTGCGGCTATGACGGGTTGGGGCAAGTTTTCAATCCGGTTGAATATCGTGATCAACTTATGGTTATAGAGAACATTCTCGCGGACGGTGCGGCTTCTCATGTCTTTTAGGTCTGCCCCCACCAGGAACACGTCATCCGTTCCGGTAATCACGACCACCCGTACCGCGTCTTCACCCGGCAAAGCTTCTAAAACAGTTTCGAGTTCTTCTACGAGACCCTCTTTGAGAGTGATGACAGATTCTTCGTTTTTGCGCAATGTCATTAACAAGACCCCGTCTTGCTGGCTTTGCTCAATATACCGGAATGTCATGGGTGAATCCTCCTCATTACGCTTGATCGAGTCTTTGCCTGTCCCCTTCAGCACATAGGCTCATGGAGCTGGCTTCAAAGATGAGCCTCCGAGAACATGCCTGGTAGAGGAAATTAGGCCACCTCGGTCCATTTTTCACCGGTGAGGCGGCCAAGCGCGACACAATGTCTGCCATTTTATCGCGCCCACCACAGCTTCTAAGGGAGAATGGCTCGACATCCCATCAACTCAGCCTTCCCGGGGCTGACAGTACACGGTCCAGCTATTTCCGACCACCGCTCGCCCTCGAACATCTCCACGTTGTCCACATTCAAGGCAATCCCCCCAACGGCCGAAGAAATGTGTGAGGACCGGATCCCCCTATCGAATCGATGCGACAAGGACCCCCACCATTACAATAGTCGCACGGGCCGTTCAATGATCTTTTTCAACGTATTCACAAATGACCCCGCAGCTGCCCCGTCCACAATCTGGTGATCCACCGTTAAACTGTAGGGCATCCGATACCCGATGACGATCTGATCCATGGCATCCACCACGGGGACTTTTTCCAGGCCTCCGATGCCCAGAAGCCCACTTTCTCCGCGGTTCAAGATTGGTGTGCCCCACTCGCCGCCAAAGCTTCCAAAGTTGCTGAGGGTAAAGGTCGCCCCGTGCATGTCCTCCGCGCCCAGGCGGTTTTCTCGTGCCTTATTCGCCATTAGCACCACTTCACGATGAATGTCCATGAGTGTTTTCCGATTCGCATCGCGAATAACTGGTACCACAAGACCACGTTCGGTCGCCACCGCAACCCCTACATGGATTGACTCCCACAGAATCCAATCCTGCTCAACTATCGCACTATTCAATGTGGGGTCCGCACTTAATGCCACCCCAAGGGCACGGACGAAAATCGCTGTCCATGATGCCTTAATGCCTAAATACTCCCGATCTTTTGCGATAGACTGAAAGAGATTCCACAATGGATAGACATCAAACCATCCCATCAGCGTCATTTGCGCCGTTTCCGCCAAACTCGTCTTCATGTTGCGGGCAATGGCCTGTCGAATAGGCGTTAAGGGTACTTGAGAGTGAATAAGGCGCCCGCCGTCATTCGAATGAGGCCTATTATCATCGGGCGAGGGCTGGCGGAGCGCGCTGGCCCGGCGAACATCCTCCGCCAATACCGCATGACCGGGACCCTGTCCTGACACGGTTTGTAAGTCTATTCCCCATTGCTGGGCCAGACGGCGAGCCAATGGCGAGGCCGGTACAATGGAGCTCACGGTCTTTGCGGTTAGGCCCTCGGTTGCCTCCAACACGTCCTTACGTGTAATGCGGGCTTTACGGGGGCCTGACTCTGCGAGGTCGGCCAGCGAGACCCCGAGAGACGCGGCCAAACGTTTAACCGCGGGGGATGCCCGATAGGGGCGGGCATTGGATGGAGGTGCCGGATTCATCGTCTCGTTTGGGTCGTGCAATAACGCAATGACGTCCGTCATCCGCACTTGGGACCCTTCGAACTCGACAACCTCCAAAATCCCGTCACCAGGTGACGGTAAATCTACCGTTACCTTATCGGTCTCTAACATGGCCAACACTTCATCTTTGTGCACCAGAGCCCCATTGGGCTTGGCCCATTGCTGAATCACCACGACCCCATCTTCCACCCCAATTTTGGGCACTTGCACTGTCTGCATTCTCCGTTATCCCCCTTTTAGACTCCGGCGTACGGCTTGGATGATGTGCTCGGAGTTTGGCAAGATGACGTCCTCGCTTCTGCCGACAGGAATGGGGGTAAATTGACTCGTGACCCGAAAGACTGGCGCGTCGAGGTAGTATAATGCTCTTTCAGCGACCAAAGCCGCAATTTCGGCACCGAATCCGAAAGGAGCAGGAGCTTCATGCGCAATAACCAATCGGTTGGTTTTCTGAACAGATGCGAGAATTGTCTCGACATCGAGGGGCATCACCGTTCGGGCATCGATCACTTCGACATTGATGCCCTCCTCGGATAATTCAGCGGCTGCCGCCATGGCGTGATGCACCATCACGCCCACGGCAACCACCGTCACGTCCGTTCCCTCCCGCTTCACCATAGCTTGGCCGAGCGGAATCACGTATTCTTCATCGGGAACTTCCGCTTTAACGGGTAACAGAGATTTTTGCTCCATGAAAATGACGGGATCCGGATCGCGTATACTCGATTTCAGCAATCCCTTGGCTTCATACGCATCGGAAGGCATGACCACTTTTAATCCCGGAATGTGCCCAAACACACTTTCCAAACTTTGTGAATGATGCATGCCGGCTCGAAAGCCTCCTCCGCTTAATGTCCGCACCACCAGGGGAATGTGCACTTGGCCACCGTACATATATCGCATCTTGGCGGCGTGATTGGCAATTTGATCCATCGCTAAAAAAATGAAGTCCATAAACATGATTTCCACGATCGGGCGAAGACCTAGGGCGGCACTGCCGATTCCCAGTCCTACAATGGCTTCCTCACAGATAGGGGTATCACGCACTCGTAGTGTTCCATATTTGTCTAAAAGTCCCCGCGTTAATCCAAAAGCCCCTCCTGGCTCTGCAACGTCTTCGCCAATGAGAAACACATTTGGATCGCGGCCCATTTCTTCGTCAATCGCATGGGTGATTGCCCATCTAAACGCCATCTGACTCATGCTGGCTTCCTCCCGGTCATCGAATCTATGAGTTCATTTCTAAATATTTGCCCCATAAACATTCCGAACCACATTGTCTGGCGATGGAAATGGGCTTTGATTAGCCGTTTGTACCGCCACCCCAAGTCGCCTCCCCTCCCCCTCTTCAAGCTGCACCAAAGACTCTTCCGGCAATATCATCTGCTCCAGGATCCGCCTTCGCACCGTTTGTACCGGATCTCGCGATTGCCACTTGGCAACCTCTGCCTTAGACCGATAAGTTTCGGGATCCCCCTCATAATGTCCGTGCCATCGGTATGTCTGCACTTCGATTAACGCCGGCCCCTTATGATCGCGTGCTCGTTCACACGCTTCAGATAAAGTGCCATAGAGGGCATCCAAGTCATAGCCATCAACGGCGACCCCCAAGATGCCATACGCATCCGCCTTCTTGGCGATATGGGTTTCCTTCATTTCCTTGCTTAACGGGGTCATTTCGGAAAAGAAATTGTTCTCGCAGATGAACACCAATGGCAAGTTCCATAACGCAGCAAGGTTTAAGCACTCATGAAACGATCCCTGCGTTGTGGCCCCATCTCCAAAACCGCAGACCGCTATCCCTTGAGTGCCCTGATATAATTGTTTAAAGGCTGCCCCCAACGCAATCGGAAGGCCTGCGCCGATAACCCCTGTACTGCCGAAAATACCGTGGTTTAAGTCTGCTGCGTGTGCCTCTCCCCCAACTCCCCCACACAAGCCGTCTTGACGCCCCAAGATCTCCGCGATTAACGCCTCTGGAGGCACCCCGCGTGATAAGAACGTGGATTTTGACCGATGGTATGGCACAATATAATCATCTGGGTCTAGAATTTCCCCTAAAATCACGCCTACAAGTTCCTGGCCTAACCCCGAATGGAGCCAACCATCGATTTCTCCACGACGGAACATATCTGAGAGGGTCTCTTCAAACCGCCGGGCAAAATACAGGTTTCGATAGATGTTGATCAGAGACTCTGATTCAATAACATGTTTTTGCGTGGAATTCATAATGCGCCTCCCGATTCATGAAGACTCTTCTCCGAGGAGCTCCCGAGCAATAATGCGTCGCTGAATTTCGGACGTGCCACCACCAATTTCAAACAATTTCGCATCACGCATGAACCGCTCAACCGGAAAATCTTTGATATATCCATACCCTCCGAGAATCTGTACCGCCTGGGTGGTGACGCGCATGGCGACTTCAGAGCTATAAACTTTGCAAGCGGCGGACACCATGCTCGCGTCGGCCGGGAGCCCGTTGTCACACAGGCTGGCCGCTTTATAAACGAGCAAACGCGCCGCTTCAATTTCGATAGCCATGTTGGCCAGTTTCTCCTGAATCAGTTGAAAATGGATGATCGGCCGGCCAAATTGTCGCCGTTCCCGCGCATAACGCAAACTCACATCCATGGCCCCCTGAGCTAAACCAGCCGCGGAGGCCCCCATCACCACGCGCTCACTGTTGAGCCCGCTGAGCAGCACATCAATACCCTGATTTTCTTGACCGACGAGGTGACTAGCCGGTACCCGGCAGTCACTGAAAACCAACTCGCCCGTCGGCGATCCTCGCCACCCCATTTTTTCAAACTGTCTGCCCTTACTAAATCCTGCCGACGGGTAATCCACTACCAGAAGACTAATGCCTCCCCGCCGATTCTCGGGATCCGTCCGCACGTACACCGCTGCGACATTGGCAAGCGGTCCATTCGTAATGAAGGTTTTCGTTCCATTGAGCACATATTCCGATCCGTGCTTCTCAGCGCTCAGCCCCATCGATAGGAGATCGGATCCGGAACCCGGCTCCGTCATCGCCAGACAGCCGATCAATTTCCCCGAACAGAGGCCCGGAAGATACTTTTCTTTAAGTTCGGTCGAAGCGTTGCGCGCCAAATTGTCCACCACCAAACACGCTTGATGCAGGATGGTAGCGGAGGTCGACACACAGATACGGGACAATTCTTCTGCCACTAGACCCATTTCCACGACGCCTAACGCCGAGCCGCCATATTGTTCAGGGGCGGTGATGCCCAAAAGCCCGAGTTCTCCGGCCCTCCGCCAACTTTCTATAGGGAATCGCTCCTGGCGGTCAATTTCATCGGCCCATAGCGCGACCTCTTGTTCGGCAAATTTTCTTACCATCTGTTGCAGCGCTTTTTGTTCCGCTGTAAGCTCGAAGTTCAGCATGGGGTGTCTCTCCTCTTTACGGCACTATCTTCCCAACTTTTGCTGGACGCACCTTGGGTACTTGGCTTCACGAGACGAGTAACAAAACTTTCATCGCCACAGGATCTCGTAATAGCGTGTTGAAGGCCTGATCTGCTTCCTCTAACGCAAACCGATGCGTAACCAGTGGCGACGCCCGGGCAAGACCTCGTCGGAGGTAATCGAGCCCTCGCGGTATGATGGAACCTAAGGCCCCGACTATCCGAATATCTTTGAGAATAATGCGACTGACATCCACCGTTGAGGCTGCTTCCGTCAATCCGACTAAGGCCACGACGCCTCCCGCCCGTACGAAGTTCACGGCGTCATTAAACGTATGGCGGGTGGCGGCGGTATCGTAGACAATATCGGCCATGCCTCCACTGCCAAAATGATGGTCGCCCTTGCCGGTTAAGGATTGCACCGTCTCTATCATGTCGGCGCTCTGTTGTGGGTTGATGACAACGTCCGCGCCCAATTCGCGCGCTAAGTCAGCGCGGTGTGGAGATACTTCGGTGACAATGACCCGATTAACCGAAGAAGCCTTTAACCCTTGCATCAGTAAATTGCCAATGGTCCCTGCCCCAAGGACCATGACCATATCCGCCTCCTGCGGCTTAGTTCGGCTCATCGCATAAAGTGCCGTTCCCAGCGGCTCTGCCATTGCGGCGTCCTCATCGGTAAGTTCATCAGGAATGACAAACAGATTCGTGCCCAACACGGCATCGGTTATCTTGACGTACTCTGCCATGGCTCCGGGCATCCCATAGCCGGTATACGTTTCAAACAAGTGAGGACATAGTCGAAATTGTTGGCGCTTGCACCAGAAGCATTCGCCGCATACTGTCGCCGAAAATCCTGTTACGCGTTGACCCCGGGTTATCCCATGTACGCCATGCCCCATGTCGACCACTTCGCCACAAAATTCGTGGCCCATCACCTGATTGGGAAACGCGTACAGTCCGGTCCGGTACGTGTGAAGATCCGACCCGCAAATGCCTACGACTCTCACTTTTAACAGCACGTCGTTTTCTCCAATTAAAGGCACATCCATCTCTTGCACTTGAATCCGCCCTGGCGCTTGAAACACTGCCGCTTTCATTGCCGTCTAACCCTCTTTCTCAAATGGATCATTGCAATCGTAGGCTGAACTCCCTTCCTGTCTCGTGGGACGTCAATCATTCGGAAGGGGGCTGATGATAGCGAAATCGTCCATCGTCAGAGTGGGGCCGTGCCCCCGCTCAATAATTGCTGGAGTATCGGTTTTGACACCTTTCCGGTATCAGTCCGGGGAAGTTTTTCCACGAAACGAACATGGCGGGGCTTTTTGTAGCTCGCCAGATGCGAAAGGCAAAATTCTCTGATGCCGTCGGCGTCCGTGGTATGACCTGGCTTGGTCACGATCACCGCCAGTATCGCTTCACCCCAGCGCTCATCAGGCACCCCAACCACAGCAGCTTCTCGCACCGCCGGATGCTGCAATAGAACATCTTCAATTTCTTTTGGATAAATATTTTCACCTCCGCTGATAATCAGGTTTTTTCTTCGGTCCACTAAATATAGAAAGCCGTCCTCATCTTGGCGTGCCATGTCTCCCGTCACGAGCCAACCATCCCGAAACGCCTTACGGGTCTCCTCGACTAAATGCCAATATCCCCGCGTGACCGTGTGCCCGCGAATAACAATTTCACCAACCTCTCCAATGGCAACCGGTTGGTGACCATCATCCACCAACTTGAGGTCGACATGTAAGAAAGGCTTCCCAATAGACCCGAGACGACGGGTACTTTCGTCGGACGGAAGAAACGTCACGACCGAGGTGCCCTCGGTTAATCCGTAGCCTTGCACAAAGTGAGGCGAGAGTTGCACCATTGCCTTTTCAATGATCTGTACCGGAAGCGGTGCGCCCCCACACACGACCAATCGAAGACTACTGTGGTTATACCGTGTGATCTCCGACACGTTAATCAGGTCATAAATCATCGTCGGCACCGTCATTAACGTCGTAATTCGCTGCTGTTCGATAGTGCGTAACGTTTCAGAAGGATCAAACCGTGAGGCAATATATACCGTCCCCCCTATATGCAAGAGCGGAAAAGTCAAGTCATAAAGGCCGGACACGTGAAAAAGTGGGCAAATAACCAGCGTGGAATCTTGAGCGGTTAGGGCTAAATCGACGATTTGGTTTATTGAATTCCACAACGTGTTCTCGTGCGTGATAAGAACCCCTTTGGGTCGCCCCGTCGTACCTGATGTATATAAAAGCAATTGATCATCGTGAAGCGCTACATCAGGAGCGTTGAGAAACTCAGGCGAGGCCTGTTCTAAGACTTCAACAAAGGATAAAAAGGGATGAGGTGGCACGGGCCCCACCACCAAAACGGTTGGTGGCATAGATACTGCCAAGTCGTTTGAGAGAAGTTCCGTAGACCGCACATGGTGGACAACTAAGGCTTGGCACTCGGCATCGGTCAGAATAAACCCAATTTCCTTGAGGCTCATTCGCCAGTTAATGAGAACCATAACAGCGCCTATCTTGGCCAATGCAAAATAGGTCTCCCAATACTCCCCACAATTCGGCAATAATACCCCTACCCGATCGCCTTTTTGAACGCCCAAGTCCATAAACCCCTCCGCCAATTGATTGGCGCGGTGATTCAAACGGTGGTACGTCCACTGGCGCCCACCGTCCACCATGGCAAGTTTATGAGGATTTCGATCGGCTTGCCGGTCTAAGAGACTCCCAACGTTCATCATCTCTTCCTCCCTAGCCTTTGATTAAAACCGCAACGAGGCGTTCCACCATGGTGGGTGCGCCGCTACCTCATCAAGCTATGACTTTGTCCGATTACCCTTGACTTCGGGCTCAGGGTTTTTGCTCTTGTCATACCGCGCATAAAAACGGTCCGGGATGTCTCGAGGATCTTTATAAAAGTACCAAGTACACTGACCGTCTGGTGACAGTGGTGGATCCAACGGATAGAGCGGCGTTCCAACCCATTCGATCGGCATCGACTCATTCATAAAGGTGCAGTGAGCGCAGTAGTAAGGAAAGTTCTCGCGGTGAAAGGACCAATCATAGGATTTGGAGGTCATCCCATAACTTTTCGGCGGGTCGTAAAAACCGCGGCGCCACAATCTTTGCCCGCTACCGCACGGGTTCATGGTATAGGTAAACTTTTCTGCGTCTTCTTCGACCGTAAATTCCCCTGGCATAGGCCCTACCCCACCGGTACTATGAGCTCGCCAGGTCGCGGCCAATGCCATAGCCACCTTGCGAGGGTCACGTGTGGCAATCTTGTATGCCGAATCTTTCCACGCTTTTTCAGTCATGAATCGTAACGCGGTGCCCACTTCTTCCTCACCATGCATGTCTCCAATATAGGTCAACAACGCAGCCAGAGATTCAACCATCAAATCATGGAGAAATCCCCATTCGCTCTTCATGTCATCACATAAGTGGATGGCCTCATCATACTCACCTGTCTGAATCTTCTCAATCACTCTGTCCATGGTAGGACGACTCATTTCTCTTAACTGTTCTTCGCTAAACCATCGGTCCATAGAACTCCCTCCTTTATCATTTTGGCGGCGCAGTTCTCATACGGGCTAGCGTAATAGGATTACAGTGGGCGCCCCCATCGACAGGAATAGCGGCCCCCGTGATATATCCAGCAAGATCGGATACGAGAAACGTCACTAAATTGGCTACATCGGCGGGCACACCAAACCGTGCCGCAGGAATCAGATCGGTGGTTTGCTGTTTGAGCGCCTTTGGCATAGAGAGCACGGCGCGGGTAGCAATCATGCCGGGCAACACGGCATTGCAGGTAATCCCCATGGCGGCATATTCCAGAGCAATGGTTTGGGTCAATCCTAAAATGCCGGCTTTGCTAGCGGCATAGCCAACCTGCCGGTCGAGCCCGTTAAGAGCCGCGACGGAACTGATATTGACAATTCGTCCCCAGTGGCTTTCACACATCATGGGTAATGTCGACCGACAACCGTAAAAGAAACCGGTTAAGTTAACGTCCAGTTCCCGTTGCCACGCCGCAATCGGCATTTTGTCCGTCTTGGCGATATTGTTTGTAATCCCTGCATTATTGACAAGAATGGTTATCGAACCATACTGTGCTTTCGCCGCTACGATGGCTTCCTCAAATAACCCATAATCGGCCACATCGCCTGTAACGGCGATCACGTCCATCCCCAAGGCCTGCATCTCTTTTTGCGTGTCTTCGATGGCGGCATCGAGGTCCGTCAACACGAGTTTGTACCCCACTCGGCCAAGAGATAACGCAATCGCTCTCCCGATACCTCCGGCCGCACCGGTGATTAAGGCCACTCTCTCCATCTCGTGCTCTACCATGTGGAAGCCCCCCCGTCAATGTAAAGGGTTTGCCCGGAGATATAACGAGACTCATCCGAGGCTAAGAACACCATCGCAGCGGCAATTTCTTCCGGGCGGCCGGTGCGTCCTAAGGGAGTACGACTCAGGAGTGGAGCAAGAAGCCCCTCGTTATCCTCGGCGTATTTCGCCATCCCCACCCCCATGAAACCCGGCGCAATGGCATTGACACGTATTCCCAGCGGGCCCCACTCCCCGGCTAGTTGTTGTGTGAGTTTCACCAAGGCTGCTTTGCTGACTGCATAGGCTCCAATCCCGTCTACTCCAATCGCTGCTGCCGAAGAGGCCACATTAATCATCACGCCTTCCCCCCGAGCGATCATCGGGGCGGCGCATGCTTGCGCACACTCTAAGGCTCCGATGACATTAACGTCCAAGAGACGTTTCAATCCCGAGGCGCGCGTGCGTAGCATGGGCGCTGTAAAGGGGCTGATACCCGCGTTGTTAACCAGAATATCAATGCGCCCAAAACGCTCCGTCACAGTCTGAACCATGCGTTCAATGCTTGAACGGTCCGTCACATCGACGGCGTAGGGGAACATTTCAAACTTCGAAAAGGTGGCGGCGGCCGACTCACAGGCAGCCAGGTTTCGGCTTGCAATGACAACTTGAGCACCTGCTTCGGCCAGTGCGCCGCTAATCACGTGACCCAACCCTCCGCCCCCTCCGGTGACCACGGCAACTTTATCCTTGAGGCTCAAGAGATACGGCATTGTCTAGTCCTCCGTAGCTCGCAACACATCTTTTAGCACTTTCCCCCCTGGGTTGCGTGGCAACGCTTCTATCAGGCGAATCGTTTCGGGCACCATATATCGCGCAAGTCTCGCTCGGCAAAATTCTTGAATTTCCTCGACTGAGGGGGTGGTTTCAGGTTTAGGCACCACGAAGGCTTTGACGCGTTCCCCCCACGCCACATCAGCTATCCCGACTACCGCCGCATCAAGGATTTGCGGGTGTTGGTACAAAACGTTCTCCACTTCAATCGAATAGATATTTTGGCCACCCCGAATGATCATGTCTTTGATACGGTCCAGCACGTATACAAACCCATCCTCATCAATACGGCCAATATCCCCAGTCTGCAACCATCCATCGTGGATGGTGCTGCGCGTAGCCTCGTCGTTATGCCAGTATCCCGGAATCACCGAAGGACCTTTTACCAATAACTGGCCAACACCCACGTCTTGGGAGTCCAGATCCACCCGGACCTCTAACGTCGGAGCTGGCTTTCCGACAGAATCCGGTTTGCTGAGTGCCGCGTCATCAGCCAATAAAGTGGTTATTGAGGTGCATTCAGTCAGTCCCCACACGTTACCTAAACGGACGGCGGGAAATTGACGCTTTAATCGGGAAATCAAATCTGTCGGCGCGGGCGAACCGCCGTAGACAATGTAGCGCAATGATGACAAATCTCGGTTCGCTAAAGTTGGAAATTCTAACATAAACCAGAACATGGTCGCCACGCCAATGGCAATGCTAATATTCTCTTGTTCGAGCTGTTCAACAAAATCTCCCGTTTTAAAATAGGGACGTATCACAGTCGCGCCGCCAGCGTAGAGCATTCCGTGAATTTGCGAATTCACTGCGGTGGCATGAAAGGCCGGTGCGACCAATAACGTTCGGTCCTCCGGAGTTACCTCGAGTAGTTTCACCATGTTCATCGCGTTGGAGATTAAGTTGCGATGGGTTTGGATGGCGCCTTTAGGCATCCCTGTGGTGCCTGATGTGTATAATAATGCGGCGATTGCGTCTTCAATGGGCAGGTGCGTTGAATAATGTTCGCGTTTGTCAAGAAATGACTGCCATGACAGCGTATCTGGCCCTGTATTGTCTTGCCCGTTTGCATCTAAAACAACGACCTGCTGCAGTGTGGGCAACCGATGGCGAACGCCTGCCATCGATTGCCAAAGATCGTGTGCCACTATCAACAATTGTGCGTCGGAGTCCCTCAGCAATAACTCCAATTTGTCCGTCTTGAGACGAGCGTTTAACACCACGGCAACGGCGTTGATTTCTTGAACAGCATAATATGCCACGGGAAACTCTAATCGATTTTCCATCAATAAAGCGATTCGCGCGCCGCTGCCCATTCCCTGATATGTTAACGCTTCCGCGACGAGACGCACCTCGTCCGAAAACTCCGCATAGGTCAATCGCTTCCCGTTAAACACCAGGCATTCCCGCGGCCCCCACCTGGCGACACTTTCCTTAAGCATCTGACTCAGCGAGGTGGGGCGGGGATAGTAGCATCGCATCTCTACGCCCTGGATAACCTCTGTTCGGATATCTTGATATGCTTGATTGGGAAATCCCATGTTATCGCCCTCCACTGTCCCGGTTATCGTAAGACCCCTTGATGGATGATGCTGGATCATGAGATTTCATACTCATTAAGCGGCGCGTCGCCTACACGGGCTACCTCGTTGGCCAGCATAGTGCCACAGTGAGGGCAGTAGAACTCGCGGAATTCCATGTTTTCGTCGACGAAGCGCGCGGGATCCTCATAATAGTATCCCGCCTGTGAAACGGCCGCGTTCCACCGTGCCAGAAAGTCTTTCACGTTTTGGTGGCCTGAGCCCAAAGACGTGTGACACTGATTGCATTGGTAATGTCTTTGGCCTTGACCGTCAACTACCAAGAGAATTTGATCCCCTAGCTGATAGACTTTTGCGCTGGAATAGTCTTCGGTCACCGAGTATGACGGTGTACTCGCGCGCGCCAGCCGTTGGTTTCGGATGGTTTGTCGCCAACTAATGGTTCCTAATTCATCCACGATACCCTCATCTGACACCACGACACCATACACGTCATGTGCAAAATCTCGGGTCACAATCCCTTGAGAGATATCTGCGGCCACTTTTTCCGGGTCTCTTAGAATGGGGTCCCCGTACCCGGCCGACGACCCCCAATTCCATTCCACCACATCGTTTAACCCGACGGGAATGGGCAATCCTTTGTTGGCACATCGTTCCGTCGTCCCGCTCAAGTCGTCCAGAGACTGGGGAACACGTCCCTCCTCGAATGCCTGTCTTACTGAGCTCTCGTGCAAAACAACACTCATGTTACAGGAGCCTGGATACCCACCTGCAATTCCTGTCGTCTTCGGAACGCCCTCCGCAGTCGCCACCGCCACCGCCAAATACGAACCATCATAAGGCACATACCCGATGATTCCCCCATTTCCCCCACGCATCCGACCAGCGCCGCCTGAGTTGATGTGTTCACGGCGATAGAGATAGAGCAAGGGCCAAATCGATTCATAATATTCAACGTTGGGCCCTCGACCTTCAGGAATCCAAAAGCTACCATCGCCCGCTACCCCATCCGTGGTGGGGGTTGCTCCTCGCGTACCAATCATTTGATCTGTCAGTGTAACGATGGCCGGTTTTCCGTATTGATCCAATCCAGCGAGCAGCGTGCTCCCCCACTGCGCGGGTCCGGTCGTCAGCGCCGTATCGCGTAATGTCTCGGAACACGTGAGCATCTTGGCGACAAGCGCATTGGCCAT
This sequence comes from Bacillota bacterium, assembly GCA_021820965.1. Taxonomy (GTDB): domain Bacteria; phylum Bacillota; class Sulfobacillia; order Sulfobacillales; family Sulfobacillaceae; genus Sulfobacillus_B. The sequence continues at coordinate 1,065 of JAKACZ010000026.1, read as the reverse complement.
CGCGATGGCCAATTCCGTCGCATAAATGCCGGCAGGACTGACCGCTGCACCATAGTCGGGACAGGTCATGGTGCCGGGGGTGGGTTCAAAGAGACAATGCCGGGCAATCCCGCCAATGAACGCGGTAAATCCCCCCAATGCCCCCATCTGTTCCGGCAACATCAAAACGTTCAGCACTCCTAAAATCGCACCACGCCACCCAGCAAAAGGCAGATTGGCGGAGCCTTTTTGCGGATCAGTGCCTTCGTTCTGAAAGATGAGTTGATCGCCCTTCTTGGTTAATGTCATCATCCACTGATACACGCCTCGATCACCGGTAACGGCCACTTCTTGATAGGAACGCTCACGCCATGTGCCGTCTGGTATGAGTTTCAACCGCTCCACTAAGGCCGCTTCGCTAGCCTGAATAATCCGGCGCATAACCCCTTTGACGACTGAGGCTCCATAGCGCTTCACAAGCGCGAGTATACGGTCTTTGGCGACATTGTTTCCCGCAATACCAGCGCGCAAGTCTAATGCCAGCGCCGTCGGTAGTCGTGATTGGCGTTTATATAGATCTTCCACCTGACGGACAATGCGTCCGCGGTCGACGATTTTAATAGGAGGAAAACAAGGGGGATCGTGATAAATGTCAGTCGCGTCGGGGCAAAAGCTACCCGGTGTCGTCCCCCCGACATCGGCTTGGTGCATGGCATTGGCCACCCAACAAAATAGCTGATTGTCGACAAATACCGGGCAAAGTAATCCCACATCCGGCTGATGAGCGGTACCAACCCACGGGTCGTTCTGCAAGAACATATCCCCATCAAAGATTCCCGGATCATCGCTGCGGTTCTCGAGCGTCCATTTCACCATTAAATCCATCATGCCCGACATGTATTGAAGATGTGGACCAAAAAACACAAAATCCGCATCCTCTGTTAAAATCACTGTTTGAAAATGTCAAACGTCATTTAATTCAACCGGGGTGCGTCAAACAATTCACCCACCTGGAATCCCGTCTCCCTCATCATAGCATGTTGTCCATCGAGGGCAACCGTTGGTCCCCATCAATTCGCTCAGATT
>JAKACZ010000076.1 GCA_021820965.1 Bacillota bacterium | reverse complement strand
ACCGTCTCGGTATCTCTCGGAGATTTCAGCATAGCCCAGTACTTCGACAAAACCTCGCCCAATCCTTTGAGTAATATTCTGACTATTTAAAGCCTCGTCTGACAATCATTGACATGCGGAGTCTGAGTCGTGAGACTGGTCAGCCGGCTTCGCGTCTCCGCCCCGGTTGTCGTGGTATACTGGAGATGATTGCATGCTCCCGAAGGAGGGATTCGCAATGGCCGACGAAAAGCCCGAGGCGGCATCTTCGGGGAGCGTTGTGGAAATGCCGTGGGTGCTGATCAGCAATCAAATTCAGCAACTTAGCACGGCCATGAACGAACGGTTCAACGACCAACGGATTCGCTTCGAAGATCGGTTCGACCAAATTGACAAGCGCTTTGAGCAGATTGACAAGCGCTTTGAGCAAATTGATAAGCGCTTCGAACAGGTTGATCTGCGTATTGACGGGGTTGAAGCCAGCTTAACACAGCGGATTGACAAGGTTGAAGGCGGCTTAACACAGCGGATTGACGGGGTTGAAGCCAGCTTAACACAGCGGATTGACGGGGTTGAAGCCAGCTTAACACAGCGGATTGACAAGGTTGAAGGCGGCTTGACACAGCGGAGTGACGGGTTTGAAGCCAATGTCCGACAGCGCTTTGATGATATCGAAGCGCGCTTGACTTTCCGCAACAGCACATGGCTGACCATTATTCTCGCGATTCTGACCCTCCTGCTGGGTGCATTCATCGCGCCCAAGCTCTAGTCGGACGCACCTCTCGATTCTTAGAATGACACGACCTATGTCGATGACTCAATGACCCCCATCTGAACCTGTGGCCCGAGGTGGGTGCTTGTGTGGAGACTCTCACAACGCAAGTATGTATACTACTAGACCGTTTTCATAGCGCTTCGGGGCCAACGCCGCGGAATATTTCCCAAGTTCCGCCGTCTTTCGGTCGTTCACTCCCGAAAGGGAGGGGGATGACCGTTCGTCCCCGCAAGGGGAACCATCCGAGGGGCGCGAGTGTCCGCGCCCCGTGCGGTTTCATGTCGCACGACACAGCCCGAAGTCGCAAGGTCGCTGGGACGTGGTCCGCCTGGCCACACACTCCATCACGGAGGAGGAGACTATCCTCTTGCGTATCCTCGACGGCCCCGTGGGGCTTTCCTAAAGGCGATTGGATGGAAGCGACCAAAGTCGGTCGGACGGGTGCGGGTGTCTATGTCTCGGGCTATACATTAGCGGCCAAGCCGCCATAGTGCAAACCCGAGAAGATCTATCTACCGTAGAAGTCGTAGAACTGAGCAGCCGACGGGATCGCTTGGTGGTCCTGGCACAACGACACAGTATACGCGCAACGAACATAAGGGAATTCTTGCGAGTCCTCAACGCCCGTCTAAGTAATCCCGGCCGCAAGGTACGCGGGGGATTAAGAATGCCAGCGCTTTAAGCGCTGCTCCATGCGGGCTTTAAGGATCTCTGTACTTCGCTCATCGGCGGCCGTCTCCACGGGCGCCGGCGCGATGCGATTCTCGTCTAGGTATTGGAGTAACAGTCCTCGGTTACGCAATCCCACTTTGGCGGCCGCGTCGCCGCTGGTCATCATAGGGGTCGTAGCGTAGAGTTTACTGGCCACGATGAGTTGCAGTTGTTCAAGGTCGTCACGACGCATGATCTCCAGAGCCTCGTCTCGCGACAAACGCCCTAGGTTACATAGGAAGTCGATCTGAGCCTCGTCCCATTCGGGAATACGCTGGTTGCCCATAGCTTAGACCTTTCCTCCTCGACCCTGAATCGCGTCTCGCGCATAATCCAAAAAGTCTTTGGGTGAGCGATTACCATGAATCAATGTTTGAAATAGCCGTTCCGCGATCGCAAGGGTCACAAGATTTTCGTACAAGAGTGCCACCACATACTCGGGAACGCTGATAGCGTCCAGCCCTTGTTGGAGGGCATAGTCATGGGCGCGTTGCTCATCAATCAAGACGTCTCCGTTGATTTCCAGTGCCAAATCGATAACGGCTCGTTCTCCGGCATTAAACTGGGTTGTGACGTGCGCTTTAGGGTTTTGGGACACAATCCTCCCTGCAACGAACTGAGCAAGAAATTCCGCTTGGTCGTGAAAAAGTCTGGACCCGGCATAGCGGGACCGACGATAAAAAATTTCCCCCAAGATTGCCCCGGGCATGATAAACGAGGACTGCCAAAGCGTAGTCAGATGATCCGCAATGCCCAGACGACAGCACGTGCTCCAAAATCCCGTATCAATAACTGCTACAGTTTTACCCATCAACGATGCTTGCCATACCTATAACCCACGGTACATGCGCTCCTATTGCCATCTATGAATCCCCGTTATCGGGTGTGATTTTAGTCTAGCACGAGCGCACAAGGGCGGCTATACAAGCGATGCGTCGCGGAAAGGATCACGCAGATCTTCGGTGCCATCCGTGCCTAATTCCCTTTTAGCAATGCCCACCCGGTCAACGAGGTGTTGCATCCGCGTGGTTCCTGCATTTCTTTGTTCCCACAACCTGAGAAAATGCGCCAAATTGTCCCCTCGTTTGTGAATCGTTGCAAACCCACGATTACCGTTGCTAGACGATGAAAGGACGCGATAATGCTGGCTCAACAATCGACATGGTTGAAAATCCGGGTTCATCCCGATGTTTTCTAGATCGTCCATTTTCCATCTGGATACTCGAGTACGCTCCGATTTGTGCTTTTCCCTGAATTGTCTCTGCTGTCAACGCGTGGTGCACTTTAGACGAATACTGAAATGCGGACTTTCTGCTTATGTGGGTATAATACATATACATTCAACAGGGAGGTGTGGTTTATGGCAACGGATACGTACACCATTCAAATTCGTCAACGGGGTGTGGTGACCTTGCCGAACGCACTGCGCGAAGCTTATGGGCTTGGGGAGGATGATGTTCTAACACTCGTCGATCTCGGGGGGCATTTGTTGTAAGTCCGCGTGTTCCAATGATTTCGAAGCTCGCTCGCACCATTGAAAAAAGGCGGGAACAAAGTGGCGTCAGTGTAGAGGAACTCCTGGGTGATCTTTATCAAGACCGGCACGGTAAGGAATAACACATGTCCAATCTCATTGTATTCTTTGATGCTGATGTATTACTGGCAGGAAGCGCATCGACGACTGGGGCTGCCCATCTTTTGTTGACGTTATCCGAACTCGGAATCATTCAAGGAATGACATCCGCTCACGTTCAGGAGGAAGCCCGCCGAAAATTGGCTAAAAAGATTCCAGATGCACTCCCTGAGTTTGAGGAAATTATCCGGCGAGCGGTCACCATCAATGATTCCTCTCCTATAGAGACCACCCCTTTTCAGAACTTTGCCCATCCGAAGGATGTACCGGTTTTAGCAGCAGCTGTTGAAACCAATGCACGCTGGCTGGTGACCTTTAATCTCAAGGATTTTTATCAGCCTCCTCAACTTACCGTCTTGAATGCAGAACAAACTATTCGGACAATTCGAGAGACCTTAGGGCATGTAGATGAGCATCTTCAATAACCGAACTGATTCTAATGGTTGAACGAGTGATGCCCTGAGATTTGTTTATCACAGCCGTCGGAACGACACGGCAACTATCCCGGTGCGTAACGTTGTAGTTCAATATTCGGAAACGTCCGGAGCTAAAACCAAGGTAACTACTTAGGTACCGGATTCCATACCTCAAGGACACCCGGATCGCCGCGTGTCTCAGGGCTGAATGGTAGTTACTTACTTACTCGGGAAGCCAGATGCCGTTGGCCAGCACTCCCCGTAAAGTGGTCAGGAGCGACCGCCTTTGTTGTATCGCCGTCACGAGGCTCCGAATGGTCGCAAAGATATGGCGTCCACGAGCGGTGCGAAAGGCGGTGGAGACTTTCTGCTTTCATTTCATTATGCGCAGCGTCCGCTCTGCCGCGTTGTTGTCAAAAGGAATTGTCAAGTCGTCAAAGAAGGCCAAAATCTCCGTCAGAAGGGGCTCCATCCGTCACAGCAAGTTCTGCACCCGATAGCGCTTGACTCGCCCGCGCTGGCCAGAGGCTGGCGTATCTGGATGGTAGGGAGCGATGAAAGTTTAACCCACGATGATCTATGTGAAGCTGTAGCTTATGTTGGGTTGGAGCCACGAGGCTACGTAGAAGATGAGGGTAGGTCCCTCGGAGACGCCCTGCAGGGGGAGTCACCAAACCGTCCCAAGCGGCTGGAGCACAATGGCGTTGGTCGTGAACGTTGGGGGAAAAGGCATCTTCGAGATGTCAGGTGGGGATCCAGAAGGTGAGCGATAAGCTGTGCAGCCTGTAACCTAGGAAATCCAGTCGGTGCAAGTCCGGCCGTGGCAACTTCCCATTCGGCCACGTAGCAAATCGCGCACCAGGAGGAGGTGACTCGCCTGGTGAAAGCCGCGAAGATAATGTCTCGGTCGCTGGAAGGCGAGGTCAGACCCGGGGGCTAGCAAGGCACCAGACCGTAGCCTGAAGCGAACTCTGCCGCGTCGAAAGCTCACCCCGTGAAATCTGATTATGGGGAATGACGAAGGAGTCGAGTCCCGCGCTTATGGACGAAGACTGGTAGCATCCGGGAAATGATGGGAACGAGTACCGGATGGTCCTTCCGGCGTATGGGAGGCGGCATGGTGTCAAGGATATCTTAGCAAAGCAGGGAAGGACTCGGGGCCCGCCCGGAGCACCCGCGAAGGGGGCCTATGTAAGGTTATACCTTTCTCAGACGTTTTCGCTCGGTTGCCACACAATCGACAAAATCACGCCTAAAAACGGGGCGAATTTCTACCCGAGAAATCCATCAGATATGGCGTCTATATGTTCCTCTTCAGACGTTATTCAATTAGACCCACAAATGGTCTCTAGGTTGTTTTCCTGCAACCTCGTCATCATGGGCAATGCAGGACGACCTCGTTCGCCTCGCGTGTTATGCACCTGATTTCTATCCCGACAATCCCCGCTGGGTGCTGTGGGGGTTGGGCTGCTAAGGTGAGTAGCCCTTCCCGGTGTCGGCCTCGCAATGGTCGGCCCACTCTTTTAACTTGAATCCCGCAGCAAAACTGGCGCCGCCCTGATAATATGTGAGGAGCAGTCTCCTGCAAGGCTGCTCCAATGTATCCGGTTATTTAAAGAGTATAGCGGGAAATCAGGTTGTCCAATCGGGCTGCCACGTCTTCCAAAACGCGGGCTTTCTCGGTGAGCACTTCCGTGGATTCGGCGACGTGTTCGCTGGTGGTCGCGACCTCTTCGGTGGCGGCGGCGGTTTCTTCTGAGATGGCTGCCAGCCCTTCGACGGTGTCTGTCACGTCGGCGGAAGAGGCGGCCATTTGGTGGGCGGCAGCGGAATTATCCTGAGCAATTTTCGAGATCTCCCGGATCCCCTGGTCGACTCCGGCGCTTTGCTGCTCGAGGATCCGGACCGTGTCCGACAAGACTTGTACTGCTTGGTCCACTTCTGAGACCGCTTCATCCCTCTGCTTGAGCGCCGCTCGGGTCTCTTCCCCCAGAGTTTGGCCGGCAGCGACCTCCTGCTGACCCCGTTCCATGCCCACAACAGACTTTCGCACCGTGGCCTGGATGGTTTCGATGAGTTCGCTGACATTGGTGGCTTCCTGCGAAGACTGCTCAGCCAGCTTTCGCACCTCGTCGGCTACGACGGCAAAGCCGCGGCCGTGTTCGCCGGCACGCGCGGCCTCGATATTGGCGTTCAGCGCCAACAGGTTTGTCTGGGAAGCAATTTCGGAGATGGTACCGGCAATAGCGCCAATTCGTTCGGAGTGCTGACCCAAGAGGCTGATGGCCTCGGCCGTACCGCGGGTGACCTCGGCGATGCGGCCCATGGCCGCCAAGGTGTCCTCCACCTGGCGCCGGCCGTCCTCTGCGGTTTTGCGTGACTCCTGCACTAGATTCTCCATTTGTTCGGCCACTTTTTGCACCGAGGCCTGAGCAGCCTTCATTTCGGCCAGTGCGGCCTCGCCTTTTTGGGTCTGTTCGGCCTGTAGTTCAGTGCCGTTGGCGACTTGCTGAACGGCGGTCTTCAGTTGTTGCATCGAGGAGGCGATTTGTTGCAAGCCTTGCGAAGACTCTCCGGTGGCTTGGGCGGTCTGATTGACGGCCGTCGAGATCTGCCGTGTCGCCTCCGTGGTTTGAGACGCCAGCCGGGTCAGTTCGTCGACACTGGTCTGCACCTCCTGGTCGGCCGTCTTGAGAGCCTCAACCACACGGCGAAGCCCTTCATACATGGCGACGAAGGCCTGGCCCAAGGCATCTTTGGATCCTTTCGGCTGCGGGGCCAGTTGCAGATTGCCGTTCCCGATGGCTTCAGCGACCGTGCCTGCTTCGCTGAGGTACGATTGCATGCGGCGGAACGCATCCGCGACTTCACCCAGCTCGTCTTTGCTGTGATAATCCAGTGGCGACTCCACATTGCCTTCGGCGAGATCCTCCGCCACTTTTTTCAGCGAGGCCATTGGCCGGATCGCAAACCGTTGAATCGCGACCAGCATCAGTGCCAAGAGGACCACCATGGCAATCGAGGCAATCCAGGCCCAGGTGACGTTGGCCTCTTGGTCGCGGGCAACGATGGTCAAGTTCGCCTGCATAGCATCGGCAGCCCCGGTTGAGAGGTTATGCAAAAGCGGCATAATGGCGTTCGATGGGGCGGAGTTGCCCACCGTCTGCTCCAAGTCAGCCTGGGACACGCGGTGATGGACGGCATCCTGGCGAACTAATTGCTCGTCCCGATTGTAGGCGGCTATTTGCTGGGACAACTGGGTTAGGAGCGCTTGGCTCCGGGGGGAGAAAGACAAGCCTTGCGCCTGGGAAAGCTCTCGGCCTAATTGTTGCTGAAAACGCAGCGCCTCGTGATATGTTTTCGTCGCAAGCGTGGTGTTATGCCCCTCCGTCGCCAACAATGCGTACATGTTCATCTGGTCGTCATAGGCGTAAAACGAGGCCTTCATGTTCTGAATGGCGCTCATGAACGTGTCGACCTTGGTGCGGACGGCTTGAGTGTTGCGCAGGGTTTCGTGATCTCGGGTAATTGTCAGGGCGCTCTGAGCCAGCGTAATCGCAATTAAAGGGCCAGCCAACAGGAGCACCTTCGCGGTTAACTTCATTCTGATTAGACCTTCCTTCGGACAGTGTCGAAGCATTCGTCGAGATTTAGCATAAATTGTCGACGGTTGACCTTTCGACAGGGAGTAGCCAAGTCCTTTTTTGCCCAGCCGAATTCTATCGCCCTTCCCGTGCGGGGGTGGCCTCCGGCTGGGCGTGCGGACTTGTCTGGCGACAAAAGTCGACACGGTAAAAAGGACTTTGTAGCGTTGTACCGAATAGAAAAATCAACCAGTGAGTGAGGCGTCTCACCGGCGTGAGGGAGGGGCGGCCAATGGAACAACAATTACTGACGGTGCGAATCGGCACCTTTCTTTTTGGGGCACCTGTGTCAGCGGTGACGGAAATCTTAGCCGAGCCTGGCATGACGCCGATCCCGAAGACACCGCCCATGATTGCGGGGGTTGCGGTCGTGCGGGGGCAGCCGTTGACGGTGCTCACATTGCGGCCCGCGTTAGGCCTGGAATCGGGGCCCGTGCACATGGCGCTCAGGTGGGGAGGGCATCGAGGAACGTCGCTGGTGGCTGTCGACCAAGTCGAAAGTTTGTGGACCCCAGGATCTCCTTTGCCTGACGACACCTGGCGGGATTTAGTTCCACCGGAAGCGGTTCCGTGGATTACCCAGGGCTTTCGGCAGGATAGCCAGTGGTTGTGGGCGTGGGCGGACGATCTGCCGGATCGGATTCAGGAAAGCGCTGCCGCCTCGGCGCATGTCTAAGCAAGGTGGGGAAGGTCTTATGCGGTTTAGTGACGTGGAATGGGACTCCGACGAGGAGCGTGTGCTCTTTGTGGAAGAGGCGGCGGAGCTTTTGCGGGCATTGGAGGACGGGGCGCTTCAGTCGCCGCCGCCTATGGATGCGATGTTCCGCGCGGCACATACGCTGAAGGGTTCGGGTGGTATGCTGGGGCTGACCACTTGGGTGGAACAGGCCCATCGGCTCGAGGATGCCATGGACCGACGGGGTCGTGATGACTGGCGGTGGACGCCGGAACTGCAGCAATTATGCCTCGCGACTGTCGATGCATTGCGCGAGGAGCTGGGCGGCCGGGCCCACGATGAAAAGCCGCGCCAGACGGTTAAATGGCAATTGAATTGGGATCCCGCGAGCATCATGCCAGGAGTTCGTGCCTTTCAGGCTTTCACGGCGGTCAGTGCGCTAGCGCCGGGGACCGCGAGCGACCCGCCGGTGGACGCGCTGGCAGACTGGAACGGTCCGGTCAGTTATCTTTTCGTCCCTGGGGATAAAGCTTCCGAATCCGCCATCCAGGAGGCCTTGGTAACCATTGATGACCTGATGTCGGCGCACCCGATTGCCACCGTTGGTGAGTCTTTCGAGCCGCCAGCGGGGAAGGCGGACGTCGAGGTGAGGCGACAACCGCAGGGGGAACGCCGCGATGCCACCATTCGCATCAATGCGGACACATTGGAATCCATCCTGGAAGGGTTGGGAGAGCTGCTGCTGGATCACGGACAATTGGAACATCAATGGAGCAATGCCATGGATCCTCAAACCCGGGGGGTCCTTGACCATTTGCGCCGACGGGCGCTCGACATTCAAGATTTAACGCTGCGGGCGCGGATGCTTCCCCTGGACACGCTCTTCCGGCAATATCCCCGGGCCGTGCATGACATCGCCCAAAAGCTAGGCAAGAAAATTCAACTGCAGACGGTGGGCGGCGAGACCGAACTCGACCGGGTGGTGATGGACCGCCTGCATGAGCCCTTGCTCCATCTTTTGCGCAATTCCTGTGACCATGGGATTGAGAGCCCCGAAAGACGCCGGGCTGACGGCAAGCCGGAGACCGGCACCATTCGCCTCACCGCTTATGCAGCCCAAGGGCATGTCCATTTGCTGATCGCGGATGACGGGGCCGGCATTGATTGGCAAAAGCTAAGAAACAAAGCGGTGCGAGAGGGATGGATGAGTTCGGATGAGGCGGAGCGAATCGGTGAGGATCAACTGGCAGAGCTTCTGTTTCGACCTGGGGTGTCAACCGCAGATACGATTACCGACATTTCCGGGCGTGGTGTGGGGCTTGATGTGGTGCATGCCTTTCTCGAGGAGATTCATGGCTCCATTACCGTAGAAAGTCGTCCGGGCCTGGGCACGACATTTCGGGTTGAACTGCCGATGACCATGGCGATCATGGCGGCACTCATCGTGGAAGCGGGCCCTTGGACGGTGGGATTCCCGATTGCCGCGGTGGAGCGCATTGAAGACATTGCCCAGTCGGGCCTAAGCACTGTTCTCGGGCGCCAAGCGGTCCCGGATCACGACGCGCCGATGGCGGTCTACTCGCTGGCCAACTTGCTGGATGGTGCCGCGCCGCATCAGGATCGCTATATCGTGCGCATCAAGGATGGGCGCACCCAGGTCGCCTTGGCGGTCGACGGTGTGCGTGGCCAGCACGAGGTGGTAATCAAACCGGTGGCAGGCCTGACCGGACTCACTCCCTGGCTAAGCGGTGTGGCCCTTTTGGGAGATGGGCGACTCGCTCTGATGGTGGATGCGCGACGGCTGGTGCCGGTGAGCGTGGGCGAGACGCTCCAGGCAGAGGACGACTCGGTACTGCGGGCAGGATCCAACCAAATGGAGCTCTTGGTCTTTCAACTGAGCGACGGTCAACGGTACGGCATCAACGTGTACAAGACCCGTGAGGTTTTGCCGCGAGCGGTGGTGACCCGCGTACCCGGGCAGCACGATTGGCTCGAGGGATTCTTGCATATTCGCGGCCAGACCATTCCTGTCGTAAACCTGCATCGGGCTTTGGCAATCTTGCCGAAAGACGACCCACCCGCGTTTTTGCTGGTGACCGAGTTTAACCAAACGGTTCAAGCCTTTCCCGTCGACCAAGTGGATCGCATGATTCGGGTGGGATGGGATCAGGTTGAGGCGATGCCTCGGGTCCTGGAATCCGGCAATGCGTCCAGGTTTACGGGTTTGATCGATCATCCGCAGCTAGGACCCATCCAGCTGATTGACTTTGAACAGCTGTTGGCATCGGTCGCCCCGCCGTACTTTGCGGATCCGGAAAAGGCTCTGAGTGCCGCTCGGTCGAACGTCTTGGTCTGGATTGCGGATGACTCCCGGGTGGCCCGCCTTCAAGTGGAACAGGCATTAAAGCCGATGGGCCTGCGGCTTCGCAGCTTCACCGATGGGGAGGAGTTGTGGTCTGCCGTGCAGGCGGGCGCGCCTCTGCCCGAGCTCTTTGTGGTGGACGTGGAAATGCCGCGGCTGGACGGCTATACGCTCACCGCCCGTTTAAAAACGGAAGCGCGCACTAAAGGCATTCCCGTGCTCTTGCATACGTCCTTGTCGGGACATTGGCACGCTGACCGTGCAGCCCAGGTGGATGCGGACGCCATTGTCACCAAGTTTGAGCCGGCGGTGCTGGCGGACACCGTTCTCGGCCTGCTCACACCGGATGCTGTCACGGTGGGGAACTAGAGAGGGGAACACCATGAAGATTCTCATTGCTGACGATGCGGCCTTCATGCGCATGCGATTGAAAAAACTATTGGAACAGGAAGGGTATGAGGTGGTGGAGGCAGCCAACGGCGAGGAAGCGGTGGCGCAGTATGCGGAGCACAATCCGTCAGCGGTGCTGATGGACATTACCATGCCCGAAATGGACGGCGTGGCCGCAACCCGGGCGATTTGCCAGCGCGACCCGAAGGCCCGAGTCATCATCGTCTCCGCGCTGGGTCAACAGGCGATGATTGTGTCGGCCATCAAGGCGGGCGCCCTGGATTTTGTGGTCAAACCCTACGAGCCCGCCCGCGTGATGCAAGCCTTGAGTAAGTGGGCCTCGGCCCAATAGGCCTAGCCAAGGTGAAGGAAAACGATAAGGCGGGGGATGACCGCGAATGCGGTTGATGGCGGTGACAGAGTGCCGGCCGGGAGACCTGGCCGCGGATGTCGTGAGAGGACGTCACGGAACGATTCTGGCCAGTCGCGGAGACCGATTGACTGGCGAGATGATTGATCGCATGCGGGCACACGGCTTGGATGTTATTCCCGTCGAGTGGGCCGGATGGGAAGGGGTATCCCCCCATTGGTGGATGTCTGACGAGATGATTGGCCCGCTCGAGCAATGGACGCAAGCTGGAATCAGCGCGTTGAAGGGCGATGGATTGATCATCGCCCGGCGCATCGCCCGCGGCATTATTCAACAATTCCCGGAGACGGTGCGCCGTCCATTCGAATGGATCCCCCTTTATCGCGGTGGCAACCCCGCCCTGGTGGCTTGGCTCAATACGATGGGCCTTACCGTCAAGCTGACGCAGTCCATCGACGCCAAATGGGTCGAGGACTACGCGCTGGCCGCTGTGCTGCTGAGTTTTGAACTGAGCATTCACGAGGGACACGTCGCCATGCCGTCGGATGAGCGCATGGCCGAACTGGCCGGCTGGGTAAGGCCGCTCTCCTCCATCCCGGCCACGACGCGAGCCGCGTTGGCACAGCACCATGCGCGCTGGGATGGCTCCGGCACGCCTTCATTGAAAGGTAACGAAATCTACACAGGGGCCCGTATTTTGGGGCTGGCAGAACTTTTGAACGCCTTGTTGTTCCGCACGGATGAACCCGCGCTGCCTATTCACGAAGCATTGGAATGGGTGGTTGGCGGCGCAGGGCTGGATTTCCCGCTCGATCTTATTCAGATTTTGCAGCGTACTGTCGCCCCTTATCCGGTTGGTACCGTGGTGCAGCTCGGCAACGGTGAGACCGCGGTGGTATTGGACACTCCCCACGACTGGCCCAGTCGCCCGATGATTCGTGTACTAAATGGTCAATATCGAGGGCACCAGTTTCAGCTCAATTCACCCGATCAGCACGTGCGTGTCATCACTGGATTTTACAACCGCCGCGACCTGCCTACGCCGTAAAATGCAGAGGAGGATGATGTTGGAAGCTCAGCAGATCTTAGATATTTGGCAAAGGGCGTCCGTTCCCGCGCTATCAAGGGCAGGCCTGGCTCTCAAGCAATTTAGCGGGCTGGATTTTGCCGTCACGGAAAGCGAAGTGACGATGGTCAGCTGGAGCACCATGGCGCAACGGTTACAGCGCATTTTTACCAACCCGCTCTATGTGGTCCATTTGCAAGCAGTGGGACTCTTTCAGGCGCATATTTTACTGGTGTTTTCGGATGAGGATAGTCAACGGCTGGTCTCCGCACTCATGGGTGAGTTGGTCGAATTACCGCTTGACAGTATGGGCGAATCCGCTTTGGCAGAGGCGGGCAACGTTGTGGGGACCGCCTTTTTGAATGTGTTTTCCGATATCTTTCACGCCGCCTGGGAACCTACTACGCCCCGTTTGTTGGTCACGACGGCAGAGGCTCTGATCGAGGAAGTGCTGCCGGGAACGACGGTTCTGGTGACCGAGGCTATGTTTCGGGTGACTGAAGAGGCAGTGTCCGCTGAAATTGTCGTCGTACCGTCGTTGACGCACTGATCCGGATGTGGGGGGGCGAGGACAGCATGGACCGCGTTCAGGGTAGGGGAGCCGGCCAACCGGTGCGCGTCATTATTGTGGATGACTCGACATTTTTTCGCTATCAGATGCGTGCTCGGCTCACCGCCAGAGGCTGGCGCGTGGTAGCCAGCTTGGCATCGGGTGAGGAGGCACTGAGCCAGGTCGCGGGCATCAATCCGGATTTGGTGTTGATGGATGTGATGATGCCGGGAATGGGTGGAATAGCGGCCGTGCGCGAGCTGCGAAAGACCTGGACCGGCACCCTCTTTATGATGTCCGCCCACACCGAACAGGGAGCGCGTGCCACCTGGCAGGCTATCGATGCGGGGGCCGACGACTTTATGGCTAAGCCGGACCCAGAGCGCTCCTTGGATGACATGGTTGGCCAATTGGTGGCGCGATTTCACCCCGGCGGCCCGCGACCTAACGCGCCGTCCTCGCCAGGCATGGGTTCCGATCTCCGTGCGCGAAGACCTCGAGCGCTCGTCATCGGCGCGTCCACTGGCGGGCCCAGGGCTCTCTCGCGGTTATTTGAGATGCTGAAGGGTCCGCCTCAGATCCCCATTTTCGTAGTGCAGCACATGCCGGGAGGATTCACCCGATCATTCGCGGATCGATTGGGGGCATTGCTGGGCAGCCCGGTGATGGAGGCGCCGCCTGACGGTTCGCCAGTTGGGCTCAGTGGAGCGCCAGTGATCGTGGCGGCCGGGGGTAAGCACCTTCGCGTTTCGGCTTCCCGTTGCTGGTGCGAGGATGGTGAGCGCCGCCACGGGGTGATTCCCTCTGTGGACGTGACCTTGTCGGATGCGGTCGGGGCCTTTGGCAGTGACTTGGGCGTATTGATCTTGACTGGTATGGGCGAAGATGGAGCGGAGGGGTCGCTCAAGGCCCACCAGTCTGGCGCCACGGTGGTGGTCGAGTCCCCCGAAAGCGCCTTGGTGTGGGGAATGCCGGGGGCTGCCGCAGCGGTCGGGGCAGCGGATGCTGTGTGGCCGCTGGAACAGATTGCCGAGTGGGTGCAAGGGGTGATGCGGCATGAGCGCCACCTATGACGAACCGCATTGGCAGTCGATTGTCCACACATTGGAAGAACTTGGTTTTCAAGTAGGGGCCTACAAGCGCCCGCAACTGGAGCGGCGCCTGACCAGTTTCATTGCGCGTGAAGCCTATGCAGACCTGGCAGCATTTCTGACGGCTATTCGCCGCGATTCGCTCTTGTATCGCCGATTTCACACCTACCTGACGATTCATGTGACCGAGTTTTTCCGTGATCCGCCCTATTGGGTACGATTTCGCGAGGCGATTGAACAGATTCCCACACGCGATTTGCGCGTTTGGTCAGCCGGATGCTCATGGGGAGCAGAGCCGGTATCGGCTGCGCTGCTTCTGGAGGAAATGGGACGCCGCTATGAGATCGTGGCCACCGACAGCGATGACGCCGTGTTGGCCACAGCTCGCCAGGGGCTCTATTCGCAGCCTGATTACGAACGCATCCCTCCTCCCTATCGCAAGTACTTTCGGGCCCGGGATGGCCAATGGATACTGGCCGGGATGGCGGGCGGAAACATCACCTACCAGCGCCACGATTTGGTGGCGGATGCGTTGCCTGGGGTGTTCGACATCGTCATCTGCCGCAACCTCATCATCTATTTCAAGAGCGATGTGCGGGCCAGGCTGCTTGGCAAGTTGAATGGCGCCCTTCCTATCGGGGGACTGCTCTTTCTGGGGGCGACGGAAACTTTTTTGGAATACGTTGACATGGGATTTGAGGTGGTATCTCCGTCCATCTTTCGAAAAAAAGGGATACCCGGGCCCACTAACCACCAAAGGGTACCCTAGGGAGCTTGTGCATAACTCGGGTTTGTCAATCGGGCTCAAGAGGATGTCTTGCCAAACGTGGATATATATGGTTCGCTGACCTTCTTTGGTTGTCGAATTTTTGCGAGGTGCAAAAGTCGCCAAAATCTCCTAGGAGATTTCGTAAGACTATGGTGGACATTGTGGAGCGGTCGTATGGCCGCATTCTTCGGTCGCGAAGACGGCAACGGCTTCATAGAAAATGGGATATGAATTATCGTTGCATAATCGTATAAGGATTTTCCGTATAACCATGCGGGTTTCGGGATTTGGCCGGATCCACCACACTGTCGATTCAAAAAATCCCGTGTTGGGAGGGGGTTTTTCTCGAGTGGGGTCGCTTCCAATTTCTTTCGGGATCGGTGCGCCTTGAGGACACATACTCGCTGGTCGAGGCAGGTGCCGGCCTTAACAGGTTGATTGGAACTACACAGACACATATAGGAGGAGGAGTGGTGAGGAGGTGGGGGCACGTGATACGCAAGCAAATTTTTATCGAAGAGGAACAAAACGAGGCGCTGAAGCGGCTGGCAAAGAGGACCGGGAAGTCAGAGGGCGCGTTAATTCGGGAAGCGGTCGAGCGTCGCTTGGTGGAGGAGCAGGATGCTGAAGTGCTCTGGGAAGGCTTGATCGAACGGTGGTCGCAGGTTCCGGTTGCGAATGAACCTTGGACGTGGACACGGGACGATCTCTATAATGACCGATTGGGGAGATTCCATGCCGACGCTCATTGACACGATATCTTGGTGTATGCTGCTGGAGCCGACGGTGATCGGACGCGTTAGCGGATCGCGATAGAAACTCTCGGGGATTATCGCGCCGATGGAGCCCTGGCGGTACAGGTGTTGGCAGAGTTCGCCCATGTTCTCATTCGCAAGCGTAGGCCGCTCGAAACAATCCGGAGCGATATTGGCGTTCTCGAAAGGACATGGCAAATCGTGGCGCCGGACGCCAGCACGGTATCGCTGGCACTTATAGGCGTCGAGGAGCACCAGATGAGCTTTTGGGATGCCATGCTCTGGGCTACGGCGAAGCAACATCGGTTGACGACCATTCTCAGCGAGGATGGTCCCACGGGGTCTACAGTTGGCGATGTGCGCTATCTCTCTCCATTTTCAACTGAATGACGGCGTAGCGCCCGAGGATGACGGGCAACACCCGGTAAATCTGTCGTTTTCCGTCCGAATTGTGTAAGTGTTGCGAGGGCACCGTTTCAGGGCGGGCGTGATCGGAGTGGTGTCGAACCCTTCACCGGAGTCCTCCCCAAGATTTTCGCTATTCTGTCCCTACCGTCCCTGACGGGGATGGAATATAGGGCAGGAGGAGATTTCGTGAGACTATGGTGGACATTGTGGAGCGGTCGTACGGCCGCATTCTTCGGCCGCGAAGACGGAAACGCCTTAAGTATCATCGCGTGATCGACAAAGGATTTTCCGCATAACGATGCGGGTTTTGGGGTGTGGCAGGATCAACCAGCGAGTTTCGGGTCAAGAAACGCACTGTTCGGAGTGGGTTGTTTTTTTTATCAGATGCGCCGTAAAACTCCGCCGTTCAGGGCGGAGATATCCCCTGCATTGGGGCAGGTCTGGGGATTTCCTCCGGTCATAAGGCGTCGACGTCAGGCAAATCTATTGCTAAAATACGCATG
>JAKACZ010000075.1 GCA_021820965.1 Bacillota bacterium | reverse complement strand
CGTTCCTTCGTGTTCCCATCGACGTAACGTCGAGGGGGTTACACCTAAAAATTCCGCCGCTTCACGAATGCCAACAAGTTTTCGAGTCCTACCTAAATTATACAACAATGGATAACCGTAGGTAAACGTGTTGGGAACTGTTAAAACCCTTCGTTATGGGTGGTCGTCCATGTTGAGGCGGCGAACGCCGTTCCGCCCAAGGCCAGTCCACCCACTCCCACTAGAAGGCCGGTGGTTGCGACCAGCGGCATGGTAAGTTTTCGAATCCACCTTTTCACAAGTACACCTCCTAAGTTTGCTGACATGACCTAAACCGCCGAATGGCGGTAGTGGCTAAGGAGCACTAGCTCCTTGGTCGGAGGGTTTCACGATAATGCCACGATTTCCCTTCCGGAATCCAGCAGAAGATTTCTATAGGCAAATATTGAACCATCAAAAATGGAGTAGAAATTTTGGCTATTTGCAATCTATGGTTGGTGGGTCTTCTGCTTCATCTCGACGGATTTGGCCTGTTTTGTGCAAAACATGGTGGATGGGTCCTGCGGAGTCATCCGCTGTATTGTGCAAAACATGGTTGGAATAGCTGCGTGAGTCGGGGGTTCTTCATGCACATTCGGGCCGGAGTGCATCATTCGCATCCTTAAGCACTGGGAGTTGTGCTTCGATGAATTTCCCGGCGAAGAGCCCCTTTCTGCGGGTTGTTTCGTGATGACTGCGGTGGGCGTCCCCGTTTGATAGCGACATTCATCGGTTTACAAATTCTCGCCGATATCCTATAAATTGTGCCTTCGATATTGACGCACGACTACATCTAGGGCACCATGGAGGTGCGTCAGGTGAACCCCCTCCCTGGGGGTTCTAATAGGGAACCCAGTGCAAATCTGGGACTGGCCCGCAACGGTAACAAGAACAGACAAGACGGCGTCCTCCTCGGGCCGCCATCCACTGAATCGGGAGATTTGGGAAGGACTTGTTCTGAGTGCTTGAAGTCCGGAGACCTGCCTGACAATTGAGACTCAATACCCTCGTGGAGCGGGGTCGTGGAGTCATGGTCGTTGTCGGCTAAATCCCGAACAAGATCCTGATCTTCACACGCCGTGCCCACGTTGAGGAGGACACGGACCATGTTGTTTTGCGCGCGCGTCAGCCCCTGGGCGGGCAGAATCCCTTCGTGGGCTGCCGCCATCGCCCGACGAGGTGCCCCATGAGTGCAGACTCTCGTGGAGACATCACGCATCGCGTGCTGCCGAGCGATGTCAACCATCTCGGCACCTTATTTGGCGGGCGTCTTCTGGAATGGATGGATGGGGCGGGTGAGATCGCCGCTGCGCGGTATGCGCGGCGGGTGGTGGTCACCGCGGCCATAGAGCACGTGGTGTTTACCCAGCCCGTGCGGGTGGGCGACCTGGTGCGTATCGAGGCCGCCATCAACCGGGTCGGACGGACGTCCATCCGGGTACAGGTGACGGTGTGGCGCGAGTCCATCGACGGAGCAGCTGTGGTCGCCTGCGCCGCGTGTCTGACCTTCGTGGCGGTGGACGAGACCGGGAGTCCGGTGTTGGTGCGGAATACCGCCCCGCCTGTGGACACCCGTCCATCCTGCACGGCGCACCGACTCGCCGAGACGTCGCCGGTATCCCCCGCGTGATACCGAAGAGAAAGGATGGATGGGACATGGCCTTGACAGTGACCAAGCGCGACGGGCATCACGAACCCTTGGATTTACCGCGCGTCCGCGCGGCATTGGCGTTTGCGACCGAGGGCCTGCCGGTCGACCCGGTGGCACTGGAAGCGCAGGCCGCAATCGGATGGCAAGACGGCATGGCCGTCTCCGCGATCCAAACGAGCCTCATCGACGCCGCACTCCGGCAAGTCAGCCCCGACGAACCGGTGTGGGACGCCGTCGCCGAACGGCTGCTGCTGTACGATCTCTATAATCAGGCGATGGTGGCCCGCCGACTGCCGACCTTGGGTTACGGGGAGTACCCGACCTTGGTGGCACGGATGGTGCAGGAGGGGCTCTACGATCCGGCCCTACTCGACAGCTATTCGCCCACGGATTTGGTGGAAGCCGGACAGTGGATTGCCTCCGATCGGGATGACCTGTTTTCTTACGCCGGACTCCAACTGCTGAGTGACCGCTATTTGGTGCGGCCGCGCGATGGTGGGGTGGCCGAATTGCCCCAGGAGGTCTTTCTGGGCATTGCCTTGACGCTCGCCCAAGCGGAGCGTCCGACGGACCGCCTGCGGTGGGCACAGGCGTTTTATGAGGTGCTGTCCCGCTTGGATGTCACCATGGCAACGCCGACCTTTGCGAACGCGCGCCGGCCCCACGGCCAATTGTCCTCCTGTTTTGTCGACACGGTGCCGGACTCCCTCGAAGGCATTTATCACGGTCTGAGCACGTTCGCCCGTATCTCGAAGGCGGGCGGCGGCATGGGGAGTTATCTGGGAAAGATTCGAGCCGCGGGATCGCCCATTCGGGGCGTCTCGGGGGTCGCGAAAGGGGTCATGCCCTGGGCGCGGTTGTATAATGACACGGCCGTCGCCGTGGACCAATTGGGGCAGCGCCGGGGGGCAGTGACGTTGTGGTTGGACCTGTGGCATCCAGACGTGCGCGACTTCCTGGAGGCCCGCACACCCCAGGGCGATGAGCGGCGCAAGGCCCGGGACATTTTCCCGGGGCTCACGGTGCCGGATGCCTTCATGGAAGCGGTGGCCGCGGATGAGGCATGGCATTTCTTCGATCCCCATGCGGTCGAGATGCAGATGGGCTTTCGCCTGGAGGATGTCTACGGGGACACGTGGAGGGCCCGCTATGCCGCCTGCGTCCAGAACCCGGCCTTGCCCCGCACGACGTGTTCCGCAAAAGATCTGTGGCGGCAGATTCTGCAAGCGATTTACCGCTCCGGGACGCCGTTCCTGCTGTTCCGCGATACCGTCAATCGGGCAAATCCCAATGGACACACGGGCATGATCTATTCATCCAATCTCTGCACGGAAATCCTGCAAAACCAATCGCCGAGTCAACCGCAGGAGCCGGTCATGACGGCATCCGGCCATGTCGAGCAACGCACCACGCCGGGGGACCTCGTGGTCTGCAACCTGGCCTCCATCCATCTGGGCCACATGCACACGCCGGCTGACATCGACCGGGTGGTCCCCATCGTGATCCGCATGTTGGATGACGTCATTACCGTGAATCACCTGCCGGTGCCCCAAGCGACCGCCACCAATGCGGCGTATCGGGCGATCGGGCTGGGTGTCCATGGGTACCAGCAATATCTGGTCACCCACAGGATCCCGTGGGAGTCCGCGGACCATGTCGCCGAAGCCGATGCCCTCTTCGAACGCCTAGCGTATGACGCCATTCAGGCGTCGATGGATTTGGCCCGCGAACGAGGCACATATCCTCATTTTCCGGGCTCGGCGTGGCAGACGGGCGCCTACTTTGCCCAACGCGGCTATACCAGTCCGGCGTGGCAGGCCCTGGCGCGGCGGGTCGCCACCGACGGGATGCGGAACGGGTATCTGTTGGCCATCGCGCCAACGGGCAGCACCTCGATTCTCGCGGATGCGACGCCGGGCATCGATCCGGTGTTTGAGCACGTCTGGCGGGAGGATAAGCAGTCCTACGCGGTGTGGCGCTTGGCGCCCGGCCTCACGCCCCAAACCCGCGACCAGTACGTGACCGCGCACGCCGTCGATCAGCGCTGGTCGATCCGCGCCGCGGCAGCGCGCCAGCGGCACCTCGACCAGAGCCAATCGCTCAATCTCTATCGGACCGCGACACTCGATGCCGCGACGCTGGCGGCCTGGTATCAACTGGCCTGGGAGTCAGGCGTCAAAACGGTTTACTACTTCCGAAACTTTCAACCGACGGCGACGCCGGCGTTGACGGGACTCCCGCTGCCCGACACCGCGACGCCGGCGATGGCGCCGACGGAGGGTCCCCACGCGATCCGTTGCTATGGATGTGAGTTATAACCTGAGGAGGTGGTTATATGTCAACCCTGTTATCCCGATCCCCGCTCTTTCATCCAGCGGGTCCCCGCCGTCCGGACGGCCTCGTCGGGCCGACAACCTATCTGCTGGAACTGACCGGCTGCCGGTATCCGTGGGCCGACCATCTGTACCGGACGATGCGGGATTTGTATTGGAAACCCGATGACGTCAATCTGGTCGCCGACCATGCGCAATTTGCCCAGTTGGCTCCTGTGGAGCAAGACACGTTCCTGCACACGCTCGGGTTTCTCATTTACTTGGACAGCATTCAAATTCAAAACCCGGCGTGGCTCGCGCAGTACATTGCCGCGCCAGAAGTGGGCGCCTGTCTGGTCACCCAAGCCTTTTTCGAAACCATCCACGCCCAGAGCTATGACCATTTGCTGTCCTCGATTGTCGACAGCGGTACTCGGGCGTCCGTCTACCGCTTGTGGCGGGAGCATCCGATCTTGGCGGCGCGCAATCACGAACTGGTCGCCCCGTATGAGGCGTTCCATCAGGCTCCGACCCTGGAGCGCTTTGCGACCCTCTGCTTTGCGGATGTCCTGTTGGAGGGCGTGTATTTTTGGTCTGGATTTGCCGTGTTCCTGACGCTAGCGACCCGTCAGCAGATGACGGGCACCGCCCAGTTGATTCGCCAGATCCGCCGGGACGAGCAACAGCACCTCGCGCTCTACATTCAACTCATCCGCACGCTCCGCGACGAGCATCCCGACCTCTTCAGCCCCACTCTCATGGCCGCATGGCATGACTTGGCGCGAGCGGCCGCAGCGCATGAAATCGCCTGGATGCACTCGATTACGGGGGGACAATTTCCGGGCCTGCCTGCCGATCGGATCACCGCGTATGTCAAGTGGGTCACGAACTTGCGGCTGAAAGCCGTGGGGTTGGAACCGCTGTTCCTATGGATCGACCAGAACCCCATGCCATGGCTTGAACGGATGGGCGAGATGAACACCGGGAAGGCTGACTTCTTCGAGCAAGCGGTGGTGAACTACCAAGATGACCTGGATTTCTCCGACATCTAAACAGGGTCAAATCGGTGGAGCACGACCAGCGAACGGAAGCGCTATCAATGGCTGTGGGAAAGGACGGATGGTGGGAGACACGGTCTCTCCCCCAAAGTCGTTGGAATGGTTAGCGCTCCAAATCATCGACAAACGGGGGCGATAGCGCAGTAGCGTCTGCGCTTGACCATGGTTCGTAGGGCCCGTCGTCGGCGGATTCCAACCAGCGGCAGGGTAGCATGCCGTCAATACGAACCGCATATTCCAACCTTGGCCGGTCGTGCTGAGAACGGAAGATTGAGCCAAGAAACGAGGACATCCAACCACATTTTGCACATAGCCGAAATTTTTTGTGCTCTCGAAGAAAGGTTTCATCCCGCAAGGGAGCGAAACGATGAAGTATGAACGGACCATCAACGCCGATCGGTACAGTTATTCGAAAAACGCGCCGCTCGAGTGGCCTCAAGCTAATCGCAGTCGCGCGGCAACTTTCCTCTTCGACGCTGAACGCTATCGAGCTGGGACGTATGGTACCCTCTCGGACGTTGGTCAACATCGTCGCCAAGGCGTTCGGGGTGGATGCCCATGAATGGGATTTGGCGTTGCTTGCGTCTGTTCACCAAGATACGCTCCGACAGGAGTTAGTGGACGAGCTATTGTTCCGGAAGACTCCATGGCTGGATGTGCAACGTGCCTTGCGCTATGCGGCGCGAAGTCCTCATCTATCGGCCGCTCAGCATCTACATGCAAGGTGGCTTCTTGCTAATCAGTTGGCTCACCGCGGTTCGTGGCTCCGCGTTGTCCTGTTCCGAAAATTATAGAGGATGCAACCCGGACTTTTCTCCGCAGCAATGCTACCCGGCTGGTAAATCCGCCGTGCGAGGCCGCCAGACGAGGCGCCCACACGGGGCACGGACGATTACGACAGGGGCCGTAAGGTCACGTGGTAGCCGAGGTCGGCCAGTCGTTTGATGGCCCGGCGTTTGACAGCTTCCGTGTCCCGCCGGTCAAAATAGTCGACGCCTAAATCCGCATACGGCTCGCGGCGGTCGAGGACGATCCAGATGCGTTGGCAGATTGAGTGCGCCACGGCCAGCGCCGCTCGTTTCGGGCCGAGTCGGGGGACCAACCGGCGATATTGGGCGCCCAGGTAGGTGGCTTTGGTACGCCCCGCCCCGCGGGCCGCCTCCACAGCGCACTCCGGAGGGCCCGATTGCCGGGGGTCGTCCGTCCCGACAAGCGCTTGCCGCCACTGGTCTTGTTTCCCGGGGCGACCCCCGCCCACTTGGCTAGGGCGGCCGCGCTCCGAAACGGCTGGACGGTGGGCCCAATCTCCGCTAAAATGACATCCGCCACCCGTCCTTGGACACCCGGGATGCTCTCCAGGAGTTCGCGGGCGTCGTCAAAAGGGCGGGTGCGCCGAGCAATTTCGTGGTCCGCCGCGGTGATCAGCGTTTCCAGGTCGTTCAGGTGGTGGAGTTGCTGGGTGAGCATCCAGCGCTGATGATCGCCGACCAAGCCCGTCAGGGCTTGCGCTAACAACTCAGCGGAAGCCCGAATGCGCGGATGGGCGAGGGAAGCCAACTGCTCAGGTTCCGTGTGGCCCTCCGCAAGGGCCGTTAACATGGCCCGGCCGGAGACCCCGAGAACATCCGAAATCACGCTCCCAAGCTTGATGTTGCCGCCTTCCAGAACCTTTTGGATCCGGTTCACCTCGCGGGCCCGCTCTTCGATGAGACTGCGACGATAACGGACGGCTTCCCGCAGCTCGCGCTGCGGTTTGTCGGGAATGAAGCTCGGCACCACCAGCCCGAAAGCCAGGAGCTCCGCGAGCCATTGGGAATCCTTGACGTCGGTCTTCCGACCTCGGAGGGGCTTCACGTGACTCGGATTAATAAGCCAGACGACCACCGTCTCCTCCAGGAGGTTGTATACGGGCTTCCAATAGGATCCCGTGGATTCCAAGCAGACGTGCGTAATATCCTCCTCGACAAGCCACGCCCGAAGGGCGTGTAAATCGGCGGTTAACGTCCGAAACGTACGCGTTTCTTGGCGCACTGGCATCAGCGGGTCGGGGACCTGGTGACGAATCGTCACCACCGCCGTGTCTTTATGGATGTCGATCCCCGCCCCATGAAACACTTCGACTTGCATGGCAGATTCCTTTCTACGCGTCTCGCCGCTCTTGGGCCCGGGAACTAGGATTCTGTTCCGCGTGCGTGGCAAAGCCAGCAACAATGCGGGATGCCCAAGACGCTCCAGGTCAAACTGTTACGCGGATGCGTGATCCCACAGAAGGGTCAACCGTCGCGAGAGAGCGCACGAGGAGACTTCGACGCGGAACCCCCATTTTCATGCCGCGGGGTGCCGCGAAAGCGGCATGGGGAACTGTTATTGAAATCCATGGTCGGCGATTCACTGTTACCCCGCTTGTCGTTTCGCCGTGCCGCGTTGAGCACTTTGGCGAGAGCACACTTACACCGTAATCAGCCGTACCGGGCTCTCTTGCCCTTGCTTGAGATCGTCAAGTTGGAACCGCATGACGACCTGTGGGACATTGCCATGCACAACTTGGCACTCACGTGGTGGAAACTGGGTCGATACGACGAAGCTTCAAACATTTGGCGGGAAGTGGTTAGTGTGAGCCAGCATGCGGGGCGGCGAGCACATGCTCACACAGGATTGGGCAACGTCGCTATGCGACTTGGCCGGTGGTCGGACGCCATTCGGCAATATCGACACGCGCTGGCAGAACTCGGGTGCTATCAAGCCACGGATGGCGAGCGGCTTCGGGTATTGAACAATCTGCTCGTGTGTTATATTACCGTGGCGGAATGGGAAGCAGCCGATGACATTATTGCTCAGGCGTCCACATATTCCCGCACCGATGACACAGTGTTGTACGGAGAGTTCTTAGCAACGCAAGCCGAATGGGCGTGGAAAACGGATCGCCCCGAGCTAGCTGGTCGGCTTATCGCACTTGCCAAGGAAAACTTAGGTAGCGCCGTGACCGTCTCGTGGTTCATGGTCCGGCTCCTTGAACTCGTGGTCTCGCCCCCACCAAACCGAGAGGAATATGAAAAACATATTCACACGATCGATGTGCAACTGGCGGCCGTGGCTGACGAGCGATGGATGACTGGTCTACGCTTGGCGTTGATCCGGGCATCCCTCGATTACGGAGACGTCCCGGCAGCCGTTGATCGCGTCACTGAATTGCAGCGTCATTTTTGGGGGGCGATTTGAGAAGGGAGAAGCAACCATCGTGAATAAATCCGGTCGCATACTGCTTTTGTTAATGGGTTTGGTAATGGTATTGCTGACTCCGTTGTTTCACAATCAACCGCACTGCCGTACCGCAGGAACGAGCGATCCGCCAATATTGACGGTTCAGACACCCCAGCAATCATTGTGACCGATGCAAGCGAACTCATTCCGATGGGTCGGGGTAACAAGAGATGTCTCCTCAAAAAGACCTTATGGCCCATCACACCAGGACCCTTGGAGCCTAAGAGGGTGGATCGAGCGATCCCTGACAAGCTCACGGAACAGCCTTATCATGATTGTGAACGGAATCACAAAGCATTTGGGCTAAGCATCTGAGAAAGAAGGCGAAGTTCATGGCTCAATCCATCATCCACCGCACCGTGCGACCCTTCGAGGGCGCCCGTCGCCTCACGCAAGTGCAGGGATTGCGGCTGTCGTTAGTCCTCTTTGCATTGCTGGACGTCGCCGCGCACTTGTTTGCGTCACCCGGCGCCACGCCGATTGTCTCTTACTGGATTGACATCGAAACGGCAACTTATGGACTCATTGCCGTCATCTACTTATTGGGTCTTCGGCGTTATTACGTGCCACCCATTATCTTTACCGCCTATAACTTAATCATGTATTTCCTATCAGGGATAACGGCGTTGCCGTTTGGTATCAATCAGACACCCTTGGCGGGTCACTTGCAATTCCTGCAATATTCCTTTGGCCGCGGGCTGTCCCTGGCAGCGTGGCTGTACCTGTTGATTGTCGGGCTAATCATATTGCGCGTGGATCGGGGTTCGCGCCTGAACGAGTTGTTAAAAGATTCCTAAGCATCCTCCCAGATACCAAAGTGAGGAGGGAGATGAGCCCCTTTTGGAGGGGGTCATCTCCTTTCCCCTGGTACGGCGCCAAGAGCCCAGTGCGCCCTCTTTCCTACCCACCCTTATCGAAATGCTCTCGCTTGCGAACGGGGCCAGATGGCGGAGTATCCCCTGGGTGAGCTACCCTTAGACAACGAACTCGGCGAGAAGAGAAGGCGGCCGCTTCGACAGGTCTTCGATGGGCGATACGGTTCATAAGGCACGGTAACCACCTTCTTGAGCCAGCGATATACATGGTCCGGTGTCGTTTCTAACGCGACGGTCGATGAAGCCTTGCTCGGCTATTTGATGAATGATGGTCATGAGCCCATCATCGAATCCTTGCATCGAAACCAGTCTTTGGTTGCTTGAGGTACCAGACCGGCGCCACCACCATCGAGCGCAGGTCCTCGCCGCGAGAGCCATGGGTAGCGCTTCGGTCCGCGCGTTGTGAGATTCCCTACAGCATCTTAAACGTGTTGACCCCTTCGGTTAAACCGCGTGTCAACATCAGTCGAAATAAGATCAGATCGGCACGCAGCGACCACACCGGGTGACGGAAAGTGACCGGCCGGTTTCTTTCAACCGTGAAGTGGCCCATCCATGAGCATCCATAAGACACTATAATAGCGGTCACGAGATAAATCCACTGCCAAGAGATGACGGCCAATAGAAAGGAAATAATGGCGGCACTTGTGCCGGCAAAGTGCCACAACCGGGTAGCCAAGAGTTCATGCTCTTGAAGGTACTCGAGCCAAAACGCGTAAAAGTCGTTCGCCTTGGTCATAAGTTCGCCTCCCGCCAGAAGTATTCGCGAATCGCAGAGATTTTTCCTCCTCGAGCTTTGCGTGGCGTTCGCAATCCGTCATGATAAGGGAAAACGCAAAGAGGGGGCCGGGATGTGAGCAAAACCCTTCCCGAAAACCGGGTTCGCCGCCATCCAGAGCGCGGTCATTATGATGCCCAAACCATCAACGCCATTATCGACGAAGCCTACTTCTGCCATGTGGCTGCAATCCGTAAAGGCATGCCCGTGATTATCCCCACGCTGCATGTGCGGATCGGCAATATGCTCTATATCCATGGCGCGGTCGCCGCCGGCCTGTTTAAAGATCTCCAGGCGCAAACCCCGGTTTCGATTGCCATCACCTTATTGGATGGGTTGGTTCTCGCCCGGTCCTTTTACAACCATTCCGCCAATTACCGTTCCGTGGTGGCTTATGGGGTGGCGCGCGAAGTTACCGACCGGGACGAAAAGTGGGCGGTGATGGAGGCGTTAGCCGACCGCGTGGCCCCCGGGCGGTGGGGCGACGCACGCCAGCCCAACGATGTTGAACTCAAAATCACCCGAGTCTTCGCCATCCCCTTAGACCACGCTTCCGCTAAAATACGCTCCGGACCGTCTCATGACGACCCGGAAGATATGGGCCGCGACACGTGGGCAGGAGTGATTCCTTTGTCCGTGCAGCGCTTGAGGCCCGAGGCGGATCCTGCGCAAGACCCGCCCTTGCCGCTGCCAGACTATTTAACAGGAGCCACGGGCGATGTCTGGGACCAAGCTGCGGGACGGCCAGCACCTTGACTATCAGCCATTAGTAACTATATACTCGGTGAAAAAGAAGTTGAAAAAGGGTACAACTGTTTGCCATTTAATGCGTGATGAGACCTTTGGTGGAGCATTCACGACGGGGATGCCGACTGCCACCGTAGGGAATCATGCCGGAGGCATGGCGACCCGAGAGGAGACGCTTGGCGGCGGGCACGCCAAGCCGCCCCGGCGATAGGCCTTCATGTAATTGGCAACGGTCGTCACCGACCGTCCAATGATCTGGCTTACCTGTCGATACGGATAGCCTTGCAGGACCAGGAAGACCGTTTGGTACCGTTCGAACAATCGGCGGTCCCGGATGCTTTTCATCGTGGCTTGGATGAATAGCAGGTCTTGCGAATGGGAGTTATCGAGGGGAGATGATGCTCGAGGCTGGGGCGGATTCACGGGCAGAACGGGTCTGCGCATGATACACTCCTCCTACGTCAACAAAGGATGAGTGTACGATAGCGAATCCGACCGGCCACGTCCAGACAAAATCTTCCAAATCCGATTCAAAATCTTTTTGACCGGGTATATAGCAGTAATCGCGTTGCGCACTCGGCTCTGAGTGACATGCGTCAGGGGGATAGTGGGCTGGCCGGTGTCATCACGACATCGCATCCGCACTGCATGCCTAAGGCGGTACGCACAAACAACTTTCATGATTTGGGTTGCGGCCGGACCAGGTAGTTGCACTCCCCGTGAAAGGTGTAACGGGTTAGATTGAGCGCGTTGAAGATCTCGTGTTCCACCTTGCGACCTTTCTCGTAGGCTCACCCAGTACGGCTCCATCATAGAGTGTGTGGCCCGTCGGGCCACGTCCCAGCGACCTTGCGACTTCGCGCTGTATCGGGCGGTGGAACACCGCCCCTGACGCGGATACTCACGCCCCTTATCCGGAATTGGCTCCAGCGCCCGAATGGGACCACCTAGCATACACGCCAAGCAGTTGTGAAAATGCCCAATCCGTCTGCCGTTCATCACCGCCCACCAGTAGCATCTCAGGAGAACACGTCAGTTTGACGCGAAGCGCAGATCAGACGAAGACTACTAGTTTCATCATGAGAAAGCTGGTCAGAGAGGCGAGAAACATGGCAAGCAACTTCGCGATATTGTTAGCAATAACGTGATCGACCACGTGAGTTTCCGCAATCCAGGGTGCGATAAGGCCTAAAATGAGATCATTAACGACAATGTTAATTAACGACTGAATCGCAAACAAAAGCTTTTGGCGGGTGGCGCCAGGTCCACGACGCCGATGCTGAATCCGAAATGTCCAGCGGCTATTCCAGATATAACTGTTAAGAATGGCAGCACCCACCGCCATGGTATTGTAGAAGACCAACCGTTTCACATCATGGGTGGGTGCTATGAGGTACAGTCCGTTGAAAACGCCCAGGTCGATTATGGCATTGCCAAACCCCACGAACACAAACTTGAGTAGTTGCAACACGCGTCTCATGCGGTACTGCCCCGTTGCTCTCCCAATACTTCGTAATACCACTCAACCAGTTCGGCCGTGGGTACACGCCACCCCCAACGTTCAGCCTCATGGCGGGCCCGCCGAGACAATTCGTCCCGCCGTGCCGAATGCATCAGTTCATTCACGCGCTGTCCAATGGTCTCCGGCTTGTCAGCATGGAACAATAGTCCAGCCCCGCTTTGATCCGTCAATTCATGAGTCGGGCGACTCTCCGCCGCGATGATGGGCAACCCGGAGGCCATTGCCTCCAACAACACCAGGCCCAGCGTGTCGGTTGTCGACGGAAAGAGAAAAACATCGGCCGAGGCGTAGGCTGTCGCGAGCTCTTCACCATGCAGGGTTCCAACGAAGGTAGTGGGGGTGCCTTTGAATAGCGTTTCCAAGTCCTTGCGAGCCGGACCGTCTCCTACAAACGCCAGGTGTATATTGGGATTAGAGGCAAAGAGCGCCGTCAATCGGTCTAGGCCCTTTTCCAAGGCAATCCGGCCGACCGATATTGCGATCATCCGCTCGGGGTGTCCATCAGTTAAGCGTCGTCTCATCGCATCAGACCGGTGGCTGGGATGGAACAGCTGCAAGTCGACCCCCCGGGCCCATACCCGCACATTTTTTATGCCTTGGCTAATGATTTCCTGGCGAACCGTTTCGGAGGTTGCCAGGTTCAAGTCGGCCCGATTATGCAATGCCCTGAGACATGCCCAAATGGCGGGCTTGGTAAAGCCCAAATGGTAGAAATCCGCATATTGCGCAATGTTGGTATGGTACGAAGCTACCAGCGGGCGCCCCTGCGACACTGCCGACAATACCCCGCCCCAACCTATCACGAATGGGTTGACGACATGAACGATGGCGGGATCAAATTCGCGTAAGTAGTGCCCAATCCGCGGCAGCGGCATTCCCCACGGCTTGCCTCCGTAAATAAATCCAATGCTGACATTGGGAACGTCACGGACTGGAATTCCTTCAAAGACGGGATCCCCGCCTCGCGGCGCAATAACCATGAGCTCATGCCCCATCTTCTTCAGTTCCCGAAGTGTTGCCGTGACCCGCGTGACCACACCGTCCGTAGATGGCCACCAGGTTTCTGTCACAAAGGCAATTCTCATTCCAGATCAGCCTGTCCCCCATCATGTTTGACAAGTCGGTGAAGCGGTCATTAGAAACCAGCCTAGTATACCATAGGTAATCGTTCTGGCTCCACCCAAGGTTTGGCAACATGCGCTAAGCGCCACTCGCACGAGATACGTCGGCGTCAACGTTTGCAAAGGACTTTCCTGGTTGACCAAATTGTGTCACAATAGACAGACGAACACGAAGGAGGCGAGAGAATGGACGACCGCTCATGGGATCGGTTAAGCGGCATCATCATCGGCGCGGCAATCGGCTTTGTAGCGGGCATCTTGTTGGCGCCGTCGACCGGAACCGAGACACGGGAAACCATTAAGAAAAAGACACAGGGCACATTGAGCCAAGTTAGCGGCAGCGTGCGAGACATTCGTGAAAACCTCACCAAGAAGGGACAAGAACTCTGGAAGCGCGGCGTGACCGAAATCTCCCTGGACGACTCAGAGGAACTCCCGAGTGACGACGAAGGCCATCACGCATGAGTAGTGCGACCGCTCTCACCATCATCGCCATCTCGATGGGAATTCTGGCGATCCTGGCAATCTTGGGCTTCATCTTCATGTTGCGTTTGACAGTGCACCTAATGGCCTTTGAGCAAACGGTGGTGCGGGAGTTAGCCGAGTTAAAGCAGCTAGCCGCCCAACTTCGGGAAACTTCCGAACGCGTAGGCCAGACAGTTCATGACGTCCAAGTTGTCGCACGCCGGCTAGGCGGTGCGGTGGGAACGGTCGCATCTTTGCTGTCGATTGTTTTCGGAAGATCCAGGCCCACAACCCGCCTGCAACGGTTGCGACCGTGGTGGATAACTGGCGCGTCTGTGGGATTGTCGCTGCTTAGGCGGCGACGCCAGGCCAAAAAACAGAAATCCCGCCGTCAAGAACGGCGGAACCCGTCCATTTCCGGAAACTCTTCCGACTCCTCCTTAACTCTCTGAACACATCCGTTTCGCACTTTCCTGCCTCACAAAAACTGATAGACGGAATTGGCCATGACGTTCCACATCCAACTCTGGTGCAGCACAGTCACCGCATCGGGGCTGTCGGCCGCCCCCATGGCGTAAAACAGCGGCGCAATATGCTCGCGTCCTGCCGGCGGCACCGCGAGATGCGCGTGCGGCGCTTGGCGCTCGTAGTCAAACAGTGCCGGCACATCCCAAGCCTCAAGTGTTTTCACCAGCCACTCCTCAAACTCGCGCACAGCGGCTTGGACCGCCGGGCTTGCGTTCGCACCCAACAACTGAAAGTTGTGCACGGTGACGCCGCTTCCAATCACCAACACGTCCTCGGCGCGTAACGGCGCCAAGGTTTCGCCAATGCGAAACTGCTCAGCCGGCGACAAATGCGCGTTGACGGACATCTCCACAACTGGTATGTCGGCATGGGGATACAGCCGTTTTAACAGCGTCCAGGCGCCGTGATCGAGGCCTCTTTGCCTTTCCCCCCGGGCCTCAATACCGCGCCTCCGCAGAAGATCCTGGACCCGCAGCGATAAATCGGGGGCTCCCTTGGCCGAGTATGTGACTCGGTACAGAGCATCGGGAAATCCGCCGAAGTCATAGATGGTGGAATACGTCGACACTTCGCTTACCTGCTGGACCGCACTTTCCCAATGGGCGGAAAATAGCACGACCGCCTTCGGTCGCGGCAATGTTCTGCCAAGCCGGTCTAAAAACGTTCCGTACTCACTCTGTTCGATCGCCACCATGGGTGAACCGTGAGCAATAAAAAGGGATGGAACCATCATGACCTCCCGTCATCAATCATATCAATTGCCGCGCCTTTGAATAAATCGGACGAGCGCGTCACGGTGTGTCGAAAACGCCAGCCTCGGAGCTTCTTCCAGGGTGAACCAACGCGCTTCAATCGCGTCAGTGCCCGCGTTAAGGCTATCGGTGAGCGGATGCGCCACGAAAAAAGTGACGACTGTCTCTTTGGTTGGTGTGGACCAGGTACCGAGCTGACAGTCTATCGTGATCAAAAGCCCTGTTTCCTCTGTTGCCTCACGCTGAGCAGCTTCTATCACCGATTCCCCCGCCTCTATCCCTCCCCCGGGCAGTGTCCACTGCCCCTCTTCGGGAGGATACCGCCGCCTGACCAGTACGATTTCGGACGGGCGTTCTGCACGAACGATGACGGCAGCGGCGGCCGGCAACGGCCGCTCCCAGTAAACAAACCCGCAATTAGGACAGTAGCGACGGACCTTGCCATCCCATGAACGATCAACCAGGTCAGCACGGCACAGTGGACAAAATCGCCACTGGGCGGGCGGCGCATGCCGCCATTGCACAAATGCGTTGGTTTCCTCATCTGCCACCTCATCACCCCCCATGTCTTCAGCATACAGCAGGGACACGGGATTGACTCAGGCTTCTTGCCAAATCTGACGGATGGCCCCGCCCGTTTGGTGCGAAGCGACAGCGCTTCCTGAACGCGAAAGATCACACCGGCTTTCAGTAGCGGCAGTGGATTCCATCGCCACTTGGGTGACTACCTGGCGCGTCGGCGAACGTTCGCACTTCCTTAGTGTGGGTGCTGCCATCCTTAATCAGGCGACGACACTCTCTCGTGGACATCGAGCCGCGCACAGTGGGGCAAGACCAGGTCAATGCTCTCCACGTCCATTCCTCTCATGCTCACCGCAAGGCCCGCGGGCCCGGAGTGGCAACATTCAGGATTCTCTTACGCGTGCTCGGCCCGACGGGCCGGCAATAGTGCAGGGTGCCGGACCAGAGAGCGTACGACCCCCTCACGAGAAGCGCACAACGACCCCCATTTTCATGCTGCAGGGCGTCGCCAAAGGGCGTGAGAAACTACTCCAACAATTTGCATAGTAAGGGTGAACAGGGGGCGCGTCATGGAATATTTGGACCGTATTCCAGTGGATCCGTTAGTGTGTCCTAATCTTTACCCATATCTTTTGAAGGGCCGCCGCCAAATTATGGCATCGTCATCACGCAGGGTCTGCGATTCTCAGCCGAAGAAACAATTTTGATCGCGGGCAGGTTCCCAAAGGGATTTGTCACGGGATGTCGAATATCTTTGGTATGGTCATCCCAAATGTTCGACCTCAGCCATCCATCGATCCTTGGGTGTTTCGCGAACTCGGCAATGCGTCCTTCGGCGACGCGCGGTTAACCGCGCGAGCGTTGCGCATCGTGAGCGATTGT